>JAPVTA010000058.1:0-20188 GCA_047519465.1 Thermodesulfobacteriota bacterium | reverse complement strand
TTATGAGTGACTAAAGGCAAAGCTGCCGACAACCGGATAATCCTGACACCGAAATCACGGGTCCTCTTCTCAAGTAGTTTTGAAAATTCTTTATTGTCCATGCATTCTAACTTCAGCCACTTTAGATCACTCTAGTTCACTTTAGTCACTTTTATTATCCCTTCATCACTCCTACTTGAACATTCCTAAACCTGGCTGGTGCTGTGCCATGGCCGACATGCGCCACCTGGCCAGGCTCACCCTTCCCGCAATTGGGCGTCCCCCACATCTGCCAGTGATCTCGATTCCCAATCGCGTCACAAGAATTCCAGAATTTCGGAGTGATCCCGGTATAGGTGGGATTCTTGACCATTTCGACAAGTTTGCCTCCTTTGATTTCCCAGCCGACCTCGGTTCCGAACTGGAAGTTTATTCTCTTGTCATCAATCGACCAACTTCGGTTGGTTGTAAGGAAAAGCCCCTCCTCCATGTCGGCGACCATCTCGTCTAACGTCCACTCTCCGGGTTCGAGATTAATGTTCGTCATCCGGATCAGAGGAATACGACTCCAGCCGTCGGCTCTCATCGTCCCATTGCTCTCTTTTTTCAGATGGTGGGCCGTCTCCCTTGACGTCAAAAGATTAACTAAAATCCCACGAGAGATAATCGGAACCCTCTGGGCCTTCGTCCCTTCGTCGTCGTAGCCGAAGGTCCCCAATCCGCCAGAACAGGTAGCATCAGCAACGATATTGACCAGCTCTGAACCGTATTTGAAATGACCTACCCTCTCTGGCTTTAGAAAACTGGTGCCGGCATAACTGGCTTCGGTCCCGAGAATTCGGTCCAACTCAATAGGATGGCCGATGGATTCGTGGATCTGAAGGGCCAGTTGTGAACTATCTAAGATTAAGGTGGTTGTCTTGGATGGGCAGGGCTTTGCCGAAAGAAGTTGGGCAGCTTCATCGGCGATCTTCTCGGCCTTGTCTTGAAGGGCTAACTTCTCAATCCACTCGTAACCTTGCGTAGAAAAATTCCCACGGAAAGAATTGGGATAGGAGCGAACCTGGATCTCATTTCCCTCAATGGCCGTGGCAGAGATGCCTGCTCCGCACTCGATAATTTCCTGTTCGACATAAGAACCTTCAGTGGAAGCGAATGTCTTCTCCGTTTTATAAGAACCTGAGAAGGCTTCGGAGATTTTCACTTTTGTATTCCTACGGATCATCTCATCGGCCCTCATAAGGAGGTCGAGTTTTGCTTCGGGAGCGACATCAAGGGGATCGACCGAAATCGGGGTTTTATATCGATCGACTACGGGACGAGCGGATGGGAAGACGATCTCCTTCCCCTTTGCCTTTGAACTGGCTTTGGCAATCTTCAGGGCCTTGCCGAAAACTGCTTCCATCTCCGTCCGGGTCACTTTTGAGCTGCAGGCAAATCCCCAGGCGCCTTGGAAAAGGATTCTGATTCCGAAGCCGAAATCCTCATCATGGGTCAGAGCCTCCACTTTCCCATTCTTCACCTCGATCTCTTCGCTCTGGCGCCGGACAATTCGAGTATCGGCATAGGTCACCTTTTTCAGCTTCGCCAGATCAAGAATATTCTCTATGAGGTCCTTCATAATCACACCCTCTCTCAAAGTGCCTGAAGTTATGAGTGACTAAAGTGGTTAAAGTTATCTTTTGGCAATAGGGCTAGAGATTTTTCTCAAGTAGTTTTGAAAATTCCTTATTGTCCATATTCTTAATTTTAGACACTTTAGCTCACTTTAGACACTTTAGTTCACTCATAATACGGAAACTCCTGAGAAATTGAATCCCTCTATTTTGACGGCAGGGGCCACCGTGCCGGTAACAAACCGTCTCGAATAGACCGTTCCTTCCGAGCAAATCCTTCGGCTCTTCGATACGCCGGTCACTCGAGAAAGCGCCTTCAGGATGGATTCCGTAAACCTTAGGTTCTTGATCGGCCTTTTGATCTCCCCTTCCTCAATCAAAAAAGTCCCGTCTCGGGTCATCCCCGTGATGACGGCCTTCATAGGTTCCACCACATTGGTGTAATGGAAGCGGGTCACATAAATTCCCCTTCGAACAGATTTGACCATCTCTTCCAAAGAGGAATCCCCTCCTTCCATAAAGAGGTTGATCGGAATGGGGCCTTCCGTATTGGGTGCGATCAAGCCGTGCCCGGTAGATTTCTTTCCTTCCCGGCCTGCAGTGAAGGAATCGTAGGTCACCTCTTTCGCCACCCCTTTGTCAAAAAAAGTGACCTTCTTCTTTGGAAGGCCTTCGAAGTCGAAAGGCACTCGCAATCCTTCCGGGTCAAGACCGTCATCGTAGACGGTGATTTTTTCATCCGCCATTTTTTCCCCGAACCGGTTAGAGAAAAAACTTCGACCTTCCTGGACGGCGAGGGCATGAAAACCCAGATAGCCCAGAAAGGATAAGAGCTCACTCACTGCGTATGGTTCTAAAATAACCTCATATTCCCCCGGTTCAATCTGAGTCGGTTCTTCCCCGGAGGTCTTTCCGACGGCCTCTCGGGCCAAAGAATCAACGTCTAATTGGGCAGGGTCCCTCGACACGAAACTCGCATAGCCCGAACTCTTCTCATTTTCCGTAATCAGATGAAGGAACAGGTCGGAAAATCTCTGATAGGCCTCCACCCCGAGAGAGTTGACGACGGCCAGTTCAACCTCTCCGTTCGAAAAGGCACCAGAGCCTTTACACCCCTTCTCTTTGACTCGCCCTAACAGGCCTTTGATCATCTTCACCTTGGTATTGGGTGTGAGGCGGCTGATATGGGGAGAAAAAGCTTCGATCTCGGGGATGGGTTCGGGACCTGGCAGAGAAATAAATTGGTCGTTGGGCTGTTGAACCTTGGCCAGTGAGATCGCTTTCTCAAGAGATTTTTTTAACGACGAGGGCCGACAAATATTGGTTGTGACCACAGCAATCTTCTTCCCCAAAATCACCCGGAGGATGGCCGTCTGGTTTCTCTCTGCCACATGCTGGTGAATGGCGGAACCAGCAAAACGGGTGAGTGAAGAGTCCTCTGTCAAAAGGATGGCTTCCGTCTGATCGGCAGGGGATTCCCGAACCACTTTCTTCAACAAATGGACAGCAGGCTCCCTTCCGATCATCCTCTGAATCCTCCTTACTCTTCTTTTTGATCCCCTTACCCGATCCCTCTCCTCCGTCAGACTTTCTTGGAATCCGGGTACTGGCGGAAGAGACAGTCGGATTTCAAACCTTTAGAATGCGGTCTTTTAGGAATGACTAACCGGTGCACATGCAAAACGGGTCATTTCATGGCTTTCAAACGTCTGAATTTCACATCTAAAGGTTTCCGCTCTAAAGCTTTCTCACCCGACCGCCTCTTCCGCTTTATTTAGAACAGGTCTTCATATTTGTGACACAGTCTCCGCAGGGAGAGGGAAAGGGATCAGGGGTTTTTCTTCCGATAATCTGAAACAGCGGCCCGGATGGCGTTCTCTGCCAGGATGGAACAATGGACCTTGGTCGGTGGAAGTCCGCCGAGGGCCTTAGTGATCACCCGATCTGAAATCATCAGAGCCTCTTCAACCGTTTTTCCTCTGATCATCTCCGTCGTCATGCTCGAAGAAGCAATGGCCCCTCCGCACCCAAAGGTCAGGAATGTCGCATCGACGATTCGCCCTGCCTCGACCTTGATAAAGAGTCGCATGGTATCTCCGCATACAGGATTCTGAGCTTCCCCGATGCCGTCCGGATTCTCCATCTCGCCCATATTCCTGGGACGCTTGAAATGGTCGAGAACAATCGCGTTATAAGCTCCTGGTTGCTCTTTCATAGGCTAATCCAAGTGACTAAAGTTAAAAGTGACTAAAATGCCTAAAGTTAACTTTAGTTCACTCAAAACTTTAGCTCACTTTAGTCACTTCCTTTTATCGCTTTTTGGGCAAATTCTCTCCCGAATTGAATCGCACTCTTCAATTCTTCTGGATCCGGGATATATTGGATAGGAAGCTCCTTTTCCCATATCTCGAATTTCTCCTGATCCAGAACCTTTCTCATCTCCTTGACTGCTCCGCCTCCCCATCCATGGGATCCAAAGAGACCGAAAACCTTCCCCTTGGGTCTCAACCCCTTCATATACGTTAGAAAATCTCCCATCGTGGGAAACATCCCGTTATTCAGAGTGGGCGACCCTAATAGGATCGCCTTGGCATCCAGCATCTCCGCGACGATATCACTCCGATGATTAGATCGGAGATGGAGCAGCCTTGCCTCGGCTCCCTCCTCGATCAGGCCCTTGAGGATGGCCTTGGCCATGGCCTCAGTACTTCCCCACATCGTGTCGTAGACAACAAGGATCTTATTCCCGGCTTTTCCCTGGCTCCAGTCCACATAGGCCTGAATAATCCGGCCTGGGTTCTTTCTCCAGATGAGGCCATGGCTGGGAGCAATCATGTCAATAGGGATGCCCATCTTCACGACCTCATCTACTTTTTTCAATATGAGGGGCGCCAGAGGCCAGAGGATATTGGCGTAATATTTCGCGGCGTGTTTCATCACCTCATCCCCGACCTCATCCTCGAACCTCTGGCAAGAGGCGACGTGTTGACCGAAGGCATCGTTAGGCAAGAGAAGCTGATCTTCTTTCAAATAGGTGAACATGCTATCCGGCCAGTGAAGCATCGGAGCCTCCACAAAGGTGAGAGTTCGGCGACCGATGGAAAACGTCTCTCCGCTCTTCACGGTCTTAAAGTTCATCGCCTTTTTATAATGCTTGGCCAAACCCTTTTGGCCTCTCTCAGAGGTGATGACAATCGGATTGCCAACCCGTTCGAACATCTGCGTGAGCGATCCGGAGTGGTCCATTTCTACATGATTCGAAACGATCACATCAATGCTTGATGGATCGATGATCTCCGAAATCCGTCCCAGCATCTCTGGATAGAAAGGGACTTTCACCGTATCCACAAGAATTTTCTTCTCATCCAGAATTAAATAAGCGTTATACGTTGTCCCATAGGGGGTGGAATAGCCGTGGAAGTCCCTTATATTCCAGTCAATGGCTCCAACCCAATAAACCCCTTTCTTCAGTTCCAACTTCTCCATGAAAGTCCTCCGTCCTATCTCAGACTCAATATTTCTACTACAAACCATGACCTCTAAAAAATCAACCCATCGACTTTCCCCGGTCTAAAGCCGGGGTTTACTCAGGGTTGATACTTCGACGGCGTCTTTCACCCGATCCTAGAAGGATGGGGGTTGGCGCCGTCGAAGTATCAAGGCCCTTCAAACGACGGGTTTGAGGGTCTTTCAAGATTGAACGGTTCGTGCCCTGCAAGCCCCGTCCTTCAGGGCGGGATCCCTGCCTACCGGCGGGCAGAAAAAGGCACAATATGAAAGAACAACCTTGCCGGAAAGCCCCCCCTTTAGGGCGGGAAACTTTACTTTCGGTTGAGCGACCAAATTGCTACTCCCCGAATTCGCAATTCCTCAATCTAACTTTTTATCTTTTTGGGTTGGCATACTTCTTCTTTACCCACTGCCACCCGGCCGCAGGCATCACAGACATAACCAAATTTTGCAACCTTCGGCTTGCAAACATGCCTTGGATTACTAACCGTGATGCCGCAATACTCGCAGGTGTATGCTTTCTTGACCTCTTGGGGACTGCAGAGATGACCTTTCTCGGTCGTCACCAACCCGCACGTCTTACATTTGTAAACTTTCGCTTTCACTTTTGGTTTGGTTGCCATTCTCTCTTCTCCTTTCTTCTCAAAATTCTACTTCTTTGACATGACCACTTCAAAGGAATTCAAAATACCCTTCATATCCTGGCGGTCGTTTGTGCCTTCCTTATCGAATATCATATAAAGGATGAAGATCTGGCAGGGTTCGGTAAACCCATAAATCCAGCCCTGCTCCCGTTTCACACCTCCTATGACGTAAGTAACATATTTTTTTGCAGCATATTGAACGCCCTTCAGGGTCACCCCTTCTGTGGGGCCGACCTCAACCCGGACACCTTCCTTCTCCCACTCGTCTTTCAAGCTGCTGGCTCCCGCACCAACCAGTGCCTCCATTACTTCTTGGCTAGCGACAAAGCGAGGATTCGCAGGACTAAAATCGAACTGGACGTTCGACTGGGTCAGGGGATTAAAAACATATAACTCCGTCTGTTCCTTGTCCGTCGGAGAAGGTTTGTCATAACCCAGTTCTTGCATGAAATCAAGGAATTGGGTCGTCATTGTCCAACGGAGGGGGGCCGAAACATTGAATGGGTACCGAATACCGGTGAATTGATTCCTCTCGATCTTTCCAGAGGGAACGCTGAGATCCTCTTTGAGCACCGGCCGAACAGGTGCCCCGGCACATCCTGCCAGAAGAACAACAAGCAGTAGGATCGCAAACGAACTTTTTCTGGGAAACATAACGCACCTCTGGTGAAGGTTTGTCTTTAATATATTCATTCTCTTTTCGATAAACAAGGCAAAGATAAACTCCAAATCCCGATTCAGAAAACTGTCTCTGCGAGTGAAACGAAGCACTCTCGTTTTCTTCAGAGAGATTGCCACGCACCTTTTCCCGCTTTCAGCGGGACTCGCAAAGACAAGCTGAGGAAAAGGGTTCACTCTCCAAATCGGGATTTGGATAAACTGCTCATACCGGAGATATTCCATTGAAATTTGATGCCGGATATCTAAGAATGGACCCGCCTGTTCTTTCCTTGACAACAAAAGATCCGATTATTATCTGTTAAACAAAGAGTAAATTGGCCTCTCAGGAAGGCCAATGGAAAAGGAGGGCTATGCCATGAAGAAAATAATGGTTTCACTCATAACAGTCTTCGCATTTGCTACTTTACTTGTCGGTGTCGGAACGTCATCTTCCGTGGAATTCCCAGAGGGGATGATATCATTGTACGGCCAGTCGGACATCACCGGCTGGGATACGTTGGAAGCGAGTAGCATGATCGGTGCTCAACTGCTGACAACAGAGGGAGACTATCTGGGACAAATCAGCGACTTAGTGATTGACTCGGAAACCGGACATGTCTTAGAGGTGGTCCTTTCTGATGTCCAGCAACGAGGGGCTCGACCGGTGACAGTGCCTTTTGCGGCCATTTCGCATACCGGTAACGGCGTTTACGTATTTAACAAGTTTGAAGATTTTGCAAGCCACTTTAGCGTGGGAGGACCTTCTGTCGAAGAACCCTTCAACCACTGGGCTCAGACCCGCTTCCTCTATTCCGTGGAACCCATACCCATGGCAGCGTTTCATGCAACAGCCTTATTGGGTACTCCCGTCCAAACCTCCAAAGAGGAAGAGGTTGCCCGGGTGGATGATTTCGTGATTGATTTCAGCAGCGATCGGGTTGTCTACTCAGTCCTCTCCGATGTAGGAGGAAGTGAAGGCAGAATGGTTGCGGTTCCTTTCCGTGAATTGTCAAAAAGTGACCGGAATACGTTCACGCTTCAAACAACGAAGGAAAAATTGGTCGACTCTCCTGACTTTAGAATGGCCGACATGACCGATCATCGCTATGCGGAAAACGTTTACAAATACTATGGCGTTCAACCCTACTGGGAAGAAAAGTAGCGGTACGGCAAAAAAAAACGTTTTCAGAAGGGCAGGCCGCACGGCCTGCCTTTTTTTTAATCGTAGCTTACACACTTTTCTTGAGAAAAATAGTCACAAGCGTGCCCAAATTCGGCACAAAACGATACCCCATTGATCTCCTCGGTTCATAATCTCAATAAGTTTCAACATATTACAATTCCTATTCTTTGGCATGACAATTGCTTACATTTCGATCAGTATTTTTCATTTCGAACGCTCACGGCTTCAGGAATGCAAGAAACCAATTAACAGTTCGGACCTTCTTCGGTGCAAGGAATTATGGAGTCTCCGGGGAAATTTTTGAAAAAAGAAAGGGAGACGCGAAACATCTCTTTGGAGGAAATCTCTAAGTCCACCAAGGTCAGAGAACACTACCTCAAGGCCATCGAAGAAGACAGATATGAGCTCCTTCCTGCCATCCCCTACGTCAAAGGGTTCTTGAATGTTTATGCGAGATATCTCACCCTTAACCCGAAAGAGATTGTTCTCCAGTATGAAAATTATCTGAAAAGCCTTATTCCTCCTGAAACCATCCAGCTGCAACAGGCTCCGCCAAAGAAAAAGAGTGCCAGGGCCTGGTTCTTCTTATGCTTAGGTCTCCAGTAGAATCAGATCGGGGTCTTCCAGGCGGGAAATGAGGGTGCTGAGAAAGCGCGCCGCTTCAGCGCCATCAACCACCCGGTGGTCAAAGGAAAGAGAGAGGGGAAGGATCTTTCGGACGACCACCTTTCCATTCCTCGCGACAGGCATCTCCTGAATTCTCCCGATACCCAGGATGGCCACTTCGGGATAATTGATGATCGGAGTCCCGTAAGTCCCCCGCACCGCTCCGTAGTTGGTGATGGTAAAGGTTCCCCCTTTCAGGTCGGCCAGGTCGATGGTCCTGGTCCTTGCCTTTTCAGCCAACTGGGCCGACTCCTGTGCCAGCTCGAAGATGGACTTCTCTTTGGCGTTCTTGACCACTGGAACCATCAACCCTTCGGGCGTATCCGTGGCGAGGCCGACATTGAAATATTTCTTCAGGAGGATCTCTTCATTCTCCTCGTCCAAGGTCGCATTGAGATAAGGGTGCTCAATCAGACCCGCGATAACAGCCTTGATAACAAACGGCAAGATCGTCAGTTTAATTCCTTTGCTCTCCGCCGCCTTCTTCTCCTTCTCCCGGATCTTCCAGAGTTCGGTGACATCCGCATCATCCATGGCCGTGACATGGGGGGCAGTGTACTTCGATTTTACCATGGCTTTGGCAATCGACCGCCTGACTCCTCGCAAAGGAATGCGTTCCACATATCCGTACAGGTCATACTTTCTGACCTTTTTCACTTCTTTCACTGCTTCGGCAGGCTTCACTTTGCCTTCGGCAAGCTGCCTCACATCCTTCTCGAGGACCCTGCCTTCGGGCCCTGTCCCTTGCACCTGATTGATGTCAACGCCTAATTCCCTTGCCAAGGCTCGAACGGAAGGTGTGGCCAGTGCATGTTCGCTCACGAGGACCGGCTTGGTCGGCTCCACCTTCATCCTTGCCGCCGGGACTACGACAGACGCTTCTTCGGGCGCTTCTTCCAACTCACCCACCACACCCACTGATTTGGGCTTAGGAGCCGCGGCAGAGGGCCTGGGAGTCGGGGCGGCCAATGCTTCGCCCTTCTCTCCAATCACAACGATCACCTGACCCACCTTCACAATCTCCTTTTCTTTGGCCAGTATCTTCAAGATGGTTCCCGTTCTTGGCGAAGGAATCTCTGCAAGAGCCTTATCGGTCTCTACCTCAACAAGGGGCTGCCCCTCCTTGATCTCGTCCCCTTCTTTCACCAGCCAACGGACTATTTCGCCCTCTGTCAACCCTTCTCCGATGTCAGGAAATTTAAATTCGAATGCCATATCGCACCCCCAAGAAAATATCAGGTTGAGGTTTAGACTAAGGTTAAGTCTTTGTTTTTTCTCAACCTCGGCCTTAACCTTATCCTGAGATACAGCTAGAAGCTCATTACCTTTTTTACAGCCATCGCGATCCGTTTAGGATTGGGAAGATAATAGTGTTCGGCCTTCATCAGAGGGACAGGAATATCAAACCCCGTCACCCTCTCAACGGGTGCCTGAAGGGAAAGGAGCGCCTTTTCATTGATCAGAGCGATGATCTCCGCACCCAAACCACAGGTTTTTGGCGCCTCGTGGACGATGACTCCCCTGCCCGTTTTCTTGATAGAGGTAACAACGGATTCCACGTCCATGGGAGAGATGGTTCTGAGATCGATGATCTCGGGATCGATCTTATCCCCTTTGAGCTGCTCCGCTGCATTCAGCGCCTCTCTTAACATCGCTCCGTACGCAATGACCGTTACATCTTTTCCCTCCTGAACCAATCTTGCCTTTCCGAGAGGGATCGTGTAATCGCCTTCTGGAACTTCTTCCCGTACGGCCCGGTAGATGCGTTTAGGCTCCATGAAGATAACCGGATCGGGATCTCGAATCGAGGAGAGCAAAAGGCCTTTCGCTTCGTAAGGCGTTGAAGGGATAACGACTTTTATCCCGGGGATATGGGCCAAGATGGCTTCTGGGCTGTCGGAATGATGCTCTGGCGCATGGATGCCCCCTCCGTAAGGAACCCGGATGACCAGGGGACACGTGAATCTCCCTCTTGAACGATTACGCATTCGGCCGATGTGATTGTTGATCTGATCGAGACAAGGATACAGGAAGCCTTCAAACTGAATTTCTCCAATGGGCCGAAGACCGTAAACGGCCATTCCGAGGGCCGTGGCCGCAATCCCCAACTCTGCCAGCGGTGTATCGATCACCCGGTCAGGTCCAAACTTCTGTTGAAGTCCGTCAGTGACGCGAAAGACACCTCCTTCTTTCCCTACGTCCTCGCCAAAGAGAACAACCCTGCTGTCCCTTTCCATCTCCTCTCGAAGCGCCAGATTCAGTGCTTCCACCATATTGAGTTTGGGCATCGTTCCCCTCCTTCAAAAAACAGGTTGCCTAAACTAGGGGTTATCCTCCCCCCTTGATGGGGGAGGATCGAGGTGGTGGTGAACAATTGAGCTCATTTCCCCCTCACCTCAATCCTCTCCCGCCAGGGGAGAGGAGGTGTTTAGTCAGATGTTCTTTCCTGAAAAAAGTCATTCTGCGAAAGCAGGAATCCAGTTATCTCTGGATTCCGGGTCACCCCCGGCTCAAGGCCGGGGTTGCCCGGAATGACGATTCTACGTCTCTACATTCCCGGAACCGTCAAATTACAGAGTCGATTTCAAATACTCCAGCTGCTCCCTGAGCTGCGGCGTCATCTCCGCAAAAACAGATTCGAAGATTTCTTTTGGCCCTGGCGCGGGGACAGATTCCGCATCCTTGACCGCCTGGTCGATCTCCTTCTGGGCGTCCTCCGACATTCGATTCTCAACCTCTTCACTCCACAGTCCTTTTCCCTTTAAATAGAATCTCAGTCGGACCAGCGGATCCAATGGTTTCCAACGTTCGATCTCTTCATCGGTCCGATATTTGGTTGGGTCATCGGCTGTGGTATGAGGTCCGAATCGGAACGTAACGCCTTCGATCAGTGTCGGTCCTCCTCCGGAGCGGGCCTTATCTACAGCTTCCTTCGTTGCCGTGATCACTGCGAAAAGATCGTTTCCGTCCACCTGAATCCCATCAAATCCGTAGCCGATAGCTTTTTGCGCAATCGTCGCTGAAGCAGTCTGCCTCGCCCTTGGAACGGAGATGGCAAACTGGTTGTTCTGGCAGAAGAAGACTGTCGGCGTCTTAAAAACTCCTGCAAGATTCAACGCCTCATGGAAATCGCCTTTGGACGTCGCTCCGTCGCCGAAGTACGCCACGGTAACAACCTTGTCGCCCTTCAGTTTGGCTGCCCAGGCCGTCCCTACGGCTTGTGGGATATGGGTTCCAACAGGAATGGAAACCGGCATCATGTTGATTCCCTCCGGCGCATGCCCCCCCTTCTCATTTCCCATCCAGTAGAGCATGAAATTCTTAAGGGCAATCCCCATCATCAGGGTGATCCCGATCTCTCTGAAGGCAGGGAAAACCCAATCCCCTTTTTGCAGAACGTAACCGCTTCCGACCTGGCAAGCCTCCTGACCCCAGACGGGTGCATACGTTCCAAACCGTCCCTGACGCTGAAGCAGGAGCCCCCGTTGGTCGGCCAGTCTGATGAAGACCATCTTCTGATAAAGAGCCAATGTCTGTTTGTCATCAATCGGAGGGTTTAGCCCCGGCTGCAGTGTTCCATCGGGTTTCAGAATCTGAAACATCTTTCCCTTCAGGGGATCATAATCTTCAAACAGGCCCATGATTTCTCCTTTTAAAGTTCTTAGCTTCAAGTTGCAAGTTTAAGGCCTCAGGTTCAAATACTTAGTGCAGTGTCTCTGACACTGCATTACAACACTCGTAGTACTGTCATTCCCGCAGAAGCGGGAATCCAGGTTGAAAAGACTGGATTCCGGATCAAGTCCGGAATGACAACATTGTAAAGTCATGGCTGTGACGGTACACTGGCACTCTCATCACACAATTCAAAACTTGGAACTTGAGACTTGCAACTTGAAACTTCATTTATTCCAGTGCCCACTTCTTCAATCGGTCGTAATCTGCCTCGCCGCAGATCCACTTTCCCGTTTTCTTATTGAAGAAGAAAGGGACCGCACCGCAATAGCCTTTGTCAAATTCCCTCATGAGCGTGGCGTTGGCTTCGTTATGCCATACCTCGAGCTTTGCGATGTTTATCCCCTCTTCTTGCTCTAACCTCTCCACGAGAGGAGCCATCTTGTGGCAGTGGGGTCACTCAGCTCCGACGAATTCTAACAAATAGAATCCCCTCTCCACTCTCTCCTCCTTTTGAGTCAAAAGGCGCGCTGTTTCCGCTTCATCCTTTCCTTGAAAATACGGCTCTTCCAATCAACCTGGCGACGGGAATGTAAAGCATGGTCAAAACGATCAACGGAATAAACGAAGGAATCAGAGCCTCTGATCGAAACCCTCGGACAAAGTAAGCGAGGGCGAGCAAAATCGCAGTAAAGTTATGGGTGCAGATCATCCCCAGATTCGCCGGAGCCATCTTCAGGGGCTCTTGGTAATGCGCTCTCAACACGGAAATTGTCTTGTACGCAACCGGAAGGGTCAGCAAAGAGATCAACCCCAGGATGGGGATCTTCCCTAAGAGCACCCCCGCCAAAATGACGCCGTAAGCCGAAAGAAGGCTCAGTATAAACAGCCGGACTCCCGTCTCCCTGCCAAAACGAGCCACCAAGTTCAGTTTTCCTCCTTTGCGGTCTTCAAGATAATCGGGGATCTCATTAATGGTGATCATTGAAAAGAGCATGATCCCGAAGGGAAGTGTCCCCCAGAAAGCCTCCCAGGAGATTCTTTGAGACTGAACATAATAAGCTCCGATGCCGATGCCCGGACCGAAACAGAGAAGCTGGGCCAGCTCACCCAATCCGCGATAACCAAATCGAATGGGGGGTGCCGTGTAAAAATAGGCGCAGAAAAAGCCGATGGCTAAGAGGAGAAGGACAAAGGCCCCTCTCTGGATACCCAGAAAAATACCGATGCCGATGGCAATGACGTAGAAGGTGATAAACACCCGCCGCATCGTCTCGGGCCGGATCAAACCCGAAGAGAGGAGCCCACTCCCGCCGGTATACGGATTCTTACTGTCTGCTGCAAAGACATCCACCAGATGTCGAAAGTCATAGTAGTCATCCGTCATATTGAGGGCCATATGGTTGAGGATCAGGCCAAGCATCACCAGAAGGAAATATCCCGGAAGGAATTTCCCATCCGTTGTCCAGGCAATCATCCCCCCGAGTATTCCTGGCATGAAACTTGCCGAGGTGAAATGAAACCGGAAGGCCTTCCACCAGACATCCAGACGCTTTCCACTCATCTCACTTCTTTCCTCTCCTGAAAAAATAGTCAAAGCTGAATCGGCCTGGGCCCACAGCGAGAAGGACGAGTAAGCCTCCAAACATGGCCACATTCTTCATAAACTGAATCATCATCTTCGGATCGACGAAGACGTTATGAAAAACATACGTGGTCGGAATGAGAAAAAGGAGGAGCAGCACCGCCCCGAACCTGGCAAAATACCCTAAGATCACTGTGATGCTGCCGGCCAGCTCAAAAAAGATCGCCCCAATAAGGAAAAAATTCGTGTAAGGCGCAATGCCCTGGCTGGCCATGTACTGGGCTGTACCATCGAAATTCTCGATCTTGTTGATCCCTGACTTGAGGAAAATTAAGACCAAGAGAATTCTTCCAATCAGAATACCGAAACCCTTTAGCCATTCCATAGATTGACCTCCCTTTCTCCTCACCCCTCGCCTCACGGCTCGCAGGCGATCCCTCTGCCCAAGCAAAAAAGCAGAAAGGTATGGGCGTCACAGATTTTTTCCCGAAGGGGTAAGTATCTTATCTTATACCACAAATTCCCCCTCCGTTCATCTTGAATTTTTAGACCCCCGTTATTATATTTGGTCAAAAGAGAGGAGGTGTTTTTGATGGACAACAAAGTAAGGATTATGCCGTGCGCCTGCTTTTCCCATGATGACCAGGGTGGACGTGTCAGAATTGATATGGAGATGCCCGGTGTTGATAAAAAAGATATCTCACTCGAAATGAGAAAAGATAGTTTCTGCGTTTCAGCTCCCAGAGGTCAAGATACGGAGTATTCCGGCTGCTTTAATCTGGCCCATGAAGTCGTGCCGGAAGAAACAGAGGCCAGGTACGAGACCGGTATGCTCAGAATCTTCGCACCGATTAAGGACTGGGACCGCAAAGTCAATGTCACGATCCAATAGTAAGCGAATACGAACGCATTAAATTCTTTTAAACTTGTGCCCCTCACCCTTTCCCTCTCCCCAGTGGGGAGAGGGGGAACCGAGCCCTTCCTTTCTTATGGAAGGGCTTTTCCATGCCCAATTCCTTAGCAGAGAATAGGTCCACACCTTTCCCATCATAAAGAAAATTAGCACAAAGTGTATGGGGTAGGTCTAGTATTCTATTACGAAAAGTACTGTATTTTGCCGCCTCGGGCCAGAGGGCTGAGCGTGCGGATGTGATACTATTATTGTTATTCATAAGCAATTTTTATTGATAACCTCCCTCTGTCCCCCCTTAATTCAAGGGGGGATGAAGGGGGGTTATCGTGTGACGTAGTCGTATTTTCTCAGACAAGAGAGGAAGGAGCTATGCTCAAGGAAGCGATGCTTTATAAAAGAGCGGAAGAGGATGAAGACAAGGTCTCCTGTTTCCTGTGTAGCCACCATTGCCTCATCTCCAACGGAAAATTTGGCATCTGCGATGTAAGGGAGAATCGAAAAGGTGTCCTCTACACTCATGCCTATGGAGAACTCATTGACCGAAATGTCGACCCTATAGAAAAAAAACCTCTTTATCATTTCTTCCCGGGATCGAGATCCTTTTCCATTGCCGCTGTGGGATGTAATTTTCGATGCGGCTTCTGCCAAAACTGGCAAATCTCTCAGGTGAAGGAGGCAAAGGCATCGGGCCTCCCTCCGGAAGAGGTGAAGCCTGAAGAAGTGGCCCAACAGGCAGAACAGACGGGCTCAAGAAGTATCTCCTATACTTACACCGAGCCCACGATCTTTTTTGAGTATGCCTATGAGGTAAGTCAATTGGCGAAAAAAAAAGGCCTTTTCAACGTTTTCGTGACCAACGGCTATATGACAGAGGAAATGATCCGAACCATCCATCCCGCCCTTGATGCGGCAAACGTCGATCTTAAATCCTTTCGTGATGATTATTATAGAAAGGTTTGCGGAGGAAGATTGGCTCCTGTTCTGAAAAATATAGAACTCATGAAAAAGTTGAACATCTGGATCGAGGTCACAACACTCCTTTTGCCCGGACAAAATGACTCTGAAGAGGAATTGAAGGAGATTGCCAATTTTTTGGCTCTGTTGGATCCTTCGATCCCCTGGCATATCAGCCGTTTCTATCCTCAGTACAAAATGGAAGATTTGGAAAGCACTCCCCTCGAGGCGTTAAACCAGGCTTACGACATCGGGAAGAAAGCAGGGTTACGTTATGTTTATCTCGGGAATGTGGGGCAAGGGAACAATACTTATTGCTACCGATGCCGGCGCTTGTTGATCGAACGTCAAGGTTTTTCTGTCAGAAACAATAGGATCAAAGCAGCTCGCTGTCCCGACTGCCAGACCCCTGTTGACGGCGTAGGCTTATAGGTCCGGTGTCGTCGAGCCGAAAATGGCTGCTCATCCTTGTTTGCAAAAGGGATACATCAAAAAAACGGATGTGACCTTTGAGTACAGTTTTTTTCTCCTCAAAATACGGGTTTTACCTTATTTACTTTCATCCCCATTTAGTAATGATAGAGGTTATGTGCCGCAGCCCATTTTCACCCAGGCCAATTCGGGCAGAAGGGAGGTGGGAGGATTGAAGACCAAGAAAAAGGTCACCTTGAACGAGCATGCCAGACGGCAAGAAGCGAAGTTCTGGGCAATGATGCGGGCTGCTGAACCTGGCAAGCGATGCCTCAAGTGAAAGAGCTGAAAAAGCGTATGATTGCCGGTCCGGCAATAAAAGAGTTCCAATTTTTCATTCAATGGCATCTCACAGAGCGGTGCAATCTCCGCTGTCGCCATTGTTATCAGGGGCGGAGGAAAGCCGAGGAGATGACGGCGAATGAAGTCAAACGTGAGATCGACGGGGCCACCCGAATGTTTCGGGCCTGGGAGCAAGAGCACGGCATTAGGGTTTCCCCGTCGATCCATTTTACAGGAGGCGAACCTTTTTTCTACGACGGGCTTTGGGATGTTATGGCCTACGCCAAAGGAAAGGGTTATGGTTTGGCCTTAATGACCAACGGCTGTCTCATTACAGAAGAAGACGCGGACAGGGCCTCCGATTTGGGGATATCTGACATCCAGGTCAGTCTGGAAGGGCCACCGAGCCTCCATGCATCGATTCGGGGGAAAGGAAGCTTCAATGCTGCTGCTAAAGGTGTTCAATATTTGGTTAAAGCGGGCAACAGAGTTAGTGCCAACGTCACCCTTTCACGGATCAATGTTGGCAGGATAGAAGAGACAACAGAAATCGCAAGAGAAATGGGCTTTCGTAGTATCGGCTTTTCCCGGGTGGTTCCTTGCGGAAGGGGAAAAGCATTCATCGATCAGTTCTTGACCCCGCAGGAACTCAAGTCTGCCTATCAAAAAATCGTCTCTTTAAGCTCCCCCTTTTTTGAGGTCCTTTCCGGAGACCCCTTAGCAGGAACGCTTTCTGGGATCAGCCCTCCGGTCGGCTGCAATCTGACCCTCTCCGGTTGCAGCGCAGGCTTTTCAGGGGTAACCCTTACCAGCGATGGTTCTGTCATGCCTTGCCGGAGAATCGGTCTAGTTGCAGGAAACCTGAAAACCAAATCTCTCCGGGCGATCTGGGCTTCTTCAAAACTCCTCTGGCAGTTGAGAAGAAAGGAGAGCTATACAGGGAAGTGCGGTCGATGTTCTCTCTGGCCATCGTGTCGGGGCTGCCGGGCCGTGGCTTATGCCTATTCCGCTGCCCAGGGCGAACCCGATCTTTTTGCGGATGATCCACAATGTTGGATGGCAACGTAGTGACTTATAGCTGTTGGCTCATGGTGTTTCGCTTTCAACTTTGAGCTTTGATCTTTTAACCTTCAGCTCACCAAGGAGGTGCACGATGGCCACTTACATTATTCTCAGTCGTTTTTCACCGGAGGCTTTTGATGACCCAAAGCATTTTGTCAAGTTAGCGGAGCAGGTTTCAAAGAAGATCAAGCGCGACTGCCCGGGTGTTGAATGGAAGGGAAGTTATGCGACCCTGGGTCGGTTCGATGTCGTTGACATCGTTGAAGCGCCCGACCCCAAGCAGATCGAAAAGGTTGCCATGATTATTCGGGCCCTTGGACATTCGACGACGGAGACCCTGTTAGGCACACCCTGGAAAGAATTTCTCGACGCATTATAACCCCCCTTCATTCCCCCTTAAATTAAGGGGGAAAGAGAGGGGTTATCGGAGCAAGATGATGCCTATCTCAAGCAAGGCATACCGGGTAGAGAGAGATCCCATGGGTCCTGTCCGAGTTCCGAAAGGGGCTTATTATGGGGCTCAAACGCAGAGGGCGACTGAAAATTTTCCTGTGAGCGGTTGGCGGTTCGCAAGGGAGTTCATCTATGCCCTGGGTCTCATCAAATTTGCTTCGGCCCGTGCCAATGCGGAATTGGGCCTCCTCGGGAAAAGAATCGCCGGGGCCATCGAGCGGGCCGCCCAAGAGGTGATGGGAGGAAGATGGGATAACCAATTCGTAGTCGATGTCTTTCAAACCGGGTCCGGGACGTCCACCAACATGAATGCAAATGAGGTAATTGCCAATCGTGCCAATGAGATCCTCGGAAGCGAAAAAGGCACCTACCGGCCTGTTCACCCTAATGACCATGTGAATCTGGGCCAGTCGAGTAACGATATCTTCCCTTCTGCCATCCACATCGCCTCGGTCACCCTCCTCCAACAAAAACTCTTCCCGACGCTGAGAGGCCTTCATAAGGCATTAAAGGATAAAGCAATAGAATTTCATCCCATCCTTAAAATCGGAAGAACCCACCTCCAGGATGCCACGCCCGTCCGGTTGGGTCAGGAGTTCGGAGGGTATGCCCGTCAGGTGGAATTGGGAATGCATCGAATTCAGAGGGCCATGGAGTCCCTGTTTGAACTCCCGTTGGGAGGGACTGCCGTTGGGACAGGGATCAACACCCATCCTTTCTTTGCGAAGAAATCGATCGCCATCATCAACCGGGTAACGGGTGGTCGATTCCGTGAGGCCGTTGACCATTTTGAAGCACAGGGCGCTCGGGACGCCTCGGTCGAAGTGAGCGGGACTTTGAAAACGGCGGCTGTCAGCCTCATTAAGATCGCCAACGACATCCGGTGGCTGGGTTCAGGTCCCCGGTGTGGCATCGGGGAGATCCGTCTCCCGGAAACCCAGCCCGGTTCTTCGATCATGCCCGGCAAGGTCAATCCCGTCCTCCCGGAGTCCCTGATCCAGGTATGCGCTCAAGTGATCGGACATGACTCTGCCGTCACCCTGGCAGGGCTCAGCGGCAATTTCGAGCTAAACGTGATGATGCCGTTGATCGCTTACAACCTGCCGCAGTCCGTTGAGCTCCTCGCCAATGGAGTGAATCATTTTTCGGAAAAATGTGTCAAGGGATTGAAGGCAGACCGCAAGCGCTGCGAAGAGATGATTGAAAAAAGTCTGGCCCTTGCCACGGCCTTGACACCGAGCATTGGATATGAGGAAGGAGCCCGGATTGCAAAGAAGGCTTTTCTCCAGAATAAGACCATTCGTGACGTGGCGGAGGAGGAGAGACTTTTTTCAAAAGAAGAGCTCCATCGGTTACTCGACCCCCGACGAATGATTGCCCCTACTTCCTCCCCTTCAAAACGAGGAAGAGGACGATTCCGCCGACGATCATAAAGGATGAAAGCGTCTGCCCCATGGTAAAAGGACCGAGGACAAATCCGAGTTGAGGGTCCGGTTCCCTGAAGCATTCCGCAAAAAATCGAAACAACCCGTAAAGAGAAAGAAAGGCAGCCAAAAGCCCTCCTTCAGGAAGTTTCTTGTCTTTGAGAAACCAAAGGATCAAAAAAAGGACGCCTCCCTCCAAGGCGCTCTCATAGAGTTGGGACGGGTGGCGCGGAAGGTGATCTTTATCGGTTGCAAAGATCATCGCCCAGGGGACTTGAGTGACCCGGCCGTAGAGCTCCCCGTTGATGAAATTTCCGATTCTCCCCAAGCCCAATCCAACGGGCGCCGTGACAATGAAGAGGTCAGCGATCTTCCAAAAGGATTTCTTATTTTTCCAGGAAAAGAGAATCCCGACGATCAGGACGCCGATCAGCCCTCCGTGAAAGGACATGCCGCCATGCCAGATGGCGAAGATCTCAAGCGGTTTTTCTAAATACTCTTTCAGATTGTAAAAGAGAACATACCCTAGCCGCGCTCCGATGATTAAGCCGAGGATGAGATAAAAAAAGAGATTTTCCACTTCCACTTTCGAAACCCCAAAATCTTTTTTCTTCAATTGATACCGGACCAGGAGATAGGAAGCGAAAAATCCGAGGACATACATCAACCCGTACCAACTCACTCGAAGGGGGCCGATTTCGACCAGAATAGGATCAATATGGACGGTCATCATTTTCTCCTTATTATTTCATTCTATTGGACAAAGGGCAAATATTCAAGCCCTTCCAGACCGCAACAGGCATCCCCAACTCCAGCGTAAAGGCTTTCCTCACCTTCTCCCACCTGATACCGTGTCGCAATTAGTGACGGACCACTTCGGTTGCAAGACGAAACCCCGCCCCGGTGGGGTCGGGTGACGAAGATTTAGAGCGGAAACCTCTTATCTGGCAACTACTCGGGTGAAAGACCATAAAAATATCGAATTTGCAAGAGGCTCAATTACCCATACCCTAAATGACTGCATTCTAAAGCTGAGGAGCCTGATCCTGCCAGGGCGGGGTTTGGTCCGTATCTAGCATTCACCACCATTGTGAAACAGTCTCCAGGGCGGAGG
>JAPVTA010000057.1:0-8041 GCA_047519465.1 Thermodesulfobacteriota bacterium | reverse complement strand
GTGTAAAAAGACCTTCCTGCATAAAAAGCCAGTCCGGAATCGCTGGCTCCGGGAAGGATAATCTTTACATCCACCCCACGTTCGGCAGCATCGGTTAGGGCTTTCGCCATCTGCTCGTCAGGCACAAAATAGGGACTGGTCAGATGGATGAAGTTCTCAGCATAGGTGAACGCAGAGACGTACATCATATAAGTGATTCGATTCATCCGTCCTGGAGTACTCCCAAGCACCCGCATCAAATCGTCCCCTTCTTGCTTTAGAAGCGGGAAATAATTCCTATTGAAAAATTCAGGCCCTTTTTCTCTTGCCCAGGTCTCCAGGAAAAGCTTTTGAAACTCTGCGACGGCAGGCCCCTCGATTTGAACATCGGTATCACGCCAGAAATGTTGAACCCGGAAAATACGTTGAGCATCTCCATAATGAAATTTGCCAGATAGGCTCTTGGAATAAACGCTACTGATGTTGATACCGCCCGTAAACGCAACCGTACCGTCTACGACCAATATCTTCCGATGATCGCGTTGAGTTAGCAGCCATTTTCCGTACGCTTTCGAAAGATCAATCGGATTAAATTCGATCGCCTGAATCCCACCGTCACGCAAACGCTGAAAGAAAGCGGCAGGAGTATTCAAACACCCGGCGCTGTCGTAAATGAGATTGACCTGAACCCCCTCCGCTTGCTTCTGCAATAACAAATCAGAAAAACGGCGGCCGACTTCATCATCTTCAATGGTAAATGTTTCGAAATTAATATGATCTTTGGCACTTCGGATGGCTTTGAACATCGCATCGTAGGTGGCCGGTCCATCGATCAGTAAAGTCACCTTGTTCCCGGTAATCAAAGGGCGCTCACTGACCGATTCCACCAGGAGAATATGGCGGTGCAGAATATCCGTTGGTTCAACTTGCCCTTTCAGCTTGTCAATAAGGGCTTTGCTTTTCTCAGGAGATAGCTGTCCTTCGGGGCCGATGATTTTCGGAGTGCCGTCTGCAATTAAAGGACCATAATCTTCAATTCGCGGCAAGGAGACGCAACTACTGAAAGTCAGCAGAGAGAAAAGGCAGAGAAATAAAGGGAAAAGATTAAATACTGCACGCATACGTAATTATAACAGAGTCTGCAGGGTGAATAGTTCTTTCTTGCAGGCGATACCCAGAGGTCTTAAGCAGTTCATAAGACCTGATACCCAATGAATTGATCACTCAACTCTCTTGAAGTCGATGAATCCTCGCTCCACGTTTGTGCGGATCAGTTGTACGCGAATCCCGTCACCTACGTCGAGCCCTTCGGAGCCATGCACCACTTTACCTTCGATAGGAGGATGAAAAAGACGGACCCACGTGCCTTTGGGGCCCGCACCCGTAACGATACCATCGAACCGGTCCCCGATTCTTGGCTCCAGCAGTATTGCCGCCGCGGATTTTTCAACCTGCCGTTCGACCTTATTGGCCGCATCCTCTTCCTCTGTGCAATGTTTACCCAGCGCCTCCAGATCCTCTTTCTCATAGGGGACGGGATGTTGGGCCATCGCAGCTTTCAGCAGCCGCTGGGTGATGAGATCCGGGTATCGACGGTTAGGGGCTGTGGAATGGGTATAGTCCCTGACAGCGAGACCAAAGTGTCCCGGGGCAGTGTCTCCCGGAGAATCTGCAATGTATTCACCGGCTCCCATAAGTTTGATAATCGAAAGCGACAGGTCGGGGAACCTTAGCGGGTCGGCTGTTTTTTCCTTCATCAGGAAGTCCTCGAGTGCTCTTGAATCCGGATGAGAAGAAAGCTTGAACCCTTTTTCCCGCGCAATCTCGACAATCCTTTCCCATCGTTTTGGAGAGCGGACCACACGGCGCAGGGAAGGGAACTTCCTGGATGAGAGATACCGAGCAGTTACGCCGTTTGCCGCTATCATAAACTCTTCAATAACTTCCTTTGCGCGGTTCCTTTTTTCTATTTCGAGCTCACGGATTTCATTGCCGTCAAATATCGGTCTCGCCTCAATGGTCTCAAGGCTAAGGGCTCCGTGAACGTGCCGGAATTTCTTCATACTTTGTGCTGCCCTGTCCTGGATGCGTAGATTCTCATCAAGTCCATTTACTGCAGCAATCACCTCAGGCACACTTCCCGTCCCTTCCAGCCATGCCGCGACGCTGTTATAGGCGAGCTTTGCATGATTGCGGACACGCGCCCTGTAGATATCCGAGCCCTCCAGGGACCCGTCGCCGCCAATCACCATTTCGACGACCATTGTCAGTCGATCCTCATTCGAGTTTAGAGAGGTGAGGTTGGTGGAAAGCTTTTCAGGAAGCATCGGAAATATCATGGCAGATGTATAGACAGACGTCGTATTATGGCGAGCGTGATCGTCAATGGCTGAGCCATTCTTAACGATCGAGTCCACATCAGCTACGGCAACAAAAATCTTTACCCTGTCTCCAGGCATCGCCTCGCCAACGGTAAGCTGATCCAGGTCAAGGGAGTCATCGTTGTCAATGGATGCCCACAGAAAGGCCCGAAGGTCACGAACCTGCTCACCGTCCATTGTTGCAGGACCCTGAATCCTGGCAAGTTCGGCGAGTGCTTCAACAGAAAAGTCAGGGAGTAATCCTCTCTCAAGCATCGCCTTTCGGGCGATTCTCTGCAGAATAGCACGGTGCTGTTTATCATTCGTATTCATAAAATACGCCTCTCGCCTTCATTCCAAAAATCACCCATTCTTGGCCACAGATAAAGGACATGGCAAACAGCAGAATGATAAGAATAATCAAAACGGTGGACTCTTTTTCTTCATCCTTCCAATCATCATCAGTAAGCATCCGGTCAGTAAGCCAATTATGAAACTCACCAGAATGGATAGGACGGAAGAGGTAGAAATTTGCCAGAAAAGAAAATTAAGAACGACAGGCTGAGTGTTCTGAATGGCAAAGATCAGCAAAAGAATGAGAAGGACGATGATGGCGATCACTTTAGCACTCATTTAATAAGCCCCCTTTTTCTACTTTCATTTCATATCCCTCGGAGGGAACCTTGTCTTTGGTGGAAGATCTCTTCCTTGACTTGTGCTTGATTTCTGGGGCCTTGACCTAATTATTTTTCGATCATACTGATTCTTTCATTTCTACTCTTTTAATTTGTAATCCTTCTCAATCTACGGCGTTCGCGGTCATCGTTATCACGGTCACGGTGCTCGTCATCGTGACCACGGTCCTGATCACGGCCAAAAAATACCCTATGAAACATTTTTTTGGAGGCCTTATTGCTCGGCTTTTTTTCTCCATTGGGGGCACGTTCCGGTATTCTGCTCCCTTACAGCTTGCGGCCCAAACCCTCAATGCCTTCGTCTATGCCTTTAAGCCACTTATCGACTTCTTCGGCACCCGCCTTAGCGCCTTTAGCTGCGTCTTTACCGACCTTCTTGACTGCCTCGACGGACGCCCGCGCACCCTCTGTCAGCTGGGTGCCAGACCACTTGGCCGCGCCCTCTAATCCCGCACCGGCCTTCTTAAGCGCAGGGCTCGCATCCTTGCCCGTTTTCTTTGCCTCGTCCGCGGTCTTATGCCAGGCCTTGGCAAGGTCGTAATCCACCTTGGCAAAGGTTTTTTTCAGCTCGTCGCCCGACTTCACGGTGCCCTTCTTGACGCCTTGCCCGAGTTTGTCAAGATCGTCACCGGCTTTCTTCACTCCCCCTTTGGTGTCCTGGGCGACTTTGTCCGCCTCCTTCTTCACGTAAGCCGCTGCCTTGTGGATCTGCTCGGCCGACTTGTTCATCTCCCCCTTGAGAAACGATTCGTGGGCAGACGCCATGGTCTTGTCGGGCTCGTCCGTGATATCGCCAGGCGATTTCTGTGCGTAAACCGCCGGAATGGCGGCCATCAATACAGCGATGATGAGCATGCTCAAAACTGAAAAATATTTCTTGGCCATCTGATTTCTCCTTTCATTAATTATATGCCTAACGTCATTACGCCTACACCTGCTTCTGTCTCGCCAAGGCTAGCGTCTATTCCACCTTATTCCATGTCTTGTCAGGGTCGTACTTTGTTATTGCCTTTGCAATCTCTTCCGACTTTGCCCCGAGGTCCTTCTCAAACACAATACCCAGTTGGTTCACCGTGAAGGTCATGATCCCGGACACACCGTACTCCGCAGGGTATGCCACCAGGCCGAAGCCAGCCACCATCTTGCCGTTGACTACATAATCCAGTTCACCACCGGGAGCACTGCTGCCCTGACTTTTCAGGATCTTGAAATAATACCCGTGGTACGGTGAGTACGGTGAGGGCTTCTCACCTTTTCCAGGCGTGTCTCCCTCTTTTGTGGCGCTAGCAACCAGTGGCCCTAAGGGACTGCTCTTCTCTCCCGGTGCGACCTCCCAGTATAGACCATCCTTTTTGCCCTTCTGGCTCATAAAACGTTGAGCGTATTGTAATACCCCGTCACCCATACGATCCTTGCTGGCATACTCACGCTGGGCATCCACATACGCCAGAGAAACCCGAATGGTGTACAATTCGTTCCTGCCTATCCTCCGATTGATGATCTCTTCCTTCCCCTCTTCGGTGGAAAAGACCCATTCCTGTCCTGACTTCACAATGGGGATGGGGAAAGACCGCTCGTCTTTTCCGATAACTGGCAGCATTGTCTCGTCATCCAACTTTGAAAACTTAACCGCCTCCTTGGCAGCCTTAACGAAACGTTTGCGGGCCCCCCTATCGGCAACCTCATCGCCGGAGGATATGATATCCTTGCCTTCGGGTCCGAGGATGGCTAATAATTCCTTGGTGTCATTGTTCTTAGCAGCCTTTACGAGTGACTTGAATGCATCTTCTGGAGACTTGAACTTCTTCTGCTTTGTATCTTGAGCAGAGGCAAGAAAACTGAAAACAGTTACTACAATTATGGCGGCTATGAAAGCCGCTAAACCATAACGGCAACGGAAAAGGTTTCCTGAATTTGTTTTATCTCTAAACATAGTTTCTTTCCTCCTTGTATCAATGATCTGATGATGATTCCCCAATGATTCGCTGCCACCAAAAGCAGGCGGCGTCCACTGAGGCATTATACAGTCCCACTCATTTAGGCTTTCCACCATGGAATCCTCCACCGCCACCACCCCTGGAAGCTTTCCCACTGGAGATGTGGCCAGCCTTGGAGCGGCTCTGGAATCCACGGTCGCTCGCGGCCCGCTCAAATTGGCTGTTGCCGGAGTGCTCAAAGGCACTTGAACGAGTTCCCTCATAGTGTCTTTCGCCATAGCCTCGAACGCCGTACCCTAGATCATAGTACCCTTCTCCATCATAGTACCCTGGTCCAAGGTAACCGACACAGCCACAACATGCGATGAGAAGCATCGTGCTTGAAATTGAGATAACCCTTCTTCTCATATTACCTCCTTTCCGTTATTTGACACTTTCTTCTTCATCATAATAGAAAATCTCCTTCCCTATGGAAATTGTCAATTAGACCCCCTCTGGGGGGTCATGCTGAAACTCAATTTGGCGATTGCCAAAGAGGTCGCCACTGGCAAAGCAAAAATCGATATCTTTTTTGAGTGTTTTTTCTGACCACCGTACCTTGCTGTCTGGCAACAGGGTCTACGATCCCTGTGATCCAGAGTTTTTTCCTGTAACTCCTGATATTTATTGGATGGCGGTTGAAACCACCCTTTCCTTCTGCGCAAATTGGGCAGTCCAGCAATCATCTGACCAACCCGAGATGCCAGTTATGATGAGGACTAATTCACGTGCCTCAAGGTCACCTCAGATTCGCCCCAGTAGCAACAGGATGATCAAGATCAGGAGGATCAATCCGATTCCGCCGCTGGGATAGGGTCCCCAGGACTTACTGTGGCGCCAGGTGGGCAGGGCGCCAATGAGCAGAAGGACCAAGATGATGATCAGGATGATTCCCAAGACATTTTTCTCCTTTCCTCTTTTCTGAAATCCAGGATTCGGGTCAACAGCGGCCGCCAGGCTCCATCCGGGAAAGGATAACGGTCGCCTATTTCACGATCAGATTATTCTTTATGGATTGGACCCCCTTGACGCTACGTGCGATTTCGCCCGCTCTATCGACGGCCTTTTGAGAATCAACGAAGCCGCTCAGTTGAACGACGCCCTTGTAAGTTTCGACACTGATTTGGTGGAATGCCTTCAAAAAATCATCTTTCGCAAGCAGGGCTTTTACCTTGGTCGTAATGACCGAATCGTCAACGTATTCACCTGTACTTTCTCGTGTGCGTGTCGATGCACAGGCCGCAAAGGTGGCGATCAGCATAAGAAGCACTAAACAGTGGATGACGATATTTCTCTTTTTCATAGCGGTTACTCCTCTCTATAAGTTTGTGGTGACATGGCTGGTTGCAAGACCTTTTCTACTGGAGGTATCAAAAGATTCGGTAAAGCCCTCTGTACCTGTTGACCACCTCCTCTCCCAATACCTCACCTTCTCCGGCAACGGTCCAAATCGCTATAATATTTTTCGTCCCTGAATAAGTCGGACTACTAACACGATGACGGCGATGACCAGCAGGACATGAATGACCCCACCCATCGTGTAGCCGGTGAGCAATCCCAGAAGCCACAAAACTAAGAGAATTACCAATATGGTCCAAAGCATGTTCGACTCCTTTCTGAGGACAGATTTCGTCCATTCATTTTAATCTACTTTGGGGCACTTAAGATATCATTTTCTTCGAAATGGCCAAAAACGTATATAAGGTAATATCTGTATTTTTCCATGAGAAATACTGTATCTTGAGACCGGTTTTCCCTGGAGACGAGACAAGTACAACTTGCCCTTCAAACTTTAGGAATGAAATAACCTAAACTCGGCCTCGGTCATTGTCCTTGTTATTCGCACCCGGAGGTCTTTCTTCAGAAGTAAACCCGGGAAGTACCCCTTAGATGACTATTCGAAGGGGCATAAATTTGGGCGTATTCACATCGGAAGCCGCCCTATTTTCTCATTGACGTATGCATCCACAATCTAATAAAATTTTATTATAATTAAGGAATGCATCGGACTTTCAATCTCATCGAGTTTCTTTCGGGAATGGGGAAGTCCGTGCGCCGTTTGAAGAAATATCTCATTGGTCCGGAAGAAACTAAAAGACAGCAGTGTCAATTTCAAAATAGGATAATTTCCGAGACAGAATACTGTCATTTTTGATCGGGCGAATTAGAACGGCTGAAATCATTAAGATCGTGGAGAACCAACATGCGTTTGACCCATGTTTTATGTCTTTTCTTGGTAATATCATTTTTTCTATTCTCTCAATGGTGTGAAATTCCATACGCTGATGACTCGGTGCATACAGGACATGAATCTCTTATCGATAAATACCATAAGATTGAAAAAGAACTGAAAAAAAGTTCTTCCGCTATTCCTTTCTACTTAGAATCCTCCGTGAGTAAAAATGCCTCCCATGTCGATATCTACGGCACTATTAAGTATCCTTTCGATATTGTAGAAAATGAGCTTCAGTTGCCCACGAACTGGTGTGATATCGTTTTGCTTCATAGTAATGTAAGAGCATGTACTTATAAGAAGGGGAATAATACATGGCTGCTAACTCTTTATAATGTCAAGAAATTCCAAGACCCTCTTAAGGACGCGTATCCAATGAACTTCGAATACCGTGTCATTGCGCAACAGCCCGGATTTTTTGCTATTTCACTTGCCGCACGTGAGGGCATCTTTAGTACAAAGGATCACCAGTTCGGAATTGAGGCGATACCATTAGACCAAGACAGGACATTTATTCATTTAAGGTATTCTTATCGTTACAGCTCCTTGGGATATCTCCTTATGAAAAGCTACTTCTCATTATTCGGAGGCGGTAGGATCGGTTTCACTGTGATCGGTACGGATAGCGACGGTAATCCTGTTTATGTGGGTGGTCTAAGGGGCGCAATCGAAGGTAATGTGCTGCGCTATTATCTTACGATTCTTGCATACATGGATACACTTAAGATCCCTGTTGAACAACGAGTTGAGAAACGAATGAGTCAATGGTATGACTTCACAGCTCGATACAAGAGACAG
>JAPVTA010000056.1:0-59376 GCA_047519465.1 Thermodesulfobacteriota bacterium | reverse complement strand
TGGCTTCGATCTAAGGGATATATCAAGGTTTACATCAACCAAAAGTGTCACCCAATTTTACCCCTTTTTTAGCTCACGAATAGGTAGCGTGAACACACCGATCAAAAACTGCTGGGGAAGGTCTTTAATGCAAGATTGATTAAGCTTCCAAATGAGACAGGTGGGGTGTTAGTGGGTTCATTCGATATGCAACGTAAGATTGTGTATGTTTTAGACGCACTCCCTTCCCCACCGGATAGCAAAGAGTGGCCCACAGTCTATATCCGCGGATGCCGAGGATTGAGACAGCAGATAGCCAAGATTGCCAGAATTACCGAAGGCGGGCTGGAATATGTAGGGGAATGGCACTCTCATCCACAGGCTTGCGATAGTGAGCCAAGTGGAGAGGATCATACAGTTTTTTCGTGGCTCAAGAATATGATGTATGAAGAAGGGTTACCTCCGCTCATGTTAATTGCTGGGGATCACAACCAATATGCATTTTATATAGAGGACATGCCTTGAATAAGGAGTTAGACTGATATGTCGGAAAAATTTACCTACATAGACTTTCTAATGTATGTTGTCCCTGGATCCTTTTTGTCCTTTGTTATTCTTCTTCTAATTTGGAGTTTCACTCCCCAAATGGCAACCACCATACTTAAAGCTGATCTGTTTTCAAGCATAATTTTTCTGATTTTCAGCTTCATTCTTGGCAATTTCCTTCAAGTCCGAAGTCACCTTGGGCCCGAAGAACGGTTAAAAAAGGAATTCTGGACCGGTCTTTATCCCTCTCAAGGTATGTTTTTCCCCGGGAATAAGATCCTCAATGAATCCGGCAGAGAAGATCTAATTAATGCATGTTTGCAAAAGGGGCTCTTGGCGAGTGAAGATGCGTCCGTGTTTTCTACCTTGACTAACTGCCCCAAAGAAGCTATGGATAAAGCACAAAATGCTTTTGACTACATGCGATCCTATTTAGTTGATGGTGGGAAAGGAGAGAGAATCAAGGGGGCAGAGGGCTATTATCTTTTCTTTCGTGGAATGTTTGTGGCTTCTTTCTGGTCCGCAACAGCCTTTGTGATTGTTGCTTTGATTTACTTGGCCCGATTGAAGTGGCCGGTTCTTAACGATGTCATAGGCGAACTCCCAGGCTTGTCGGTTGGGCTTGTCGTGCCAATATTAGGTGCTTCCTTTTCAATGATTTTGTGGCGGACTTTTCGCTATCGCTGTAGAGGCGCTGCCCAGGGTCTTGCTAAAGAAGTAGCCAGAGCCTTCTGCGCCATGGTCTTCATAGAAAAATCAAATAAGCAAAACATTTGAAATGCTGAAGCGATGATGTTCACCAGAAGCTCAGCTGTTTTCTCTCGGTTCGAATTCGTTCTCCCTCCCTGATTTTATAATCCAGATAAACGATAAGGTCTTCCACGAACTTTCTTTCCGCCTCGGTTCTGAAATGCACCTTCGTAATCTCCAAGATCTTTCTGAGCTGCTTCCATGTCAGCCATCCTATCCCCTTTGATAACAACCTGCCTGCATCCACAGGGGGCTTAAATAGGCCTGGGTTGGTTAGCCCCTTCGTGAGGTTCTGATTATATCGATAACGGGTCAGAATCCAGGGTGGTTTCTCGGTATCAATAATGAGAACAAAATAAAACTCTTTAACCCCATCCGGGTGGTTAAGATAGTGGTATGCGGCCAAGTCCAAATATCGAATAATTTGATCTCTTCGTGGGTCGCTTGTCGTCTTCAAGTTCACTGGGGCAAGGTATTTCGCCTCAATAAAAATAATCCCGTCCTTATAAGAGATCGTGACGTCCACTTCGGAAATTCCCTCTCGATACTTTCTGTTGACAGGCGGCCGATATCGTTTCCAGAATTCGAAGGAGAGGCCATCAAAGGTGTGGCGGCTAAAATCTTTTCCCTTGATCGCCTCTCCCAGAAATTTTCGGAGCCAGATAGTAGGGTCCAGGTTTTTCAGGATTCCAAAGACATTTGCAGTCAGCAAATCTTCGCTTGTTGTACGGACAATGAGAGGGCAGTTGGATTTCCGGACGTAATTAGGTGGGCAGACCTTCTTTCCTGACGATTTGAACAGTTCGAAGATTATAGACATGTCTGAGTTCGCTCCTTGGATGTGATACTGTCACTGCTCTTGTTGACAGGTCTTACCGTAAGGACAATCCTTGCATTGCCATCCCGGGATTGGGTGGAAAACCTCGTGGTCTATGGCTCTAAGAACTTTTCTCACAAGATGGTATGCCCACGAGTAATCGACGTTTCCCTTCACGGCATAATAGGTCTCCATGTCGGGGTTCTTTTGCTTTAAGAGTTGGTCGTATCGGACCAGGGTCTCATCGCCGTTGGTACGGAATCCGATCAGTTTTAAGGCGTATGAGTAGAGCGTTCCCTGGAGGTCCAAATCTATCTGGTCGTCGCTAAATCGCTTTGAGCTGGTCTTTAGTTCTACAATGACGAGGGTGTCCTCTTCGTCTGACTCGATCAGGTCGAAGATGCCAGTTAGCTTGCATGGGAGGACCTCTCCTGTCTCTTCCAGGACCAGATCTACGGAGAAGGGAACCTCCACGCCAATGATTCGCTGGGGAGTAACGTTCTCGTAGAATACCTTCACCAGTTGGATGCCTTTGTCCCTGGTGGTGCCCCTGTTCTGGTTCTCCTTGTATCGGATGTTGTTGCCTTGGGTTTCACGGTCCCAGATTTGCTTGAAGTGCTGGGTCAGGTCTGCCAGTGGCATCCTCTGGCCGGTCTCTTTCAACGTCCGATAAAACAGCTTAGCAGCTTCATGGATGGCTCGGCCAAAGGGAAAGTATTCTGGTATGAACTCCCACGGGATGCTCCTCACGTATTGGAATTGGTACTTCTGGGGGCACTTGAGGTAGGTGTTTAGCTGTGTGTATGAGATATGCAGGTATTTCTCAACGTCCTCTCGCTTGGTCTTGTTCTGTAACATTAGTGTTCCTCCTTTTATCTGTTCTTATTCGATTTGAAACTTTGCTTAATGGCTTTCATCACCATCATGGGAGTGGGTATTTCCGACCATTCCTTGACCAAGTTCCATTTGTCGTCGAAGGTTCTTCCAACTCTTGTAAACCAAGGAAAGGTCGTTACAACGGCCTGCCATATCGTGGTGTGGCCATTAATGAGAATCCCGTGCACGTCGTTCCAAGTGTCTGGACTTGGGTATAAGAGAAACAGTTTGATCCTTTTCCTGATGTCCTTGGGGATTGGTTCCCCAAACATGTTAATGCATCGATCCAAAAGCAATTTTCTTTTCATGGTCTGTTCCCTCGCTGGATTATTGCCCTTGCATAGACAGGAGGGTCTTGATATAGGTGTCGGCCTGCTCCTTGTTTAGGTGGTTAAGGCTTTTTTTGAAAGTCTTAAGAGCCAGGTCTTTGATGTTGGAGCTCTGTAATCCCTTCGATTTTCCTATGGAGAAGATCGCACCGAGCTGCTTGTTTGTAAGGCGATTGCCGTTTCCGTCACCGGTGGCTGGTTCGTTCTTAGGTCCGGGTTGATTCTTTTCGTTCCCAGTGGAGGTCCCTTTACTCGGTGTCTCTGGACGGCTTTCCTCTGTTTTCCCGGTGGGTCTCTGATCGGAATAGAGATATAGGCCTACTCCGAGGAGGGAGGCTGCTTTCTTCAATGCATCTGTGGAAGCAGCCTTGAGGTCGTTTCCCAGGCTAACAATGGCCTTGGTGTCCTTGCTTCTTTCGATCTCCTTTGAACCGAACGCCATCTTTGTGACTCCTTCAGCGATGAGCTTTCCAAGGACCAGGGCCTCGTCTGTGTCTTTGAGGATTCGGTATTTGACTATCTCGAATGTCCAGTTTCCATCGAAAGCGTCGTTTAGTCTTGAAGTGACGACATGTCCCTCAACGTAGTCCAGGATGTGGCCAAAGTTGCCCTGTCTCTGCTTGATCTGGCTTGGTTCGAATGGTTTTTCTAAGAGCTGTCTGTTCATGTGTTTGTCCTCCTTGTGTGTTCTCTCCTTGTTAGGATGATTAAGCTGCCCTCTTTTCCTCCTGTTGGAATGATTCCATGAGGCGGACTGGCATGATAATGTGAGTGGAATCTTTCTCTTCTATCCTCAGCGCTTGACCTGGGTCGTTCATAAGGAACGTGACCTGGTCTCCTTCCAGGATCTCCAGAACGTCCAGAATGTATTTACCTGCAAAGCCGATGGCGAAGGATGTTTCTTCGGGAGAGTTCGATTCGTAGTGGGATTCAAGTTCCTCACGTGCCTCGCCTGCATCTGGGTTGGCCGATGTCAAAAGGACATGGCCTCCGTTAAACTCAAAACGGATCTGGTTGGACTTATCGCTCATCAGCGTGATTCTCTTTATGGCGTGGTAGAGTTTGCGCCTGTCCATCGTGGCTGTTCTCTCATGGGTCTGTGGAATGACCTGTTCGTAGTCCGGGAACTCCCCGTCGATCAGCCTGGAGTGGATTGTAAGGTCCTCTGAACAGAAGAAGATTGTGCTATCGGATCGAGAGAGCCTGTAGGCCTGATTTCCGTTCCTTCTCAGCCTTAGAATCGTATTCACGAATTCCGAAGGGACAAGGGTGTTTCTTAGGGGGTTGGTATCCCTGGTCAGGCTCAGCCGATGGCCGTCTGTGGCCACGATGTCCTTGTCAAAGTAGATCCCGTTTATGTTGTATCGGGATTCATCCTTTGAGACGGCATGTCTGACTTTCAATAAGGCCGTGAAGAAATCCTGGCCTATGGAGAAGCCGTTCTCCTCCGAGGGAGCCATCTCATTTGGGAATTCCTCTTCGCTGAGGCCTACCAGTTTGAAGCTGACGTTCTCACATTCCACCCTCACATGGCCGTTTTCCTCTTTGGTGAGAATGATCTCAGAATCGGGCAGCTCCTTGACGATGGAAAGAAGTTTCATCGTGTCGCAGAGAGCTATGCCCGGCTCGATGATATCTGCCTCCTTGACACGGGTCTTGATGCCTGTGGTGAGGTTAGTCGTATAAAGATAGAGGCTTTCGCCTTCAGCGGTGATCTTCACGTCTTTCAGAATCGGAAGGGCGGAGTGTTTGGACACGGCGTCTTTGACCAGGTCGAGTCCTTCCAGTAATGGTTTCCTGTGGGTCAATACTTTCATTGGTGCGTTCCTCCTTGTCTTTTGAATTTGGTAAAATTGAGCGCAAGCTGGTTGGGGTCGATGGACGTTCTCACAGAGATGTCCAGTCTTCCATCTACCAGGTTGATGATGAATTTTTCTGTGTGCATTTCAGCCTGGCCTTCGAGAAGCATAAAGGCCTTGATGGCCTCTTCCAGGCCCTCCACTGTTTCGAGTAGCCTCTTGCGGGAATAGAGCTGATTGACCTTTCTTTCGAGCTGTTTAGATGTCATGCTGATCACCGTTTCATGCGGGCTGGGTGGTTAGGGCTCTTTGTCAATGATGAATGTGTCGAACATGGCCCCGCAGAAGGGGCAGTACCAGTGGCCAAAATCGTTGTAGTCCTTCCCCTTTTCTATCCACTCGATTTCGAAAACATTTCCGCAGATTTCGCATTCGTGCATGGCCTTGCTCCTTTGTTTGAAAAAAGGAAAGGCGACCCTTTAATGGAGTCGCCCTTCGGTGGTCTACGATATGGTCTTTCCGTTAGGCCAAGAGTAGGTTCATGGCCTCTTTTTCGAGGTCGAGCTTCTCATCTGTCTTTTCAACCCCCTTGGCTACGAGGCTTATGGCGTTGGACAGCCTCCAGAGGTTGTTGCCCCTTGGCAGAATCTCGACTTCCTGTGGCAGGTCGTAAGAAGTCTTAATCTGGTCGACGATCTCCTTACGGATGCCTCTCTTTCTGAGCGTGTCGTAGATGGACTTGGGATCTCTGATCTCTTTTTCGTTTGCCTCCTGAATCTTGTTCTCAAGAAGTTTGATATGGTCATCGCTGGCGTCTACCACATCTGTAATGGCTGAAGAAATTGTGTCGGTGTCGAGCTTGATCGTCTTCTTGCTGATCGGGATGATTTCGTCCCCTTCTCCCATCTGAAATCTTGAGCCAAGGTGGATTTTGCGGAACATGTCGTAGCCAATGGCCAGGTTCAGACAGACAATTCGGAGCATGAGCAGGTCTATCTCAAGGCTCTGGTTCCCGTAGTCTCCTGTCACGAGGCTGGTTCCAAAGATAACGAACTCCCCTGGGACTGGCTCCCAGATTCTGGGCTGGAACATGGCAATCTGGTAGCGATAGGCTGTGTTCATGCCCCGATACGGGACAAAGCCCTTCTCCAGAGTCCGGTTCAGGAAGGCCTCCATGATTGGGGCGGCATCCATCCGTTTGTAGGCGGGTGAGAGCCATCCTTTGATGGTAGTGCCGACCCGACGGAGCAGGATTCCACCTTCTTCCATTCGGTCTGTCAATCGTTTCAGATTCTTCGATAGTAGTTCGTTCTCTTCGAGATCCATCAGTTTTTGGGCAAACTGGGCTGGGATGCCGGCTCTGGTTAGCATTTGGCCCTGGCTGTGATCCGTGAGATCATAGGCTTCGTGTCGGATCACTGGCTGGATTTTGTGGTCTTGGACGAGGAAATCGATGGCTGTCGGCCTTACTGCCATGTCCTCTCGGATCGCAAATTCGTGTTGGATCTCTTCAAGCGTTTTCTGAAGGCTTGTCTTCCCCTTTTCGATGATATCCTTCAGCTTCGCTTGTCTTGGGTCAGTTGTTTGAATCCTTTCAGTCTCCGCCGTTTGTGTTGTTTCGAGTGCTTCCATGATTTTCCTCCTTTTCTTAGTTAAGGGTGTGCTCCCACAGATTTGCACGTGATGAGCGGTTTTTCTTTCCTCCATAAATAGAGAGGGGCGATCTCACTTAACTGGATCACCCCTCTCCGGTGGTAAGTTGCTGGAATTCCGGGCCGTCGTTTGTCACTTGACGAGTTTCAGAGGTGACATTTCGTCGAGCGCCTCCATGTCTTTAAGGAGTGCGTTGATCCGCCTTGTGAATTCTTGAGGGCTGCCGTAAATATCCGGATTGATCTCCTTGTATGGATGGTAGAAGATGGTTCCTGGGGTGACTTCAATGAGTTCTTTCAGAAATCCTGCAATCTTTTTGGCTAATGGATAGTATCCATCGATTAAGATCTTTAAGGACACCGCTTCATGGAGAGCTTTCTTTAGTTCCCTGTAGGTCTCTGGACGTGCAACCTTAGCCGTAAGGCTTTTAAGAAGAATTTCTTCCCTGATGGCCTCCATGTCTCGCTTGGAGAAGATAAAGGCCGTTTTCCCATTGATCTGTGTTTTTTGAAAGTTCATTGGTATTCTCCTCTCAGCTTTCTTTCGGCCTCGTCTAAGTCTACAGATAGCGTCTCAATGTTTGCTAAACACCTGTCGCAGAATTGATACATCCCGGGGTCGTACAACTCGACTGGCTCTCCACACCATAAACAGTTCATAGTGGGCACCTCCTTACAATGGCCTCAGCTTCCTTGTAATCGAGGGGAACAGGTCAACGCCCATTACCTGCACCAGCCAGTTAGACCTTTCTTTCTCCAGCCATTCGTACTTTCGAACCAGCAGGATTGGAAAGTCCAAGATTGTAATGGAGATCTTGTCCTCCCAGCTAAACCATACATTCCTGAACTCGTTGTAGTTTCTCCTCATAACTTTGGCCTCCTTTCGAGGGGCAGGATGCTCACAATTCCGTCCGGAGTCTTGCCTACCCAGCTCACCAGCGGTGTGCCTTTGCCCTCATAAAATGCAACGAGAATGACGATTTTCTTGTTCTCTCATATAATGGCCTTCAGTCCTTCTTTGGGTTATTTGATTCTTATCTCCTCGATATCTGATGCCTTCAGTGGTGGGTCAAAGAACTCGCAATCCACCTCTATGCCCGGTGGTACCCTGATCTGCTTTAGCTCTGTGAAAGAGATGTATCCCCATTCTGCGAATGCAGGGTTGCCGATGATGGCATAGCCAAAGAATAGGTCTTCACCATCGTATTCAGAGACGAACCAGTCACAGTCTCCTATGAAGAAGTGGATGTAGATCGGCTTATCTCTAAGCGGGGCCTTCTCGGTTTCATAGAGCGTTGGGAGCTTTGAGAGCTGTTCTGGCGTTGGTTCGTTCCACATTTCTTTTCTCCTTCGGAGTCACTCCTTGTTTCGATCTTTTTGCTCAAGCCAGCGGAGGGCAAATCGCATCCTCTCGACAAGCTCCGTGGCGGTGTATCGCTGGTCTCCTAACGGCGACTCTTTTGCCCCTCTGTCGTTGATGATTTCCTGGATGGCGTAGCCTCCGTACTCTTTGGCGTAGTCGAGGGTCCATGCTCCAGCGTCGTTCCAGGTTTCGGCTACTCTTTTGCCGATGGATTTGCAAAAGAGCTTAAACACTTCGTTCACTTCGGTTCTGGTGGCTCGGTAGGTCATGCGACTCACTCCCTTCGAATTCTTCTTTGAGCTTGAGGTAGAGGGCGTAGCGTTCCTTTCGGAGTGATTCATTCGACCATCGGGAAATCTGGTCTTTGTGAAGGTCGACTATCTTTTCGAACTCCCTCTTGATCTCGGCCTTGGTAAGCCCTGTATCTTTGTATGGCTCTTGGTGGCAGGCATAGATTCCGCTGTAGTAACGGTGGTCCCTGTCAAAGTGCCTTATGAATACGTCTGCGAAATCCCTTGGTGCCCTGTAGGTAGCTTTGAGGCCGTTGATGTCGTAATGGGCGATGAATCCGCAGTTGAGAGTGAGGAAACCATAAAGCTCCTTGTTCATTCGGTCGATGTCTCTGCTCTCAATCACCTCTTTGAAGTTTTTAATGACGGCGATTGTCATGGTTAGGTATCCCCTCCTTTGCTGCTATTTCCTTTCTGACATCTTCTGGGATATCTCTTTGTTCTCTTTGATCTTTGTCAGTAGTCCTACCTGCTCCTTGAGCTTACGGTAGTCTTGGAATAGTCTCTCTTTTGCCTCCGGTGGTATCAGTCTGGATTGAAAGATCCGCTGGATTGCAAAGGCGAGGCTAAAGGCTTCAAGGGCGAATTTGTCTGAGCCGGTGTGGTCCATGTCATCTCCCTCCTTTCGTCCGGATTGTGCTGATCGTATGTTCGGAAGAAGTCATCAAGGATCTGGTTTATGAGCTTGGTCATGGGCCTCCTCTCCTTGAGCTTCATGCGGTAGAGTTCTTGTATGTTCTCATCGGTGATTAATGGCTGGTACACTGTTGCTCCTCCTTCTGTAAGGCGTCGTATGATCTTCTGGATTCTTTGTATGCATCGACGAGATCCTTAAGTCGTCGTTTGGACTTCCGATATCTGATTCTCGCGATCCTGTTTGTCCTCGCGTCGTCGATCCATAGGTTGATGACCTGGATTTCGGAAATGATTTTGGCCATCTCTTCGAGGAGATTGCTTTCTTTCATCAGAGTCCTCCTATCTTCCGTTCGGCGAAGCTCAGGTGTTGATCATCTGAGACTATGATGTGGTCGATCACTTTGATTCCGAGAATCTCTCCACACTGGACCAGTTTTCTGGTGATATCGATGTCCTCCAGTGATGGGTTCAGGCTGCCAGAAGGGTGGCTATGAACCAGAGCGATACTGCTGGCATTAGATAAAATCGCAGCTTTGAAGACCTCCCTCGGGTGCACTATGGCTCTATCCAGTGACCCTATACTCACGATATGAATGCTGTTGATTGTATTGGCCGTGCTGAAGTTGACGGTCAGGAACACTTCCCTGTCTGTATCGGCCAGGAATCTTTTAACGATGGAAGCCAGCTCTTCGGGGCTTGTGATGGTTTTGGCACCGTAAATGGCGTCCTTTTCCCTCACGAGTTTGACACTGACGATGTTGATGCTGTTAAAGAGCTTCCCATGAGACATTATTTTTCTCTTTGCTTCTTCATCCGATTAGCTTGATTTGCTTGACAATTGGGCGGATTCCCGTCAATTGCACTGAGTCGGAAAAATTGGCAGCATGACGGTTGTTTGACTTCTGCGGTTCCCTTTGTCGATCGGTCCCTGATCGGTGTAGGCTTATCCTCTTACAGGCTTGGCGCGTCTCCTTTTAAGGGTCTCGAACTCTTCGTTAGTTGTTTCTGGACCGGGAGCTGGATATGAGCAGAAAGCGTGACAGCACCTATTGAAGCAGGGGCAGATTCTGCATCTATCAAGATGGCAACATCTTTTGAGGCATTTCTTATAGCCTTTGAAGCAGCCTTCGATTGGATTCATGAGTACCCCTCCCTTTTGTCGTGAGGATAAAAAAAGAAGAGACCCTGAAATTTCTCCCAGAGTCTCTTCACATCGGATCAAAGTTTTGTTAGACCGCGGCTATCGGTTTGGTGGTGCTTTACCTGGGACCGATTCCAGTTTTGACTTGTCTCTCACCCATGTGTTCCAGACCCTGCCGATTTCAGAGTCATAGATCTTCCCGAATTCGTAGAGAGCTGGATGGCCATAGATTGTGTTCCGCTGTCGGAGATGGTATTTGGCGTCCCATCTTGTGGCGTCGAACTCGATAGTGAAGAGGTGCAGTCCCAGCGGAGATTCGTATGGATAGCCACATCTGATGTCGCCGTTCTTATAGCCGGAGATGAAAAGTTCGCAGTTCCAGCACTGGTAGGTAATCATGCCGGTGGCAGGGCATGTGACGCACGGCTGTGCGTTTGCGCTCTTTATGCTTTTGACCCTTCTCCTATGGTTCATGGCAAATATCTCCTGTTTCTTTGATCGTTGGTTAAAACTCTTCAAGGCTATCCTCAAAATCACAGATTTCTTCTATCTCCTTGATCAGTGATTCTGTTGTCTCTTTGTCAAAACCTCCCATGCGGATAAACTGAATCATCTCTTTCTTTGTGTCGTGGCTTCTCTTTCGAGATCCTCTCTTAGAATACTTTTTCTTTTTGGGCATGTTTGTCTCCTTAGGCTTCTGTTCACCCTTGGGTCTAATCTTCGGTGCTCCTAAAATTTACCGACGCTATTCCCGGGTTCGCTATTTGAATCAGCCTTTCGTTCACAGGATCAGGAATTCGTATACCGACACGGGTCAAATCCTCCTTCTCCTTTGAAAGATTCAAGTAGCACTCAGAGATCGGTTTTGCGTTTTGACCTTCCCTGAAGCTCAGGATCTGGAGGTGGCGGCCCTTGAGGTTCTTATTCAGCTCTTGAAATCGACACTCAACGACTGTTCCGATGTATTCCTTTTTCAATGTGGGAATCCCGTCAATCGCCTGTGTCATCTCAATTCTCTTCTGTAACGCAAGAGACGAGACCCTCCCGATGGATCGGAGATCCCCATTCTCATCAAAGACCCCTAATTCGACTGAACCGATCAGGCCTTTCTTTTCCCACTCTTTTCCTCTGTCATAACCAATGATGATGGCGTCCACGGTGTCGGATCTTTTTAACTTCAGCCAAGATTGGGATCTTGTTCCCGGGAAGTAGGGAGCTTCCAGGTCTTTAAGGACAATCCCTTCTCCCCCGGCTTTGATGATCGCTTTGAAGTACTGTTCTTTGTCCTTAAGGATGAGGTCCTCAAACTCGATGAACTGGTCACGTCTTGAAAACTTGATATATCCTTTGAACTCATTAAGATATTCGAGTCTGTCTTTGAAAGAAACGGGTCTCAGGTCTTGGCCGTTTGCCCTTAACGCATCGAAGATGTGGTAGTGAATCCTTTGACCGGTAGATTCCTGATATTCTCTCGCCTTCTCCGGCGAACAGTGAAGCAGGGCAGAGGTGGCCTCCAGGGCGTTGGTCAGAGAATCAAGTTTGACGAAGCTATCGGGTACATAGAGTTCACCATCAAAAACTGACTCTTCCCACTGGCCTAACTCCAGACTGCATAGATGCGGAACATTTTCGGTCAATTCGTTCAGAAGGTAGGTATCAGAGCACCGGTTCCTTGAGGTGAAACGATTCCCTTCTGGCCGGATGTGAAGAATGCCCCTAATACCGTTCTTTTTCTCGCCACAGGCGAATCGATCGCTTTTTAGGACCTGTTCTCTCTCCTTTTCAGGAAGCTCGGTGATATCTCTGGCCAACTGGGGAGAAACCTGTTCAAGGGGCGGAAGTCCGTTCGATTTTTGCTCGATATGATAATTGGCCAGTTTACGAATAAGATCCTCTTTCGAGATTCTTGCACCGTCAGGTATGGGAATACCCTTCTCCGTGCATTCTTTGATCAATTCAGAGAGTTTCTTCATTGGTTTCCTCCGATCTAATAGGTTCTTGATTTCCGGCAGGCAGGTATCCATTTGCCGTCTTTATAGAAAAGGGTAACTTTCCCTCGTTGGGTCTCCGCAACCACCTTGTGCTTTCGCCAATGTTTCCTGCAGTGGAGAACAGTCATTTTCGTGAGGTAGATTGGCAAAACGCAGATCATTATCCCTGCGAACACTCCGAGTCCGATTGGGCCAAACAAGAGGATGCATGCAATTAGGGCTAACAGCAGAGCCACCATGTTTTATCCTCCTCATTTGAGCCAGCAATAGAGTTTGCAGGTCTTACGGACGAAGCCACAGTTAGAGCCTGTTTGTGGGCATTTTCCTCTTCCAAAAGAAAATAAAGTTACTGTCTCAGGTTTGAATGAGGTCTTCTTGGAAACTTCGGTTGCTTTCATGGGCATTACCTCCCTGCACACAAAATGTAACGAAACGGGTGGATTTGACTGTCTCTCTATATAAGGCTGAAAGTGTCTAAAACAGGGCGAGCGAAGGTTAAGCCTCCCCTTCTCCCATAGAGAAATCGTGGTAGGTTTTAACTGCGACAGGAAGATGAACGTCTATGAAATCTATCTCCATGACGCATCTTGCCAACTGGGAAGCTTTCTCAGAGCCCTCTTTTCTTGCTTCAAAGTAGATCGAGTCATGGGCGCAGAATTTTAGCTTGGCCTTTTGGCATTTCAGGGCTTCGCTTAGCCTGACCAGGGTCATTCTAAGGATATCAGCCCCTGTTCCCTGGATAATATGGTTAAATCCCCGGCGAAGCTCCTTCTCCTTGTTCGATCCAGTAAGATCCAGGTGGGTCTTTCGCCCGAAGACTGTCTCTGCACAGCCCTGCCTTAGAAATTTCTCCCTTAACTCGTCCTTGAATCTCTGGATCATCGGTAATGAAGAGAAGTACTGGCCAATCAGCTCTTGTGCCTTTTTCAAAGCTATGTTTAGCTTCCAGGCGAGGCCTGGTGCCTCCTGGCCATAAATGAGAGCATAATTGATTGTCTTTCCTATCTTTCTCTCTCCCTCCGTGACTTCTGAGATGGGTTTATGAAACATCTCGGAAATTACTCTCCTATGTAGGTCTTCGTTTCTGGCAAAGCAGTCAAGAAAGATGGGTTCCTGAGACAGGGCTGCAAGAATTCTTAGCTCTTGCTGGGACCAGTCAAGTTCGATAAAGACGTTCCCTTCCTCATCGGGAGTCAGAACTTTCCTGACCTCCTTGGGTAGATTCTGGATGTAGGAATAAATTCTGCCAGTCGGACAACCAGTTTGGTTGAACTCCGGGTGAATCCTGCCTTGCAGGTCCAGTTTCTTAAAGATAGTTTTCACTGACTTGCCCAGTGACTGGACGTTCTTGAATTCGATCAGCGATTTCAGGAAGGGGCAGGTATGTGGGTAAAGATCGCAAAGCCTTCCCAAAACGTCGATGGCTACGGAAGGCTTTCCGGTGGGGGTCCTCTTCAACGAAGGTAGACAAAAATTGTTGAAAAGCAGGTCCGCAAGGTCTCTGTTCGAGTTTACCCGTGGTGCCTTCCCCAATTCCTCCTGCATTTCCTGATTGAGCCTGAAGAGGGTTGATTCATAACCTGTTTTGAAATCCATCAGTTTGTGGATTTCAACCCGGAACCCCTGCTCCATTTCTTTAAGGATTGGGGCGATCCTCCTTTTGATTTCCACCGGTTCAGCGATGGGAAAGAGTTCCATATTAGTACTCTCTGTTTTTTAGGAATCTGGAAACTATTTGAGGAGATGCTGTCACACACACAAAATGTAACGTTGCAAGACTAAAAGTTCGTTCCTCTATTTAAGCGTCTGCATGGATTTTTTTGAATGATGGCACGCCCTGACTCAGGAACTAACCAAACATTTCAATAAACACAGCCCAATTGACTTTAATGTGTTGGATTAGTGTGCCATCAGGAATAACGGAAAGAACTGAGGATGCGCCCCTGTTGTGCTTCCAAGGAAGTGAAGCTCAACTGCGTGAGGCCGCGGGAATGTCTCAAATGAAACTGGCCGAGGCAGTTGGGGTTTCGTTTCAACAGATTCAGAAGTGCGAAAAAGGTATCAGTAGAATTACCGTCGATAGGATCCAGCAGATCGCGGGTGCCTTGGGAGTTTCCGTCCATACGCTTCTTGAAAAAAAAGCTCCCACGGTATCAGAACCTACCGGCAAATATTCCCCCAAAGGGCGCCTGATTGAGGAGGCATTATTGCCATTAAGCCCGGAGGAGGCCCAACTGCTCCAGCTTTTCCGAAAAATTGACAAACAGAAGATCAGAGAAGGCCTCATTAAGCAATTGAGGGGAATCATTGAACTAAAATACCTTAAAAAATAGCAGCCTTCACATCATCTTCATAGGCCGGGAATTCCACTCGCGTGACTAAGTCAGTCGAATCCAGGAAGCCAAGATCCAACTGCCGGTTTTGAGGTCTCTTTGGGGCTTTTCCACTCGTTTTGGACATCTTGATCGGAAAGAAACCTTTGTTTCTCGACCTGGCATCTTTGACCCAGGGTTTCAGAAACACAAAAAAGGGATCTCTTGATAATTCAAAAGAAAAGGACATGTCCCGCCCAGTATGCAGTTCTTCTCGAGCTGGCCAAAAGCCATCTTCAGAAGGTCTCCTTTTGCCATCTTCCTCAATTCCGATTTGATGTCAAAAATCTTATCCTGAAGCATTCTTACCACTTACAAGAATTGGTGAAACTAATTTCAGACAAGGAGTCTGGACTTTACCAAATCTTCCTGAAAACGTCGCGGGTTGCATTCCCACTTCCAGCCACGGCAACATACAGATCAGAACAAAAAGGAGCATCACAAATGGAACAGAACGCCACCCCTTTGCCGTCAAGTTTATCCTCTCTACAATCTTCGACGCTTCGCTCCGGAGATAATACAACGACTTGATGTCCGCTGCGGATCAATCGAACCGCCATACTCCCATCCATTCTTTCTACGCCGATCATTCCGAGCTGCATGTTCTTTTCTTCTTTTTTGGCCACTTCTGTCATGGACAAACAAGAGGAACAAGGTCTCGATAACCGGCTGGTCGGAAGTGCTCAGCGCTGTGAACCAGTCCGCATTGATACAATTATTGGGGCGTGCTGCCTCCTACGTTTCAGGTCCTCATTACTCTATAATCTCATCGGATATGTGTGCTTCAAATTCCTTTGAACGTACTTCCGTGGCCCCACGGCATACCGACAAACGATCCGTTGGGACCGGTTTGATGCCAAAGGCCACCGTAGGAAAACCGATAGCCCTTATTTCGGAAATGAGGTTTTCGTCACTCGGTGCATATGTTTTGGCGGGATCGCCTATAGCGATGTTGTGCGGTGGGATGAAGGTACCTTCCGGGACAATGGCATTCGCGTGAACCAGGGCACCCACCGCGATCACGCATCCAGCCCCGACTTTGGCACCCTGAAGGACGGTTGCACTTGTGGCTACATAGACACACCGGGCCAGCGTGCAGCCAAGTATTGTGGTGTGTGGCCCCAAGAATACGTTGTCCCCGATTATCACGGGGTGAGGTGAGTCACCTTCTGCTGTGGCTCTGATCACAGCGTTCTCGCATATGATGGCCCATTTGCCGATGCAAATACTCGATGCCTCGGAGTCTAAGATAGATCCGTACATGATGCGAGATCTCGCGCCAATTGCTACCTGCCCGACGAGAATGGCAGTCGGGGCGACATATGCTGAGGCATCCACTTTAGGTTCAAATTCTCTATGCCGAATTTTCATGTAACCTCTTTCTGTATATTATCAGACCCAACCATTTATTCTCCACCAAACCGACCAGGCTGCTTACAGACCCTCTTCAGGAGGTCAGCCGACTCTATGTAGCCAAAATGAGAACGCCAGTTTATCAACGGTGCCATAGAATTTGAGCCGCTTCGAGAGGAACCGCAGCACCCGGGAAGTGCGGGACTACTCGCGCTGTATACTCCGTCACTGGCCGGTTCGAAGGTACTTCCGCACGATAGAGATAGCCGTTTGCCCCCACCAGCTGCCGCCCGCGTATCATCTCCTGGTGCATCGGTTCACGGTCATCCTCTCCGTTAGCGTAAATCTCCACCCGCACGGAATTCGGGTCGAGTCCACCGACATATACCTGGACCTCGAACGCATGTTTTTCACTGTCACTTGTTACCTTTACTTCACCGAAGCGTAGATCTGACCAGTTTCGTTTCAAATCGCGTTCCCAATTCACCAACCTTATGCCCAATACGCCGTTGTCGGCCGCACGTTCGCGGTAGACGGTTGCAGCGGGGATGTAGTACTGCTCCGTGTATTCCCGCACGGTGCGGTTGGCGGAAAAGAGAGGCGTTAGGCGGCCCATGCTCTCACGGACACGTGCGACCCAGGCGACCGGGATGCCATTTAGGTCGCGGGTATAGAACTCGGGGATCACTTCCCGTTCGAGGAGTGTGTAGAGCGCCTCGGCTTCAGCAGCATCCCAGGCGGGGTCGTCACCATGTTCGCTCCCATCGCCTAAGGCCCACCCCACTTCAGGCGTATAGGCTTCTGCCCACCAGCCGTCCAGTTCTGATAGATTGATGCCTCCATTGACGAGTACTTTCATGCCGCTTGTGCCGCAGGCCTCCCATAGTCGCCTCGGCGTGTTGATCCAGACATCCACCCCCTGCACGAGTTGCCCGGTTAAAAGCATGTCATAGTCGCTGAGGAATACCACATGTTTACGCGCCTCGGTCCGTCGGATAAACTGGCTCCACTCCCGGATCATGGCCTGCCCCGGGTAATCCGCTGGATGGGCCTTGCCCGCAATGACGAGTTGCACGGGGCGATGAGGATTGGTGAGGATGCGGAGGAGCCTCTCCGGATCGTGCAACAGCAGGTTCGGTCTCTTGTAAGTGGCAAAGCGGCGCGCAAAACCGATCGTCAATGCGTTAACATCAAAGATACGCTTTGCTTCCTCACACGCCCCGGATGATGCGCCCGCTGCTTCCAGTTGGCGGAAAAGCCGTTCGCGGATATATTCAACGAGTGACTCCCGAGCGGAAGCGCGGCACTCCCACAGCCTGGAGTCGGAAACACCGCGAATGTCTCCTTCGAGGGTTTCCAGCGTGCCCAGCCAGGGGTCCTTACCACATGCTCCTGTCCACAGAGCTTCGGATTCTTCTGAATCCCAGCTTGGCATATGGACTCCGTTGGTCACGTATCCGATCGGCACTTCATGCTCCGGCCAGCGTGGAAAGAAGGGCTGAAATATGCGCCGGCTCACCTGCCCATGCAAGCGGCTCACCCCATTGATTCCACCGCTCCCTCGGACAGCCAGGTAAGCCATATTGAAGGGTTCCGAGGAGTCGTTCGGGTTCTGGCGGCCAAGGGCCATTAAATCATGGACGGAAATGCCGAGCTTGTTCTGAGCATATGAACCGAGATATTGCTCAATGAAGGCAGGAGGGAAGCGATCAAAACCGGCGGCCACCGGCGTATGTGTAGTAAAGAGGTTGCCCGCTCGCGTGACGGCCAATGCGACTTCGAAGGGTTTCCCTGTCTCCTCCATAAAGGTTCGAGCCCGTTCCAACACCGCGAAGGCAGCATGCCCTTCGTTCAGATGGCAGACTTCCGGGTTAATACCAAGCGTCTTGAGCAACCGCCATCCACCGATCCCGAGTACCAGTTCCTGGTTGAGACGTAACTCCGGTCCGCCTCCATACAGCTCGCTGGTAATCCCTCGGCGGGCGGGGAAGTTTACCGGATCATTGCTGTCGAGGAGGTAGAGCTTTACCCTCCCGACCTGAACCTGCCAGGCGCGCAGCCAGACCGAGTAACCGGGTAGCGTGAGCTCCAGCCGCAGCCACTCTCCGTTCGGTTCGCGAACAGGTGTGATCGGTAATTGGCCGGGATCGTTGTATGGAAAGAGGGCCTGTTGTGCCCCATCCTTGTCTATGACCTGGCGAAAGTAGCCCTGCTGGTAGAGCAGTCCAACGCCGACAACAGGCACCCCCAGATCGCTTGCGGTCTTGAGCTGGTCGCCAGCCACATTGCCGAGTCCGCCCGAATAGATCGGGAGGGCTTCGCTCAACATGAACTCCATGCTGAAGTAAGCGACGGAGGTCAACGGCGATTGCGGATGATTCTGCCGAAACCACGCGGGGGATTCCACCTCTTGGCTCCTGGATTGTAGGAGGTGATCTACTTTCTGGCGGAAAACGGGATCGGCTAAGGTGCGACGGAGTTGGTCCCGGGAGACCGTTTGGAGGACAACCCACGGGTTATAGGTAAGATCCCATAGTTCGGGATCGAGTTGCCTCCACACTTCATCGGCAGAATGATTCCAATACCAGTGCATATCGAGCGCCAGCTCAGCCAGGGAATCGAATCCCTCCACTTCGGTTGGGAAAAAAGAGTAGGCTGGACTGCTAACTCTTGCTCCTTTCTTCATGGTCTTCTCCTCTTCTTTGCCTATGCGTCTTTGATATTTTGCGATGTCGCACCCTTCAAAGCATCCTTAACGGTTGCTTCTGCCTCCTCAAGGATGAGGCGCAGATGATCCTCTCCAAGAAAGCTTTCGGCGTAGATCTTGTAAATATTTTCTGTTCCTGACGGCCGCACGGCGAACCATCCACTATGAGCAATCACCTTTATTCCGCCGATGGAAGCGCCGTTACCCGGGGCATGGGTGATCAAGGCTTCGATCTCTTCTCCTGCCAGATCTGTTAATCGGACCTGTTCCGGTGAGAGTTTTTCCAGGGTCTTTTTCTCCTCCGGGGTGGCAGGTGCATCAACCCGCTCGTAGTGAGGCTCGCCGAATTCGGCCGTGAGGTCGCGATAAATCTCTCCAGGGTCGCGGCCCATCCGCGCGGTGATTTCCGCCGAAAGCAGGGCCGGGACGATTCCGTCTTTGTCCGTCACCCAGACCGTGCCGTCTCGACGCAGAAAAGATGCACCGGCACTCTCCTCTCCGCCGAAGCCAAGGGAGCCGTCGAGGAGACCCTCAACGAACCACTTAAAGCCAACCGGCACTTCGTAGAGTTTCCGGCCAAGCTTCGCCGTGACCCGGTCGATCATCTGACTGCTTACCACGGTCTTTCCCACGGCTGCGTCTTCACGCCACTTCGGACGGTGTTGGAAGAGATAGTAGATGGCGACCGAAAGGTAGTGATTTGGTTGCAGCAGCCCCATACTCCTGGTTACAACCCCATGCCGGTCATGGTCGGTATCGCAGGCAAAGGCAATGTCGAAGCGGTCCTTCAGGCCGATTAATCTCTGCATCGCATAAGGAGAGGAGGGATCCATGCGAATACGACCGTCCCAATCGAGCGTCATAAAAGCGAAGGTCGGATCAATGGCATCATTAACGATGGTGAGGTCCAGGCCGTACCGCTCGGCAATCGGTTTCCAGTAATGGACCCCTGCACCTCCGAGCGGGTCTACGCCAAGACTAATCTTAGCGCCGTGAATAGCGTCCATGTCTATTACATTGCCGAGGTCGCTGACATAGGCATCGAGGTAGTTGTGCTCGTGTGTCGTGGAAGCGCGAAGTGCCCTTTTGAAGGGGACCCTTCTGATACCTGAGAGGCCGTTTTCAAGAAACTCATTGGCTCTCGCTTCTATCCAGTCTGAGATGGCAGGTTCCGCAGGCCCACCCTCCGGAGGATTGTATTTGAAGCCGCCATTATCAGGCGGGTTATGGGAGGGTGTGATCACGATGCCGTCAGCGAGTCCCGTCTTACGTCCGCGATTATAAGTGAGAATTGCGTGCGAGACGGCGGGCGTTGGGGTATATTCATCTCTCTCTGCGATCATCGCATCCACACCATTTGCTGCAAGCACCTCAAGCGCGCTTCGAAAGGCTGGCACCGATGTCGCGTGGGTGTCCAGCCCAATAAAAAGAGGGCCATCGATCTTCTCTTTCTTGCGGTAGAGACAAATGGCCTGGGTCATGGCAAGAATATGCCATTCGTTGAAAGACTTCTCGAAGGCAGAACCCCGGTGTCCCGAGGTGCCGAAGACAACCCGCTGCCCGGGCTCGGAGCGATCGGGAGTCTCGGTGTAGTAGGCGGTGACGAGCTTGGGCACGTTAACGAGCATCGATGGGGAAGCAGGCTTTCCCGCAAGAGGGCTCACCTCCATGGTGACCCTCCTTTGGACTTACGGTAGCGCCGGATGAGTGAGTTGGTCGAGCTGTCATGTTGGAGCGGGGGTTCTTCGACACTTTCCATCTCGGGAATGATCCGCTTCGCCAGAACCTTGCCGAGCTCGACGCCCCACTGGTCGAAAGGATCAATCTGCCAGATCACCCCTTGGGTGAAGACACTGTGCTCGTAAATCGCGACCAGCTTGCCGAGGAACTCCGGTGTCAGCCGCTCTAAGAGAATGGTATTTGTCGGACGATTGCCTTCACAAACACGGTGTGGCACTAGCCCCTCCGGCGTACCTTCGGCCTTCACCTCACCCTCTGTCTTACCAAAGGCCAGCGCTTCCGTCTGCGCGAAGAGGTTCGCCATCAGCAGATCGTGATGATGGCCGAGGGGGTTCAGCGGCTGGCAGAAGCCGATGAAATCGCACGGGATGAGTTTGGTCCCCTGGTGGATGAGCTGGTAGAACGAGTGCTGGCCATTGGTGCCTGGCTCGCCCCAATAGATGGGTCCTGTTTGGTGGCGGACGGGAGCGCCGTCTAACGTAACGTGCTTACCGTTGCTCTCCATGGTCAACTGCTGGAGGTAGGCTGGAAACCGTTTGAGGTACTGCGCGTAGGGCAGGACTGCGACCATCTGCGTGCCAAAGAAGTTATTGTACCAAACCGAGAGAAGCCCCATGATCACCGGCAGATTCTTGTCGAATGGAGTATTACGAAAGTGCTCGTCCATCGAGCGAAAGCCGGCGAGCATCGTCCGAAAGTTGTCGGGGCCAATGGCGACCATGGTTGAAAGGCCGATGGCCGAGTCCATCGAGTAGCGGCCCCCGACCCAGTCCCAGAACCCGAACATGTTCCCGGTGTCGATGCCGAACTTTCTGAAGGTTAAGAGTTCATTTTCGCTCACCTCTCCTGCGGCGGCCCACAGTGCATAAAAAAGAGGGGAAGCATGGCCTTTGGAGAATATCAGTCGATCATTATTGGGCGACTTGGGGTGGTCTACGTCGAACCGGAAGATTCCCCCAAAAAGGAGGCATGTCATCAATTCAGTGGCTGACAGTGAAGAGGATGGATGCCCTGAACCAGCCTCTGTACTCATGGTCAGAATGTAATAACGAATCAAGGTCGCCAGTTTCTTTAATCTCTCTATTCCTTTTTCGTTAACCATGATTTCCCTCTCCTTGAAATCAGTTCCACCCTGTCCTGGCATCGCCAAACCATCTTTACCTTCAAAGGATCGAGTATGACCTTTTACTTCATTCACTCAGAGAGAGGCCCAATGAAGCTAAGCTTTCTCGTGTTGATTCAAAACCCGTATGGTGAATACTCCGGATTCCCATGCCCTGGGCCACTTCCACAAACATGAGCCTGTCCTCTATGTAAAGCACCTGTTCTATCGGAACCTGGGCAACGTCGAGGGCGATCCGGTAGATATCTGCATCCGGCTTACGAAAGTGAACAAAAGACGAAGCAATAAAAAAGTCGACAAACTCCCCCAGTCCAAACTTCTGGATTCGATAGGTGGTTAGTTCCCGTCCTTCATTGCTGACCACGGCCACCTTGAGGCCATAAGTCTTCTTGAGATTGCGAACCAAGTCTATCATCTGAGGGAAAGGCTGAGATTGAGCGAACATGAATGCCTTGAATTCGTTTCTTGTGAAGGGCCGATCCTCATAAAACAACATCCGATTCAGGTATTCGTCAAGGGTCAACTTTCCGAGTTCATAGGTATCGAATGTCAGGTGATGGCGCTCGTCCATCTCTTCTTGATCCAGATGAAAGGTTTCAGCTGCCTTCTTTCGCATTCGTCTGTCCCACCCGTTCGTCAGAAGGACGCCGCCCACATCGAGAAACAAAGCCGTCGGCCGTTGAGTTACCATTCCAAACGCCTCCACAAAGCTCTCAAGAGATCCAAAAAGGCTCTCAGCCCTTGTAAGTTAGAACGCGGCCCCAAAGGCTCTTCGTACCCCAAATGCCTGACCGCAGGCACTCAAGTTGGACGATTTGGCTATGATCAACGAAAAGGTTTACCTCTGAGCCGTAATTCTTGATATACCACGCGAAGACCTCGGGATCAGCCGCCTCGAACATAACCTTTTCAAGGCTAAGTTCATTAACGATTTTGGCGGGTACGTCCGTCCGCCACACCTTCACATTTTCAGTAATTCCTTCCGATTCGATCATAATCATATAAGCTCCAGCTTCAAGAAAGCGCTTTGCCTGTAAAATGGCCCATTCTGGATCGCGCACTCCTTCGGCCTCTAATTCCTCTGCTGCACTGGCCCCACCAGCCCCGAACTGAATTCCGACTTCGGGTTTAGGCTTCAGCTTTGCCTTCTGAACCTTCTCAACCAATCTCAGCCAATCGTCGGTAGGAATCGTAATAAAACCACTGGAGATCTCGATGATATCGAATCCAAGCTCTTTGCACGTTTGTACATAGCGATCGACCATCTCCGGACCCTGCGTCAATACGTATTCCATGAACCCGCCCGTATCCACAAGGACATCGTATTCGTGGCAGAGGTCGATCAGTTCCTTGACGGCTTCCCTCGGCATCAAGCTGAAGGAGCCTCCGGCAAACTTGAGGACATCCACATAGGCTCCCATCGTTTCCAGGATGTCCTGCAGATACCGTTTGCCCATCGGAGTGTAATAAGGACCTCGGATCTCAGTCACCTCACGGGAGCGTGGTTTTGACGGACGCTCATTGACTTTCAGAAACTCGAATGCTCTGGGGGCTGTTTCGGGTTTTGTCATGTTCAATCCTCCTTAGGTGTCTATATTTGAACTTGTTCCACCTTGCTCAAGTTGACAAAACTCGACCTCGCCCAACAATTGGGTGAGGTCCGAAACTTGAATAGACTCCAGGTGCGAGACGGCGTTGATGATTTTCTGACCCAGTGATCGTTCGACAGATGATGAAACCAGTTGTTCAAACTTCCTCACAGCCGTTTCCCAGGACATGGGGCGCGTCCGAAAGCCTTCGTAGTCTCGCTTCTCTTTCACTATCGTTTGTCCATCGCGAAGCGTGAGAATGATACGGCAAGGCATCTCATCCGGAAATCTCTTGCTATACTCTCCCGATGGATGGATGGTGACCTTCTCCAGAAGTTCCTGAACATCCTGACTCCGGATGCGAGCCAACCTATACTGCTCGGGCATCACCTGACCGTCCAGGATGGCGACAGCGACCAGGTAAGGCAGACTGTGATCCGCCTGCTCCTTGGTCCTGACGACGGTCTTATCCCCTTCCTCTCCTCCGCCGATAATGTTATAGGCCACATCGAAGATCTCAATCTGTATCTTCGCTATTTCCTCCCCGGTCAAGGCATATTCCTCTTTAAGCTCCAAGATCCCTTCTATAGCAGATTGGGAGTGAATCTCAGCGTTGAATCTTTTGAGTATCGTCTGAGTGACTCGTTCAAGGTCTTCTTTCAGCCAGTTGATCTCGAACCGGCCCGCGATAACATCCATGAGCCCTTTGTTCCCCTCGAAGACCTCCAGGGGACCGGTGATTCCCCGCATGGCGAGGAAGGTTGCATGGGTGGAGCAAAAGGCAGTGCTGGGGTAGGCCAAACCTTTCCAGTTGGATAATGTGCCCGTTCTGGAAACTCGCAATGCGTTGAAAGCTGTTCCGCAAATAGCAATCGCATTGGCCGTTTTAGCTCTATCCAAACCGAGAGCCTTAGAGACCCCGGCAGCGACCGCGTAGGAACCCTGAGTTGTATGATCAAATCCTCGGCTGCGCAAAGGTGCCAGGTCACTCAAACGGCACTGGATCTGATAGGCAACGGCCAGGGCAGTCATCAGATCCCGTCCACTCCTTTTTGCATACTCCGAAGCTGCCAAGATACCCTCAAGATTGTCACTTGGATGGCAGGTTTCACCCCTAGCAAGATAAGCGTCGTTAAAATCGAGATAGCGCACGAGAGCGCCATTGTAGAGAGCTGCTCGATCGGGAGTCGTCTTTCCGCCTCCGATCAGGGTGCAGAGGCCGGAGGCATCGAAATCTTCGATCTGGCTCTTAATCATTCGGATTGGCATGGCCCCCAAAGCTCCGAGGGCACAGCCAAGAGCATCCAATACTCGGATCTTTATCTGATGGGAAGGTTCGCCGGAGAGATCACTGTAGGAGACCCTCTCAATAAATGCAGCGAGTTCCTCAACCTGTGTCATAGGTCACTCCTTCATCGGATGCTGGTTTCTGCTCGGAATGCGTAAGATCTCCCAAAGCCGGCAAATGAGTCCTCCGAAAATGACCGCCCAAGCCATAAGAGCAACATAAAAAAAGTAGTGGGGAATAGGAGATAGAAATGAAATTCCCGTTGCTTTCATCAGTTGGTGTGTAGATGCGGTGTACATGCCTAAAGGGAAGACCATCCCCCAATATCGCGGGTCGTATTGGAGTGAAACTCTCTTGTATAGATGACGCCATATGCTGAGAATGAAAAGGAGCGGAATCCACCATGAACTCGTAACCCAGAAGAGCAAGGTTGACCCCTTCAGAAACGAGACGATTTCTTGGAGAAATGTCCATTGCGAAACGTTCAAGATCAGCGTTGCACCGGCAAAGGTCGAAATGGCGACTGCCCCCATGTTGATCCAATAGGTTGGCGCAAACTCTTTTGCCGTAAGCGAAAAGAAAGTAAATCGATAAAAAATGAGGCAGATGATAAGAAGATAAAGCATACCGCCTAAGAGATGCATGACAAGGCTAAAGAGGAGGACGATTTCTTTCAATTCCGTAAAAAAAGAGCAACCTGTGTTCCCAGAACTGAAACGGATTGTGTGGCTACTACGGCGATCAACCAGCCACCATGAAGCCCTTCTACCAAGCCAGGTTTTGTCTCATTGGTCGTCACAGCAGTGAGGAACGTGTAGATCAGAACGAACCATAAAAGAGATCCCAAGAACCAGAGGAGAACCCCAACAGTTAGGCTTTCCTCAAAAATGACAAACTGACTTCCCAAAACGCAGCTCCCTGCTATGATGGTAAAGAATCCTGGTCCACGGACGTGGTCAATCAGGTCCGCAGCAACACGTTTGGGAAATAGAAGGCAGCGAATCAACGATAGTATCCATAGGATCCCGTAGAATCCTTTGTTGACTTGAAATAGCACCATGGCCAATGACTTCCTCTCCAACAGGTAAGCGGAGGTCGAAAGGATGCCCGTCGCCATCACCAGAGCAAAGTAGCCCGGATAGAGCGTTTCAAGTTCTTGCCGAATGACGCTTTTGGTTGTGACCTTGTTCGTTTCTACACCCTCAAAAATGGAACTACTCCGAATCTATATCTGCACCTTTTCAGGGATGCCGACCTTAAACATCTCCCACTCAACGTAGAGGTCTCCAGATTGGATTTTCGTTGGTAATGTGTCAAGTGGACGTGGTGCCGGACCGCCAAGCACCCTACCATTGATCGCATAGACACTTCCGTGGCATGGGCATTCAAAGTGATTGGTTTGAGCATTCCAGTTGTACTCGCACCCGAGGTGAGGACAGATCGGGGAGAATACTGTTACTCCTGATGACGGCTGCTTGATCACCCAGACATCGTGCAGTATCGTCTCCGTAATATACGCAGAAGTCGTCTTCACGGCGAATGTCAACCTGGTTGACTCCCCAGCAGACAGATCATTCAGGTTGCCAACCTTGGTCCATGCCGGCTTTCTTGATCGAAACGCAGGGCCGATCAGGGTTCCGATAACGGGAACTCCGATTGCAATGCAGACGAGAGAGGCGAGAACGCCTGTAGCCCATTTTAGAAAGCCTCTTCGCTCGGTATCGAATGTTGCACCAGACATTCCCATGCCTCCTGGCAATCCCTGGGCAGAACGGTTCCAGATGACCACCTGGTAAGGCCGCCAGAGATATGTGATTGGAACAGTAAATATGTGAACCAGCCGGGTGAACGGAAACAGGGCAATAAGAACAAATGCATTAAACATATGGAACTTCACAATCCAGGGAAACGGGGCTACCGCACCGAAATTGGGATTGAGACGTCCAATGGACCAGAACCATGGGACTGCCGAATCGAGGTACCAGAGGGAACCCCACCGGTAAAAAATGGCAATGGTGAGACCGGCTGCGACCTGGGCTGTGAGAAGAATGAGCAGTATCCAATCCATAACGGAAGTAACGGCTTGCATCTTTGAATCTACGATTCGCCGAATGATAAGGAAGACGATTCCAACGATCGCAATCAATCCAAAGGACATTCCAATCAGCTCCAGTATGAATAGACGGGTCGGTACTCTCAGAAGATCGAGTGAGAGCCCTGAAAAGAGGCCTCCGAAAAGATGGGCAAGAAGGATGAAAACGATCCCATAGTGCCAGGGCACAGAACCCCAGAAGAGCACACGGTTCTCCAAAAACTGGGACGAGAGGCTGGAGTAAGAGAAACGGTCCGAATAATAACGATAGATTCCTCCTGCAATCGCCAGCGCAAAAGCGACATAAGGGAAAATCCCAAACAGGAAGTTATCTCCCATTACGGAAACCCTCCGACTCCTTTTGCAAGACGAGCAAAAGGGTCTGTAAGACCCCTCTGTAAGGATTGCTGCCATCTTCGAATCCGGAGACCATCTTTCTTACGGCAGGGACAAGGCATTCGCTGATTAGTTCTTCCCTTTCCGCTTTCGCACAATTTGGAGCAAAGCGGAGCATCGTGCTGAGATGATCCGGTAATTCATTGCCGGTGGAGAACTCGCAGGTCTCGTAGTGTTCCTTCAACCCGGCCATGAACACACCGCGCTGGCTGCCGTTACCGAAAAGCTGGTACCCCACATAAGGATGACAGGTCGCCTGGAGGTCGAAGGTACGGGTATAGATTTCTTCCATCCGTTCAAGAGTGGTAATCTTCAGGAATGTCTGAAACTGATTCAGAAGGCTCACTGCGCCCGTGCCAAGGTAAGTGAGCAGAGAGACGCAATCATCGGCCTGATCGTGAAGAGATGGCGTTGGATACGCTAAGATTTCTGCAAATAGTTGGTAGAGTTCCATTACTATTCCCTTACCAGCCGCGTTTTGGCGGATGGATATAGCCCACTCCCGCCTCCTCTTTCCGAGTTTGAGGCTTCATTACAGATTCGATGGCCATTTCGCGGAGGAACGGGGGGATGACAAACCGCTCTTCAAAGGCTGCCAGAGAAGTCATCCGGTAGATCGCTTCCACTTGCTCAGGACTCATCTTCGATTCTCCAAGGGCCAGCTTCCCCTCTCCTGCAGGAATATCCCCCACCGTCTCCGACCGCTTGTAGACCCGTATGGCGAGAAGCTTCTTGTAAACTTCCAGGACGGTTTTCTCATCCCCGCCAGAGAGAAGTTGTGCCAGATATTTGATAGGCAGCCTGGCGCTCTCCAGGGAGCTGAAAAAGTCATGGCTCGGTCTATACTTTCCATGCTGGAGCGTAGCCATCACGGGCAGAAGCGGCGGAACGTAGAAGAGCATGGGAATGGTCCGGAACTCGGGATGAAGCGGAAGGGCAAGTTCCCACTCTTTTACGTACTTATAAACCGGCGATTTCTGAGCTGCCTCGATGATCTTGTCATGGACCCCGTCTGCCTGTGCTTTTCTGATAACTCCCGGATCGAACGGATCGAGAATCATATCTCTCTGGGCAACTACCAACTCCATATCGGGCTTTCCTGCGGTTTCTTCAATCCGGTCCGCGTCATAAAGGAGCATCCCGAGGTAGCGGATCCGGCCAACGCACGAGTGCATGCAGGCCGGGGCCTGCTGGGTCTCCTGTCTCGGATAACAAAGGATACACTTCTCCGATTTTCCTGTGGCCCAATTGTAGTAGACCTTCTTGTAAGGACATCCTGAGATGCACATCCTCCAGGCCCGGCACTTCTCCTGGCTGACAAGGACTATCCCATCCTCTCCCCTCTTGTAGATGGCTCCCGCCGGGCAGGCAGCCACGCAGCCGGGATTGAGGCAGTGATTGCAGATCCGGGGAAGGTAAAAGAATACCAACCGTTCAAACTGAAAGAGCTGCTGTTTCTCCTCCTCGCTGATGGCCTTGAGGTTTGGGTCATTGGCTGCATAAATCGGAGAACCGCTTAAGTCGTCGTCCCAGTTCGGCCCGGCTTCGATATCGATATGTTTCCCGGTGACCATCGAGACAGCTCTGGCAACGGGCTGGTCATCCCCGGGCGGGGCGGTAAAAAGGTCTTCGTACCGGTAGGTCCAGGGCTCATAGTAGTCATCCATCGTTGGCAGATAAGGGTTCGAAAAGATGTTCTTCAAGCCCCCGAGACGGCTGTGCAATCGCAAGACAGGCTTATTCTTACCTCTCTCCCAGCCTCCATGGTACTTCTCCTGGTCTTCATAGAGCGTCGGGTAGCCTGTGCCCGGTTTTGTTTCGACATTGTTCCACCACATGTATTCTGTTCCCCGGCGGTCCGTCCAGAGTTCCTTGCAGGCGATGCTGCAGGCATGACATCCAATGCACTTATCTAAATGGAAGACCATTGAGACCTGGGCACGGATATTCAAGAAACTCCTCCTTTTCTGGAGTCCGGAACTCCCAACATTGCTCTAAAAGTGCGGTTTACCCTCAAGCTTCCGGACGAGCACATAGGTATCCCGGTCAGAAGCGGGAGGGCCGTAGTCGTTAAACCGGTAACAGAGCTGGGCATAGCCGCCGACCATTAACACCGGCTTCAACCGGAGCCGGGTCATGCTGTTATGGCCTCCTGCCCTCCTGTAGTTTCTCAACGGAGACTTTGGAATCGAAATGGTCCGCTCCGGCGCGTGATAGAAGATACAGATCCCCCTTGGCACACGGGCACTGACCACGGCCCGCGTGACGACGACGCCATTGTCATTGTAAGCCTCGATCCATTCATTGTCCTTGACGCCTATCTCCTCCGCATCCTTGTCGTTTAACCAGAAAGGCTCAATTCCCCTGGAGAGAGTGAGCATCCGGAGGTCATCGTAGTAGGTGGTGTGAAAATGCCATTTTCCATGAGGAGTGAGATAGTTCAAGGCAATGGACTTTCCTGCCTTCACTGTCTTGTCGATGCTGCCAGAGGCTTTCATGTCTATCTTAGACTTGAAGGTTGGAAGGTTTTCTTCAAATGCGATATAGGCTTCATGGTCCAGGTAGAAACTTTGCCGACCCGTGGTGGTCCGCCATGGGACAAGGCGCTCCACGTTGATGGAATAAGCGCCGTAAGGCCTGCCTTCGTTGGTGATGCCGGACCAGCAGGGACTGGTGAGGATTCGCCGGGGCTGCTGGACCAGGTCCAGAAAATTGTATTTGACGCCTCTGTAACCTTCTGCAAGATCTACCAGAGGAAGCCCAACCCTTTCCTCAAGTGCTTTAAATCCCCGGTAGGATACCTCTCCGTTTGTCTCAGGGGCGAAATGGAGGATCGCGTTGGCTCCATCGATAGCATCGGAGAGAGATGGGTATTTTTTGCCCTTCCATTCGTGGACGTGTCCTTTCTTCAACAAATCGTTGTAGAGGTCTTCGACCGGCCAATGGATCCCTTTCTCCCCCATCCCTTCTTTTTCGGCCCTTGGGCCAAACGAGATGAGGCGATTGAAAAGATTAACGTAGTCTCGCTCAACCACGTCGAGCCTTGGCATTGTCTTTCCGGGAATAGGATCACATTCACCCCTGTACCAGTCTCTCACTTCGGGCTGGGCGATTTCATCGGGGGTGTCATGCAAAAGAGGAGTGGCAACGACTTCACGAAAGGGTTCGGGAAAATGGGTCTTTGATAGTTCGCTAACTTTCTGCGCAATGGCCTTGAAGATCTCCCAGTCGCTCCTTGATTCCCAGCAAGGCGGAACAGCAGCCCCGAAGGGATGAATAAATGAGTGGAGGTCGGTTGTATTCAGGTCCTCTTTTTCATACCAGGTCGCTGCAGGCAGGACAATGTCCGAGTAGAGGGCAGAGGTATCCATCCTGAAATTGATATCCACGACCAGGTCCATCTTCCCCTGTGGAGAGGGCTCTTTCCAGTCAACTTCGCGAACGGAGTCCTTGGCGATTTCATCCGCAATCGCGTTGGTGTGGGTCCCGAGATAATGCTTGAGGAAGTATTCGTGACCTTTGGCGCTGGCGAGAAGAGTATTCCCCCTCCAGATAAAGAATACCCGGGGCCAGTTCTCAGGTGCATCCGGATCTTCAACTGCAAACTTGAGCTTTCTATCTTTCAGTTGATCAACGACCCACCGGATGATCTCCTGGTCGGTTTTCGCACCAGCCTTTTCAGCCTCGTGGACTAAATCGATGGGACTCCGGTTAAACTGGGGATAAAAAGGAAGCCAACCCCTTCGGACAGCATCAATCTGCAAATCGACGGTGTGTTCTTTCGAGAAGGGGCCTTCAAGGGGGTGGTGGTCGGCGTGTCCCTTCTCATACCTCCACTGGTCCGTGTGGACATAGTGAAAGGAAGGGGTATTCTGTAGCCTTGGCGGTTTAGTCCAGTCTAAGGCATGGGCCAGAATTGACCAGGAGGCAACAGGGGCAACCTTTTCCTGCCCGGTATAGTGATTGAGCCCGCCGCCATTGACACCGACGCATCCGCAGAGGATGAGAGCGGTGATTCCCGTCCTGTAGGTGAGGTTGGCATGATACCAGTGGTTCACTCCTGAACCAACGATGATCGTGCATTTTCCCTTTGTCTTCTCTGCAGTCGTTGCCCACTCGCGGGCAAACTGAATTACCGTCTCCCGGTCCACGCCGGTGTAGGCCTCCTGCCAGGCAGGAGAAAAGGGAGATCTTTCATCGTTGTAGTCGGCAGGGTATTCACCAGAGAGCCCTCGGTTTACACCACATTGTGCCATCAGGAGGTCAAAGACAGTTGTCACCGGGATGCGGCCTCTCTCCGTCTCCACGTATTTTACAGGAAGGGAGCGTTTAAAGAATTTAGTCCCCCCGGACTCTTTAAAGTCGACGACGATCAGATCGTCCGAATTTTCGATTAGACTCAGAAGAGGAGCGATTTCAGAGCCGTCCAGACCGTCCTTCATCTCCAGGTTCCATTGGCCCTTCTTGGTCTGCCAGCGGAAGCCGATACTCCCAAGGGGCATCCGAAGCTCTCCCGTATTTCTATCCAGAACGAGGAGTTTCCATTCCCGATTCTCAACGTCCCTGTACCGGGTGAGATTATTTGCCCTGAAGAATTTGCCTGCCCTGTATCCGTTTTCCCAGGGTTCGAGTTCGACCAGAAATGGGGCATCGGAATAACGCTTCAGATAATCCACAAAATAGGGGACCTGCCGGTCCACATAAAATTCTTTCAGGATGACGTGGTTTACTCCCATCCAGAAGGCCCCGTCCATTCCCGCCTGGACCGGTATCCACCAGTCGGAATACTTTGAGACCTGGCTGAAATCGGGTGAAAGGACGACCAGCTTTGCCCCGTGGTTCCTCGCCTCGGCTGCGAAGTGGACATCCGGGGTGCGGGTCATGTTAAGATTTGCGCCCATGGTGACAATGAATTTGCTGTTGAACCAGTCCGCGCTTTCTGAGACGTCGGTCTTTTCTCCCCATGTCTCCGGTGATGCCGGTGGCAAATCCGCATACCAGTCATAGAAGCTTAGAAGCGCTCCTCCCATCAACTGGATAAACCTGGCACCCCCTGCATAACTGAGCATGGACATGGCGGGAATGGGTGAAAATCCGACCACCCGGTCCGGTCCATATCTCTTGACCGTGTAGAGAGTGGAGGCAGCGATGATCTCTAAGACTTCTTCCCATTTTGCCCGACGGAAACCACCTTTCCCCCTTGCCACCTGATAGCTTCTGCGGTCCTCCTCATTTTCCACAATGGAAGCCCAGGCAGCGACCGGATCGGAATGGGTCCCTCTTGCTTTTCTCCAAAGGTCAAGGAGAGTTCCCCGGATATACGGGTACTTGACCCGAAGAGGACTATAAATGTACCAGGCAAAGGAGATTCCTCTCTGACAGCCCCGTGGCTCATAAGTTGGGAGGCTGGCTTCGAGTCTCGGATAATCGGTCTGCTGAAGTTGCCAGGTGATGATTCCGTCTTTTACGTACACCATCCAGGAGCAACTACCCGTACAGTTGACCCCATGAGTGCTTCTAACAACCCGGTCATGCTGCCATCGGTTCCGGTAGAATTCCTCCCAGAGGCGCATCTTGGGCTTGATGAGGTCCTGTATCCAGCTCATGGCCGGGTACCTCCTCTCCTCATTGTCTGGTCTACCAATGATTTTCGGACAGTCAGGAACCGTTTACGCCAAATCCACCGAATGAGGACCATCAGAACGAAGAAACCTCCGATAACGGAAAGAACGATGGCGGGTGTCGCATTGGTTAGCTGTCGAGTTGAAGCCTTCTCGAAAAAAACCTCCAGGTCAGCCTGCTCCTGTTGAGTCAAAGGGCGCTTACTAAATATAGGCGTCATCGTAGGAAATGGAAGGGTTGCCAATAAAGAGCTCATTGTTGTACCGAATTTTGAATAGGCGGCGGTGAGATCAGGTCCCAATACCCCTCCCCCTGGGAACGGGATTCCTGAGACATCGTGGCAGGACATACAGGGAGGACCTCCATTCTGAAAGAGAACAACACCGGTAAAAAGTCTCTCACCTCTTAAAGGGTCTCCGGCGATGGTTGCCGGTATTTCTCCTTTTTGGGGAACAATTCCTGGAGAAGGTTGCTGAGGCCCTATGTATGAAAGAACATTGGAAATTTCCTGCTGCGAAAGACCGAGGTCAGGCATTTTGAAGCCCCCGAATTTCGACAAAAGGTCTTTTGCGATAGGGTCTCCTGCCTGAAACATCTTTTCGGGATTGGAAATGAAGTTGACAAGCCAATCCCGTGGCCTGAGATCTGTCACTCCCTTTAAGTCTGGCCCCACTCTTGTTCCAGCGCCTATCGTGTGGCAGGGGGAGCATTTCGTGTCAAATATTCTCTTTCCATTATCTATAGAATCCTGAGCGGCCTTCAATTCAGAGTCATGGACGACAAAGAAGAGAATACACAATGCGATAAAAAGACTGAGAAGGGTTCCTGAGTTTCTCATCGTGTTTCTTTTCAATTTCTTCCGTAACTTTTGCGTATCCGTATCCAAACGCCGGCAAGCACCAATCCAATCAAGCCAAAGACGACAACTGCCAGTCCAAAGAAAAGACGGGGTTGAAGACCCGGATGGGACAACTCTGCGCGGCCAACACCATTCAATCGCAGGATGTAAGCCTCGATCTGGGAGATCGCCTGCTGTGTCAGGGTATTGTTATCACCAAAAGGAAGCATTTGTAAGCCGGGCTTCGGACCCATTGGTATTGAACCGTGTTGAATATAACGGTCGATATTGTCTGCAAATACCTGGGGGTCAGGGTCAAACAGGGCACGGCTGATGGGATTAAGAGAAGGCACGGTCCCCGCATCGGACCCGGGGTTTGGGACTTTGTCAGTACCTTGTGGACCATGACAGGATTCGCACTTTGCTTTAAAGAGTATTGCTCCATGGTCAGCATTGCCAATAATGGCCGACGCTGGCCCTGGAGGTCCAAGGGGTCGCACGATCAGTGACGGTGCTCTTTGTCCTGAAGGCAGAGCAGCAGCAGTCGCAGGTGATGGTGGAGCTTTGAGGGGGGAGATTTCGGCCTTGGACCCTGGAGTTATTGCCGGAGGTGAGGCAGGCCCATAGGCTAAGCTTAGCAGGTAATCAACCAACGCGTTGATCTGTTGGCCGTCCAGAGAAGTGAACGGAGGCATGATGGAATTGGGGAAATGGGCCTTCGGGTTCCGGATCTGTGTGGTAAGCCATTCCCGGGACTTGTCCTGAAGTACCTGGGAGGAGAGGTCAGGCCCGACTGTCCCACCAACACCGTGGACCCGATGGCAACCAGTGCAGCCCAGGGACTGGAAGAGCTGCGCGCCCTGACGGGCGCTGGCAGACATATGGGCGACCGATGCAACCGGTCTTGAGGGGGTCCGAGGACCGCCTTCCGCAACTGTGCCAGTCCCCTTGCTGAAATGTCCGGCAACGGCAAGGCCGAGCACGGCCACAACAAAGATAAGCCCGCCCGCCATCATCCGAGAGCGCATGCGCGGGTTGTGTTCCGGCCCACGGTCAAGAAAGGGCACCGATATTAACAGCAAAATGATAAAGGCCGAAATACCGATCGTGCCAATGGGTTCAAGTTTTCCCGGAAAAAATTTCAACCCTTCATATAAGAACAGGAAGTTCCACTCTGCTTTTGGAATATAAGATGTGTCCAAGGGGTCAGCAGCTCCTGTGATCGGAGCCCGGATATAAACGGCCAGGGTAATCAGGATGAAGGCAAGGATTGTAGCGATTACGGCATCGTCGAAGATCTGGTCCGGCCAGAAGGGACCGCTCCTTTGACGCTTCTTCTCATCCCAGGGACCGACAGGACCGAAGCGCCGAAAGGCGACCAGGTGAATGCTGATCAAGACAAGGAGGAGGCCAGGCAAGATGGCAGTATGTAAGATGAAGAAGTTGGAGAGGGTCAACTGGCCCATGGCTCCCCCGCCGAGCATCAGCCGCTTAGCTACATCCCCAATTACTGGGATGGTCCCGGCAATACTGGTTCCCACCTCTGCCACCCAGTAGCCCCTTTCACTCCACGTGAGTGTAGGCCCTGTGTAATCGATCCCAAGTGTGATCAGGAGAAGGCTTAAACCCACAAGCCAGGTCAGTTCCCGGGGTTTCTTATAGGCTCCCCAGATGAAGACACGGCACATGTGGAGGCCCACTAAGAAGACCATGGCGTTCGCACCCCAGTAGTGAAGGCCATGAATCAGCCAGCCGAAAGGCACTTCTGTCCTCAGATAATTGAGGCTGTCATACGCGTGATCAAGGGTCGGCACGTAATAGCGCAACTGGCAGATCCCGGTGACGATCTGCAGGATGAAGGTGATCAGCGTTGCGCTCCCGAAGACATAGGCATAACTTGCGCCACCTGGTATCTCCTCCTCGAAGCCAAGGCGGATCAAAGCCGAAAGGGGCCAGCGCTCTTCAATCCAATGCCTTATTCGCGAAAACATAAAGGTGACCTCAAGAGGGTTTGGTCCAAACGAGACTTTCGATCTATTCGCTCAATATCTCTCTCATCACCGTTGCGTTATTGTGCTCCTCGTCCTTTGCAGAAAAGAGGAGAGTTACGGTTTTTCTCTTTCCTTCTTTCTTGATTCTTTCAAGGATTTCTGCGTGCGATTCAAGTTCTTGGATATACCTTTTCTTGAATTCCCCGTATTTTGAGGGGTCATGACCGAACCACTCCCGAAGAGCGCCACTGGGAGAGATCTCCTTCAGCCATTCATCGATCTTCACGTCCTCCTTTTTCATCCCCCTCGGCCAGAGCCGGTCGATATAAATCCGCTTGCCATCATCGGGTGAAGCAGGCTCGTATATCCTCTTTATTTTGATCATTGGACGATCCCTCCTTGCGTCTTAGGATCGAGTTTGTACAGGCCTCAACCTTTCCCAATGGAAAACAAACTATTGCCATGCGCTTTCGGAGCGAACGCGATCAAAACTTGGCCGGGAACTGTTTTACAATGCCGCTGGCCAGGACATCAGCTATCGTATAGATATGGTTCTTCATGGGTTCCCAGGTTTGAGCCTCGGAAGGCCAGTTCTTCGCATTTATGGCTTCGATCTGTGTCATATGGTGTCCAGCATGAGCGGCAAGGGTCGATAGGAGAGCATCCTTTGGCCAGTTAGGGTTGGCAGAGCTCAGGAAAGTGGCTATTTCCTCCCCATTCTTCAAGAGTTTGGCTCTTGCAGCATCCGCACTCTGCTTGCTCCCAGCGTAGACAGCCGTCATATACTCTTTGATCGCTCCATAATGGCCTGCGAGAAGGTTGAAAAGCTTGTCGGCCGCCTCTTTCCCATAGTAGGGAGTAATTGAATTGGCGATGTTTTTCGCGTTTTGTACCGCCTGTTCTTCTGCGACCTTCGCAGCCGCGGCATCTCCCAATTTCGTGGTTAAAACGACGTTCCTGACCCAGAAGATGTGACCTACCCATAAGTCTCGAAGGGCAAGTCTCAGGTCAACCGTTTTGGGAGTGAATTTAACGGCTTCCTTCTTCGCCTGGGCAAGGGAATTGGACGAAGCGAACAATACCAGCACAGCAAGAACTAAACCCAGCATCCTGAACGTATTCTTTTTCATTTTTTTCTACCTCCTTGGAATAAAATTGAGACAGGCGGTGAAAACTCCACCTATGAAGCTATAAGCTTTTTGAGTTGGTCCAGTACAGCTCCATAATCCGGCTCGTTCGTTACCTCTTGAACCAATTGTCGGTATTTAAGGACCTCTCTCTGGTCTACGATGAAGACTGCCCTCGCCAGCAAACGCAGTTCCTTGATTAAGACACCATAAGCCATCCCAAACGAGGCGTCACGATGGTCTGACAAAGTTTGAAGTCTGTTCACACTGGCGGCGCCGCACCAACGTTTCTGGGCGAAGGGTAAATCCATGCTGATCGTCAAGATCACGACATTCGGACCCAGGCGGCTAGCCTCCTCATTGAACTTTCTTGTCTGGGTGTCGCATACGGGCGTATCAAGAGAGACCACGGAGGAAATAATGCAAAGTTTGCCAAGATAGGAGGAAAACCTTACTCGGGAGAGATTATTGTCAATGGCAACGAAATCTGGCGCCCTTTGTCCGACCTTGACCTCGTTGCCCACTAAAGTCAACGGATTTCCTTTGAAGGTAACAAGCCCTTTCTGCTCAGCCATTTGAGCCTCCTTTCTTAATTAAACCCTGCGCTCAATCGCGTATCCGGCATCCCGCCAGGCGTAGTAACCTCCCTGAAGCGGGTGCACATTCTTATATCCTTGTTCCATCAGCTTCTGCGCCACCCGGGCGCTCGTTCCCTCATCGGGTCAGGTTCAGTAAGGAACGATCACGCTGTCTTTGGGGATGCCTAATTCCACACGCTCGGCGTTCAGAATGGCAACGGGTTCATAGCAAACTGAACCTTTGATCTGGTGCTCATCCGGAATACCCCGAACATCGAGAAAGTAAACCTTTCTCCCTTGGTCAAGAAGTTTTTTGACTGCCTGAGGTGAAATGCGAGAGATTTCGGCAGGTTCTGTTGATGCCTTCGGGGCTTCTGTAATGGAAGTAAATCCTTTTAACGTACCCACCTGAGTAAACCGGTTGAACACTTCAGCCCCGTGAGGAGCCGCAGAGATCTCATCGGTGAGATCTTGACCGGCAAGATGGCTGTCCATGTGCTCGCCGTCAACCCAGAGCGAACTCTCAGAGACATTGTAGACTTTCCCCTGATAAGATGTGTAAGCGGGCGCTCCTTTTTTCCCGTTGAAAGATTCTAAGTCTTTGGAAGTAAACTCCATCATAAGATTGCTCTTTTTTAGATTATTCGTCCTTGCTTCCTGGCCTGGGTGGATAATTCCGGATCCGGGAGAAATAATTGCTTTTTTCAGAGGCACAGACGGGGTACTTCTAATGACAAGAGCTATTTCTTCTTCTCCAATTCTTTCTTGAGATACTCATACACATTCTTCTTCGCTTGCTCTACAGACTGGCCAGCGGCCTTGGCTGCTTCCTCAAATGTTTTGTTTGTGATTAATGGCGCGTTTCCTCCATCAGGATTACCACATCCGCAATTGATGCACATCTTTGCCCCTCCTTTCACAGTCGAAAATAAACTGAAACCTTACTCTCGGATTTTCCCAAGTTCTGTACCCCGTCTGGCCTCCGCCTGGGTTCCCAAAAAAGCAAAACACCTTCTCGGTTTCGAGGTTTGCCTCAAGCTTTTTCACCCCATTCGTCAAATTTATTAAGGGGGAGCAGATAAGTCTATAGGGTAAACCCGGTAGTTTCTGCCAGAAAAGATTGTATTTTCCGTAAAGAGGAATAAAATAGAATAAGAAGTTGGTGTAAAACCATTCCAAATTCCCGAATTCAATCAACCCGTTGAATCGAGGAGGGGTCTAATTCGAGTCCTCCTTATCAGGCTTTTATCTGGTGATGAGAAGCCAAGGGGGCAGACACCTCCATCTTACTGTAAGAGGAGAAAAATACTTTATTACGATTGCCTGGCACTCACTCTATTCCCTCTTGGCCATACTGAAGATTTTTACTTCGAAACGACAGCTCGGTCTATCCCTCGGATTACAGCGTTGTAGTACTGGGACCCCTATAAGTTCAGTGAACATGGATTCAATGGCAATGCAAATAGAAGCATCTGCTTTGACTGCCTCTGCAAGTGGGCAACCATCGCCTTTGATGATTATCTTCCCCTCCTTTTCTTCAATTTCACATAGACCCCCAAGGGCCTCATAAATTTTTATCGCACCATCGATCCTATGCTGCAGATTTCCAGTGGGATGCGGCTTTAAGCTAGCAAGCTTCTGTCCGAGCTTCTTCATGATAGTCCTTAATTCTTCCTGAGACATTCGTTCATCTAAAACATGCAAGAGATTGGCAAGTACAGAGGGATAAGCCTTTGAGAACGATAAATCTGCATTAGCCGAGAGACCGTAGGTCAACGAAGGCCTTCGCGTGCCCTTTATTTCACCTTGAGGTTCGACGATACCGTCCCTTTGAAGCAGAACAAGCTGCGCACGAACGGCGTTTCTCGTGACCCCAAGATCTTTAGCCAATTCTTCAACGGTATAGTGCCGCTTACGCAAAAGATTCGTAATGTGCTTACGGGTGCCAGTTGTTTTTTTAAATTCCAATGGGTTACCTCCATTAAAGCGTTTCTTTTCAGTCTGCAATTTAAGTTAAATCAACGATTCCTTAGTGTCAATCAAAAATGTCAACCCAAAAGTGTTTTTCTGCCAATTAAACAAATAATTGCTTGACTTTTTGCCATTTATTACGATAAGTTGAACTGAACCATACAATTTGATAGTTGATATTTGCAACAGGCTTCAGAAATCATTCTCTGAATGAGGATCGTCGAGGGATTGAAATTGACACCTACCGACATCGAGGATCGAAAGCTAACCCTCAGAACCCCCAAAAGCGCGGAGGAAGAAAAGATTGTAGCAAGGCATATACAATTATGGACCGATTAATATAGGGGAAGAAAATGAAGATCAAAACGAAGCTGAGCATCAATGGTGTGGTCACGGTTGGTCTTGCTCTCCTGATCGGTATCACGCTCTTTTTTACGTCGCGCCAGGTCCAGAAATCGGTCATGGAAAATGGATTGGTAGACGAAATTGTTGCGAAGGTAGACGATCTCGACAGGGAGACCTACGAGTATTTGTTTGGCTTACATGGAAAGTCATATGCCCACTGGCAGGAAAAGTATGATCGTCTGCAAGAACTACTTTCAAAGGCAACCTTTAACGAAAAGGAGGAAATGGCTATTCTCGACAGGATCTCTGAGAACAATAAGGCCCTGGGGATCCTTTTTGACCAGATCAGAACAAAAAAGGAAGGGAGAGTCTTATCCAGAATAAAAGGCACTCAACCTGACGAAGCAAATCCAGCTATTATTGAACAAATAATGACAAAGAAAGAAAAAATGGTCCGAAATGCCTCTCTTCTGACCCAATCAAATAACGCAGCAATCGTTTCAGCCGTGCAAACTTCTTTTCTCCTTTTGGTCATTCCGGTTGTCCTTGTGATCGGTTTTGTCTCCTTGACTTCCCTCTTAATGAAAAGGAGCCTTACCCGCTCGTTGCGGGAGCTTGAGCAAGGGGCCGAAATGATCGCTCAAGGGCAATGGGATCATAAGGTCAATCTTGATGGAAGGGACGAAGCCGCCAACCTGGCCAGGGCGTTCAATGAGATGACCGGTCGGCTGAGTGTCTCTTATTCCTCCCTCGAAGCCGAGATTGCCGAGAGAAAAAAGGTTGAAAAATATTTGCAGAAAAAGACCCATGACCTTGATGAGCGGGTCAAGGAATTAAGCTGTCTTTATGCGATTTCCGACTTTGCTGAAAAAAAAGAGACGGAAGAAGAAATACTAAGCAAGGTTGTGGAGACGATCCCTTTAGCCTGGCAATATCCTCAAATAGCCTGTGCACGAATCAGCCTCGGTGATAAAGAGTTTAAGACCGGTAACTTCAAGGAAATGCATTGGAAACAGGCTGTCGAAGTAATTTCAGATGGTCAAAAGATTGGATCGGTGGAGGTCCATTACTTGGAAGAAAGAAAAACAGAAGACGAAGGGCCTTTCTTGAAAGAAGAGAGGAAACTTCTCAATACAATTGCCAAGGAGATAGAAGAGATCATAGAGCGTAAAAGGGCGGAAAAGAAGGCCCAAGACGAATATGCCTTCCGTAAGGCTATCGAGAATTCAATCCTCTCCGGTATCGCCGCAGTGGATCCCGAGGGTCGGCAAATTTATGTAAACCCGGCCTTCTGCAAGATGGTTGGATGGAGTGAAGAAGAACTACTGGGAGCGAAACCACCGTTTGTCTATTGGTCCCCGGAGGAAATGGAAAACATTAGCAGGCATTTCCAAGAAGCTCTCAGTAAAGACCGATCTTCTGGAGGCTTCGAACTCCGTCTCCAACGGCGAAGCGGGGAACGCTTTGACGCTTTGCTTCTTGATTCTCCGCTAAAGGACAGCCAGGGCAAGGTGATAGGCTGGATAGCATCGATTGGCGACATTACTACCCGCAAGCGAACAGAAAATGCCCTTAGGGAATCGGAAAAGCAGCTCAAGCAACTCGCTTCCCAGCTTCTGACAGCCCAAGAAGAAGAAAGGAAAAGGATTGCAGGAGAGCTCCACGACAGTATCGTGGCATCTCTGACTGCTATCAAATTCAGTATCGAAACTATCCTGGATGGAATGAGAAAGGGAACGGCAGCCTATGGATCATTGAGCGCTTTGATCTCTAAGATACAACAGACCGTTGAAGAAGTCCGGAGGATCATGGCCAACTTACGACCTTCTGTATTGGATCATCTGGGGATCAAAGCAGCCATTGATTGGTTGTGCCGCGAATTCGAAAAAACCTATTCTCAGATAGGTGTCGAAAAAAAGATTGAAATAGGCGAAGAAGAAGTTCCTGATTCCTTGAAGATCGTGATCTTCAGGATCCTGGAGGAAGCCTTGAATAATATTGCAAAACATAGCACAGGAAACCTTGTGAACCTCTGTCTTGGCAAGAACGAAAGCAAAATAGAATTGTCTGTGAAGGACAATGGCGCAGACTTCAGCCCGGATGAGATTTCCTCCGCCAGGGAACCTGGACGGGGACTGGGTCTTATGAGCATGAGAGAGCGTGCTCAGCTTTCGGGAGGGTCTTTTCGGATTGAATCTATCAAAGGAAAGGGAACCACCGTTCATGCGTTATGGCCCTTGGAGAATAAAGAATGAGGGTTTATTCGTCTGCTGAGCTTGTTAATGGCGCAGGATTGAGCCGCTATTACATAATTCAAGAACTTAAAGGATGATGTCATGACCGAAAAATATCGCATCGTGGTAGCTGAAGATTCTACTTTTGTGAGAGAAGCACTTAAAGCACTCATTTCGAGGACTGTCGATTTTGAGGTCGTCGGAGAGGCGAAGGATGGGCATGAGGCCATTCAGTGCGTTGAAAAATTGAAGCCTCATTTGATCTTGATAGACCTTTCGATGCCAAAAATGATGGGCTGGGACGCCATTCGAGAAATCAAGAGGCGATTCCCAAAGACAAGAGTCTTAACATTGACGGCCCACAAGGGCGAGGATTTCATCCTTGCAAGCTTTCGTGCGGGCGCGGATGGGTATGCTTTGAAAGATTCGACGCACGCTGAACTGGTGGAAGCTATCAAGAAAGTTTTGGACGGCAAGAGCTATGTTGATTCTGGAGTTTCACAAAAGATCATGGAGGGATACCTGGAAGGCAGAACAGGCTCAGAACCCCCCACCCCCTGGGATTCGCTCACACTCCGTGAGAGACAGGTCCTCAAGCTTATTGGCGAAGGTTATAAGCATAGGGAAATTGCAGATTATCTCTGTATCAGCCGTGCCACAGTGGAAAAACACAGGACCAACATCGGAAGAAAATTGAACGTCCATGACACATCGGCCCTTGTGACTCTCGCTTTCAAGAAGGGCTTGGTTATAGGGGAAAAAGTCTTTGAAGAAAAGGAAGCGTGCCGACGACCATCAAAGAGAGAAAAATAAGAAGCGTCGAACCTTTCATTGGCTACCGTCATTCGCAAATGAGGACCAACCGTCCCTTCATCCCAATTCTGATCATCATCATGGCAAACGCTGTCATTTACACAGTATAGCGAGCTTTAACGAAGATTGGCAGCATCGTCCTGAAGAAAGCTGGGCAAAATACAACCTTTTGTTACAGAAACTACCGGGTTTACCGTATTTACATTCGGAACACTATAGGGGTACCTTAGAAGTAATCGGGGTACCTTGAAGTAATCAAGGAATTGTATTCCCATGGACGGGGCTCGAGGGTTCGCAATTGGAGGACCGTAATAAGGAGGTGATTGAAATGGCCAGAAAGAAACCAAGAGGAGAAGATATAACAAAGAAGAACGCCCAGCCGAAAGGGGCTCAGTTTGAATTTTTGGCACCTGATGCATCCGAGGTCTTTATAGCTGGGGGCTTCAATAATTGGGACGAGAGGGCGAACCCCCTGGAAAAAGACAAGGATGGAATATGGAAAATCACCTTAACCTTGATGCCCGGGAAGTATGAATATCGGTTCGTGGCGGACGGGAAGTGGGAGAATGATCCTTCTTGCTCTGGTTGTGTGCAGAACGAATTCGGAAGTCTGAATTGCGTGAGGATCGTGGAGTAAAGTTGAATGACGAAAATAGTAGAGGAGGTGATGAATCGCGTGAGCAGAAACACTCGACAAAGATGTCGGGTGATCCAAAAAACAAAAAGGAGGGTGTAGCAATGAAGAAGATTGTGGTTGTTGGCGTGTTAGTGAGTGCTCTGATGGTTTTTACAGGTCTAATCTCGGCTTTTGCGGCTGAAACCGTCACAGTCACCGGAGAAATTATTGACACATACTGCTTTGCCCTAATGGGGGCCAAAGGCGCCAGCCACCGGCAATGCGCTATCGACTGCGTTAAGAAAGGCATCCCGGCTGGGCTATTGGAAGATGGTACTAACAAGGTCTACGTCTTACTGCCCAACAAAGATAAATCGCCCCTGCCCAAAGCCGTCATCGATAAGATGGCCCAGAAAGTCACCGTCAGCGGCAAGGTGTACACCAGCGGTGGAAGCCAGTTTCTGACGATTGAATCCATCAAATAGACTCATGGTAATTTCCCACTTTCCGCCGAAATACCGGCTTGCATATCGCGGGAAGCCCTTGAGATTTCGCAAGAGACATCCGGCAGTTGCTCATGCCCGGCTCGGCCCGGTGGGGAATCATAAGAAACTCCGGAATTCTCATGTGGCCAAGGATAGAGAGATGAATCTAGGGAAGGTGAGGACCGCCCATCGCCGCATGGGAATATCCATCGTCTGTTTCTTATTCGTACAAGCGGGAGCCGGGATGCTAATGAGTGCGGGGAGGCTGGCTTCGGTTGAGATGTCTCCCTCTTATAACATCCTGTATTATATCCATGCAGACTGGGGTCCGATTGGAAATATCTATAGAATTATCCTGGGCCTCGCCACCGCTATGCAGGGGGTTCTGGGTATTATCATCTTCCGGAGCATGTCTCGTTTGAGAAAGAGAAAGGAGGCTCCATCCCCGTCTGCCGCATTCAAAAAGGAGGTTCCGATGCGTGCTTTGAGTTTTGCCACTGATATTCACCCGTTGTTTCGATCTTATGACATCGAGTCCATGAAACCTGCCGGGCTTGATCTCTCCTCCTATGAGGAGGTGAAGAAGCGCGCTCAGGCTATATACGCCCGGCTTTCTGCTAAAGAAATGCCCTGCGACGGGCCATGGAGCGATGGCCATCTACAGAAATTCAAGGAATGGATGGAAAGCGGTATGGAGCCGTAAACTTGAGAGGAGGAAGATTCTGGACCTGGGAGGATAATCGCGTGCGCGTCCATTTGAAAGAACGTCGTTTGGAAACAGGAGATGTGGTCTCGTTCATTTTCGACTTGAGGGGACAGCCATTTGAATACCGTCCAGGCCAATACGCATTCTACGAATTAGATTCACTTGCCTTTCCCGATGAACGTGGCCCCCGTCGGCACTTCACCATTTCAAGTTCACCTACCGAAAAAGGGATCGTGATGTTAACAACCAGGATGCGCGGAAGCGGGTTTAAGGAAACCCTACGGCATGCATCCCTGGGTTATGAACTCAATTTGGGAATGCCGCTCGGAAACTTTGTTGTCCCGGAAGGAGAGACGCGCCGTCATGTTTTAATCGCTGGCGGTATAGGTATAACTCCTTACCGTTCGATTCTTCGTTGCGCAGTGGATACAAAAAAGCCAATCGAAGCGGTGATGTTATACTTCAATCGCTCATCAGCCGATATCGTCTTTCGGCAGGAATTGGAGGAGATAGCCAGGCAGATACGGACGATCTCGTTAGTCCATGTGCTCAGCGACCCCGAGGCAGGTTGGAAAGGAGAACGGGGAAAACTGGATGAAGCACTTCTTCAAAAGTGGGCACCTGATCTGAATCGGCAGCTCTTCTGGATCAGTGGGCCGCCAGCCATGGTGATGGCATATAAGGAGTTGATCAGAAAGATCGGAGTTGAAGATGAGGCGATCCGTACTGATAGTTTTGCTGGCTATTAGATTGCACAAGACATTTTGGGTTTAGCTGGATAAGTGTAATTGCTTATTCCATTACGTTTTGAAAAGGACAAAGGAGAAAACAATGAAAAAGTATGCAACTAAACTATTGACAATTACTTTTGTTGGTTTTGTCATCGCCCTCGCTTTAGTCATTCAAGGAGATCTTTTCTCAGTTTCTCAGATTGAGGCGAAAAAGGCACCCACGTTTGACGAGTTGATTCCGGCAAACGCCGATGAGATGATCGCCGATGGCAGGCAGATCTTCCGGTTCGATACCTTTGGGGATGAAGATTTTTGGGGCGGGCAGCTCCAGCTCCATAAAGCAATTGCAGGCGCCGCGAACGGAGGCGTCGGCCCGGGGGTTAGCCCGAGCACGGCATTATCGGTAGGACTAAAGGTCGACGTGGATGCCCTTCCCCAAAACCTTATCAATCAACTGAAAAAGGGGAAGGTCGATCTTAACGATCCAGCAACGACTCTTGCGCTCCTCAAACTCAATGCGGTTGTTGGCGTTACCGGGTTCTTTGACAGTGCAGGAAAGCTTCAGTCGATGGGGATCCAGTGCGCCCTGTGCCACTCCACCGTTGATGACTCCTTTACGTCTGGTATTGGACATCGCCTGGACGGCTGGGCCAACCGCGACCTCAACGTCGGTGCGATCATAGCCCTGTCCCCGAATCTTCAGCCTATTGCCGATGTTCTCGGGACGGATGTTGCTACGGTTTTAACAGTCCTTAATTCCTGGGGACCTGGAAAATTCGATGCGGAGCTTATATTGGATGGCAAGGCTTTCAACGGCAACAAGTCCGGGGCTGTTCTGCTCCCTGCTGCCTTCGGTCTTGCAGGCGTTAATCTTCATACATACACCGGGTTTGGTTCGGTGACTTACTGGAATGCCTTCGTGGCTGTCCTTGAAATGCACGGAAAGGGAACGTTCTTTGACCCCCGGCTGAATGATGAGGCACAGTTTCCGGTGGCTGTAAGAAATGGCTTTTTTGACGTCCGAAGTACCCCCGATCTGGTCACCCCAAAGCTTGCTGCCCTCCATTTCTATCAGCTCGCGATCCCGGCACCCAAGGCGCCAGCTGGCAGCTTTGATTCAGCAGCCGCTGCGGCTGGACAGACCCTCTTCAGTGGCAAGGCCAAATGCGCCACCTGTCATGTACCCCCACTTTTTACCGAGCCGGGCTGGAATCTTCATACTGCGGAGGAGCTCGGAATCGATGACTTTCAGTCAAATCGCTCACCTGATAAGCGCTACCGGACAACCCCTTTGAAGGGGCTCTGGACCCATCAGAAAGGCGGTTTCTTCCATGATGGCCGTTTTGCGACACTACTGGATGTCATCAATCACTTAAATGACTTCATGGGCCTTGGGTTGACCCCGCCAGAGAAGAATGATCTGGTGGAATATTTGAAATCAATTTGAGACTTGGCTAAAGCATTGGCGAGTTAAGAATCCGATACCCTTTGACGGAGGAAACCAATCCCTGTCAAATATTCTAACGGAAAGGAGGGATGAAAAATGGCAGAAATTAAAATGCCTCATGCGGCCCATGAAGAGCATCTTTGTCTTCTGGAAAACGTCGGTTACTTGAAATCAAATCTCGAAGATTACAAGAAGCTGGTGAGGAATCCGAAGTTTATCTGCAAGAACTGCGGACGGGCGGCAGGGAACGAAAAGAACCTTTGTTCACCCGAAAAGCTGTAAATTCGTTTCCTGCGCCCATTGAAAGGGATGTTTCCTGGAGAATCGGAACATCCTTTTCTTCTTTGAACAGCTGTATCCCAACGAGGGAACCTTGGAGGAGGGAGATATGAAGAGGCATACGGTGGCGGTGTTAATGGTCATTTTGGCAAGCATTGTGCTTTTTGGGATGACTCTTGTGGCCCGTGGACAGGAAAAAGTCGAACAGAAAGCGACAAAGGAGGCGGCTGGTTTCAATATCGCCCGCTTAGTGATTGGGACGGGAGTGGAGAACAATGAACCAGTGGGAGTAGCAGAGACATTTCCAGGGACAACGGAGAAAGTCTACTGCTTCTTAGAGGCTGCAGACATTGCTAAAGACACGGAAGTTTCCTTTATCTGGTTCAATGGGCAGGATGAAAAGCTAAAAACCACCCTTCCACTCAAAGAGGGCAAAAGATGGCGGACCTATGCTGACAAGAACTTAAGAGATCTAAAAGGGGACTGGAAAGTAGAGATAAAGGATGCGGACGGGAACCTTTTAAAAGAAGTCAAATTCAAGGTTGAGTGACCTGAAATTCCGTTGATCGAATGTGTTCCAACTATCAACAAAACTTGAAAATCTGATGGGGAGGGAAGGCTATGACACGTAAATTGAAGCCGGTAATAAAGGTGAGTGACGAATTAAAGAAGATGTTAAACGATGCCATTGCCATTGAGATAGCAGCGAGCGTTCAATATATGTGGCAATACGTGCAGGTAATCGGAACCAAAGGAAGGGCTGTAGCTGGTAAGTTCAAGGAGACGGCCATCGCGGAGATGAAACAGGCGGAAGAACTTGCGGAAAGGCTCTGGTATCTGAATGGAACTCCAACCATCCAACTTGCCCCAATCAAGGTCGGGGAAAGTTTGAAGGAGTTTCTCGAACTCGACACAAAGATGGAGGAAGAAGGCATTCGCCTTTACAAGAAAATTATTGACCAGGCTCAAAAGGAAGGGGATGTTACGACAGCCTTTATGATCAACGAGATCCTTGAAGTCGAAGAAGAACATCACGATCTTTTCACAACGATGCTCGAAGAGGTCTAATAGTTACCCGCGCTCATGAAAAAGAAGATCCTGATCGTTGATGACGAAGAACCCTTGAGGTTTCTTTACGAAGAGGAACTTAAAGAAGAGGGATATGAAGTTCTGACGGCATGCAACGGAAGGGAAGCTCTTCTTCAACTGAATTCAGGGAAACCTGACCTCATCGTCCTCGATATTGTCATGCCTGTGATGGATGGTATGGAAGCCCTTGGCCGTATCGTAGGAAAGGAAGGGAAAATCCCCATCATCCTCAACACCTCCTATCCTGAGTATCGTCAGGATTTTATGAGTTGGGCAGCCGATGCCTACGTCATGAAATCAGCGGATCTTGGAGAACTGAAAGCGAAGATCTGCGAACTCTTAGGAAAACCTCGGTCCTGTTGAAGAAGGGTGAGGGTATGGCAGGAAATGAAAACCCTCGATTTTTGGACGCTCCATTGGAAGTAAAGACCAAGCGAGCAGGAAGGAGATAAGTGGTATGGTAAAGATCGAAGGGAAATGCAAGGAAGTTATGGAAAAGACCGAATGGGTTGCCATCGCTACGTGTGGCGACGATGGCCCCCACATAGTCGCAACATGGGGAGATTACGTGAGGACGATCGGTATAAAGGATGACATGACCATAATCATTCCTGCAGGACAGTATAATCAGACCGAGGAAAATCTAAAGAAGAATAATCGTGTCGAGCTACTGATCGCCTCGAAACAGGTCCAGGGAAGTCACGGCCCCGGGCAGGGCTGTTCTCTCATCGGAAAAGGGGAAGTCCAGATTTCTGGCGAACTTGCCGAGGCTGCCAAGAAGAAATTTACCTGGGCACGAGGAGCACTGGTTATAAAAGTGGAACAGGTTAAAATCCAGCTCTAAATCTCGGTCCAAATATCGAGTACGTCTGATTCGCTACTACTCGATGGCATCCTTGTTTTCTTGGAAGATACGGACCGGGCATTTCTTCACAAAGATTACAATCACCTATTTGGTAAATGATACTAATGGCGTAGCAGGAAACAGTGGACGAGATATTCTTCCGCCTTAACCCGGTAGCCCCATTTGACCTTCGCTTTACAGCCTGGGCATTACGGCGCAGACCGGATAACATTATTGACCGCTGGGACGGCCAGGCCTACCATAGGGCGATGGTCTATGAAGGAAAGCCCGTTGAGGTTGAAGTAGTCCAGAAGGGTACTTTGGATAAGCCTATCCTTCTGGTCAGCGCAACTGCCGAGACGATAGGGCCAGGGTTAAAGTCCACTCTTGCCCGTGCCTTGGATAAGCTGCTGGGGATTCACATTGATCTTTCAAAGTTTTATGAATTCGCAAAGGGAGACCCGAAGCTTCATGAATTAACGCAGCGCTTTCTTGGACTCAAACCACCCAGGTTTCCGACCCTGTTTGAGACCCTCGTCAATGCATTCGCTTGTCAGCAGCTCACGCTTATCGTAGGGATCCTGCTTCTCAGTCGGTTGGCAATCAAGTGCGGTCTGCCCTTCAAGAAGGGAGGAGCAACGGTCTACACTTTTCCTCAACCGGAAAGAGTGGCACGATTACACCCCGAGACATTCCGAAAGCTGGGTTTTAGCCGACAGAAAGGTCACGCACTAGCCGAGCTCGCTCAAGGGGTCACCCGGAAAACCCTGGATTTGGGAAGCATTGAAACTCTGGACGACGAAGCGGCATTAGAACAATTATATCAATTGAGAGGTGTGGGCAGGTGGAGCGCAGAATATGTGCTTTTGAGAGGTATGGGCCACACGAATCTCTTCCCTGGCGATGATGTCGGCGCGCAGAGCAAATTGAGACACTTATTTAGGCTGAGAAAACCTCTGGATTACGGAGGAGTTCAACGTATCTTAGATCGTTGGCAGCCGTTTGGAGGATTGGTCTATTTTCATCTTTTGCTGGACGGCCTTCTGAAAGAAGGATATCTAACATAAAGCAACGACATGACCTCCTGGATCGGATACAGAGAATGAGGCAAAAGAAGAACGATCAGCATTCAAAAGGGTCGGAGGAGCCTGAGAAAACACCTTTTGTCTTGACGATAGGTCATTCGACGAGGTCGCTGGAGGACTTTATTGACCTTCTCAAAACGCACAGGGTTAAGATGATTGTCGATGTGAGAACGGTGCCACGGTCGCGTCATAATCCTCAGTTCAATCTTGACACCCTTCCTGGCATCCTGAGTGGCGCGGGAATTGGATATGAACATATGTCCGGACTCGGAGGGCTTCGTCATGCCCGTTCCGACTCACCCAATATGGGCTGGCGCAATTCCAGTTTCAGGGGATTCGCTGATCACATGCAGACAGAAGGATTTGAAAGGAACCTTCAAAAGTTGATCCGCCTTGCCCAACGCAAAACTATTTGTCTGATGTGTGTTGAGGCAGTTCCATGGCGCTGTCACAGGTCACTCATTGCAGACGCATTGGTAGTACAAGGCCTCTTGGTGGAGCATATTATCAGCAAAGGTGAACCGCAACCCCATAAGCTTACCCCCTTTGCCAGGGTCGATGGAACGCTGATTACCTATCCCACACAGATAGAATCCAATCGCCTCGTCCCCAAATCAGATTGTAAACGAAGGACACGATTGAGAAAAATAGGAAGCCTGTGAAATAAGGACAGCACCATTCAGTATCCTGAGCCCTAGGGCTATGATGGAGAATGAGCCAACATGATCCGGTCCTTTCATTTGGTTATTTCTCCCTCTGGGGTTAACGGAGGCAATTTCATGCGAGTCGTAATTCTCGGTGCCGGGTTCGGAGGACTATGGGCAGCCAAGACTCTCGCCCATTCTTCCGCTGATGTTACCCTTGTTGACCACCAAAACTACCACGTATTCATCCCTCTCCTCTATCAGGTAGCGGCTGCGGAACTGGAACCGGAGGAGATTGCTTATCCCTTAAGGAATATCTTTCGGAAGGCTTCGAATATCCATTTTGCCATGGCAAGAGCAACCAATATCGATTTGACAAAGCGCGTGGTTCTCGCCTCCGATCGTGAAATTCCTTATGATTTTCTTATCCTTGCTATAGGGAGTGTCTCGAATGTTTTCGGTGTCCCTGGTGCTGATGATTTCGCCTTCCCTCTAAAAACACTGGAACAGGGGGTCTCTTTACGTAATCACATCCTTAAATGTTTCGAGCGCGCCGAATTGGAACCGGATTCCAAAAAGCGTCAACAATTGCTGACTTTTGCAGTTGTGGGCGGAGGGAGAACAGGCGTCGAATTTGCGGCCGCTTTAGTTGAATTGATTCGAGGTCCGCTTCGGAAGGATTATCGAAACATTGATGTCCGGGAACCCCGGGTCATACTCTGCCATCCGAGAGACAGACTGATGCCGGATCTACCGGAACCACTTAGCCACTATGCACTCGAACGCCTCCGCAAGATGGGGGTGGAGGTGAAGCTGAGGTCACGGGTAAGTCGGGTAACAGCCGAGGCTGTTTACCATGAGGGAAGCGGGGTCTTTCAAACAGAAACGGTGGTCTGGACAGCCGGTGTTCGTGGGAAACCCGAAGTAGAGAGATGGGGTCTGTCCACAACAAAGAATGGACAGATTTCAGTATTGCCTACGCTTCAGGTTCCTGAGCATCCGGACATTTATGTCATCGGAGATCTCGCCTACATCGAGGAAGGAGGGCGGCCCCTGCCGATGGTAGCGACCGTAGCCATCCAGGAAGGAGTTGCAGCCGCGAAAAACATAAGGCTTCAGATAGAAGGCTGTGTCCCCGTCCCGTTCCACTACCGAGATCCCGGTTCCATGGCCACAGTCGGGCGAAACGCGGCGGTCGCTCGTATCCTCGGCTTTGCTCTTAAGGGCTTTCCTGCGTGGATTCTCTGGTTGCTGGTTCATCTATTCAAACTCATCGGTTTCCGAAATCGTCTGTTTGTAATGGCCAACTGGGCCCTGGACTATTTCTTCTATGAGCGAACAGTGCGCCTGATTCTGCCAAATGAACCTCAAGAGCGATGTCACCGTGAGTTAAATGAATAAGTGATCAGCTATCTCAAGCGGAGCACATTTTGAAAGAACATGGGGGGACGCAACAAGCATGAATTGAGGGGTTCCGACTTGAGGTGGAAAACATGGAGAGATGGAGGTGTTAAGTCTACGCTTGCATCTACAATCCAGAAAAGAGAGATCCTGGCGATAACTTCTAATAAATACTTCGATTTTCTGTTCAGATGCGAGATGCCGGCCAAGTAGAGTGTCGATTGGAACCCAGCCTTACTGTTCTGAGCTTTCAGGAATGAAAACGGGTCTTCGGTCAGAAAAGTCTGCATTTGGAGAGGAGGGCCGGAGAACCTCATTTGTAATCGATTGGAGGAGAAGGGACGGCTGGAAAATTTGACGATTCTGAAAAAATTCGAGGTGCAAGCCTGTGGGCGACTTTTTTCAAGCGGGAGATCTCGTAGAGGGGAGGGCCCTTAGCTGGATCCGCCTTAAAGTTCCCCATCAAGGGCTAGGGGGTGGTAAGCTTCGGTATGGACGAATTTCTTTCCCAGTTCCTTGGAGGACTTGCTCGTTCGATTAGCTTTCTCCAGAGATGCACGTTGATAACGAGACCGTCTGTTTCATAAATTTTCATTTCGGTGAGATCGGTCCATCCAGATTTAACCTTCCCGCGGCGTCTAATTTTTCCAGACCCCCTCTATCTGGATGAGCGCACGTTCATGTCTCAATGTAGTGATTTTACGGTGTGGCCGGCATCGGTTCGAGACGCCTGAGCCACACCGTTCGTTCTTATTATTTAGCTATGAGCATTCGTTGCTCCTTGTCCCATGCAGCCCTGTATTTATAAACATCACCGAACGAGATGCCGTAAAACCACAGGAATGAGGGGCAGCTGATCTTTACCGAACGCTCATCTTCCTTAATGACCCGATAGACGGCAGGATCTCGCTTACTGGGTTTATTGACGGGTTTGATCCCGATTGCCTGCTCGTCAAGGTCAAAATGTATTGTGACATAGTGCCAGTCTTGAATTCGGCAGTGTTCTCTTCCTTCGAGGTTGCCAGATTCTTCCTCTGATAAAATGTCTTCAAGGAGAATCTCCCCATTCCCGGCATGCAAGAGTATTTCCCCTCGTTGAAATGGTATAAATTGTTCGAAATCCATTTTCTCATCCTCCTTTTCTTATTGAATGCAAAGGTTGGTTGTGACGCACAAATGTCAAAAAAGTGTGGCCCCGGCCCCTTTTTCAGAAACCGGGGCCGCTACCACCTAACTGATCTTCGCCAGAAGCATCTTTCCTTTCTCATCCCAGATAGGTTTGAGAGTTTTCGACGCTTCTCTATAAGGAATCCCGTAGTGGTTGAGAAACGACGCGCACGAAATCACATAAATCCCATTCTTCTCTCTTACGACTCTGAAAGCAGCCGGGTCGCTATTGTCCGGGACTGGCTTGATCGCGACTACGAATTCCTTCCGGTCGTAGTGCAGGGTGGCAAAGCGCATTTCTTTGAGACTGAATGCGCTTATCGCCTCACTGTTAATAGATAGAGTTCCATTGCGCCGGATTGAAATGCTCGGGCGATGAGCCCTTTGTTGCTTTTCAAATTTTTCTAAATTCATACTGATCACTCCTTTCTTAGTTTCTTAAATTGACATGAACTCTGAGATAATTTGTTATGCATGGAAATCTTGCTCTTTCTTTGGAACACATTGAACTCACCTCCTTTGTTCATTGCTTCGAGGTGGTCTCGTCGACTGTCATTATTTTCACCTCTACCCTTATAACAATCGAAAATTCAATTTGTTCAACCTCTTGATTTAGTGCCGTGCTTCACCTCCGACCCGGCACAATATATTTCTTCATCCATCACACAACTGATTCGGAATTCCCGGCCTTGCGAAGCTTGTACAGCAAGTACCTCACAAGGTCCGCAACGATCATCACCTCTGTCGAGTTCAACCACTTGGCGTCCTGATTTTCCAGTATCCGTAAAAGATCTATCCATCTGGCATGTCCGATGTTCTTGGCCAGCTTCTTGCTCACACTTTCGTAATCGATGAAGGGCCGAGCCTGCGTGAGTCCTGCAAATATTCTCTCGGGATCCCTGTACTGGGATAGAATTGCTGGCTCGTCTTCCACGTCGGTCAGAAGAAGGAACAGAATCTCACAGGGGGTTTCAGAGTCTGGCTGGTAATGGTAAACGCCGCAGTCCAAATACTTGAGTATCTGGTCTCTCTTACGGTCCCTGGCGATTTCACACTGGACTGGGGATCGATATTTGCATTCGAGCAAGACGATCAAGCGGCTAATCCTTATCACGATGTCGATCTCCGGAATCCCTTCTTGGTATTTCACTCCAGGTGGTGAGGGAAGCTTCTTCCAAAATTCGATCTTGATCTTCCCCCGATCAATGGAGCGGAAAGTCCTTCCTTTGAAGACGAGTCCAAGCAGAGGGATGAGCCATGCGGCCGGAGACAGGTACTGCAAAAGCCCAAATACATTCGACGTTAAGAGATCCTCGCTGTTTTCGTTGATTACCATTGGGCAGCGGTCCACTCTGGAGCCGGGAGAGCACGGCCTTTTGCCGATAGATTTAAAAAGTTCAAAGGCGATGGACATTTTCAGTCCTCCTCTCTATTTCTTGAATTCATCGTCAAAAATGCCGGCAAGGTCAGAGTTGGAAAATCCTTGATTGGCCGGAGGATCTTCTTTAGGTTGAATGTACTTTTGGAATTTGGAGACTTTTCTCCTCAACCGGTCGACATCGATCCTCCAGCCAGTCTTGTGGATAGGGTTCCCTTTCTCATCCTTGAACCATCTAACCCTTCTTTCAATTAGGAAGGATTCCCGATCCAATATTTTTCCAAGACCCTCTGTTCGAATTCTGAACGGGGGCTTAACTTCCTCGGTAACATGGTTGGTTATCAGGTCGGCCTGGATAAAGGTGTCACTGTCATGGCTGTGGTCTTTAACGTAATTCGCTATCGCTATCAGGAATTGGGAGTTCCAATCCAAGAAAAAGGTTTCTTCTTCCCTCTTCTCGGTGGCGGAGATTGCGATATTAAGAATCTGGTCAAAGAGCTTAAGGTTCGGAGCTTCGGCGTCAATGATTTTGGCTAAAACAGCCATGCCGATCCAGATTTCCAGGTCCCGACCATTCAGACCTTTTATGGGCTTGAAATTATGATAAAGTGATTTGATTTGATCCTTAATCTTCTTGCGTTTTAATAGGGATGTGATCGCTGATGCCAACTCCTTCAAATCCTTACCGTCACGAGATGCGATGAATGTTTCCATATCAATTTCCTCCTTCCGATTGGGTTGTCTTTAAAACGATGCATCTACTCCTCAGTTGCTTGCTGTAGATCCCACCGATATTGGCGATGACTTTGGGGCCGAAGCAGCGAAATTTGATATGTTTTCGCTTTCCGGGATCTACACGGACCACGAAGCCCCCCGCCTTGTAACCATGCAGCAGGACGGCCATGTCGAATTCATTCTGGTACCTTCTCGATAGGCCCTCCGCCTCGTCTATGAGCAGTGTTCCCTGCAACCGGTGAATAACGTGGTAGAAAGCGGCCTTGCTGATTTGCGAGGCCAAGAGGGGCCTGTAGCACAATAGATTAAGAATCTCGTGGATGAGCGTTTTCCCTGACCCATAGGGACCTGTGATCAGCAAATAGGGCAAAACGTCGAAATTCTTGAAGCCGTGGGTCAATAGAATAAATAGCGCCAGAATGAGGTACGAGGATTGATCCTTGAAATGAATATATTTTTTCAAAATTCTAATTGTTTCCAGAAGTGCCTGGGTTAAAGATGTCAATTCCATTTTCTACTCCTTTCTAATTGGGTTGTTTGACCTGCGTGACGGATCTTCGGAATTCCTTCGGGCACAATGGATTAAGGAAATCCGACGCTTGACGACAGCTTTCCATTCCCTTGCTTTCGGCTCGTGGTAAATCCGATTGCGCCTGTGCTATTTTTGTGCTAAAAGAGGGTTAAAAAGACTGAAATAGATGAAGTAGAATAGATTGGATAGAATAGGAATTAGTCTTGTGATCTCTTAGACTTACGGGAAACCAGACCAGAGATCAAGGGGTTAGCAAAAGAGCCCAAATCCCATTTGTAATCAGCGGGTTGGCGGTTCGAATCCGTCCGTGGGCTCCATCTTTGCTTCCACGGGTTTTAGGCCTTATCCCTAAGCATCGTGAATTCCCCGCCCCCATCGGTTCGCAGCCATATCGGAGATGAAAAAAAAAGAGTGATTGAAGCACCTTTTCAAAGACTCGACCGTGCATTCTACGATCGGAATACGACCGTTGTAGCCAGGGAGCTGCTCGGCAAATACCTCGTTCATTTATCGGACGGCCTGGAGCGCATCGGCAGGATTGTGGAGGATGAGGCATACCTCGGACCCCATGATCTCGCCGCACATTCCTCAAAAGGGCTAACCGACCGGACGAAAGTCATGTTCGGTCCGCCAGGGTATGCGTACGTCTTTATGATCTACGGCATGTACTGCTGCATGAATGTCGTGACCGAACACGAAGGGCACGCCTCCGCGGTGTTGTTGCGGGCCGTCGAGCCGGTGAAAAATGTCACCGGCCGAACCCAGGGTCCGGGACTACTCTGCAAAGCGATGCGCATCGACAGGCGCCTCAACGGACACGACCTGGTCAGCGACGACCTCTATATCGCCGCTCCGGAGAGAGAAGAACCTTTGACCATTGTCAGCCGGCCGCGGGTGGGTGTCGACTACGCCAAACACTGGCGGAAGAAGCTATTGCGGTTTTACATCAAAGGGAACCCATTCGTTTCGAAAGAATAGCCCCCCGCAATTCTCATTTTATAAATCCCTTTTAGGGTTCTTATAATTCTATGGACGCCCCCTCGACTTTGGTTTCTTCGACCCGATTTTTCTAAAAGATTCGGTTGACCAATTTTCATAAAATTTATATACTCCAATCAACGATAAGTAATCATCGGCGTGGCGGTGAGGATAATTGAACCATTGTATCATTGCAAGACCTGATGACTCCAGACTCCCCGATGCAAGAATGAATTGATGATAGTTGACTGAAATCCGCAACTTAGGAATCTATATCGTTATACCAGATTTCAAATGGCAATCCTCAAAAGATAATTTTTATAGACTTTTAATTGTGCAATCAGATTCACGCTCAATAGGTTTATCTGCGCAATTTGATTCATACCTGCTTAAATCATCCCCCGAAATACTCTTCCACAAATCTAATCATATTAAAAGGTTATTAAATATTGGCTTCAGGTCCCATACCGGGCATTGTTTTTGCTCTATCAGAAGACAGGGGGTGATGAGCATGAAGAGATTTTTAATATTGTCAATTTTGATTGTCTCTCTAACCGTGAGTTGTGCCGGGCCCAATAAAGTGGGATGGACGAAACCCGATTTTCATCAGGACCAGTTCGAGAAGGATCGCAAAGAGTGTAGTGATTCTATCAACAAAAATCTCAATTCAGAGGCTCTTGAAGAGTGCCTTGAGAAGAAAGGTTATGAATACAAAAAAGCTGAAGAGCCACCATCAGGCAACAAAGTTACAGCAAAAGATATTGGTGTAATAGCGTTAGTTATAGTTCTAAGTCCTTTAATACTCGCTTATGGTGTCTGGCTTATTGGGCACCCCCTTTGATGGAGTCATCAAATACCTTGTGCTTGAGGGTTGGAGGGGGTGTTGTTGATCCAGCAACAATGGGATCTAAATTAGGCAGCAATGGAGTATAAGAAACCTGAAAGGAGAAAAGATCAAAAGAGAATCCGAGGTTCAAGGGTTTCCAATCTGTGTGGCATTAATCTTTGTCGTCTTAGGCTCTGGATGCGTAAGCGTAGGACCGACGGTAAGGACTTACAGTGGAGATAAGTTACAAAAGTCGGAGGTTGCAGTTATAAAGGGATGGTGGTCTTTTGTGCTCTTGGCATATGGAGGTATTGATATTTACAGCGTTGATGGTAACTACTTGGGGGCCACCAAAGTTGAAGTCTTGCCTGGATGGCACGAACTGGAAATAAGGGATTATAGTTTCAGTTTTGTTGCGCCCATCGGGGCTCCTAGTCAATTCGCCCACGTGGCATTTAATTTTGAGACCGGACCTGAATATAAAATCAAGTATTGGTATAAAGGTGTTCTTATAGAAGGTGTAAAAATTATAGATGTCACAACAGGTGCCATAATTCTCACTCAACATCTCTCACCCCGCACCTCCTACCCAAGTATTGGTTTTAAAGCCTATATCTACCCCCCTCCCGAGAATTACGGGGACTGGAGCAAGGAAGAAGTCGATACAGTTGTACATGTCATTGTCACCGTAGCCAGGCGCCATGGTCTTAAAGAAACATGGACGTCTCAAGAAGGATGTACTCTATCTGGTAAAGACTTCGTGTTGAGTCTTAACGCGTATTTCGAATCTGATCCCTCCATGTCCCTCATCCCCATAACTGAAAGTTCATCGCCGTTCCAATATTTGTTCTTATGGAAGATTAAAATACGAAAACCAAAAGGCAGGATATGGCTTAATATTGAGTTAGGATCATATACAGCATTGACTGACTCACTACGTTTGTTGGTTAAGAATATGTGGCTTGAAGTGCTGAACCCGTTACGTAATAGGTTCGGCGAGCGCATCGGTGGGGATCAAATCGACAAACTCAACCTCTGACCCTTCTGGCTATATCGATTATGCTCACTCCCAACTCGTAATCTTCGATTCTTAAATATGCTTGCCAGTTATGGCTCGTAGGTGAACCCAACAATTCTCTCTTCAACCCTTCCTTCCTGAAATGTTGTTTTTCAATTTCTGCCTTTCTGTGCAACATTTCAAACACAAATCAGCATGAGTGGTTAATTTTCCAAAAAAATTTTTTCCTTGACGGTTAAGCCATTTAAGAGTATTTTTAAACTGCTTTTCCCACCTGGTCTTAATTAACCTAACAACACAACCTTTAGCCTTTTGGAGAAAGTCGTGAAATGGGGGATCCAAAAGATGCCGCTATGATGCCTCCAAGGGGAGCCTTGCACCCTTTGGAGGCTTTTTTGATTTTAGTTTCTTAGATTATCAGAAAGGAGGAAATGAGCATGATTATAAGGAAGTTCATTTGGATATTCGTCGGAATTTTAGTAATTATGGCCTGGCTCCTGGGGTTTATCATAGAGGCCCAAGCTGAAACCATGAAGTGCAAAGTTGTCCGCTTAGTTACTAAAGAAGAGACAATGCCGGTTAGCGATGAAGAAGGGCATATCCTTGCGATGCTAATAAGCGAAGGGCTGGCTTTCTTTGAAAGTGGAGATATAGCAAATTTCAAAAGTCACGCCATTGCTGATCGCAGAACAGGAACAGGAAAAGGTGCTCAATCGATTTCGTATATTTTTTTCACGTTTGAGGATGGATCCAGCATCATCACAAGAATCGAATATCGCTCCATAGCAGACCCAAGTGGAAAAATTTCTACCAAGACTACGGGCGAGATCATTAAAGGGACGAGTCGGTTTGGAGGAATCAAGGGGACTTATTCTTCTACTGGCAAAATGTTCCCACGCATTAAAGGGGAGGCTGAGAAATACTCTATGGATGTAACCCTAACCTACACCGTGCCTCCCAAGTAATTTTTGACGACAGGGGTAAGAGGAAGAGAAAAGCCCAGGTTGAATAGCCTGGGCTCTGTCTTTGAGTGGCGATGAGAAGGGTTTCGTTTTCTAATATAAACC
>JAPVTA010000055.1:0-15933 GCA_047519465.1 Thermodesulfobacteriota bacterium | reverse complement strand
ACGGAGGGGATGACGCGGTTCGTGAAGCCTGTGGCGGCCGGTTTTTTGATGATGAAGGAGGTTGAGAATCTGGAGAAGGCTCTTGTAAATCCGCAAAAGCCTTACGTGGCGATTCTCGGCGGGGCAAAGGTTTCGGATAAGATAGGTGTAATCCAGAACCTTCTGGATAAGGTGACGACGCTCCTGGTGGGGGGAGGCATGGCCTATACATTTCTTAAAGCTCAAGGGTTTCAGGTTGGAAAGTCCCTTGTCGAAGAGAACCAGATTGACCTCTCACTCATCCTCCTAGAGAGAGCGAGGGGGAAGATTACATTTCTTCTCCCTTCTGACCATGTCGCTGCTGAGCGAATAGATATTCAAGCGAGGACAGAAGTTGTCAAGAACGATAAGATTCCCTCGGGATGGGTCTGCTTAGATATTGGTCCAGAAACAGTAAGAGCTTTTTCAAAAGAGATCCAGTCTGCGAAAACCATTGTGTGGAATGGACCTATGGGAGTCTTTGAATTGGAGCCGTTCAGTCACGGGACATTTGCCATTGCTGAGATAATCGCTCGTTCCTCCGCCTTCAGTATCGTGGGAGGAGGAGATTCTGTCGCCGCAGTGAACCAGGCAGGGCTAGCGGATAAAATCAGTCATATTTCTACCGGAGGCGGGGCTTCTCTCGAATTCCTCGAGGGGAAGAAGTTGCCGGGCATCGAGGCCCTCAGGAAGGATAAACCCTAAACTCGAAACCCTAAACTCTAAACAAACTCAAAATCCGAGACTTTAAATCCAAGACTCTTTTGAGCTTTTGGGTTTTGAGTTTATTTAGGATTTGGTGTTTAGAGTTTAAACGATTTCTCTAAGGGATTAAAGAGGTAGAAATGATGGGTAGACTACCCTTCATCGCGGGAAACTGGAAGATGAACAAAACGGTTCGGGAAGCCATCGATCTCGTCAGAGAATTGAAGAATGCCATTTCAGGAGTAATAGAAGTGGAAGTGGCTGTTGCCCCTCCGTATACAGCGCTCTACGCCGTCCGCAGGGAACTTGAAGGGACTCCCATTCGTCTCGCCGCTCAAAATCTTTATTGGGAAGAAAAAGGCGCCTTCACCGGCGAGGTTTCTTCCCTCCTGCTCAAGGAGGTGGGCTGCCACTATGTCATTGTCGGACACTCCGAAAGGCGGCAATTCTTTGGAGAGACAGACGAGACCGTGAATCGAAGGATCAAGGCAGGACTGGCTCAGGGCTTGAAGGTGATTTTCTGCATTGGAGAGACGTTGAAGGAGAGGGAAGACGGGAAGACGTTTTCGGTGATCGAAAGGCAGATAGAAGGCGGATTGAAGGGATGGGACGGTGAGGAATTGGGAAATATTGTGATCGCCTACGAACCCGTTTGGGCCATCGGTACGGGGAAGACCGCCACTCCGGAACAGGCCGAAGAGGCGCACCGATTCATCAGGGGGAAGGTGGAAAAACTTTTTTCACGAAAGGCTTCGGAAGAAATCCGGATCCAATACGGTGGGAGTGTCACGCCGGAAAACATCAGGGGCTTGATGAGCCAGCCGAACATTGATGGGGCGTTGGTCGGAGGGGCGAGCCTGAAAGCGGAATCCTTTTCAAAGATTGTCAGATTTAAAGAATTGTGATATAAATTTACATTGCTTGCCTGCCGGTAAGCACCGGAGAGAGATGGGGTGAGGGGGGACAAGAAGGCAGGGAGAAATTCTCAGATTCTGTGAACGTTATCCAAGAAAGGGTTGGGTTTATGGCGGTTATTGTTGTTTTGCATGTCTTGGTCTGCATTGCGCTCATTTTGATCGTGCTGCTTCAAGCAGGAAAGGGAGCAGAGATGGGGGCTGCATTTGGGGGAGCGAGTCAGACAATTTTTGGAAGTGCAGGAGCGATGGGGTTTCTTACGAAACTGACCACTGTCGCTGCAATCATTTTTATGCTCACCTCGCTTCTTCTCACCTTCTCCTCGGCGAGAAGGGCATCTACGATCATGAAGGAAAGAACGGCTCCTGTGGCCCCCGCAGCACCCTCGGAAGCGCCCGTTCAGCCTCAGGCGCCCGTACCCGAACCGAAGAAGTAGAACTATAGCGCCCTCATTTATTGAGGGCGAAGGAGTTTCGTTCCGTTAAACATCGGAACGCCATAGGTTCATAAGACTATGCCGAAGTGGTGGAATTGGTAGACACGCCATCTTGAGGGGGTGGTGGGTAATCCCCGTGGGGGTTCAAATCCCCCCTTCGGCACCAACCTTCTTGTTCTGCGGGTCAATCTCCTTTTTCCCTTTTCCTCTGTCGCTCTTCGCCCTAACCTCCTTTTCTGCATGCTCTCTAATCTTCCCATCCTGCTTTCTGATTTCGTCGTTAATTGAGTAAAACTCTTTACCTCGTGACCGCATCTTTATGATTTTTTCAGGCGGATACCCGTAATATTCTGACATCAATTTGAGGTTGACAAGGTTTATGATATCGTCGTCACTGAGCACAATCGTTTTCCACTCTTTTTTAGGTTTATGCTGGTAGTAGCCATATGCCTTGCCGTAGACTGAATCTTTAACCATCACACCCACCGGAACATAAAATATCTCCGGGCCAAGGCCAAAACGAATTGTGGTATAAAACCACGTGTTGTTACGGAGCCTAAAATCCATTACGATCTCCGGCTCGACATGAGCCCTTTTCGCAATGAATAAGACCACCGGAATCTCTCGGGCGGGGATGCCCCTGTCCCTAATGATCATTACCTCGGTATGAGGAATTCTGTAGTAGTCTCCGACGGCAAGAAAGAATCCAATTAAGACTTCCTCGGCGCGCGATCCCCCTGTATCCGCACCACTTGCACCTGATTCGATAACAGAAGCGGTCGTAAACATTAGTATCGCTGAGAAGATTCCCATGAGACGCATTGCAAGCGCTCCTTCATCTATTTTCTCAAACCAAGTGCTTCTTAGAGTCCACCATAGGCTTTCTCTCCGGGCACACTTTTTTTCTTTGTTGTCCCTCCCGGTCACGATATAAGTGAACTCGCAATGGCCACATCTTAGCCAGTATCTCCTCTCGGACAGGCCGTGGAGCAATTCGGGTTTTCGCCTTTTTCGCATTTGGGGTATTGGATTTTCAGGGTAAGACTCTCCCTTCCGTTTAAGCTGGACGACCCGAAGAATTCACCTTCTTTTCTGAGGGTAAAGAGTAGAAGACCCTTCAGGGACGGAAATCGACCCGCTGTGCCATGAAAGGCTACAGGTCTTTATCACCAAAGTCTCCTGCTTTTTTCTTTTGTAGGATGACATAGACAACGGGGACAACGATCAATCCAACCCAGAACAGACCCATTAACGCATCTTTGAAATCATGTTTATGCCCTTTGTTCATGTTGATGACCTCCTTTTGATTTAGACGGACTACCCCTTTTCCCAATGGTTGATGGAAGAGAACCAAGGGCGGAACGATGAAACCTCCTCGATGTCCTGTTTCCTTTCATCCAAGAATAGAGGGTACGATCTTTGTACGTTTTCACACGCCCTCTTCTCCAAGGAGTGTCCCAATCTTGCTCGGTCGTAAGACGCATGGGCTTTAAAAGCCGACTTCTTTGTGGATGGATTTCCTCGCCTTCGCGGATAAGTTGGAAGAAGAGCCCCCGGAGTATCAAGGCGTCACGACCCACAGCCAAAGGGCGACAAAAGTTCCCAAGACAGCAAGGATTGTATCAACCGTAAGGATACACTCAATCCCTAAAGCCTTCTTGTCATCAACTTCTTGATCGTTCATGAGATGAACTTCCTTTCTAAGAACCTTAGACCCCCCTCCTTCCAGAGGGAAGGATCTTTTATTCCGTCTCACGTGAACCCATGATGAACTACGCGCTGCGGTCCGACCGAAGCGGTCTTTGGGTCCTTTCTCGCCCTAATTTGTCGCTTGTGAGCAATCGCAACGATGCTCCTCGAACGGGTAACAGTAGATCTGCCGAGGATGCTGGACTCGCGGGAAGAGTGAATACGAAGTTCGATCCATCTTGTCTTGCCTCATACCAGATATAACCTCCTAGCTTCTGGATGACCTTCTTAGTCAAATAAAGACCTAACCCTTTTCCGTCTTTTCCATTGTTACGGTTCCCAATTCCTGGAAATTTTGTGAAAAGCCTGTCGCGACCATCTTCGGGGATTGGCCTCCCGCTGTTGTAAACATTCAACTGGTATGAAGAACCGCGATCTTCAAAACCGAAGGCGATTACCCCCTGCACGTCGCCATATCTGATGGCGTTCTTAAGGAGATTCCTGTAAACCATCTTTAGCAAGCCCCGGTTTGTCTGAAGCGACATTCGTCTGCTCGACATCGCACGGAGACTATGGTCTATGATAAGATGGTGTCCCCTCAGTTCTGGGTAGAATTCCTTCAGGACGGGGATCAAGATATGTCTCATCAAGTCCAAAGGCTCTCCTTCTGTCTCCAAATCGTTGTTGGCCAAAAGGCTCCTGAGGAGATACTCTTCAGTTATCCCGGTTAACCCGGTGATTTTCGAAGACAGCTCCTTGATTGTATTTAAGACCTCCTCATCCATTTTCCCGTAATGACCACGGGTCAAGAGCTTCAAGGTCGCAGAAATCGAAACGAGAGGTTCTCTGACGTCGCGTGTCATTACCTCCATTTTGTTAAGAGTCTTTTCATCGAGATTCTGTCTGGACCATTCAGGTCGAAGATTACTTCGAAGGCGTTCCAACTTTCCTAAGCAGTGATCGACACGCGCCTCCAGCTCCGTTAATTCGAAGGGCCTGAAAAGACAGTCATCCGGGGAAGATCGAATGATACGGCAAATGGGGTCCCATCTATTACGCGTGGAAAATACGACAACCGCCATTGTCTCTGGATGGCGTTCTTTCGCCCTCTCCAGAACTGCCATAAGATCGGTGATCACCAGATCGAAACGGTTTGCCTGTACCTCGTCCATAGCTGATTCGGGATTTGCTGGCATGGTAACGTGATAGCCTTTCCCCTCGAGAGCCAACCTGACGGCCATAGAATAACGGGAATCTCCGTCCGAAAGGGAAAGTAAAATCCTGGACCTTTTCATAATTTCCGCTCCTTTGGGCTTTTAATCTACGATTTAAGGGGCATTCCTTCTGTCTGGATTATTGTGATGTTGAGATGTCCGGAGGTGTATGCGATTCCCTTTATATCCTCTGACCCTCTAAAAACAAACCTCAGAAAAATAACCGTTTTCAGATCAGTGACCCACTGTCCGAAGGCCACCGGACCTGTTCTCCAGGATCACCTGGTCGACGATCTCCCCGCAGGAGATACATTTCCAGCCGAAAAAATTATCACCACCATCATAGAATTTTTCGTAGACCATCAGTCCACCACATCGATAACACCTCATACGGACTCCCCGTTTATTCTATTTCGCACGCATCTTGTCCTGACTCTTTGCAGATATCCTAATTATTCGTGTCCTGCTAAACTTACTGCAGGGTGAAAGTCTTAGCCCCTCACCCTGCAGGCTTTGAAGGCTTCTATTTTTGGGCAGGGTCAACGTAAGGTTAGGTACTCTCTTTTGTTACCTTACCATCCTTTACCAAAACCCTGTCACCTACCGTAATCTCCTTTAAGCTCTCTCGGTCTTTGACCTGCACTGTTACCTGTTTACCCGTGTCGTCCTGAATGGTGAGCTTATTGCCATCGATTTTGGAAACTGTGCCTTTTACCTCTTGTGCAGAGAGGCTCAGACCCACGACGCCAAGGATAAATGCCGTGGCCATCAGTAATACAATCAACTTTTTGGTGTTCATAAAATTTACCTCCTTCATCGGTTTTAAACCTTCTCGCATGCGGGACTTATAAAGGACCATTAGACGTGGCCCCTATACCGTTTCTCACCTCCCTTCTTTGAGAATCGCCACCTACGGCGTTTTACAAGTTAGCTTTGTAGGGGAAGGCAGTCGATGATTACAGATGCGAAGGGTGTGCCAGAGGGAGATCTGATTTTACTAACGTTCAAAATTTAAAGAGAAATAGTGGTTAACGCCTTGACGGATCCACTTTCAAAAGGATGTTTTTGTATAAATTACCATACAATAATGATACTTCGAACTGTACAGATTATTGTATAATAGGTGGTTTGAGGCTATCTTTCTTTATCGGGGTTTTTAAAATCTTCTGGTTTGAGGTTATGTTTTTTGACAAGATTGTAAAAATCGGCCCGATATTTTCCTGCCAGTTCTGCTGCTTTACTCACATTGCCCTTTGTGAATTCCAGGAGGCGAACGACGTATCCCCTTTTGAACTCTTCCACGGCTTCCTTAAAAGGTTTTAACGATTCTGCGGGTAAATCCTTTGTGGGGAGAACAATCTCTTCACTTATGACATCATGCTGGGTTATGGCCACTGCATGCTCAACTGTGTTCTCCAGTTCCCGCACATTTCCCGGCCAGTGATAGAGCATCAGCTTCTGCATAGCCATGGCTGAGATACCTTTTATATCCTTTTTCATCCTCTGGCTGAATTCTTTCAGAAAATGTTCTGCGAGAAGGGGTATATCCTCTTTCCTTTCGCGCAAGGGCGGAAGGTCGATAGGTACAACATGGATCCTGTAGAAGAGGTCTTCACGGAAGGAGCCATTTTTCACTTCCCCTTCCAGATCCCGATTGGTGGCCACGATTACCCTCACATCCACCTCCACTGGTTTTCCACTTCCCAATGGATGGAATTTCTTTTCCTGAAGAACCCTGAGGAGTTTTGCCTGAACGGCGAGGGACATGTCCCCGATCTCATCCAGAAAGATGGTTCCGTGATGGGATTGGGCAAATAGCCCTTGGTAGGTCCTTTTGGCATCAGTAAATGCTCCCTTTTCATGGCCGAAGAGTTCACTTTCCAAAAGAGTTTCAGGGATGGCAGCACAGTTGATCGCCACAAAGGGTTTATCTTTTCTTCCACTGGCAAGATGGATTGCCTTTGCGATCACCTCCTTGCCTGTGCCGCTTTCTCCGAAGATGTAAATGGTGGAGTCGGTTGCGGCGATACGGGATACCAACTCTAACACCTTCCGCATCTTTTCACTTCTTGCAACAATGTTCTGAAAATCATATTTCTCTCTTAAAAGCCCCTCAAGTCTTTTCACCTCAGAGACAAGCCTCTGATTCTCCATCGCCTTTTCTATTTGCCACAGTAGCTCCTCAGAGTCAAAAGGTTTGTTAAGAAAATTAAAAGCCCCCTTCTTCGTAGCCTCTACAGCACTTTCGATACTTCCGTGAGCAGTAAGAATGATGACGGGCACATAGGGATTGATCGAATGCATCTCCTCCATCAAAGAAATTCCATTTCTATGGACGAGCTTAAGGTCAACGATAGAAAGGGCAAAGGTCTCTTCCCTGGCTTTGGCTATTGCCTCGTCTTCGTTCAGGGCTGTGACCACTTCATAGCCTGCCAACTCAAGCCTCATCCTGATTAACTTTAAAAAGTTAGCGTCATCATCCACCACTAATATCTTTTTTGAGGATATGGTGGTCATTTTGAAAGCTCCTTCTTTTTTTCGTCTATCTCTATGTCCACTTGCTTCGACTTCTTTATAGTCTTATTCAACTCTTCAATTTCTCTCTTTAATCTTTCGTTCTCCTGCCTCAATTCTTTTAGTGATTTTTTCGACTCTTCATTTTCTCTGATTAGTCTCTCGTTTTCCTGAAGTATCCCCATCCATATTCGAGATGGCGGAACAAAAGGGCTCTGAGGAAAAATCTCCACCACTCTCTTGAAGTGTTCAAGGGATTTTCCATAGTCTCTTTTAGCATACCCATAATGCGCGTAAATGAGGCCTATGTTAAAAAGCGCTTTATCTTCGGGAGGAATATTATGGTATAATAATAATACCTTCTGATTTTCTTGCAGTGATCCCTCGTAATCGCCTTGCTCAAGCAGTTCCTGAGCCGTGGTGAGGTATCCACGGGCCTCCCTTCTTGCCTCCATTTCCTTCAGCGTGGCACAACCCGCAATGGCCATGACGATCATGCAGGCAATGAAAAAGTAAAGATACTTCCGTGTCCTATTTCGCTTTCTACCCAAACCTTCCCTCCATGTGCATTTATGATATGTTTAACAACAGCCAAACCCAGACCTGTTCCCTTAATTTTATTATAGCTCGTCATGGCAGCCTGCTGAAACTTATCGAAGATTGCGTTTAAATCCTCTTTCGGTATGCCGGGCCCTGTGTCTGCTACCGAGACCTTCACCCCCTTTTCCATGGGGAGAGCAGATATCGTTATATGACCACCCTCTGATGTAAATTTTACGGCATTCCCAATTAAATTCCTGAGGGCTTGAAGAATCCTTCCCCCGTCCATTTTAACATAAGGCAAGTCCTCGGGTATTTCCATTTTAATGCTAATATTCTTGGTCATCGCCAGAGGTTCCATCCCCGAAACTGCTTTATTGATGAAGGACCTGATATCCGATTTCTCAAAATTGAAATCTATCATTCCCGCCTCCATTTTTGACAGGTCCAGCAGGGAATTGACCAGGTCGATCAGGCGGTTGCTCTCCTCGGCTATGATTGTGAGAACCTCTTTTCGTTTTTCTTTAAACTCCTCTCCTATACCTTTCAGTAAGAGATTGGTTCCCTCTTTAATAGAGGCAAGAGGCATGCGCAACTCATGGGCCATCAATGAAAAGAAGTCAGACTTCATCTTATCCATTTCCTTCAGCCTGTTGCACATAAGGTTAAAATCCTGCGCCAGATCCCTTATCTCGGAGGGAGTGGATAGGTCTAAATTACCCTCGAAATCCCCTCTGGCAACTTGCCTCGTCTTTTTTTTCAAAAAGGAAAGGGGTCGGGTGATGCTTCTGGTAATGAAAATGGAAATAACGATTCCCGAAAGGATAAAACCTGCACCCATGACGATTGCCGTCCTGTTTGCCTTTGCTCCAGACTCTCCAAGCCGTTTTATTTTTTCGTAGGTGTCTTGCTCTGTATAAAGTTTCAAATTTCTCAGCTCCCACAGTATATCGTCTACAGCCTTTTCCTTTTCCTCTCTGTACCGGTCCTGGAAATAGGATTGATTTTTGTTTATGAAATCCACTTCTTCATTGAATAGAGTCTTATAACGTTCGTAGTAGTGCTTTATCCTGAGTAACATTTCCCTTTTGCGAGCAGTATCTGTTATGGATATTGCCTCATCAATACGTTTACTCACCTCCCTTTCGGCGAGCATAAACTGATTACGGAGTTCTTTATCCTTTGTGATGATATATTTTTTTTCGTAGCGTGTTTGTGCGAGAATGGAATCCGCAAGCTTTTGCTGAAGGTCCTTCATGCGATTATCAATTTGCAGAATGTCATCGGTGACTTTGCGGAAAAGGGCGAGTTGCGAAAAGGCATAGGCACTCACTGCCACTACGGGAATGAATATGGCAAGATAGCCAATAACCATGCGGACAAAAATAGTTGGTTTCACCCAGCACACCTCATCTTTCGAAGAAGGGAATGGCGATATGGATGCTTGATCTTTGATTTCGGTAATCCCGGGAGGGGATAATAAATTCTCTATCACTGTTTTTTATTTGTCAAGGCCACCTTCCAAGACGTTCCTGGTTCTGATCGTCCCAAGATCGCATTTCTTTGTAATTTATAATATAAAATAGAATTGTGAGGCCCCGTTCCCGATCCGCTCGGTTCACTGAGCTTGCGACCGTTTGTCCCATCAGAATCGTTCGGATTGGGAGACCTTGTAAAACCGCGAGAAATATTACATAATGGCTCCATCCAACAGCCAATAGGAGGAGAGGTATAAATGCCCCTCCTCCTGTTATTTTTTGACTTTCTGCCTCCTATGGGTGAATACTCTCTCGAAGCTCAAACTGCGATTCAAGCGGCCATCGAGGCATCGGCACTCTGTGAAAAAATAAGAACGGATCCTTCACGTGGGGAATCTATCCTGAAAAGCGACAGGAGCCCGGTGACCATTGCTGATTATGCGTCTCAGGCGATTATTTGTAAATTGCTCAGAGAAAGGTTTCCCAATGACGCGATTGTGGCTGAGGAAGACTCCAAAGAGTTGAGGAGGCCGGATCATTCAAAGATTCTCGAGCAGGTCATGATGTATGTGAATGCTTTCGTTCCAACTTCCTCCTCAAAGGAAGTCTGCTCGTGGATTGACTTTAGCTCCAATGCCGTCACCGATCGTTTCTGGGCTTTAGACCCGATTGACGGGACGAAGGGGTTTCTCAGAGGAGGCCAATATGCCATTGCCCTAGCGCTTATCGAGAATGGTTCGGTGAAAATAGGGGTTTTAGCCTGTCCCAATCTCTACGTGGATATCGAACATCCCTTTGGGCAGAAGGGATGCCTTTTTGTCGCATTGAGGGGAAAGGGGGCAGTCCAGATGGACCGTCATGGCGGAAGTCAACGACCCATCTCCGTCTCGAGGGTAAAAAATCCGTCCGAAGCAACTATCACAGAAAGCTTTGAGGCAGACCATGCAGATCATCTTACGCATCAACGTCTTGCCGAGAGATTGAATATCTCAAAACCTTCCGTTAGAATGGATAGCCAAGCGAAATACGGGATTTTAGCGAGAGGGGAAGTCACCTTTTATCTGAGAGTTCCATCCCCTGCTGAGCCAGGGTATAAAGAAAACATCTGGGACCATGCCGCAGGATCGATCATCGCCGAAGAGGCGGGAGGTAAGGTGACGGACGTTTTGGGACGCCCGTTAGATTTTTCGAGTGGGATAAAGATGATAAAGAACCATGGTATCCTGGTAAGCAATAGAGCTTTGCATGATGTAGTCCTAAAGGCTTTGGCGATGTGATAAAATGAAATTCCAATAACCAAATTCCAAATTTCAAATAAATTCCAATCATCCAATTACCAAAAGTTTGATATTGGAGATTAGCAATTGGTTATTATTTGGGGATTGGAGCTTGGGACTCGGTTATTTGGATAGAGAGAGGATTCGAATGGAGAGAGCATTTGCCGACGTTATTCAGTCTGAAATTCCCAACGACTGTCTTCTCGTTTCTGTGGGACTGCCGGGTAGTTGGAAAAGTCCCGTGACGGAGGAAATCGCAAGATTGAAGGGGTTTCAGATTCTTCGATCCGATATGATTCGGGTGGAGGTGTTGAAGGGTGAGGACATCTTCGACAATAAGGTCGCTTCCGACCCAGACAGGAGAAAAAAAGTTTACGAGGAGATGTTCAAGCGGGCAGAAAAAGCATTGAAGGAAACTCAGGGTGGGCTGATTTTAGACGCCACTTTTTTTACTCAGGAGTTGAGATCGAGGGCCGCTGAATTGGCTGAGAAGGCCGGTCGGGCTTTTGTCATCGCCGAATGTGTCTGCACTGAGGAGAAGTCCCTTGAGCGAATTTCGAAGAGGACAAAAGAGAATTATGAGTCGAACGCATTAACCAAAGAGGCTTATTTAAATAATAAGGCTTTGTTTCAGCCCGTTAACGCGGCCGATTTGAAAAAGAAATTTAGGACCCTTCCGATCATCCACCTCACGATCGATACAGAACACAATGCCCCGACGGAGTGGGAGATTAAAAAAATCGAAAAGCGATGATCACGATAAATAAACTCCAAATATGAATCCCCCGTCGCCCCCTTCGGCAAAGGGGGTTGCGGGGATTTGAGACTAGAGTTTAGGATTTCATCTGGCATTTGGCATCGAATGAAGTGTTTTATGGACATCCCATCCCTCCGGAGAGCACTCCTGGATCCCAAGATTTATCCCGATCATCCTCGAGCGGTAAAGTTTATCGAGACCCATATCTCCCTTCTTTTCCTGACAGGGAACCATGTCTACAAGGTGAAAAAACCGGTGGATTTTGGGTTCCTGGATTTTACCTCTCTCGAAAAAAGAAAATTATTTTGTGAGGAGGAAGTCAGGCTGAACCGACGGTTATCGCCGGACATTTATCTGGGTGTTGTGGGGATTACTCGAGAAGGCAACCGGATCTTATTGGAAGGGAAGGGAGAGTGGGTGGAGTGCGCCGTTAAAATGAGACAGATCCCCGAAGAATTTCTGATGGACAGATTACTCGAGAAAAAAAAGGTGACTCCGAAAATGATCGAGGCTGTCTCGGAGAGATTGGCAAAATTCTACTTCACGGCAGAGACAAACGATCTGATTAAGAGCTTTGCGGAACCGGAACGGGTGAAGCAGGATACGGACGAGAACTTCCAGCAGACAAAAAAATATATTGACCTGACGATTCCGAGAGAAGTCTATGAAGAGGTAAAGAGAAGGACGGACGAATTCTTCGAGACGAAAAAAGAAGTATTTCGTGAAAGAATCGCCTCGGATCGAATTCGAGACTGCCACGGAGATCTCCGCCTGGAACATATCTTCTGGCGAGACGGGATCTCCATTTTCGACTGTATCGAATTTAATGAGCGGTTCCGGTATACGGATGTGGCGGCGGACATTGCCTTTTTAGCGATGGATCTCGACTATCACGGCAGACAGGACCTCAGCGAACATCTCACCCGGGCTTTTATCGGAGAATTCGGAGACCATGAGTTAATGGAAGTGCTGGATTTCTACAAATGCTATCGAGCTTATGTCCGCGGGAAGGTGGAGAGTTTCCGGCTCGACGATCCCAATATTCCTAAAGGCCAGAAGGCAGAAGCTCTGAAAAGGGCTCAGAAATATTTTGACCTCGGTCATCGCTACGCCCGGAGATTTTGACCGGTCATCCTTCCTCCTTAAAGATCGTGTCCCAACGTGATTTACCGAACAGGTACACGAGATGATGTGGTAGGGGCTCAATTCATTGAGCCTTGTTGGTGGGCTTGACGAGTGAAGCTCCCACAATCGCGACACGGTCTTTTGAGGGGAATGGTGGAAGTACCAATTCAGAAAGGGTAGATCAATGGACATTGAGAATTTAGAAAGATTAATTCGGGGAAGGCGCTCGATCAGACAATGGAAAAAAGACGAAGTTCCGGACGAGTTGTTGAAGAAGGCGGTGGAGCTTGCAACGTGGGCTCCCAACGGAGGGAACTATCAAGGATGGCATTTCGTCATCGTGAAGAGGAAAGAGATTATTGAGAAAATGGCAGATGCCGTCCAGTCTGTGGCCGACCGAATCGCTTCCTGGCCGGAGGCGATGTCGTGGCAAGAAGAAGTGAAACGGTATCAGAAGAACGCTTCCTTTTTCAGGAATGCCCCAGCCTGCATTGGAGTTTTTGCCAGTGAATATCAGAGCCCAATGGATAGGGTACTGATTGCTCGAGAACCCTCGGACCGTGGAGCCAAAGAGATCCTGGGATTTCGAAGATCGGCGCCTACGACGATACAGAGTGCGGCCGCTGCCATCACAACGATGCTTCTTGTATTTCACAGTATGGGGTTGGGCGCTGTCTGGCTCGTATCGCCTGTTCAGGCCAAGAAAGAGATCGAAGCGATTTTGAAAATTCCGTCGGATATGAAACTCATCTGCCTGGTCGCCGTAGGCTATCCTGGTGAATCGCCACAGAGGGATAGGAAGCCCGTGGAACAGGTGATGGAATTTGTTTACTAATTCTGACGGCGCTTACGTTGAGAGGAGAAGTAAGTCATGAGGGTGAGGATAGGCGTACTGCTCACCAGCCTAATGGTGTTATCGTTTATTTTGCCGTCGACTTCTTCGACACAGGAGGTAAGGCGTTTAGGAGTCAATACAACGCTGCGCACCTATGAAGTGGATATAAAATATCTCAAGGAATTGGGCGTGGGGGCAATCCGTGTCCCTTTGCAGTGGCAATTTTTAAAAATACGTCCGGGTGAGTATGATTGGAGCGATGTTGATCGTTTCCTAAAGGTGGCGGAGACAAAACAGATCGACGTCCTATTTACTATACGCACGACTTTTCAAACCGTCCCCCCAAAACGTAGGCCAAGAAAGGGCGCGATCCAGATTAATCCCCCATTGGTGGATATGAAGGAGTGGGTTCATTTTGTTGAAATCCTCGCCAATCACTACCAGGGGCGGGGAGTCAACTACGAAATTGAAAACGAGGTGAATGAGGCAAACTTCTGGAAAGCTACGATGGATGAGTATTTAGAGCTGTTGAAAAAAGGCTACGATGCGATTAAAAAGGCTGACCCGAAAGCCAAAGTGCTTGTATCAGCCATGGGCTGCGGTATTACTCGTAATCTTCAATTGGGGTCGGGAAGTCAGAAGGCGTGGAAATGGCACGATAGCTGGTTAGAACCTGTACTTTCTACGAAAAAATTTGACGTCGTGAGTGTCCACGATTACTATTTCCCGAGCGAAATTGCCGCCAACGGCCTGACGTTTCGCAGTTACTTAGAGCATATTCGCGACGTCATGAAAAAAAAGGGGGCGGGGACCTTCCCCATCTGGATCACGGAAACGGGATTTGTGAGCCTTCCCTCAGGCACAGGCGGGCGTACTGATAAGGGCTCTTTTGAAAAACAGGCTCAATGGCTTACGGAGGCCTACCAGCAAGCGTTTGAATTGGGTGTCGAAAGGATTTACTGGTTACTCCTTCGTGACCGGAAAGAGCCTTACTTTGGTTCGATGGGGTTGGCGGACGCAAAAGGTGACCGCCGTCCCGCCTGGAATGCCTTATCTCAACTCGGGGTGGGAAAGGAACAGAAATAAAAGTCTGACGTGTCCTTTAGGATGGCTCTCGTTCACGGCTCTTCGTTCCGGCAATGTCCAGGAATATTTGAATCTGTTTTTCGACCTGCTTAGGCGCGTAGCTCCGAGAATCGGCGTGATCCGCCTCAATGAGCAGCCCCGCTTTTCCGGTTAACCTGGTCACTTCCCGTTTGAGATCTAACTGACCCAACGAGTACGGTTTACAGCTCCGGTTGGAATGCATGATAAATCCGTCAGCTCCGTACATGTCGATCAGGTTAGCCATTTTCCGTATCTTATACTTTAAGCCGCGATTGAGATGGATGCTGGCATAAGCCCCGGCCAAACCACTCAGCAGAGATTGGCCCAGGTCGAGTTCGTGCAGCGTCCAGGCCGATGTATAGGTATCCGCGACCAGCACGGCTCCCCGGGAGGAGAGCATCCTTGAAAGGTTTCGGATATCATACCAGATGGGAATGTTATCCCAGACGAGCCGTATCTCCTCCCGAGCAAACGCCCCGACTCCCTCTTGAACCCTTTCCTCCATCTCTCTCTTGAGCTTTCTGTAGTAACCGACGGCCCAGCGTGTTCCCCTCAAGGTGACAATCGGGGCCATGTGGATAAAGGCGTCAAAAGCAGCCAGGGGGGCCGGACGGTGGCGTGCCATCTCAAGGATTTCCTTCCACAAAGTGATGGCTTCGAAAGAACGGGAGCAGACTTCCTGAAAACGCTTGTCTGAAAATGGATGACGGACCTGTTTCTCGATAAAAGAGATATATTCTCCCATCTGTTTTTGAACATATTCCAAGGTATGGTTTTGCATCTCATCATGGATGAAGGGAGTGTCAAAGAAGAAGAGGGGTACGTCGAAGGCTCGGGCCTGAATCTCATACCATTTGATGACCGTACCGCAGATATTGTTTGCGCAGACTAAGAAGTCCGGTTTCGGAAGTCTGCCCAGAGGGCCTTTCTTAGCCAAAGGAGATCCGATATCGGTGAGGGCATAAGAGCAGAGATCGTGGGAGTACCCTTTATGCTCGGCAGCCTCGCAGAAAGAGGGTGACATCCGGAAGGTTCCACACATCGCCCCGTAATTTTCCGGATAAAATGGGAGGACTCCCATAGCATAGAGGGGCTCCACCGGCCCGCCGCTCGTAATCCACGCCACCTTTTTGCCGAACCAGCTCGGATGCTTCACCATAAAATAATAAGCCATCATCAGGCGGCGGTAGGCTGAAGTCGATTTTATTTTGCGGTAGGAATTATTCGAGAATTGTCCTTGCATTGATCTTTCTTTCTATTCTAAGAGTGAAATTTCAGATGACAAAATTTCAGGGTTTGAACTTTGACATTCCTTTGGCATTT
>JAPVTA010000054.1:0-59811 GCA_047519465.1 Thermodesulfobacteriota bacterium | reverse complement strand
TGCGAGCCCTGCCTCCTGGGCATTGGCAGAGGAGACCATTTCAAACCTTATAGAACTTTGGTCCTTCGCGTCTGGCTTGTTCTTCGGCTCCTGCTCCGGCTCCGGCTCCGGCTTACCGGGAGTCGCCAATTCTTTCTCCAGGGTCTTATAGGCTTCCTTCACATCCTTCTCAGGAAAGTAGACGTTAACCGTGATCACCGCACACGACACCAACATGACAATCAGTATTTCCATCAAACCTATCGCCTTTTTCTTCATAGCTACTTCCTCCCTTTTCACTTTTTTTTCTTCGCCCTTTCGGCTGCCTCGGCAATGGTCCACAAAAAATCGTCAAGAGCAATCCTGTTATTAAAAGGAGCCACTTTTATCGAGAGATCCGTCATGCCGAGAAAGTTCCTGTTCGATAGTTCGAGCTCTTCGAAAGTGAGATCTCCATGTTGAAGGTAAAGAGTCATTGTCCCCTTGTCGAAGGGTCGATCCCGGAGGTAAACCTTCATAGACGTTCCACCAACCTTCTGCAAGAATTCCCTACTGATCACAGTCCTCTCATTCTTGGTCGGGTATGTCCAGAAATCGGCCTTACCGATTAACGCGGACATCCCCACTCCTGAGCCCTGAAACGTCCCGATACCGTCAACCTTTCCTGATATAAAACCCTTAACGGGTTGAATGCCATCACAAAGTTTCTTCAGGCTGAGTCCCTTTACCAAAAAACCTAACCTGTAATGGAACCCGTCTGAAAGATCAATGATAGCAGAACCACTCAGCTTTCCTCCAAATATATTAGCACTGAAACGCTCAACATTGAATAGGCGGTTGTCGTCTTTCATCAGAAGTTCAATGTTATCAAAGAACTGGAAGCCAAACGTCAAAGAGCCCATCGTCACCCGGTAAAAACCCCGTTCTCCGGCCGCCTGCGTGTAATATTTTTGCAGACTGTCAAATTGGGATTTTTGAAAAGAAGGGAGGCCCAACGGTTCTTGCTTGTTCCCACCCTTACCATATCTTATAGGAATGGTGCCGTTGATCGGACCTAAAGCGTACTCGCCGTTTTCTCCTCCCAGGATACCCTTTTTCACCGTTACATTTCCCTTAACCTCCAGTCCCTCCCCGCTGTAATCCATGGATAGGTCGGAGGAGATAGAGCCGTCGAGCTTGGCGTAAAGGAGGCTGTCCGGGAAGATGTCCCAGAGAGAATTCCGGATATCGGCCAACTTAACATCGGGAAAGGTTCCCGTCGCCTTTAGATGCCTCTCTTTTCCCATGAAATCCGTGACCGTGGCCGAGAGCTGCGAGGACAGAGTTCCAACGGATGCCTCGGCCGTAATGAGAAGCTCCTTTCCGTTGAATTCCATTTCCGACTTGAACGAGGCGTCCTTTACGATATTGCTGCGGGTCCTCAAGTTTAAGATAGAGATGTTTGTTGCCTCTAAGACAGCATGTCCGTTCAGCGATTTGCGAGAATTTATGGTCCCGTCGAAGGTTGCTCTCTTGATGCCTCCCGTCATGTGGCAACGAAGGTTGAGTAATTTTAGGACGGATTCCGATAGTTTCTCAAGGTCGATGTCCTCTGCGACGAAGTTCGTTTTTATTGGGAAGGGACCTTCTAACGTCCTCCCTCTTGCCGTAACCGTCATCCTTCCGCCGGAAACGTCGGCTCGAGAGATATCCACATAGAAATTCTTCTCATCAAACTTGCCGGTGGCCGATAAATTACTGGCGGCTATTCCTTCGAACGAGATCGTTCCCGCTGTGAAACGAAGGTCTCCTGACAAAGATTGACCGGCTGGCCTTAGGACCAGGTAAAGATCGGACTCCCTGAGCAGAGCCTCTTGGTCATGGTAAGCCGCATTCATACCCCTTATGTCAACGGCGTAACCGGGTTTAATTCCGGGCGGGATGATTCTCGCTTGATTTGCAGTCACTCTTATATCCTTCGTCTCAATCGTGAGATTTCTGACGTCGAAATTCTCGTTCTGGTAATCGATGCTGAAGCTACCTTTAAACCCATCAAGGTTATGACCGGCATACTTTATGGACTTTATTTCGAGCGAGTTTCGGCATGAGAAGGTCCGGCCTTCGATGGCACCGTCAAGGGTCACCTTACTGCTGTCAACATGGACAGTCTCCCCGCCTCTAAACTTCATCTTAAGCTGCGAAAGATTGATAAGAGACGTTACGAGCAGCCGCTTTTGGAAGGTTTGTATGAATGCCGATAGTGTTGCATGAACAGGTTCTTCAAGAAGAGTACTCCCCACCTTCAAGACGCTGGCCGAGGCTTGCCCCCTGACCGATATCCCTTTGTATGACGAGAAGATACCATCGGCGGTTACATTTCTTACGATCAGACTGGGCGATTCAATTCCGCCCTCTCTCCATTCAAAACCGCCCGAAACTTTCGGCCCCTTTGATTCAAAGTTTCCCGTAACATGTAGGTTGTTTGAGGTCAGTATGCCATCGAGCTTTATGTCTTTTGCAAAACGGAGTCGAGAAAGGTCGAGCTTCTCGATCTTGACCTCGACGCGGTAGGAAGGCCCTTTTTTCAAGTCCGACAACGAACCCTTTAACGAGGCCACGGAAAGGCCGTTGGCGTAAAGGGTGGCGTTGCGGATGGCAAGGAAATCCTGACGAAGGCTGAGCAGGGCATCGGCTGTTAGGCGGATATGTTGTAAGTCTTTCGCAAACAGGGGAAATCCAACTGCTTTTGTCTGAATTTCCGATTTGATGCGAAAGCCCTCTTGCAAGTCGCCCTCTGCCTGTACAGCGATCGCCATCCGCTCTTCCGGAAGCGATTTTGCGAAGGCGGCAAGGGTGAATTCATTTGACGAAACAGAAACATTGATTCGCTTTGGCAAGTCGTTGAGATACGCCCATCCACTCACCGCTACCCTGTTCCCCGCATAGATGAAGGTGCCCTTTAATTCGGTCTTGATCCCCGGGTTGGAAGAGAGATTTTTCAGAAGAAGGTCGATCTTCTCGTTCCTGTATCTCTCATCTTTGTTAAGATCAAAGATGCCCGATTCGATTCTGAATTCGTCCACTTCGTAATTGTGTTCAGCCGGAGATTTTTGAGACAGAAACCGCGCCAATGCCTCCGAGATGTTCCATTTCCCCTTCTTGTCTTTCACCAGCGTGAGTTCTGGAGAGTGGAGAATAATATCTTTGAAAGAAAACTTACCTTTTAGAAGCCCGCTAACCCGCATTTTAAGGCGAACGCTTTTTATCCGGAGGAGGTGTCCGGGAAGGAATCCTTCTGGATTTTCAACCGTAACGCCATAAAGACTTATGGCGGCTGAGGAGCTGACAGAGAGGTCCTTAATACTGACCCTCTGTCCGATCAGTGAGGTCGCCCTCTCAGAGGCAGTTGAAATGAATTTCTTCTTTAAATCGAGATAGCGGAGATACGCGACGACGAGTAGAAGAATGAGGAATGCGACCAGAGCTCGAAAAAAGATCTTGCGGGCTTTTTTCTTATCAATCCCCATAGTCGATATCGAGGTGCCTCATTTTGCAATAAGGACAACCGTACCTCTACACCTGTTCTGTTTCTCAGCATATGAAATCGGGTGGGTCTCGTCAAGTTAAAATAAGGGCGAATAATCTGCTTGACAAGCTATTCGGTCTTGTTATGATGGCAAAAAATAGGTTCTTGGCTCAATCGCGACAACCCCACGGTCCTTGGCCAGCGTCGAGCGAAGAAGAGGTCGACGAAATTCTTGCCTCGGCGCGGTCGGAGTATCCACTACGTCTTCCCACCTCTTCGATTATTTAGCAAGAAGATAAAAGAAGGCCTCCCTCGGATTCTGGCACAATCCGTCTTCAGAAGTTCTTTGTTCATCCGGAAAAACCAAAATATCAAACAAATGATCTCGGTTCGGGTTGAAATGACGCCTTCCAAAATATTTGTTGACACCTCCTTCAAATTTCCATAGATTCTACTAAAAATAGCCATTAAATATGCGACGATTGCTAAGGAGATAATCATGGCAGTGCGGATTGTTCGTCTCGGGACAGAAAGAATTACGGGGGAAGGGATTCGGATCGGGACAGTCAGGCGTCCGCCCCGGGGCGTGCCCAAGAGTAAGTACGCTTCCCAGAACTGGTATGACGTATGGTTTCCGAACCTGGCACCGAGTACAGAAACAATGAAAATGGGCCAGAGCGCTGAGACGGACGCCGAATGGAAAGCCTTCTTGCGTAAATACCGATCTGAGATGGCGACCCCGGAGAAAAGCAGAACACTTGACCTTCTCGCCACTCTCTCGCACGAATCTAGCTTTTCCGTCGGCTGCTATTGCGCTGACGAACGGCGTTGTCACAGATCTGTGCTCCGCGCTTTGCTCTTGGAGCGGGGCGCAAAAGTGGAATGAAGGGCTTGTATTGAGTACGGGTTACCACACCCCTAAAACCGGGCTTTTTCTGCGACCCCACCGAGAATAATGAACCTCCATTCAAGGGCCCTAACGTAAAGAGAATATATCTCCCAGTCTTCATGCTGCCAATTTGAAACCACTGATTTGATCTGGTCAAGAATATATCGTATAGACTAAACATCTTATTAATAAGGAACCCCGGAAGTGTTTCGAAAGAATGATTTTATTCTTCTCCTTGTGGTCTTCTCTGCGATGGGGATAGGTACTGGCCTTCCCGAGTTTGGAAGGATCTTTGCCCCCTATCCTTTCTACTTTTTGGTCATTCAGCTATTCTTCAGTTTTTTGAAGATCAATTTTCTTCAAGTCTTCACCGAGGCGAAAGACAGAGCCGTCATCCTTTTTGTGTTATGCCTCTTCAAACTGCTGATCATCCCGATCACTCTTTTCTCCCTGACTCAGATCTTTTGGCCGGAATATGCCTTACCCGTCCTCCTTCTCTCCGGAATTTCTACGGGTGTGGTCGCGCCTTTCATTTCGAGCCTTTTAGAAGCTTCCACATTTCTTGTATTGATGATGGTGGTTGTCTCCTCTCTTTTGGCTCCCTTTTCCCTTCCGGCTCTGGTCTCTCTCTTCGAGGGTCAGACGATTGAAATCTCTTTCTTAGCGATGGTAAAGATTTTAGCGATGGTGGTATTTCTACCCGCTGTGGCAGTGATTCTTCTGCGCCATCTTTATCCTTCCTCTTTGGAAAAACTGGAGAAGGTTCAATTCCCGGTATCGTTATCCACCTTTGCCGACATTAACCTCGGTGTCTTTGCAAAATACTCCTCCTTTTTCTTAAAGACACCCGTCGTTGTGGGAGAAACCATACTTGTGGCTTTCGTTTTATCCGTCATCTATCATACGGTCGGATTGTTGGTGACCTGGGGGATGAAAAGGGAAGACCGACTGGCAGGGGCGATCTCTTTTGCCTATATGAACAATGTATTGGTTGTCGTTTTCTCTTCACGGTTCTTCGGCCCTCTTGCACCCACCCTCGCGGCCTTGTATATGCTCCCTTTTTTTACGATGATTGTTCCGGCAAGGATCTTTGGGCGCCTTTTGAAATAAGGCCTCTTGCGGGTTGAGGTTCACCCCGTTAGAGATTTCAGCCCCCCTATGGCGGGACTCGAAACCGAGCGGGGCATCACGAGGATTAAAGAGGACTGTTGGAAACACCGGAGGTGCCCACCTCTTCTTCTGAAATGCCCAGGATATAGAGGATATTCTTGAGGCGGGCGTGGCCCACACTCATGCTGGCCGCTCGCTCAATTTTCTCCTTGGCATTATAGGCAATGCCCAATCCGGCCTGACCTAACATCAACACGTCATTGGCTCCATCGCCGATGGCCACGGTCTGATCCAAGAGCACCCCCTCCTCGCTGGAGACCATATTGACGATCTTTGCCTTGTAGGTATTGTCCACAATGTTTCCCAGCACTTTACCCGTCAGGGCGCCATTCTTGATTTCCAGCCGGTTGGCAAAGGAAAAATCCAAACTCAATCTTTCCTTCAAAAAATCGGCAAAATAATCGAACCCTCCGCTCACCAGACCCAATTTATACCCCAGTCCCTTAAGCGTCTCCACGAGATCTTCAGCTCCCTCCGAGAGCCTCATCTCGCTGCGAATCTCCTCCAATGCTTCCACCTTTAACCCTTTGAGAAGCGCCACGCGCTGGATCAGGGCTTCTTCAAAATCGATATCCCCTCTCCGGGCCTTCTCCGTAATTCTTGAAACCTCCTTATAGACCCCCGCCCTCTCAGCCATCTCATCGATGATCTCCATATCCACGAGCGTGCTGTCCATGTCAAAGAAGACGAGGCGTTTGTTCTTGCGGTATGCCTCCATCTTCTGGAGGGCCAGATCAACGTTGAGCTCATGGCTCTTGGCGATCACTCTTTCTTTCAACTGGCCGATGTTCTTCACGCCGTTCACGTCAATCGTCAGCTCTACACAACTTGCACGGTGCCGGGTTAGATTGCTGATCATTTCGATATTGGCATTCTCCTCGGCCAGGATACTTGAAATCTCGGCCAGGGCCCGGGTGTCGCCGAAGTAAGTCAGGACAAAAAGGTTCTTGCTGTTTCTCGCCTTCATCTCTTTCTCGGAGAAGAGCCGAAAATTGAGGGTCAGGTGAAGCCGGCTGGCCTCGAACAGAAGGTCTTTCAAAACACCATCCTGCGACTGCTTCGCGCCACTCATATCCAGTAGGAAAGAAAGACCGAGAAAATCCTGAAGAGAGGCCTGTTCGATATCGACAATCTCCACCCGATTCTCTACCAGAATCCTGCTGAACGCGGCGGTGATCCCTGGCTGGTCCGGACCGGACACAGTCACCATCACAAAGTCTCTCTTGTCTCCCATTCTCTCGTCCTTCGAATAAAGATAAGGCCCCGCTCTCGGCTATTCTATCCAGCACCCTAAGCACTGGCAATCACAACAGCCATGCCGCTGGCTTAGATCCGAATGTCCCTTCATTGCCGATACCCAAATCGCTCCTCGAAGATGGGGGCGATCAAATTGTCTACGGGCACATATTCATCGGTGAGGATCACAGAATAACGATCTTTCAAGAACTCCTGTAATCGGCCCTGAGGCATGACATGGGAGGTCATCTCTCCTCCATCTCTTTTCACTTTCTTGACGAAATCATCCATGTCCAACCTCTGCGGACTCGCCACCACCACACAGGTACTGACTCCGATGTGTTCATAATCCGAGGTAAGCGTCAGGAGGTGGACATTCCCTTTTCCGAACACCTCTTCCAAGGTCCGGATATAGGACGGCAAGAAGGCTCCCTCTTTAAAGCTGTCGATGACATTGGCCATGAGCAGCCCATCCGGTTTGAGAAGACTTTTGAGTTGCATGGCAAATTCTTTGGTGGTCAGGTGATAAGGGATCGAAAGGTCATTAAAGGCATCTCCAAAGATAAAATCATAGGTTCCCCTCTCACGGCAATTCATCACAAACCACCGACCATCCTCATTGAAGGTACGAATCCTTGAATTCTCCGAAACACCCAGATATCTTTTCACTACCCGGGTGATCTCCGGATCGATCTCCACCACATCGATCTCCGCCTTGGGATACTTTGCGTCGATAAAACGGGGAAAGGTATAACCTCCTCCCCCCAGAAAAAGGGTTTTCAAAGATTCCCGTTTCTTGGCTTGCCATCTCACCATCTCCTCGTAAACCCGGATATATTCGTACTCGAGATAGAAGGGATCCTTCAGGTCAGTATAAGAATGAACCAGATGGTCGAGGACGAGAGACTCTAAAGGGTTTCCGTTGCTTCCTTTAATGCTCTTCTTTAATTTAATCGTATAGTAGTCGCTCTCCTTGAACAGATAGGTCTCCTCTTCTAAGGGAGGCTTGAATGCGAAGCGGTAAGATTGTTTGATGGATTCAATGGGAGAAGCGGGAAAAGCAGCTTCCTCTGGGTTGGTCCTGGCGTAAACGTAAAACCCTACAAGGGGTAAGAGAGCCAAAAGAAAGAGGAAGAACAAGAAGAGACCAAAGACTTTTCCACTTCTGAAAAAATTCCCAAAGATCAAGGCGGAAAGGATAAGGATGATTCCCATGGTCAAAAGGATAGAACGCGTTCCCATCCAAGAGATGAGAAAGAATCCCGTGGCAAACGTCCCGAGAATGGAGCCGAGCGTGGAGAAGGCATAGATCTTGCCGACGACATTGCCTGTCTTCTCAAGGTTGTTGAGGGTCAACTTGATGACAACAGGAGAGATCATTCCGAGGAGACAGGAAGGGATAAAAAAGATGATGGCCGTGATCAGCAGAATTCTTGACATCAGACTCGTGTGAAATTGAGCCCCGCCAATCAAATTGGCCAGCGGTGAAATGGAAAATGCCCCCAGACCGGAAAAAAAGAGGAGCCAGCCAAGTGTGAAGGAACGAGGATATCGGTCGGCAATCCGACCTCCCAGATAGGCTCCGATACTGATGCCGGCAAGGACCACGCCGATGATGCTGGTCCAGGTGTAAAGGGAGACTCCAACATAGGGGGCCATGATTCTTCCTGCCACCAGTTCAATGACCAGCGTGCAGAAACTGGCAATAAAGACGATGATATTCGCTTTGATCACTTCTCGTTGCATCGTTTGTCCTCTCTCCCCGTTAGAAATCACAGTCCCGCTGTAGCGGGACCGGAATTATTCTGGGACCCGCCCCGCCGAAGAGCCCTACACCGCCCTGAACCAGAACGGTTCGGGGCACCGCATGGCGTACAGGGCAGAGCAGTGGCGCATCCTTTCTAAGGGGTTGAATCCTCTATAAAAGATACCAAAAAGAAGTTCAAGACTTTTTGTTCTTCGACTTCCGACCCCGCTCTAATCGTTTCGAGACAGTTTGATGACTTACTGTTTTACCCTGCGGAGTTCCATCACCACGGGATTGTACGGATCCGGGCACGCGATGGTCGTTTTATCTCGATCTTCTTCCCAAGGGAATTCTCCCCCGTGCCGAAGGACCCGCCACGATGGAAAGACGGCATGGAATGCTGAGGGACATAGGGCCCGAGGATCTCCGGATACTCCTAAAAGAAAATCCTTGCTCAGGTCAAACTCCTGGCCCGCGTAATGGCCCGCTGCACAGGTCCCTTTAACGGAGACAATCTTTAAGATCACCTTTTCTGGATTTGCCATGAATGGGCCTCCTCCCGATTTACTGTTTTTTGTTTCCAACGGATTATTAATAGAAATTGAGCCCATGTCAACCCTTCGACTCAGTATCCGGTCGATATACCCATATCTGTTCGGCTGAGCTGACGCCGAAGTCTCGCGACGGTGCCCACTCCCCCAAGAGACTGTTTCACAATTGTAGGGGCTTGATTTATCAAGCCCACCAAAAGGGCTCAATGAATTGAGCCCCTACAACATTAGGAAAGCCTTCGAGTCCCTTTACAAAAGGGGAAGGATGAATTTAAAATACTTCGAGACGAAAGATGACAACGCAAAAGATATTGACCCGCGATTTTTTCCTCTGTTTCTTTGCCCAATTCACTTTCTCATCCGTTTTCTACATTCTCATTCCGACCCTCCCGATCTACCTTTCAAGATTGGGAGCGAAGGAAGCGGAGATCGGCGTCCTGATCGGAGCCTTTAGCGTCTCCTCTTTGTTCTTCAGGCCTATTGTCGGGAGAGCCCTTCTCAAGATTCCTGAAAGAAGATTCATGATTGCGGGGACCCTTTTCTTTGCCTCATCATCCGTTGCCTATCTCTTTGCGCCTCCTTTCTGGCCCCTACTGGCCGTAAGGACCTTTCATGGTGTGGGGTTGGCTCTCTTTTCGACGGCTTCTTTCACCTTGCTTGCCAATATCACCCCTGAAGCCAATCGTGGGCAAGTCGCCAGCTACTTCTATTTATCAATCAATTTTGCTTTCGCCCTGGGGCCCTACTTCGGAATGCTTCTCATCAACCGGTTTGACTTCCCCTTCAACTTTGACTTCCTCTTTCTGGTCTGCACCGGTCTGTCTTTGTGCTGCCTGTTGATCACCCTCAAATTGAAAAAGACTCAAGGTCTTCCAGCGGCAAGTCTATTCTCCGAGAAACAATCCTTCTTAAGTCTAGAGGCACTTCCGCCGGCCATCATCGCCTCTTTAATCACTATCACCTGGGGAGCCATGACGGCTTTTTTCCCTCTGTACGCCCTTAGAAACGGGGTTGATAACCCCGGCCTTTTCTTTGCTGCTTTCGCCATCACGCTCATTTTAGTCCGCGGTTTGGGGGGAAAGATATTGGATACCTATTCCAGAGAAAAAGTGATCTTCCCCTGTCTCTTCAATCTTATCATTTCGATGCCCATCCTCGCCTTCTCCAGCACCTTGCCGATGTTCATTCTCGTTGCCATTATATGGGGAATTGGGAGCGCCTTCCTTTTTCCTTCGCTGTTGGCCTATACGATTGACCTTGCAGGCTCCAATCGAGGACCGGCCATGGGAACCTTTACTGCGCTTATTGACTTAGGAGCAGGCATGGGAGCTGTGATCATGGGCGTTATTCTTCAGCTAACGAACTACACCGTGATGTTTTTATGTTTAGCCCTCACGGGCATCATCAACTTCCTCTATTTCTATTTTGCCGTGAGGAAAAAACCACAAGAGATCACCTTTGCTGTCGGGAGGGAATGACATGCCAATCTACGAGTATCGTTGTGACGATTGCGGGAGGATCTCCGAATTTCTCCTGATCAAGACCGACGAGACCTTTATCCCTCAATGCAAACGATGTAAAAGCAAAAAGATGTCCCGTATCCTCTCCAAGGTCCGGGTGATCCGTTCGGAAGAAAGCAGAATGGAAAGCCTGGCTGACCCATCGAAGTGGGGCGGCCTTGACGAGAAGGATCCGAAGAGCATGGCGAGATGGATGAAACGGATGGGCAAGGAGATGGGAGAGGATATGGGCGAAGATGTGGATCAGATGGTGGATGAGGCGATGGAAGAAGAGGCGGCTTCGAAGCCAATGAACGGATCAGAGGACGGCTAATTCTTCGTTGAGCAGGTCCGAGATGAACATGTGACCCGGTGCATGCGTGATACAGAGATCAGGTTTAGCCCTCGTCACAACAACCTGTGGCGTCACGCCGCAGGCCCAGAAAACGGGAACTTCTCCTTTTTTAACAGTCACTGGATCTCCAAAGTCAGGTTTTCTAAGATTTCTAATCCCTATCATCAAGGGTTCACCAATATGAATCGGCGCGCCGTGCACCCGACCATAGCGCGAAGTGATCTGAACAGTCCTGGAAACTTTATCTGAAGGAATGGGCCTCATCGTAACGACCGTTGGCCCGCGAAAGATCCCAGCCGAATTGGAGGGGATGTTAGTGATATACATCGGGACATTCTTCTTCTCTTCGACGTGACGGACAGGGATTTTCGATCGGAGCATTGCCTCTTCAAAAGAAAAGCTGCAACCCAAGAGAAAAGTAACAAAGTCATTTTCCCAGGAGCTCTTTATATCTTTGACTTGACCCTCCAATTTTCCTTTCCGGTAAATGTTATAACGAGGAATATCCGTTCTGATATCGGCATCCGAAGATAAAAACTTCGTTCTGAATTCTCCCGCCTCTAAGACTTCAAGCAACGGACAGGGCTTCGGATTTCTCTGACAGAAAAGGAGAAAATCGAAGGCATATCTCTTGGGGAGGATGACCAGGTTGGCCTGAGCATAACCCATGGCCAACCCTGCCGTCGGTTGATCCCATTTGCCTTTTCGGACGAGATTGCGTATCTGCTTAGGAGTGAGTTGTTGGATGTCTTTCATCGCCATCGTAAGACGTGATTTCGAACGAAGCCCTGCACCGCACGGTGTACAGGGCGAAGTGAAGCAATCCTATGAGATTGCCACGTCGTCCCGACAAGCGGGACCTCCTCGCAATGACAATTTTGATAAGTGGATCACTTTAATTTATTCTCAATCGCAACGTTCAGTAGAATCACCGGAGCATAAGCTCGAACCTTTGCTCCGTCACTGTCCTTCCCCATTGGTTGCCCTCATGCTCCTCACACATCCTGAATCCAAATTTCTCATAGAGATGACGTGCGGGGTCGAGACCTGCAAAAGTCCAGAGGTAGACTGGCCCAAACTTCTTCTTTTGGCAAAATTCCACGGCTTCCTTAAGCAACATCTTACCGATACCTTGTCCTTGGTTTTCCTCTGCTACGATGAACCATCTCAGGTGGGCGCCTTTGCTGTCGTGATGGATTCCATCGATGGCAATGGCACCTACAATGCTTTCTCCAACGCTCGCTACCCAGAACCCATCGCGCGCCTCATTAAAACGCCGCAGAAACTCCGAGAGCTCCATGGCCACCTTCGACTCAAAAAAAAGGTCAAACCCCCAGTGTTTGGAGTAATAAGTGCCATGAAGCTCAGCAATCCGACCAATCGCACCCGGGATATAACCGGATAGCTTTATATCACTCATAAGCGATCTTCAGAGATCTTCCAGCAAGACCTAACCCTACCCTCCTCTTCTTTTCCCGTGTTTATGTGTTCATTTTATTTGATATATTTCTCCTCTCAGTTTAATAAAACTCTTATAGCACTAAGACATAATGAGATCAAGGCGACAGGAGATAAAGCTGTGTTTTTCAGTTTTAATTTATAATAAAATTGTAAATAGGTTTCTGAAAGCAAATCTTCCCCTATGAAAATCAAAGTGACTATTAATAGTAAGAATCAGATCATGATTCCCAAAGTGGCCTTCCTCCTCCCATCACACTTCCTAAGATTCAAGAAAAAGTGTATATTACAAACCGTAATTGATGATTGACAACCCTTTTGATGAGGGCCAGATAATTTTCTTGATTAATGATGCCGATGCGATATGATATCATTAATAATAATTTCTTTTTGCAGGAAACGATCGCCGCTGATGGCGGTCTTTCACGGCATGGGGTGATTAGGCTCCCACGATGAATCCACTCGCCACGTTCTCCAGCCGTATTCGCCAATGCGTGTCCGGCTTGTCCCTGCGGATGGGAACACGGTGGCAAAACAAGTTCTATGTATACCTGGCGGTCATCTTCTCGCTGATTACCTTGATCGATGCAGCCTTTCTCCATGTAACGGCCAACATGCGCCAGGCCGCTTTTGACATGATGGTGCGCTATCGCATCATCGTCCGAAAGGCTGACAGGGACATCGTCATCGTCGATATCAACGAGGCAAGCCTCGCCTCCATGGCGAAGGAGTACGGGCGCTGGCCGTGGCCACGCCAAGTGTTGGGAGAGTTCCTCGAGCACTTGGAGGAACAGCATCCCAAGGCGGTGATTTTTGACATCCTGTTCAGCGACCCGGATGTCTACAACCCCGACAGTGATGCCTATTTCGCCGCCGCTGTTTCCAAAACAAGCAACACGTTCTTTCCCATGCTGCGCTTGGACGAAGCCACCGATTCGCTGAGCCAGATCAAGCCTGCGATGATTCCGGGTGTTGCCCCTCTCTCTGAAGAGGCCGAAGCGAATGCCACGATCGGAATAGTACTTCCACACTTCCAATCCATTCTGCAAGGGGGACGACTGGGATTTCATAACATCTATCCCGACCCAGACGGCGTCGTACGCGAATACTTGGTCTACCGTGACGATTACGGCTGGAAAGTACCCTCCCTGCCGGCGCGAGTCATTCGCGGACTCGGGTACAGCGAACCGGTATCCCAAAGGATGCTCCTCAACTGGCGCGGCAAGCCCTTTTCCTATCAGACGGTAACCTTCAGTAGCGTGTTCAACGATATGATCAGCAAGGACAAGAAACGTCCACAGGATGAGTTCACAAATAAGATTGTGCTCATCGGCTCTACGGCGCCAAGCTTATTTGATGTCAAACCCACTCCGATGAGCCGTCTCCACCCAGGTGTCGAAATCCTGGCCACGGCGATCGACAACATCAAACAGGGTGACTATCTTCGGTATCCGAAAGGGCACATCCTCTACCCGCTGCTTGGCCTTCTCATTGTTTGGGCTACCGCTTGGGCCTTCTATCGTGGCGTTGGGCGGGACAAGATCGACCCCTTGTTCGGCACCTCCCAGTTCATCCTGTTGGGCGTCAGCTACGCCAGCATCAACTTCACCAACAACTACATCAACCTAACCGGTCCCGTTACAGCCGGACTCGCTTACTTCACCATTGCCCGCACCTACGCCGCGGCTACCAGCAAGATTCTGGAAACAAGCGCGCTGCGGGCCTCCGTGGAACGGGAAGGCGAGATAGCCGCCTTTCTGTTGCTTATCTCTGTGGGGAAACCCGATATCGCCGTGGGCGAAGGCACGATGAAAAAAATCCATCGGAAATTGGAAAAACTGGGGAGCGAGCCTAAGAGCGTGGAAATACTCAAGGGCGGTCAAAGGGGCATCTGGACCCTCTTTGAACACACCCTGGCGGTCTCCTGGATGATCCCAGCACAAGATCAAGCGGCCCGTGATCGTGTGACCAAGGATGTTGAGCATGTAACTGCCTCTCTTAAGGCAATGTTGCCAAAGTATCTGGGTCCAGGGGAGAATACCGCGACATGGGTTGTACACGAAGGCCTGATCTCAGGTGGTAAGGCGGCAAGGGCTGGCTGGCGAAAACTCTTCGCCGAGGCGCAACTCCGGTGGCACGAGGAAACCGTACAAGATGGAGGAACCACATTATGAAAGCGGCAAGAAGCATGGTCGCCCTGCTGGTAACATTTCTGCTCGCTGTGGGCACAACGCTTGCTGGAGAAGCGGGCACGGCCCTCAAGGCAGACGACCTCAAGGCGGAGCCTTTCCGAGACGCGAAGACGGTTGGGTCGCTCACTGCGGGGGATAAGGTAGAGATCCTGAAGAAGCAAGGTGGATGGTTTCAGGTGAAAAGCACAAAGGGCAGCGGATGGGTTCGCATGCTCAGCATCCGCCGCGGTGAAGCGCGCAAGGGCAGCGGCGACGCCGCTGGGGTACTCGGGCTGGCGTCCGGGCGTGCCGGGACTGGCGGCGTGGTCGCCACCACGGGCATTCGCGGTCTCAGCGAGGAAGAACTGAAGGCGGCCAAGTACAACGAAACGGAACTCAGGAAGGCCGAGTCTTTTGTCGCGACGGAGGCGGAAGCACGGAGGTTCGCGGCCGAAGGCAAACTTGTGGCTAGGAAGGTAAAGTATCTCTCTGCTTCAGAAGCAGTAAAAGGAGGACCCGAATGATAAGCGCGATCAAGAAAGCCCTTCTCTCCAGTATTCTCCTCCTCTGCTTTAGTGGGGCGGCACACGCCGCCGATACGTGGCAAGACCTGAAGAAAGCCATCGAGCAGAAGAGCCAGAAAGAGACCGAATCTGGCCGACCTCAACCGAGCCCCGGCGGGGATATAGACTTGGAGGGTCTACGTGCCCTCGCGGGCTTCTCACAGGAGGAAGAGGCTGCAATAGGCCGACAGGCCGCTGGCAACCTCCTGGGCGCAGCCCCGTTAGTGAAGGACGCCAAGCTACAACAGTACGTCAACCGCGCGGGGCGCTGGATTGCGAGCCAGAGCGAGCGTCCGGGTCTCGTATGGCACTTCGGCGTGATCGACTCGAATGATCTCAACGCATTTGCGGCGCCCGGAGGCTACGTCTTTGTCACGAAAGGCCTCTACCGGTTACTACAGAGTGAAAGTGAGTTGGTAGGCGTGCTCGCTCATGAGATCGGCCATGTCATCAAGAAACACCATCTAAGGATTTTACAGCAAAGCCGACTGGTGGACATGGGTCGCAAGGTACTTGCCAAAAGGGTGGGTGAAAACGAGCAAATCAAAAACCTAATCGGCAACGGAGCAGAGATATTTGCGCGTTCCCTCGACAAGAACGCCGAGTACGAAGCAGATCGCGTTGCCGTGATCCTCGCCGCACGTGCTGGTTACGATCCTTTCGGATTGCCCGTTGTGTTGCAAGATATCGGTCACGTGGCCAAGGATGACGGCCGGGTCAGCCTGTTGTTCAAGACGCATCCGCATCCTGATGACCGGCTGGCTAAGCTGGGCGAAGCCATAGGCGATCGGCTCGATGGTCTCAAAGGGCAAACGCTTGAGAACCGTTTCTACCGAATCAGGCCGTAAGGCCAACTCGCACCTCACACAGTTGCGATCTTTGCTATAAACTTTGAGTTTTTTAATGACCAAAAATGTTTTGAACGTGATTTCCGTATATTTACCTGGTCTAATGATTTCATCCGAAATCTTCAACTCCTGAAGTATACGTCTGTTGAAGATAAGGGGGAGTTCGCAAAAAGGGAAAATCAATATTCATAATTTTAAGGGTTAAACTGGAGGATGGTTATGAAGAGTCCAAACATCCGTTATCTCTCAAACGCAACGTTAATCGTGTTATTGCTTCTCGTCGTCGGGTGCGCTACCGTGCCGGTGACTGGCAGGAAAAGTCTCAATATCCTCCCCGACTCAGAACTGCTTTCGATGAGTCTCCAGCAGTATGACGATGTCCTCAAGAAATCGAAGCTTTCAAACGACCCGGCTAAGATCCAGATGGTGAAGAGGGTGGGAGAGAGGATTGCCAGGGCAACAGAACAATTCTTTACGGAAAAGGGGATGGAATCAGAAATAAAGAACTACAAATGGGAATTTAATTTGATTGAGGATGATAAGGTGGTGAATGCCTGGTGCATGCCCGGAGGAAAAGTCGCCGTCTACACGGGCATCCTTCCTGTCACCCAGACTGACACAGGACTGGCTGTCGTGATGGGCCACGAGATTTCCCATGCCATCGCGAAACATGGAAACGAGCGAATGAGCCAGGGATTGCTTGCGCAATTGGGCGCGGTGGGCCTCTCCGCTGCCCTCTCAACCCATCCCAGTGAGACGAACCAAATCTTTATGGCCGCTTACGGGCTAGGAGCTAACGTGGGAGTTTTACTTCCTTACAGCCGGATTCAGGAATCGGAGGCAGATCATATAGGCCTTATCTTGATGGCCAAGGCGGGATATGACCCCAGGGAAGCTGTCCCCTTCTGGAAGAGGATGAACGAAAAAGGCGGAAGCCGTCCACCAGAATTCTTATCGACCCACCCAGCTCCTGAAACACGGATTAAAGATATCGAGGCTGAAATCCCCGAAGCAATGAAATATTATAAGGGCAAATAACGGGCTCCAAAGGAGGTGGGGTTCACTCCCGACGCTGGCGGTCGGCAGTGGTAACATCGGATTTTACAGGATTACCCTATCCCAAAATAACACGCGCTATACTTAATAGTTCGATATCAGAGCGCAAAATATAAACAACGTGTCAAATCCGTTGGCTAATCCGTTGACGTTTACAATATCGAATTCCCTGTTCGGTAACTTAGATTCGTTCATGTTGAATATGAAGGACGAAACGAATCATTTTTACGCCGTATAAGGACGGGTACAGCCGAATCAACATCAAACTACTATGGTTCTACATGCCTCCCGCTATTGACCGGAACGTGCCCCGTCCCGCTAAAGCGGGATAGGAGGGGTCAAGGGGCAAGTTCCGGTCAAGCTATCACAACCCCAAAAACGCTTTTTGGATGATTTCGGCGTTGAGGAGCTCTTTGCCCGTTCCCTGGTGGATGGTCCGTCCGGTTTGAAGGACATAGCCACGGTCGGACAATTCGAGGGACTCCCGAACATTTTGTTCAACGAGGAGGATCGTCTTCCCTGACTCTTTCAATTTGGCCACGGCCTCCAGCATTTCATCCACAAGTTTCGGCATCAGACCTAAGGAGGGCTCGTCGAGCATGAGAAGCTTCGGATTGGACATCAATCCCCTTCCGATGGCGAGCATCTGCTGTTCTCCGCCGCTGAGGGTCCCTCCTTGCTGGAGACGTCTCTCAGCCAGCCGGGGGAAGAGATGATAGACATATTCCAGATTTTTCTTGATCGCTCCTTCGTCGTTCAGGATATAGGCTCCCAATTCGAGATTTTCCTTAACTGTCAAGGGTCCAAAAATGAGACGCGCCTCCGGGACATAGGTGATTCCTGTACGAACGATATCGGCTGTGGAAAGCCGAGAGATCTCTTGATCCTCAAACTGGATGGAGCCCTTGGAGCAATGGAGCGCTCCGGCGATAGCCTTGAGGAGAGTCGATTTCCCCGCACCGTTTGCGCCGACCACAGAGACCAGTTCCCCCTGGTTCACTTCAAGGGAGACGTTGTGAATGACGGGGACGCCGCTGTACCGGACTTCGATCTCAGAGACCTTTAGCATACTTCTCCCCCAAATAGGCTTTAATCACCCGTTCATTCTTCACAATATCCTTTGGCAATCCTTCCGCAATTTTCTCACCGCCGTCCAGAACGATGACCCGTTGGGAGATGGGCATGACCACTTCCATTACATGCTCAATGAGAAAGAGAGTGATCTTCTTTTCTTTGTGGATCTTTTTCAACAGATCCACCATCTCTTCCGTTTCTTTGGGGTTGAGGCCAGAGGCCACTTCATCCAGCATCAGGAGCTCCGGCTGGGTTGCGATGGCCCTCGCGAGCCCTATTTTCTTCTGGGCCGCGATGGGCAATTCATTAAGATGATAGGCTTTTACACTGTCCAACCCCATAAAACCCAGGATGGCAGCAGCCTCCACTTTTGCAAGATTTCGATCATCGGTCCTACAAAAAGCGCCAACCATCACATTTTCAAGGGCAGTCATTCCGGCGGTGACCTTCATGATCTGGAAGGTCCTTCCAATCCCTTCTCGATTCGTCATAAAGGGTTTGAATCCTGTGATCTCTTTCCCTTTGAAGATCACCCTCCCGGAATCGGGCTTATGGAAGCCGACGATACAGTTAAAAAGGGTCGTCTTGCCCGCGCCATTCGGACCGATCAAACCAATGATTTCACCCTCATTGATCTGGAAGGAGACGCGGTTATTGGCCGCCACACCGCCAAAGTCTTTGACCAGATCAATCACTTCGAGGAATGCCATGCTTAAACGCACCTTTCTTGTCCACCCCACTCCACCTCCCTAGAAACTGTTTCCTCATGATGAAAACCGGTTCCATACAGGAGGAAGAGACGGTCGGGTGAAAAAGTCTTAGAGCGGCAACTTTTTACACTGAAATTCACGCGTTTCATATCCTTGAAATGACCCAATTTCTCGCAAACACCGATTAGCCATTCCTAAGAGACCGCATTCTAAGACTTTGGAACCCGAATGTCTCTTCCGCCGAGGCCGAGAGTACAATACAGCCTCGAAGAGGGGATGGTCGGGGGTTATTTCTTTCGAAACTGCTCAATGATACCCCAGATGCCTCGCGGCTGATAGGCGGAGACCACCATGATCAGGGCAGCGTAAATCATGAAGTCAACTCCGATCAAACCTTTCTGGGCACCCAGCCAGCTTCCGAGAAAGCGGTCAAGAGGAACCAAGAAACCCGAGCCGATGATGGGTCCCCACATGGAGCCCGCTCCCCCCAACATGGCCATCAGAGCAATCTTGATCGAAAGGTCTAAATCCATCACCGAATACGGATCGATGTAAAGATTGTAAACCGCCATGAATCCGCCTCCGACAGCAACGAAGGCTGAGGCAATGGAGTAGGCCTTGATCTTGCACCACCGCGCATCGATTCCCAGACTTTCTGCAGCCTCTTCATCCTCCTTGATCATCCGGAGTTGATAACCCAGCTTCGATTTTCGAAACCAGTTCATATAGAAAATGGCGGTATAAAAGAGGACCATGATGAAATAGAAGTAATAAGTATCCGACTTAAACTGCATATAGAGAAAATCGGGGTGCTCACGGATGGGAAGTTCTATTCCCTTCGCAGCCCCGACCAGTTTCCAGTTGATGAATATATCTTGGAGCACCAGGGAGGTGCAGATAGTGGCAATCGCGAAGTAATGGCCCTTGAGCCGAAAGAGGGGGTATCCGATGATAAACGAATAACCGAGAGCGATAAGAATGCCGATGGGCATCGAGATCCAGAAAGGAATCTTCCACCATACCATGGCCAGGGCGACGGTATAGGCTCCGACCCCAACATACTGAGCTTTGCCCAGCTCCACCTGGCCGCCATAGCCGCCGATCGTATTCCATCCCATGCCGAAAAGGGAGAAAAGGAGGAACTGGATAGCCACGGCTTTGAAAAAGGACCCAACGCCGAGCCAGGGAAAGACGAGAAGGAGAAGGGTGAAGATGGCAAAACCAACCTTTTCTGGTTTTGAGAAATCTCTGAAGTCGAAGGCGTCCCTTATTTTTTCCATCCAAACAAGCCCTGAGGTCTCAGAACAACGATGACGACATAGGCAAAATAGACGACCGTGAATTTGAAATGGGGGCCCAAGAAATCCCAACCCGTGAAATGACCAAACATCGGGAATAGCATCTCGATGATCCCGATCAGGATTCCGGCGAAGAAAGCTCCCTTAATACTCCCGAATCCGCCCATGGCCACCGATGCAAAGGCGATCATCACGAAGAGGAGTCCCACGGTAGGATAGACATACCAGAAATTAACGATCAAGCCTCCGGCAATGCCGACGGTCCCTCCACCAATCACCCAGGCAAGGGCATTCATCCGATCGGTCTTAATCCCCATGTAATTGGCTGCTTCCTTGTTCAGTGCCGTCGCGCGGAGGGCTTTTCCCAGTTTGGTTCGGTGAAGAAGGTAGTAGACGACCAGGAATGCAATCAGACTCAATAGGGCTGCGGAGAGCTTTGTCCAATCAAGTCTGAAGGGGCCCAATGAGAGGGTCTCTCCAACGAGCAAACCTTTTTGGATGATCCGGTAATCGATACCGAACAGAAACTGGGCAAGATACCTCAAGAAGAGCATTAGCCCAAAGGTCCCGAAAAGTTGAGCAATCATCGGGCCCCGGAGTAAGTGTTTTACCAAAAAGTAATAGGAGGCCAATCCGAGGAGCATTCCTACGAAGGCGGAGGCCGGAAGGGTAATTAGAGGATCGATGTGGAGCAGCAAGCTTGCCCAGTAAGTGGTGTACATTCCGATCATCAGGAACTCACCGTGGGCAAAGTTGACGATGTCCATCATGCCAAAGATGATGGTGAGACCGAGGGCAACCAAGGCAAAAAGAAGGCCCATCAGGATTCCCTGAAGGAGTGCATCGAGAAGAATCATAGGCGTTAGAGTAAAAAGCCGTTTAAAAGCCAAATTCCAAATCACAAATCCCAAACAAATTCCAATTTTCAACTATGAAGACCGAAACTTATTCGTTTTGAATCTTGGTGATTGAAATCTGTTTGTGGCTTGGTGCTTGGAATTTGGAATCTCACAACAACCAAATTCAAGACGAGCTAAGATTCAAAACGGGGGCCCGATGAATTCATGACCCCCGCTGTCCACTTTACTTCCATCCCGGAAAGGGATAGATCATATTGGCTGTGGCAAGGTCAAAGGGGTAGATGATCTCGAGTTCGACTTTCCCCTCTTTCGACTGATACTGCCCGATCAAGCCCCTGCCTTTGATGTTCTGTCCCGTCGCATCGAACTTGATCCCGTCCCATGGCATGACCAGCTCATAACCCGGAATGTCTATTTGATTGCAAGCCTTCTGAATGGCCTTAGGGTCCGTTGAACCCGCTCGGTTCAAGACATAGGCCCAGGTTTGAACTCCCACCACCGACCGGGCGGTAGCTCCGGTTAGATCGTCTCCATATTTCTTCTTGTAGAGCTCGTTAACCTGTCCGGCGACTCGTTTCACCTTTGCTATTTTTGCAATGAAGACGGTCCGTGTCAGGACGCCGTTGGTATCGGCCCCGAGGGTTTTGGTGAAGTCAGCCATTTCAAAACCCGCATCCTGTCCCCAGAAGAAACGCGGAGAAGCCTTCATTCCCTTCAGGGTTCGAATCATAAGGAGTGAATCCGACAGATAAGATGCAAAGAGCATCGCGTCCGGGTTGGCTGCAACGAGGGTCTGTGCTTCGGAAGACAGATCGGGTGAGTTCCCGGCATAGAGGAGCCCTTTGACAATATTGAACCCGTACTCCTTGGCAAACTTCTCAAGATCCTTGGCGACACTGGCCCCCCATTCCGTATTTTCGCAGGCGTAGGTCAAGCTCTTGAGCTGGTCCTTGGGAACAGCCTTCACCCCTTTGACTTTCCCCTCAGTCAAGCCTTTGAGAAGCTCAAAGAGGTCTTTGTCAAAATATTCATCGTGGGGAGTGGTGCGCCAGAACCATTTGAATCCCCTCCGGGTGAGGTCAGGCGATGTAGAGGAGTCATTAATCATCGGGATTCCATAACGCTCAGCCACCGCACTGACGGTCTTGGTCACAGCGCTTTGATAGGCGCCCATTAATCCAACGACCTTGTCATCGAGAATGAGACGTTTGGCCAAATCTGCTCCACGGTCCGGCTCCCCACGAGAGTCGGCAAAGATCAGCTTGATCTTGGCATTGCCCAAGCTCGGGATTCCTCCCCATTTTGACATGAGAACATCGATGTCAGGATTCTTATTATTCACCAGGTTTTCCGCCGTGAATTCTGCCGCCCTCTGAAGGTCTCTTCCAATCGTTGCCAAGGCCCCCGAAAGAGGATAAATCACGCCGATCTTGATCTCTTTCTCAGCCGCCAATAGAGGGGAGCTAACCGTCAAGATAGATGAGATCAAAACGCAGAAGAAAATGAAAATTCTCATGGTAGTCTTCATACTGGCCTCCTTATCACTAAGAATAGAAATTTCCAAAATGTCAATTAAAATCCTCCCTCTTCTTCACCTCCTTCTTTCTTTACTCCCTTCTTTTTCTCAACTGGCCGTAATTTTATCCATTTCATATCCTGGATGTCAATAATTCAATTTTGAGATTTCTGGACTTTGCCAGAAATCTCAATTTGGAGTTGCCTTTATTCTCCTTTCTTTGTAAGATGAGACCGGATAAGAGCATGCCATGATGAGCTTAGACCCATTCATCCGAAAAAGGGAACTCATTGACTTAACGACCCGGTTAGTTCAAATCCCCACCGAAAACCCGCCCGGAAACGAAAAGCCGGCCGCGCAGTTTCTGAGACCTCTCCTCTCAAAGATGGGCTTCAAGGCTAAGACCGTCCTCTCTCCGAAAGGAAGATGGAATATGATTGCGGAAAGAAGATGGGGAAAGGGTGGGAGAACACTGATCTTCAATGGCCACCTGGATGTTGTCCCTGCGGGCAATGCCTCTCAATGGAAATATCCTCCCTTCGAGGGAAGGCTTTCTAAAGGGCGGATTTATGGCCGGGGGGCATCGGACATGAAGAGCGGGATTGCGTCTTTCATTCATTCCCTTTCTATGATGGACCGTTCGAAGATCCGTCCCGATCAAGGCGCTGTCGTTCTCCATCTGGTCTCCGATGAAGAATCCCACGGCCGTCAAGGTATGGGCTTCTTGGCTCGAAGGGGAGGGATCCGAGGGGACGCCGCTCTTGTAGGGGAGCCTACGGACCTTCAACCCGTGATCGCTCAAAAGGGGGCTCTTTGGCTCAGGATTTCGACCCTCGGAAAATCGGCGCACGGCTCGAGACCCGATCTGGGTGTGAACGCCGTAGAAAAAATGATGAGGCTGATGGAACGATTCAAATCGGTCCCTTTAGAAAAGGAACATCCTTTGCTTGGGAAACCCACTCTCAACATCGGGACCATTCAAGGCGGAACCAAGATCAATGTCGTCCCTGATCGATGTGAGATCGAAGCGGATCGAAGAATGTTGCCCGGTGAGAAGAAGGAGGAAGTCTTGAAACAGATGAAAGAAACCTTGGATTTCCTCCGCTCACGTGACCCCTTTTTTCGATACCGAATAGAGGAGATTGATTTTGCCGAACCCTCTGAAGTCAATCCTCAAGAGGAGATTGTCAAAATTGCTGTGGACGCCATCCAAGAAGTGATGGGAAGGAAGCCGTCGCTAAGGGCCTTCTCCGGATTCACGGATTCTCGTTTTTATATCAACCAGTGTCACATCCCAACCCTCGTCTTCGGCCCGGGACAGGCGCATCAATCCCATACGACGGATGAATCCGTGGAGGTGGAGGCCCTGATCCAGGCCGCCCGCATCTATGGGCTGATCCTCGCTCACTATTTGTCCGTTTAGAGATGGGGGCGAAAGAAAAATGAAGCTTGACCTCGAAAACGTCTTGAAGGAATTGAGACCTTATCGGGAGAGGAAGGGGAAGATCGATTAGTCTAAGGGGATAGCTCCTTATTATTTTTTCTTTGAGACGGTGACGCGATGCTTCAATGTTTTCTCAACCTTCTTCAAGACTTCCTCAAAGATGGTCAGGGCGATGTCCGCGTGTTTTCGGGTGATGATCAGCGGTGGGCTGAAACGGATGACGTTCTCTCCGGCCCCCAAGATGAGCAGGCCCTTTTCAAAACAGGCCCGAATAATCTTGGTTCTCTCCTCGATCGCCTTTTCTTTCGTCTGGCGGTCCTTAACCAGTTCTATCCCGATCATCAAGCCCTTTCCCCGCACGTCTCCCATCAGAAGGAATCGTTTCTGGAGGTCCCTCAGTTTTTCGAGGATGTAGGCCCCCAGGCGCGCCGCATTCTCAATGAGACCTTTCTCAAGGAGGTCGATGGTGGCCAGAGCAGCCCGGCAGCTAATGGGGTTCCCGCCGAAAGTGCTGGCATGGGAACCAGGGACCCAATCCATCACCTCGCTCTGTGAAACCGTAGCCCCCAAAGGCATCCCCGAAGCAATTCCCTTTGCCAAGGCCATGATATCCGGTACGACTCGCCAGTGCTCAATCGCCATCATCTTTCCAGTCCTTCCCATTCCGCACTGAACCTCGTCATCCACAAAAAGGATCCCAAATTCCTTTGCCAGCTTGTATAGCTTTTGATGAAAATCCGGAGGGGGAACGATATAGCCGCCTTCACCCTGAATGGGTTCAACGAAAATGGCAGCTACTTCCTCGGGTGGGATACTCCGCTTGAACAGATCTTCCCGAATCCAATCGACGCAGGCAGTGCTACAACCTGGATACTGCTGATGATGATAGGGGCAGCGGTAACAATAGGCATAGGGAACGTGGGTCACTCCGGGGACAAGGGGATAGAAGCCCCTTTCGTGAATCACTTTGCTAGCCGTTAAAGAGAGGGCGCCCATGGTCCTCCCATGAAAAGCGCCAAGGAAAGCCAGAATTCGAGGCCGTTTGGTATGATAATGCGACAGTTTAAGAGCTGCCTCGATGGCTTCGGCGCCTGAATTACCGAAGAAGACCCTCCTTTCTTTTGGCCCAGGGGTGATCTCAGAGAGCCTCGCAGCAAGGCTCGACTGGAGTCCGTAGTAGAAATCGCTGCCGGACATATGGATGAGTTGTCCAGCCTGATGATGGATCGCCTTCACCACTCCCGGATGACAATGACCGGTATTGCAGACAGCAATTCCTGAGGTGAAATCGAGGAATCGATTTCCGTCCACATCTTCTACCCAAGCTCCTCTTCCTCTTTTAACAACGAACGGATAGACGCGCGTGTAAGATTGAGATACGAATTCTTGGTCCTTTCGCAGGATCTTATTAGCTTCGGGCCCGGGTGGTTTACCGATAATAGAAGGAAATAAGAAATCTTTTTTTGCCATATTTTTTTCCTCAAATCTTCTTGAAAGATAGAATAGAAAAAAATCCACTTAAATAGTAGATAGTTTTTACGAACGAGTCAATCAAATGTTTCACGTTAGGGCTACGGTTACGAAGCCCGTTTCGTATGAGAGGGTTAAGGCTTTGAGGTGGGTGGATGGATATCTTATTTCTTCTCGGATGGATCTCCGGTCTCGGTCGATAAAAGGTAGGCCAAATTATCTAAGATGGTGGTGAAAAAGACATCCTTCACCACAAAACCCACGGGGACAGCAATTTGTGCCGGCGCAAAATTAAGAATACCTCTTACCCCTGCCTCCGCCAACAGATTGGCTACGCCCTGAGCCTCTGAAGGAGGGGTTGTGATGACCCCAATCTCAATCTTCCTCTCCTTTGCCACCTCTTTGAGCCGGTTGATATGAAAGATCTCGGCTGGCTTGCCCAACTTTTCAGAAACTCTTCCGATCACTTTAGGGGGGTCGATATCGAAGGCCGCAACAATCTTATAATTTTTCTTCAGAAAATCCTTATAAGACAGGAGGGCAGAGCCCAAGTTTCCGATGCCAATCAGCGCCATCCTCCATTCTTTATTCGATCCCAATATCTTCTTAATATTATTGAGCAAATCTTCCACATAATAACCCACACCCCGAATTCCAAATTCACCGAAGTAGGCCAAGTCTTTTCTTACCTGAGCGGCATTCACAACGCACTTCCTGGCCAGTTGAGCAGAAGAAACGACCTTCTCTCCCCTTCCCTCCATCTCTTCCAAGCACCGGGAGTACCTTGATAATCTCCTGATGGTTGCCTCGGGAATTTTCTTGTACTTCAGTTTTGTGACCCCTTTCACAAATTTTCAGAAAAAAATATTAAATTCTTACGCTTTTGTCAAGCATATCTTGAAGATGTTTTTCGCCCTCATTCTTACGCTCATGGTCTTCGACCCACTCGACAGCGCCAAGGCTTCGGCGTCAGCCTTTGGCACGAGCTCAGGCCGAGGATCGATAAGAACGCAACACCTTTGAGGGCTCACTTCACATCCTTCCTTGCGCAATGTCTTGCTTCCTCCTGGCGATCTGTTGGATCGCCTCATCCAGCCTGCGATTGGCAAATTCTAATAGCTCTTCCGCATACTCCAAATTGTGGGCTCCCTTTCCGTACTTCGCCAAATTATAATTGAACTCTGCCTCTCCATACAACTTTCGATAGACGAAGGTGTGGCCTCCCCGGCGATCAATCCGGTCGATCTCTTCTTTAACCCGGGCCAGCTTGGGGTCCAGCTCCTTCAGCTTTTTTTCAGAGGCCGCCTTCCATCGGACGACCATTTCCCCATAACTCTGGTCATGACACTCAATGCAACGTTTCTTAATCGCATCGAAGGTTCCCTTCTTCTTCGCCAGCACACCCCGGTGGCAATCAACGCATTCCACCACATCCAACTTGTTGCTCGGCCTCTCCTTGACGCCGATGCCCCCCTTTCCCTGGATGAGTCTCTTTATGTTCACATGGCAATCTTCACATTTGACTTTCGCAATCCCCTTCCCGTGATGGCATTCCGCACAGATTTTCATAAATGTCTTGCCGTGGTTTTCTCGGGGAGCGTGACAATTCGAGCACTTCAGCCCTTTGCCCATAACGTGGGTGTCATGGGAAAATTTGATATCGTTAAAAGGAACGGTCCGTCTCTCTATCCCCACATGACAAAGACTTGTACAAGTCATTCGGGTTTGAAATTCCTGGGGTTTGTAATCTTTATCGAGGACCACTAAAGCCTGCTCCGTCTTATTGTTCGCTGCATTCAGGAGTTTGAAGGCATATTCAATATTGTGAACGCCCTGGCCCAAAAGGACAAAACTGTAATTGTGGCGGGCCTCGTTGAGCAGGTTTTGAGCCCTCTTGAAAGGGGCTGTGCTCCCATTGGCCTTTTCGAACTCATACAACGTCTTCTGAACGTTGAAAACTCGTTGATTCGTCTCATTTTGCGCTTTGGAAAGGAGGGTTTTCCACTGCTTCAAGGTCTCATCGAATCCCTCTCCGTGGCAGTCGACGCAGGCCTCGCCCATCGCCCTCTCAACATATTTTGAGGTGTGGAGTGCCGCCTGGCTTTCCTCGCCCTTTCGATGACAGGCGATACAGTCCACATTCGTTGTGAACATGAGGCTGGGAGAGTCCGGGACGCCGATCCCTCCGGTCCCGCGGTAGAACTCTCTTGGGCCAAGATGCATCTCCTTGCTATGACATCTGTCACAATTGGAGGGGGTGTGAGCAATGGTGGGAATCTGGCCGATCTCGTGACGAAGGAAAGTGTGGCAACTCGAGCATTCGATCTTGTGGTCGGTGACATGTTTCTGGTGGATGAACTGGGAGGTATACTTTGTACTCAGTAAGACAGGCTCATTATGGCATTCAACGCATTTTCCCTCTGGCACATGGCCGTCCCCTTGAACGACACTGAGATGGCATTTCTCACAGGCCACCCCCCTTCCAATATACTTCCTGTGATTGAAGTTCCAGCCTTTGACCCGGATGTCCCCTTTGGGCTCGACATGGCAGGAAGTACAGCCTCCTATGGCACAGGAAATGCATTCCTCCTCTCCTTTGGGTCCGGCCTTATAATAGTGACAGATGAAGCAGTTGATTTCGTGAACAGTGAGATGCAGCCCTTGAACGAGTTGAGCGTGACAGCTTGCGCAACGGAGCTTCATCCCCCTTCTCAATTCGCCTAAATGTTTGCCGTGGGAGAAGGCCACATTCTTATAGATCATATCTCCCCGAAGATCTTCTATCTTATGACATCCCTTTTGGAGACAGCTCGCGTCGCTGATCTGTGCGTGAGGCGTACTCGGCCTCTTCCCCGAGAGGAAGTAAGCCAACGATACTTGACCATCCACCCATTTTCCCTTTAGATGGTTAAGAAATCCGGGCTCATAATGGCATTTCGTACAGGCCACATGGCGATGGCTGGAGGTTCTCCATGAGTCCATATAAACATTCATCTGGTGACAGAGGCCGCAGAAGGTAGAGCTCTCGGTAAATTTGAGAAGACCTACGAGGATGACAAGAAAAACAAAGATACAAAAAACAAGGAAGACCTTGATCGCCTGGAGGTGAGCTTGAGTGCCTCGCTTCGCCTCAACGAAGAAATCGATCCAAAAGATCTTGACCAAGTCATAAAGATTTCTTATAGTTCCCATATGAACGCTCCCACCAAAACCCAATTCTACAATGTTTTAAAATTATTGCAAGTGGAACTTTCATCCGGTAAGGCTGTTATTTCAGGGGAAAGGAGCGGGGCCCGAGAGGGATAGGGGAAAGGGGGAGTCGATCCGTGGAAGGATTTCTTGGACTTAAGCGAAGACGGATATTCCTGTCGATTTGCTCATTGTGCCTGATTCTTCTGCTTGGGACGCTCGATTCTCTTTTCGCTCAGGTGGAAGAAAATCCCTTAGAAAAGAGGGAGGCGAGACTAAAGCGTTTTCGAGAAAAGAGGGATCGGTTCTTTCGAGAAGACCCCCAGTCTCCGTTAAAGGAGGCTGACCGGATAAGATTCAAGGGCCTCGTTTACTACCCTATCGACCTTAAGTATGCGATGGCTGGATTCATCGAAAAATACCCTACCCAACCTAAGCCTCTTTACGTCACGCTCCCCACAAACAAGGAAGCGGGCAGAAAATACGTGAAATACGGCCGATTCAAATTTAAATGGGACGGAAAAGAATACGCCCTCCAAATCTACCGACCCTTAGCGAGCGACGAGCTTTTCCTTCCGTTCAAAGACAAGACCTCAGGGACAGAAACCTATGAGAGGGGACGCTATCTCTATCTTGAGCCGATGCCCGGGGGAAGGGTGTTGATCGATTTCAATCGCGCCTACAATCCGTTCTGCCAGTTCAATGAAAAATATACCTGCCCCTTTGCCCCGGAGGAGAACCGGCTTGACATCGCCATTCGGGCGGGGGAAAAACGCTTTCGATGACGACTTTTACGCGGACAGTGAGTTCCTTGGGTAAAGGAGCGGGCGTTTTGAAATCGGCAGGAATCGTCATTTCAGGAGTGGCCGGCCTCGTTTTCAATTTATTCGTATCTTCTCTCTCTTTCTCATCTCCAAAGGCCCAATTCAGCATCGTCTATTCGAACGATGTGATGGGCGAGGTCGAGCCTTGCGGATGATTCAGAAACCCTCTTGGCGGCGTTGCCAAGAAATCCACGCTTATCTCTCAGATGAAGAAGGAGGGGAGGAAAATCCTCCTCCTTGACACCGGCAATCTCCTTTTTCGAAAGCCTCTTCAAACCGAAACGAAGCGGAGGGACGCCTTTCTTCGCGTTGACCTCCTGATTCAATCCTACAACGAAATGGGATACGATGCGGTCAATGTGGGGGAGAAAGACCTGATGATGGGGCTTAACTTCCTGTCCGAAGTGGGCCTGAAGGCCAAGTTCCCGTTTGTCTCAACCAACCTCGTCGACAAAAAAACCGGAAAGCATGTTTTCAAACCTTATGTGGTCAAAGAAATCATCGGCCTGAGGGTCGGGATATTGGGCCTGCTGGACGACCAATTCAATCCGACCCTCCAAGAGAAAAACCCGGAATTGAATGTGACCGAGCCGGTGGCCGCACTAAAGGCCGCGATGAAAGGGTTGAGGGAACATTGTGACCTGATCGTCGTCCTGTCTCAGCTGGGCGAATTAAAAGATAAGAAGTTAGCCAGGGAAGGCCGCGCTATCGATCTGATCTTAGGGGGAGGGGGCGAATCGAGAAGGGTGGTTACGGAAAGAGAAAATGGGACCGCCATTTATCGATTGGAGCCCAGAGGGGGATATTTGGGCCGAGTGGATTACTCTATAGTAGATACAAAAAAGCCGATTAAGTTCTTCATTTCCAGTGAACGGGACGAGATGGAAAAGAAGTTGGAAAGGCTGATCACTCGATCCGTGCAGATCGAAGCTGAAATGACCAAGTCGGGGAAGCAGGAAGAAATGAGAGTGAAAGAACTGAAATTCTTGGATTCGAAACGGAAGGAGTTGCAGGAAACTCTCGTCACCCTCGAGGACAAGAATTTTTATCGACATACTACCATCCCCGTGCAAATGGCCGTATCCGATGATCCAAGAATCATTAAAGAACTGGAAATTTATCGGGCTGAATCGGCAAAGCTCTATAAGCCAAAAGTGTTCGTGGAGGCTGGAAAGGATTTATCAGAGAGGGAGATGCTCGCCCGAATCCCTAAAACGAGCCGTTTTGCCGGAGCCATCACGTGTAAGAGATGTCATGAGGTGAATTACAGAAATTGGTTGCACAGCAAACATGCCAAGGCTTCTCAGACGATTGCTGCCTCTCCAAAATATGCCCAAGAAGAGTGCCTGATCTGCCATTCCACGGGTTACGGGAAGATCGGGGAGTACGCGACTGTTTCAGAAATCCCCTTTTACCTTCAAGGGGTACAATGTGAGGCCTGTCACGGCGAAGGCAGGGGACATCCGGAAAAGGGAAAGATCGGGGGGAAAGTGACCCTTGGCATCTGCCGAAATTGCCATACCAAAGAGCAAAGCCCGGCCTTTAACTATATGGCCTATGTCGAAAAGATCGGCTGCAAAATCTCCAAGTAAGTTGGGTAATTAGTCATTGAGTCACGAAGCCATTAGGCCTTTTTAATGACTTAATAACCCAATCACCCAATGACCTTATTTTTACACAAGGAATTCCCAAGCAATCAGAAAGACACAGAGAAGCCCGATAGCCAGCATGGCAAATCCTATCGTCGTTGAGAAGAGGTCCGTCCCCACGCTGGGGTATTTATCCCGATAGGTCTCCAATCTCTTCTCTGCCAGCAGGCGCTGATACTGTTCCTGCCGCTCCTCCACCAGCTCGTATTTTGGAAACCTCCCTGTGAAGATCACTGTATCGATGGGGAACTTCGAAGGCCGAAAATGCGTGTTGAAGAAATGAACCGTGAAGATGAAGCCCGAAGCCAGCAGCGCCTCATCCGAATGAACGATCGTGGCAATATTGAGGATCCATCCGGGCAAAAAGATAGTGAAGAATTCTGGAAGCCAGAGCATCAACCCTGAGAGCCCGATGGCGAACATTCCCCAGAAGACCGCAAGAAAATCAAATTTCTCCCAATAGGTCCATCGGTCAAATCGGGGTTTCGGCCCTTTGTTAAAGAACCACCGGATCATCCCGACAATATCTTGAATATCTTTCCAACGGGGGCAGAGCGAATCCGGGCCGAAAAGTCTCTGCAAGGGATTGCCTTGGATCCTTTTGAAGAAGAGGAAATAGATGATATAGGCAATCGTCGTCCCAAAATAGGCGAACGTGATGGCAGCACAAACGCGATGAATCGAACCCGCCATCCGGGCCCCTCCTAAAAAGTGCATCAGACCAATGGCCCAAGGGGCATGAGAGAATTTTAATGGAAGCCCCGTCAGGACGAGGCCGATAAAGGTCACCATCATTGTAAAATGAAGCGCGATATCGAAGGAGCTGAATCGGCGATAGATATGGCCTGCCTCATCGGGTTTCACATGGAGCGGAAAGAAGACCCCCTTTGCCCTCAACTCCCTCTTCTCCCAAAAGTCCTTTCGCCACCAGAGGAACGTGTGGAGCCAAAATACTCCGAAGACAGAGACAAGGAGGCCGGTCATCAGAACGAAGGTTCCGTAAAGCACGGGCTCTCTTACAGGATCCTTATGGGTGGCGTGGGTGATGAATTGAACAAAGTTGGTATTCGCATGTGTGTGGCACTTGCCGCAGGTCTCCACCAGCCGCTTTTCCGAGATGAGAGATTTCGGATTATCCGGAGGCAGAATGTTGTGAAATCCGTGGCAGTCCGCACAACCCGCAACCAATCTGGGGTAGCCAAGATGCTCCACCTTTCCATGATAACTTTCGTAATAGGTCTGAGTGGCGATGAGAAAAACCTTGTTTCTCTCCATCATTTCTTTGTCTGCATGACATTTTTGGCAAACCTCTGTATGAAACTCCTTTCGGAATTCAATCGTCTTGGGTTCGTCGCCTTTCAGTAGAGGGATCTTATGAAGACCGTGGCAATCGCTGCAGGTGGCTGAATCCGGATTTCCATCGAGGACGGCTTTGCCATGGACGCTCTCAGAGTAGCCATCATCGGAATGGCATGTCGTACATTTCTTGATGACCCGGACTTTATCCCCTTTCCAGGGGGTCATCTCGTGAATATCTTGGTGGCAGTCTTTGCATTGAATGTCATTAATGAAATGGGCGCTTGCATAATGTTCTGCCCCTTCCTTCTTATGACATCGATGGCAGGTAACCGGCTCGGCATAAATCCTTGCTCCTCTTACCCTCACATGGGCTTTGACATCTGTGATATCCCAGTGGCAACTGTTGCAGGAATTGGCCCCATGAACAGACTGGGCAAATCTCCTTTCGCTTATTTTCTTATGACAGCCCAAACATTCAGAGTTGTCAATACATTCATAACAATATTCTCGACCTTTGACGACGAATTTTTCCCCTTTCTTCGGAGGTTCAGAAGGTTTGGCGACCCCAGAAAGCTTGGGGGCCTCCTTTTCAGAACCGGGTGTCGCTGCCCACAACGCGCCTGAGCCTAAATAAAGCCAGACAGAAAGGGTAAGACAAATAAGGATCAATCTTCCAAACTTCGATTTCATAATCCCCCCAAAATTCAGAAAATGACTCCACCCTCTTGAAATGAGGAAGAGGGGGTATTCTATCAAAACTTAAAGAAAATTTAAATTTTGGGAATTTCAGTGCGGAAAATTGTGATTTTTTTAACACAAACAAAAATTGAAGTCAATACGATTAATTTATGCCTTCTCACCATCTTCATTTAAACCAACCAACGTCGCCCAGTTCTTCTCCCGCAATTTCCGAACGATTTTAACAGACTTTCGTTGCAATCTTCTCCCAATCTCTTCCGCATCTTTTTCAAAGATCCCTGAAAGGATGAACCATCTTTTCTTGAAGAAAGCCTTTTTCTTTAACAGGGACTCGATCACCCGGAAATGGATATTGGCACAAACTAAGTCCGCTTTGTCTCCGATAAAATCCTCTGCTTTTCCCATCCTCACTCTAATTCGTTCAGATTCTCCGTTGGACAACACGTTCCGCAGCGCTGTCTCTACGGCCAGTTCATTACAGTCAACGGCAAGCACTTTTTCAGATCCCCATTTTGCAGCGGCCAGGGCGAGAATCCCCGAGCCCGTTCCAAGGTCCAGAACCCTCTTCGGCTTCTCTTTTTGGTAAATATCGCACATCGCCTGAAGACAGGCCCGAGTGGTCGGATGATAACCTGTGCCAAAGACAACGCACGGGTCTAAGCGGATCAAGAGCTGACCTTCTTCGACCCTCGCATCTTCCCACGGAGGAGAGATGACCAGATTGCCCACCTGAAAAGGCTTCAGCTCTTCCCCGGCTTGCCAGGCCTTGTAGTCCAGTATATTTTTTGATAGGAGAGGGTATCCCTTCTTTTTGGCCAATGACTCCACCTCTTCGTCGTACGGCCGAGAAAAGAAAAGGAAGGAGATCTCACCTTCGTTCCAACAGCCGATGAAGTCCTGCTTAAAAAAGTCCCTCGAATTCGAAATCGTTCCAGAGATCTCGTAAATATAAAGGTTTTGGTAGGGAGAAGTCATTGATAAAATTCCAAAATTCAAAGTTCAAATATCAAACTAAATCCAAATTTCAAACATTGAATATTTTGTCACACTCCAAACAGATCTGTCTGACTGTCCATATACTCAAAAATCTAAATGACTTCAAAATTTTTGGGTTTGAACTTTGACATTTGTTTGAAATTTGGGTTTTGAAATTTGACATTGTTTTTGTAACACAAAGCTTTCTCTCTTGACAATTTTTGAAGAAACATGAATTTATATTCTGAGTCTCGGGTACCAGGCCTGCCTGCCCTGTACCATGCTAGGTTCAGGGCCTGCCGGTAGGCAGGGACACAAGACACGGTTCCAAATATGCCAACCTACGTATATAGAGCTATTGACTCAGAAAAGAGCTGCGATTATTGCAGACGAGGTTTTGAGATTGTCCAGAGGATGGCCGAATCTGCCTTAACCCTTTGCCCGAAATGCAAAAAACCTATCTCCCGAGTTCTTTTCGCCCCGGCGGTAGTTGTCAAAGGAAGCCCGGTTACAGAAACAGACCGAAAGATTAAGGAATACGAAAGGGAAGGGAAGTGGAGTCACGCGGCTGAATTGGCGGATAAGGAAGCGGAAAAAACGAAGCGAGAGGATTTGAAGACCCGCGCTTTAGATAATTATAAGAAAGCGGGTTATAACTTCGATAAATATGATACCTGAGACCTGCCTACAGGCAATGTCAAATTTCAAAATCCAAAGTTCAAATGAAATCCAAAGCTCAAATGAGAAAAATTCAACAAAAGAGGAGGAATGCGTTGGCATTTGGATTTTAACATTTGTTTGACATTTGAACTTTGTCATTTGGACTTAAGGATTCTATGATCACCCTCAGCCATGTTCGGAAGCAGTTTGGAAACAAAATCCTTTTTAAAGATTGCTCCCTTCAGATCGGAGTAAGAGACCGGGTTGGCCTGATCGGCCCCAATGGCTCAGGGAAGACGACCCTCTTTCGGATGATCTTGGGAGAGGAATCCGTTGACGAAGGAGACCTCCTCATTGCCAAAGGGGTGAAGATCGGCTATTTGCCGCAGGAAGTGATTTCCTTCAAAGGCAATACGGTTTTGGATGAAGTTTTAAAAAGTTTGACCAACATCGCCTCCCTGCAAGACAAGATGACGATCCTCGAGGAAGAGCTTTCATCCATCGAGGATCCGAAGAAGCAGGAGAGGCTGGCAAGGGAGTACGGGAAACTTCAGGAGCGCTACACCCTTCTTGGTGGATATGGTCTGGAGGCTGAGGCAAAGCGCATCCTTCAAGGATTGGGGTTCAAAGAGAGAGATTTCGACCGGCTGACCGATGAGCTGAGCGGCGGTTGGCTGATGCGAATCGCGTTGGCAAAAATCCTTCTTCAATCTCCCGACCTTCTGCTTCTCGACGAGCCGACCAACCACCTGGATCTGGCATCCCTGATATGGCTCGAAGAATTTCTAACCAATTATCCCGGTGCCATGATCATCGTCTCACACGATCGGGTCTTCCTCAACCACCTCATCGACTGGATTGCGGAGATTGAAGCTCAAAGGATTGACCTCTACCACGGCGACTACGACCACTACTTGGAAGAGAAAGAAGCCCGGGGACAAGTCCTTGAGGCAACGTATAAAACCCAACAGAGGAAAATTGAGCAGACCGAAAGATTTATCGAACGCTTCCGGGCCAAAAACACCAAATCGAGCCAGGTTCAGAGTCGGATCAAGATGCTCGAAAAAATTGAGCGGATCGAACTTCCGGAGAAAAAGAAGGAGATTCGGTTCCACTTCCCCGCCCCCAAGCGGAGCGGCCACAAAGTGGTGGAGGTCAAGAATCTTCACAAAAGCTACGGCGACACGGTCGTCTATCAAGGAATTGATCTCAGCTTCTATCGAGGGGACAAGGTGGCTTTGGTCGGTCCCAATGGAGCGGGAAAATCAACCTTGCTCAAGATCCTCGCCGGCGTTCTCGACTTTGAAGAGGGCCAAGTCATTTTAGGAAAGGAGGTAACCCGCGCCTACTTTGCCCAACACCAGTTCGATCTTCTCCGGCCCGAAAATACAGTCTTCGAAGAGCTCCTTTCCATCGCAACGGATGAAAGCCAGACCGATCTTCGAACCCTCCTGGGTACTTTTCTTTTCAGCGGAGACGAGATCGAAAAGAGAGTCTCTGTTTTGAGCGGCGGAGAGAAGAGTCGATTGGTCCTTGCAAAAATGCTCCTCAAACCGGCCAACTTCCTTCTCTTCGACGAACCGACCAGCCATCTCGACATCTCTTCTCGAAATGTATTGGAGATGGCCTTGAAGCAGTTTCAAGGGACGATCTGCTTGGTCACCCACGACCGGCATCTCATCAATCGAATCGCCAACAAGGTGATCGAAATCGATCGCGGGATCCCTAATCTTTTTCCGGGAAATTATGACGATTACCTTTATAAGAAACAACAGATTCAGAAGGAAGAGGTGAAGAAAGAGGCGAAGGTTCAGGCTGAGGTTGAGGAAAAAGAAAGATCTGCAATCAAGAAGTCACATATGGCTAAGGAAGAGAGGCGAAAAAGAGCCCAGGAGATGGACCATTTGACAAGGCAACTCTCCAGCCTTGAAAAGCGATTTCAGGAAGTGGAAAAATCGTTACAGGAGGCCACCCAAAAACTGGATCGTCTGAACCAAAGACTTTCCGACCCGAATCTTTACCTGAATCAACAAGAGACTTACGAAACTGTTCAGACGCATAACCAGGTGAAACGGCAGGTAAAAGAACTTACCCAGCTTTGGGAATTCCTCGCCCTGGAAATGGAAGAGCTTAAAACGACGAGCCTCATGTCGAACCCCGAGGGATGAGGTTTACTCCGTTAGAAATGATGCCCCGCCGGAATGTCTACCGGGGTTTACTCGATCAAACAGGACGTTCTGGAATTTCTTGGAGAGCCCAAGGGAGAACTCGTGGCAGGGGTTCCGGTTGGCTGTGCGGCCACATCCAGCCACGGGCCGCAAAAACAAACTCTGCAAATGAAGGTGAGCTGTACGGACCAATGATTATCAGGTCTTTTTTGCTTGACAGACAAATCCGTTTCTCTTATATTCAGCGCGACCAAATATAAGAGGAAATTCTCAAACCTAGTGTAGCGAATCTAACTCTTCTTTACGATGATAGTGAGGGTTGTCATTTCTGCCCCGTATCACGTACGGGATAAACTCAGCGGGAATCCCGTTGAAAAGACTGGATTCCGGATCAAGTCCGGAATGACGGCCTCTGTAAAGTAATTTCTGACTCACTACGCTAAGAATTCACTTAGAAAACAATTATTACCGAACTACAGATAGGAGGGTATCTCCATGAGTTACAACAACATCACACTGACCACGAAGGATTTTGTGAGCACCATTACGCTCAACCGTCCCCCGACCAACTCTATAAACCTCGGCATACGCGAAGAGCTGGATCGAGCGATTACCGAGTTAGAAAACAGCAAGGATGCCAGGGTAGTGATCATCACCGGTGCGGGTGAGAAGGGCTTCAGCGCAGGGATGGATGTGTCGGACATAGCGAACATCGAGAAAGGGCCGAACGGCAACGACGTGTTCAACCGCATCGAACGGTTCGGCAAGCCGACCATCGCTGCCATAAACGGATACGCCCTGGGTGGCGGATGCGAGCTGGCGCTCGTATGCCATTTCCGGTTTATGACGGACAATCCCAAGGCGGTCATAGGCTGCCCGGAAGTGAATCTGGGCATCACGCCCGGCTGGGGGGGGATACAGCGTCTGCCGCGGCTCCTGGGCAAGCCAAAGGCGCTCGATATGATTTTGTTCAGCAAAAGGTTGTCGGGGCAGGAAGCCTTAGCGATTGGCCTTGTGGACCGCGTCGTTCCCGCAGGAGAATTGATGAAAGAGGCCATGGCCTTTGCACTGACGCTGACGAAGCGGCCGCCCCTTGCCGTGAACGCGGTGCTCAATGGCATGAGCGTGGGACTTGAAAAGGGCATCGAAGAAGGCATCCGCGTTGACCGGGCGTGGTCAAGAAAGCTCGCCCAGAGTCAGGATGCACGGGAAGGATTCACTGCATTCTTTGAGAGGCGCGAACCGGTATTCAAGGGGGAATAACAAAACGCTACGACCGGAAAAAGGGCCCCATGCACTGATCCAGCGCCTTGGGGCCTTTTTTTTCAAGGAATGGCGCGTTCAATCTCATCTTCGGATCAAGAGTCCTTTCACGAATCGGGGGTCCACCTCTTCGCCCGGAGGAATTTTTCCATATTCTGTTTCAAAGAGGTCCAGACAAAAATCCTGAAAGGCAAGAAGATGTTGTCGCTTCACTTCTTCGCCTTCGATCGAATCTAACCAGTTTCTCAGTCCCTTTTTGACCTCCATCTTCACAACCCCTTTCCCTTGGGTATCTCTCTCAAAAACCCTGTCGAGAAAATCTTTCACCTGAGCCTGTCCAATGGCTTCGAATTGGAAAGTCCCTTTGAGAATTTGATTCGCCGTAGAGGTGAGAAAGATCGCAGAGAGGGTAATCTCCCGCCAGTCATCGGGAGTGCAATCGCTCAAATTCAGCTCCTTTAGATGAACCGGAGAGAGATTCAATTCTTTTCCCAGAAAATGGAGGATCGTTTCGATGAACTCCAAAAAGTCATTCGCCTCCTTCAAATCCTGCAGGCTTCCAAAATCCTGGTAAATCCAATCTCGATAGAGGGCAGGCCTTTTTCTCAAAATCCCTTCAAGCTTTTCGAAATGAGGAGGATCCAGAAATACGAGGTTCTCCTGATCATTTGAAAACCAGGCCCCCTTTAAAATAGATTCTGCCTTTCTTCTCAGAAGCAGCGTGGTGCCCACACCGTATTGAAACAGTCTTTGTGCGGGAAGAGATTGGAGGATCTCAAAGGCTTTTCTTTCGTCTCCCTTGCTTAAGTATTCAAGACCGAGATTGAGAGTGTGGTAGACTTTCTTTATCACCCTCTCCATGCCGGCAATATTGGAAAGGTCAATCGCCTCTGCCACGATTGCCTTGTTGCAGACAGCCGTTATCTCCTGTTTTAATCGATCTTGTTCATCAGGATCGTCCATCTTTGACAGGAGAGAGGAGAAGAAAGGACCCTCATGTTGAAAGGTAAGATAGAAGAAAGAACCTTCTTTACCGACCTTCTCTCGATGGATGACCTGAGAGAAGCCTTCTCCTGCCGCGAAAGAATCCGGGTTGACAAAGCGATAAATCTCCAGGGCCTCCGCAAAGTCGGGAAATCCATAATCCGCTAATCGGCCATTCCTAAGACGATAACCGATCTCCTCAAGCTCTGATTCAATTTCAACAATCAGAGAATCCATCAGTCTCCGATAATTGCTTTTGTCCACCCGGTAGAGAATCTGCAAAAAAGGCTCAAAGATTTCTCGGGTCTTTTTTCCCCTGAAATCGACGAAGTAAAATTGATCTAATGTAAAGAGGGGGATCCGATCCATCCCTTCCAGCTGTTCTCCATGCAGGGTGGTGACGTGCAAGAACTTCTTCAAAAGAAGGGCAATGAATTCGAGGTCCGTTGATTCGATAAATTGGGTGACTTTCTTTTCGCCCGCCTCAAGGAGAATCTCCATCCATTGGAGGACCTTCTCCGAGTCTATTTCATCCTTTTTCCAGAAATCGAGGTCGAGCATATACTGGAATTGTTCCGGAGTGGTCAGCGAAATCAGGTCGAGACAATCGCTCTCCCCGGCTTCCTTCACGGTTAAGAAAACCTCCAGCTCTGGAAGCTGTTGAACCAACTGTTCTGGATGTTCTGAGAGGAATAAATAGTGCAGCCGATCCCTTCCACGAGCCCGTAAAACAATATCTAATTGATTTCCTACGGGAAGGGAATTAAATACCTTTCGCGCTTCCTGAGGATCTTCGGGCAAACTCAAAAGAGAGGGCTCGGTCATTCTGAGAACCCTTTATGGATCAGGATGGGTAAGATGCAGAGGGGACGGGACCCGCAATGCTAAGGCTTCCGAAGCTGGTCGCCTGTCCCCTCACTATTTGCGAGGCCGTCATTCCCGCCCCGTATTAAGTACGGGGTAAACTCCAGAGGGAATCCAGCTTATACTCTGGGTCCCGATTTTCATCGGGAACCCTGGATTCCGGATCAAGTCCGGAATGACAAACAAAGTAAAGGGACCTTGACGCTAATAAGCGGGAGGCATGGGGGGGCCTCCGGCCGGTTCTTTCTTGGGTTTCTCTGCCACGACGGCCTCTGTGGTGATCAGCAGAGAAGCCACGCTGGCAGCATTCTGCAAGGCAAATCTTACCACCTTTGTCGGATCGATGATCCCGGCCTGGATCATATCCGTGTATTCCTCCTTATCCGCATCGAAACCGAACGTGCCTTTCTCCTGTTTTACCCTTTCTGCTACCACAGACCCTTCCTGGCCGGCGTTCTGCGCAATCTGACGAAGGGGTTCCTCAAGGGCCTTCACAACGATATCCACACCCGTCTGACGATCGCCTTCCAGTTTGAGTTTCTTCACGGCGGGTAAAGATCTCAGGTAGGCGACGCCACCGCCCGGGACAATCCCTTCCTCCACGGCAGCTCTTGTGGCATGGAGCGCGTCTTCCACCCGTGCTTTCTTCTCCTTCATCTCCGTCTCGGTGGCTGCTCCTACTTTAATGACAGCCACCCCTCCGGCGAGTTTTGCCAATCGCTCCTGAAGTTTCTCTTTGTCATAATCCGAAGTGGTCTCATCGATCTGGACACGAATCTGTTTGATCCTGCCCTCGATCGCTGAGGCATTCCCTGCCCCTTCGACAATCGTCGTATTATCCTTATCGATGACCACCTTCTTCGCCCTGCCCAGGTCTTCCAACTTCATCTTTTCGAGTTTAATGCCCACATCTTCCATAATGGCCTTGCCGCCGGTCAGGACGGCGATATCCTCGAGCATCGCCTTCCTTCGGTCTCCGAACCCGGGGGCCTTGACTCCCGCACATTTCAACGTCCCCCGGAGCTTATTGACAACCAGCGTCGCTAACGCCTCTCCCTCCACATCCTCGGAGATGATGAGCAATGGACTCCCTGTCTTGGCAATCTGCTCCAAGATGGGAAGAAGTTCTTTCATATTGGCCAGTTTCTTTTCATAAAGGAGAATGAGGGGGTCATCGAGCACAGCCTCCATCTTTTCCGGATCGGTCACGAAGTAGGGAGAAATATATCCTCGGTCGAACTGCATCCCTTCAACGACCTCCAGAGTGGTCTCCATCGCCTTGGCCTCCTCGACCGTGATCACCCCTTCTTTTCCAACCTTATTCATCGCTTCCGCGATGATGTCCCCGATGGTCCGATCGTTATTGGCAGAGATCGTGCCCACCTGGGCTATCTCCTTCTGTTCCTTGACAGGCTTGGACAGTTTCTTGAGCTCTTTGACAACCTCTTCCACAGCGGTGTCAATTCCCCTTTTTACGTCCATGGGGTTGATCCCGGCAGCGACCACTTTGTATCCCTCCCGATAGATGGCCTGGGCCAAGAGCGTGGCCGTAGTGGTTCCGTCTCCCGCTGTGTCCGAGGTCTTGCTGGCCACTTCTTTCACCATCTTTGCGCCCATGTTCTGGAAATGATCTTCAAGCTCGATCTCTTTGGCTACGGTCACACCATCCTTTGTTACCACAGGAGAGCCAAACGATTTCTCAATTACCACATTCCTGCCTTTGGGTCCCAGAGTCACCTTTACTGCATCCGCCAAAATATTGACACCTTCCAAAATCCCGTTTCTTGCCTCCTGGTCGAATTTCAGTTCTTTTGCCATGAACACCTCCTCCTTTCAGGAACCATCATTCAATGATGGCCAGGATATCATCCTCTTTCATCATGAGATATTCTTCCCCGTCAATTTTCACCTCGGTTCCTCCATACTTTGCATACAGGACACGATCGCCTTTCTTAACCTGAAGGGGAATCTTGGTTCCATCCTTCTTGATCCTTCCCGCCCCCACAGCGATCACCTTTCCTTCGACGGGCTTTTCCTTGGCCGTGTCTGGGATAATGATCCCCCCTTTTGTTTTCTCTTCCTCCTCCAATCTCTGGATAATGAGCCGGTCGTGAAGTGGCCTCACCTTCATAAAGACAGACCTCCCTTCTATTAGAAATTTTTGCTTATAAATAATCATCGAGTCTGGGTTTGTCAACCCTTCGGCATTGCTCAGGGTTGACCCTGAGCGTACCTTTCCTTCTTGCAACCCACTCTTTATCAGGGCTCACAAGAATTCCCTTGACTTTTTACATAGATTCGCCTTATGAAAAGCTATGGAATTTCAAACCCCTTTTGTCACAACTGGAATCGGGTCGTTCCCTCATCAGGATGAGAAGGAAGTTTTCCGTCTCATTTTTCAAAGCTTCCCCGAAATACCATTCTGGCCCCAACTGCCAAAACGGTCTTTTCTGGAAGGTATGGTCGTGCAATACTCTGAGGGGTTTCCTTCCTTAAGGTGGAGTGAAAAGGAACAAAGGGTTTGGATAGAGACGTCTCACGGATTTGAGAAAGAAATCGAGAAGTTTTACCAACGTTTCGAGGAGGGGGACCTTGAGCCATTTCAAATCACGGAGGATTTCGCGAGGGGGCTCCGAATCTTAAAAGACCTCTCATCAAAGGACCACCGAAAGAAGATAAGATATATCAAGGGCCAGATCACAGGGCCCATCACGTTTGGTCTCGCCTTGGCCGATCCGGAGCAGAAACCTGTCTTTTACGACCCGTCTTTAAGAGACATCCTCGTCAAACACCTTTCGTTGAAAGCCCGGTGGTTGGAGGAGAAGTATAATCACCTTTTCCCAGGGATCCCAACGATGATCTTTTTCGATGAACCATCTCTTTCCTCATTCGGCTCTGCCTTTTCAGGCCTGAACCGGGAGGATGTCATCCGTTCATTGAATGAATGCTTTGATACGGTGAAGGGACTAAAAGGAATTCACTGTTGCGGGAATACAGACTGGAGTGTGCTTCTGTCGACGCACCTCGATATCCTCAGTTTCGATGCCTATGACTACCTGGAGACGCTCTCCCTCTATCCAAAAGACTTAAAAGGGTTTTTGGAAAGAGGAGGCATCCTGGCTTGGGGCATTGCTCCAACGAGTGAAGCGATTGTCAGAGAGGATGCTCAAAGCCTGGTCAATCGTCTTAAGAAAGGGGTTGAAAACCTATCCCGAAAAGGAATCGATCCTGATCTGTTACAAAGAGCCATCCTCACCCCCAGCTGAGGAACTGCCTCTCTTGCCATCCCTTTGGCAGAGAGGGTCTGTCAGTTGACAGCAGAAGTTTCCAAGAGGCTGCGGGACTCTTTACGGTAGATGATTCCTGCTCCGGAACACACCGCTTCTCCATTTCCCTGTATCATAACCCCTCTTCATCCCCCCTTAATCTAAGGGGGGAAAGAGAGGGGTTACCACGGCATCTATGTTCGAGGGCTTGCCTTTGGCTTCGTTCCGCAACTCTGCCCCGAACCTGACATGGTACAGGGCAGGCAGGCGAATTCCGCGTCGGAATCGATCGGCTTCTTTACCTCCGCAGCTTGAGATACATTTCGAGACGGCAATCGAAGCCGCCAAGGTCGATCACTCTCCGGTATCGCAGTTTGAGGGATGGGTCTTGAGGTTCGATGCGCAAGGGGTTGACGAAGATAAGCCGTCCACCGGGCTTCAGCACCACGGCAGCGACGGCAAAAAGATCTCGAACCAATCCGCGCAGGTTTGGGATGCGAATCCGCCTTCCCATGGGAGGATTGGTGATGATAAGGGTGACACTCTCGGGTCCGAGCCCTTCCACTTTGGCATAGTCGCGAAAGTCACAGCAGGCGAGGCTCAAAGAAACGGCCTTCACCTTGGCGGCGGCGAAGTTGGCCATGCAAATGGCAATGGCATCGGGGCTGAGGTCCGTTGCGTAAATACCTTGTACGCCACCCAGCAGCGCCCTTTCGATAAGCTCCAAACCCGACCCGCAAAAGGGGTCCCAGACGGCCTCATGGTTGCGTCTTCCGGCCAGGCGGGCCTGCCTCGCCGAAGCCTCGTCAAGGCGGGCCATACAGGCGGCCAGCGGAGGGTGAGAGGCCGCACGAATGTCCTTTTTGCGATAGGTGAACCGCGGATCGGGCGTCAACTTCGGCCGCAATTCAACAGAGATCCCATCCGCTACGGGGAGCAGGTCCATTGACCAGGGAGCACGCCGCGGATCGTTGAGAATGTCGGGACACATCGCATAGGCCCGATTCGTCAGGAGGCGCACAGCGCCTCTCTGGTGCCCCTTGGAAACGAACTCCAGACGATAGCGAATCGATCCTTCGGTGAAAGTCGCCAGGACAGACCGCGACACGTCCGATGTCATTGCTGACGCCAGAGCATCGACGGACTCTATCGGGTTTGAGCTCCGGACATGGCCGAGGAAGAAGCCAAGGGTGGCAAAACATCGGAGGCCGTAAATGTCGGCCAAGGAGAAGGGCGCCACCGGTGTAATCGCCACCTGGCCGGTCCGCATCTTGACGACGCGGAATTTCCCGTGCTTGGCAATATCCTCCTTCACTTCATCGCGGACAATCTCTTCCAGCCCTTTGCGGCAGTGCAAATGGATCCGCAACCGCGTGAAATCGGAGAGGAGGCTGTCCATTCGGATGGCACTGGGACTTTCCCTGCGCGCGACACTGGCTTTCACCTTCTGCTCGGTTTGCGGCAGGAAATCACGGACCCCGGCCACTGCATCCAGCGTGGCCGCTCCGCCGATCTTTTCCAGAGCCTGGCCGAGGAACTTCCTCTCGCGCTCGACCGTAGTCGTCCGCAACAAGGAAAGCAGCTCGTTTTCCTCACTTGTGCCAGCGCCGAGCTTGGGTAGGGCCGTCATAGCGTAACGTCTCACCTTCTCGCTCGGATCCCGCAAGAGACGAACAAGCCACGCCCTCACCTCGGCCTTCTCCTTTGCAGTGCCGGACTCGGAAAAGACCATGCCTACCGCGCGAATGACCGCAACCCGTTTGATTCGCTCCTCGGGAGGAGATCGATCGAACCGCGCCACCTCCTTGTTCCATAGCTTTTCACGCGACAGGACGCGCAACTCACGATAAAGTTCCTTATCGGTCTTCATAGGCGAACGGCGCCCGCAGCATCCTTCTCTCCAAATGTTCTAAACTGCGCAATCCGCATTCCGCCATGCACCCCGTGGGGTGCATGGCAGCCCTGAACCTTACATGTCAATGGTGTACACCAGAGCCGTAAGGCTTACCCAGTTTCTAATGGAATAATGTCTCCCTCCTCAATCAAATATCCTACAACTGTTCCCCCAAGAGAAGAGCCGCTATTGTGATTGTTTCCTTCATTATAAAAATAATGTGTGTGCCCCCAGAGAAAATCCCATCCTTGATTATTATCGGCCAGTTCTTGGACAGCCCTTTTAACTGCTAAATGTCTTTCAACATTAGAAGGATGGGGAGATGTTGGTGGAGACGTCGCAGGGTCAATTCCAAGTTTATTGGCCATTCTTACAACGTCCCGCCCTATTCGCCATCCCTCATCATTCGGCCAGTCTCCAAAATAACCATGAAACATGAAAATCTTTTTCCCATATCCCTCAAAAATAATCGCCTCCGGATAGGTTAGAAGATCCCTCTCATGGTTGCCCAATACCTCGTAGAGCCTGCCCCCCTCCTTATACTTATCAACCACCGCAACAAGTTCACGGTGAGCGGGGAATATTTTTATAAGACTTTCTCCTCTCCAGGTATCCCACCAATCTCCATTCTTTAATAGCCAATATCCTTTCGCCAGATACTCTTTGAGGAGCTCAACGATCAGAGGTTCCGTTCCACTTGCCACGAGAGGGTCTTTAAGTCCTCCGGCCGCTGCATGAATGTCAGAAATATTGAGACATAACCTCGGTAGCTGAACTGGAGGAAGCGTTTGCTTGACGTTATCAAATTTTTCCTGGACGAGCACTTTTCCCTCGCCGCGTAAATATGTCTCAGAATCCCTCTTCATATGATGTTGCTTCAGGATGCCATCTTAGGGCTCTGCGTCTTAACCATAAGAAGATGCGGTCAAAAAGGAGTCCCAGAAAGGATATCATTCCGATGGCGACGAACATGTCCACAGATCTGAACACCCTTGAAGAGGACATCATCAGATGTCCCAAGCCTTCAGCGCTTGCGATCATCTCGGAAAGAAAAACGACGATCAGCGAAACAATCAGCCCGAGACGGAAACCCATGAAGACATGAGGAAGCGTAAGAGGAAGGACAATTTTCCAGAGAACCTTCTGTTTTTTTGTGCCCATGGATTCCGCTGTCCAGATCATTTTCTGCTCCACAAAGAGGGCCCCGTTGAAAGTAGCCATGATGATCGGAAAGGCTGCTTCGATGAAGATCAATACGATTTTAGAGAAATGGAGGACCCCAAAGAAGATAATTAACACAGGATAGATTCCAATTTTCGGAATGGGGAACCCAAGGCCCAGCAGAGGCTCCAGAAACGAACGGATCATGGAGGAGCGTGCCATCAGGATCCCTAACGGAATACCGACGAGCGTTGCCAGACCAAGGCCAATCCACATTCGGAACATGCTCTGGCCTGTGTGATAGAGAAGTTTTCCAAAGACAAGAAGCTCGAAAAAGCGAATGACGATTTTTGAGACAGGTGGCAGGAGGATGGGATTGATCAATCCTGACCGGCCAACCATCTCCCAGAAGAGCAAAATAAGGAAAACAGAATAATACTGTGAAAGGATCTTTTTAATTGTAAGAAAAATATTCTTTTTGTTCATCGGTTCCTAAGACCAAATCAACACTTTTCGCATGATGAGGGAGAAGATCAAGTCGAGAAGCAGACCGATTCCTGAAATGATGATCAGAACAGAATAGGTTGTCTGGTAGAGTCCCATCTCGAGGGAGTTGAAGAGATAGTATCCGAGGCCCGATTGTCTTGCGATCATCTCAGAACCGAGAACAACGATCAGGGAGATGGCCAGGGCCATCCTGATCCCCGAAAAGATGGTGGGAAGAGAAGCTGGGAGGAGAATGCGGAAGAGGATCGCTCTTTCTCCCATCCCCATCGCCCTTGCACTCCAGATCAGAGAGGTCTCAACCCCCTGCGCACCATGATAGGCACTAATCACTAAAGGAATAAAACAACCGATCACAATCACCGTCACTTTTGAAAGATCCCCTGCTCCCATCCATAACATCAAGATGGGAATCATCGCTGCTTTAGGCACCGGGTAAGTCAATGTTAGGATCGGATCGAGAAAATTATAAACACGCCTCGATCTCGCCATATAAATCCCGATGGGAATAGACAGAATCAAACTGACCGAAAAGCCGACGGCCCACCGACACGACGAAGCGAAGAGGTGTCTCAAAAATTCTTCTGTGGCCATCAGCTCAAAGGAACCCTGGAGAGAAGTGGTAAAAGGAGGGAGAACCTCAGGGGGAATCCATCCTGTTCTGGAAAGTCCCTCCCAGAGCAGAAAAACACTTACGACCGAGAAAATCGCATAAACGATTCTATTCCTCTTCGACATCTCTTAATCTCACCTTAGAAGAAACCTTTCGCCTCCCTTTCGACAGCTTTCCAGAGATAATTGATGAGCTTGATATACTGGCTCCGGGAAACTTCTTCCTCCCGAATCCTGGGCCTTGGAATATCGATCAGGAGGATCTCCTTTATCTTTCCCGGTCGGTGCGAAAAGATGGCCACCCGGTCTGAAAGGTGGACAGCCTCTTCAATGCTGTGAGTGACAAAGAGGACGGTCTTCCTCGTCTCATCCCAAATCCTGAGGAGCTCATCCTGCATGAAGACCCTGGTCTGGGCATCCAAAGAGCCAAAAGGTTCATCCATCAGCAAGATCTCCGGATCGCAAGCGAGGGTCCTGGCAATCGCGACGCGTTGCTTCATCCCTCCGGATAGCTCTTTGGGGTAGAGGTTTTCCATGCCCTGGAGGCCTGTCATTCCGATATATTTCTCTGCAAGCTTCATTCTTTCCTTCTTCACCATCTTTCGTTGTTCGAGGCCATAAAGAATATTTTGAATGACCGTCTTCCAGGGGAAGAGGGCAAATTCCTGAAATACGATTCCCCGGTCAATCCCCGGCGAGGTGACCCCTTTTCCGTTGACGAGAATCGCGCCGTTGGAAGGAGGGATAAACCCTCCGATGATGTAGAGGAGCGTGCTCTTACCGCAGCCACTAGGTCCTACGATAGAGAAAAACTCACCCTCCTTGATTTCTAAATCTATCCCTGCAAGGGCTTCCACCTCTTTGCCTTCTTTCCCAGATTTGTAGGTCTTCGAAACCTTCTGAACCACAAGTTTTGTCATCTTCACTCCTCAGGGAACAGCGCTTGGCAAGAACTTGGGTAGATAATAATTCTTCACATCCAGTCTTTTCGATATGGCCTTCGCCGTCTCATAGAAAAAGTCCCAGTTTTTCTGCATGGTTTTGAAGTCGGGCTCACCGATAGGGTCCCTATAAAAGTCATCTTGGGTGAGAAGGAATTTATTAAGAAGGTCGAGAGGAAGTTTGGTAACCTCGGCGGTAATTTTCCGGACCTCCTCAGGATTTTCGTAGATGTATTTGGAGGCAATCTTCCAATCCTCAAGAAAAGCCTTCACGACCTCAGGATTCTTTTCAATGAATTTCGTCTGAAAGACATTAATCAGCTGAACAAATTTAGGCTGAATGTCGCCCAAACGAAAGAGAGGTTTTACCCCACCCTTTTCCATCGCTCTGTAGAGAAAAGGCTGTGGAAAGGCACCACACTGGATATCCCCCCTTCTCAAGGTGGCCTCCATGAGCCCAAAGGATATTTCGAGAATCTTCACATCCTTTTCCGGCTCCAGTCCCGCTCTCCGAAGAATCGCTCGCTGAATGTGGTCGAGACTTGCACCATAAACGTTCACGCCGATACTCTTTCCCTTCAAATCTTTGACCGTGCTAATCCCGGAGTTCTCCAACACAAGCCACGTACTTGTAAAATTCGGAGAGACTTCCATGATGATCCCTCCTGTCACCTTCACATCTAAAGCAACCTTGTCCACCGACTCGGCCAGGCTCAAGGAAGCAAGGGTTGCCGCATCAAGCCCATCCGCAGCCAGGGCAGTTGCCTGGGGCGCCGTCCCAGCGAATTGAAACCATTCTATGGTATAAACCTTCCCATAATGTTTCAGGATTTGAGGTCTTTTCATCATCACATATTTCACCTCTTCCGCAGGAATCCCCCAGCCCATTCTGATCTTAACCGGCGCAGCATGGGCTCTCCCGCTGAAAATAACCATTCCACATAAAATCATCATCCCTAGTAGAAGATTCTTTTTCATAATCGATTCCTCCTTTGTTAAAGGCCTTGAATCAATATTTCGTCAAGCTTTTTTCTCGGAAGTTGGGAAAGACCGAGCGATTCAAGGGTTCTTCCTGTTTCCATAAGATCGGTTCCAACCACGGCTCCTGCAAGGGTTATGAGCGAACGTGCGATCGGAACGTCAACTCCAACGTACTCCGCGACCGAAACTAAAAAAGCCAACCCGCAAGCGATATCTTCGGTGACATACCGATGTTGGTAGTCAATCTTCTCATGCCACAGCCTGCTCTCCATCAACAGCTTCTTTGAGTTCCTTGGGTACATCCACTCATTGGGTCTGGTCTCATCATAATAGTCTTCCAGCGGATAGTGGTTTGGCTGGAACCCCAATGCCTTTCTCACCGCGATTCTTTCTTCATCAAGAAGGGAGATGATTTTCCTGATCCCCGGGGTTGTTCCCTCATTATGAATGTCATAAGGCGCAGGATACTGAATCGGACCTGTATTCAGCACGATCAACGGAGGGTGAAGGATTGGTCCGGCGTTCATGAGAGCACCGGACAACGCATTTTCAACCGGATGAGCAGAAGGAAAAACCGCCCGGATTTTCTCAACGGCCTCTCCCGTCTTTTTCGCCGGGAAGATACCGGTGGGTAAATTGCAGGCTCTCACTACAATTCGGGATTCCTGCGGGCTCATTTTCCTGGTCAAATAGGGGAGCGTTCCTGTCTCACCAATGGCAAAATCCTTTTTACACCCCCTTTCTCTCAAGTGCTTATACATGAGGTAAGAGCCAAACGTACCCGGCGAAAGGAAGATAACGTGACCGTCTTCCAGATAAGGCAGAAGACTCTCAGCAACCGATATTTGTGTGAAGGCAGGAATCGGAGAGCAAATGAGGTCTGCACCGGCCATCGCCTCTTCGATATGATCCGTGATCACAGAGACTCTTGCCTCTCCCTGGATGAGCGGACCGGAGACTCTGATCGTATGGGTCTTCTTTATCTCGCTGAATTCATCAAAGTACTTGCTCCACATTCGCACTTCGAACCCTTGCAAAGCGAGGTCGGAAGCCATTGCAAAGGCTCCGTTTCCTCCGCCCAGGATCGCTACCTTCTTTCCCATGATTCTCCACTCCTCCTCACAAAAGCCTGTGCTTCTGCATAAATTTGAGCAATTTGACCAAACCCTTATATTTTTTCTCAAAAAAAGCTCGAACGTCGACGTCTTGATATTCATAAATTCCTTTACCCGTGCGGGGACCGATCTCTCCTCTCTTCATTTTTTCTTCGACCAGCTTAGGCTTTTGAAATCTTTCACTTCGAAATGCCGAATATAAGAAATCGTCGGCATAGTAGAGGATGTCCAGCCCACCGAGATCGACAAACTCCAACAACCCTAAAACACCAAGCCTGAAGGCGAAGCCTGTTTTAATCGCGGCATCAATATCTTTTGCCGAAGCGACTCCTTCTTCAAAGATGCGGACTGCTTCGTTCATGGCAAGGGCCTGAATTCGCGGAACGATAAATCCGGGGCTATCTTTTAAAATAACAGGGGCCTTGCCGATTTTCTTGAGAACTTTTTTCATCTGATCGACGGCGTCAGCGTCGGTTTCTTCGGAAATTGCTACTTCAACCAGCGGGATGATAAAGGCCGGGTTGAGCCAATGGGTGATCAAGAGCCTACCGGGGTAGGAAAAGCCATTCTTCAATGTCTTCAGATCGATCGTAGACGTGGCGGAAGCTAAAATTGAACCAGCATGAACGCATGGAGAAATTTTTCTGAATAGTTGGATCTTTAATTCCGGCTTCTCTGGAATGGCTTCGAAAATGAAGGGAGCATTAAAATTCTCTCGATTTAGCTCATGAGAAAAGGAGATCCGAGATAAGATAGTTTGGGAAGATGCGCGCAGGTATCCTATTCTCCTCAATAACTTTACATTGGAACGGATCTCCGCTTTGGCGTTCCTGGAAACCTTTGCATAATCACCGGCCGCTCTCTCCTTCCCATCAAAAAGGGTGACTTTAAATCCTTTCAGGGCAAAGGCAAGGGCAATCCCTGAACCCATCCTGCCCGGACCGATCACCGTGATCTGTTTCTTATCCATGATGAGTTCAACCGGTAAGCGATAATCTGATAATCCCACCCGGCAGACGGAGTGAATCAGCCTCTCTGCGACGAGAGATTATACTATTCAAAATAACTTTTTGCCAATGGGACTCGGATAGATGGAAGGGGTCACCCATGGCTATGTGCGGAAGTGAATCTTCTTATTAGCCTTTTATTGTTCGATACTGGGATCGATCGGTTTCCCGGTTCGGTAAGACACGCTTTTCATCGTGGCAACTAACGTGCGCGTCCCGCCCTTTTCCATATAGACTTTAAATAAAAAGACAGCCGTTCGCCTACTCGTTGATAGGGTTTCTCCCTCAACAATGAGTATGCCTTCGGGAGCAGGACTTTCATGGTAGGTAATCGAACAATCTAAGGCAAGCGAAAGATTGTTCTTATTATTTCCTAAGACCGAAAATGCCGCATCGGCGAGGGAATAAATCGCTCCACCATGAGGTCGTTTAAACAAATTTAACATATCCTCCTTTAACTCCATGTGCATCTGAATGGCATCATCTGTGAGTTTGTCCAAGACAATGCCCAAGGATTTGGCATAGCGATCCCTATCAAATTGCCTCTTTATGATTTCGAGATGTTTTTGCATGGGTAAGCATGACCTCTGATAGACCCCGAATCCTTTTTGGTTAGCCTATTGGATCTTTCTTACTCTTTCCACGATTTTGGGCAGGATTTCTCCGGTTTTTCCCTGAATGAGATAATCTGAAATTCTTCCAGTCAAAGGAGTGGCCTCGGCATTTACTTCAATGATGATGGTGCCGGGACCAACCATCTGCGGTAAGCTGGCAAACGGATAAACGACTGCCGAGGTCCCACAAATGAGCATTAAATCGGATTTCCAAGCCTCTCTTTGACTTCCTTCAAGAACGTCACTTGGAATGGGTTCCCCAAAGGAAACGACATCACCTTTGATCACGCCTCCACATTGGCAATGAGGAGGAAGCTTCCCCTCCATTTTAATTTTCTCTAAACTGAGTTCGTCTTTGCTGAACCTTCTGTTACATACGACACACCTTAACTTATTAATGCCTCCATGGTACTCAATCGTTTTTTTGCTCCCTGCCTTTTCATGTAATCCATCTATATTTTGGGTAATGACGCATTTTAATATTCCCATTTTCTCGAGCTCGGCTAAAGCGTAATGTCCAGGATTAGGTCGAAACTTTCCAATCTCCCCAAGAATGGAGAAGAGCCTCGACGTAGCACTCTGAGGATCCAGTCTTTCTTCCCAATATCTTTTTGGATTCGTCTTGAATTGCTCATAGACTTCATAGGCCTTCCTTTCAGCTTCAGGATTTTTGGTCCAAATCCCGTCCGGGCCACGGAAATCAGGGATTCCCGATTCGGTCGAAATCCCAGCACCGGTTAAAGCGATCCCATATCTTGCCTTGATTAAATCTTGGGCTGCCCTTTGTATCAGATCTTCCATCTCCTATCTCCTCGTCCAGCAAAGTCCTCTCTCCCTTGAGTACAAAAACTTCTTCGGAGAATCATCAACGAAATGTTGACTTCAAAATGGAGTCAGAGACCTGGATATCAGAGTCTTCAACGCATTCTCTCAAAAACTGAATAAGCTTCCATGAAGGTCGGAAATCCGGTGGTCTGTATCAGTAGAAGAAGTGCATGCTTAATCTCGTCATCAGTAAGCCCGGATTCCTTTCCTTTCAGGATATGGGTCTCTAAAGACAAAGCATGACCGCTTGCCCCGGAAACGGCGATCTTGATCAGCCAGCGGATTTTCTCGGGCAGAGGCCCAGATTGCTCATGAATGATCTTTCCTAATGCCTCATGGCCTTTGTAGATGGCGGGAAACTCTTTCTTGAATTCTTTAAATGGCTTGTGAATTTCTTTCATTTGAGTCCTCCTTTGTTCTCTGAAACGATAAGCCATTGACTTAATATTTCAAGATTTATTTTAACTCTGCCTAAGCAATTGAATGCTTCAACTCTTCTTCCCGCTTTATTTGAGGTCTATCTTTTAAATGACTTCACGACGCCCCCGGAGCTGTTCATCTTATTAGCCCAATCCTTTTGAGAAGGTAAACCGAACCTTGCCCTGAAATTGATCAGAGACCCGAGGCTCAAGTCTTATTTTTTTTCCTTGGGGACACCTTGTACTCAACTTGAGGCTCCCGAACCTCGATCTGATGAGCAGGGATACGTACCACTTTACCGTTGCGCCAGATGGCAATTGGAACTCCATTTCGGCGGTGTTCGGCGATCGCTTCAGCCACAGCCTTACTAAGTGCTTCTTCAGCTTTATATGCTAAGAGGAAGGATGTTCTTTTATTCTTTTTCATTGGTTTCCCTTATGCTTCAATAAAATCATAAAGAGAGCTGGATCAAGCATTTCGATCTTTCCCGATTCTTGAAGAGCAATCATTTTGGGGACGTCTCCTGAATTATCAAAGATTGTCCATGAGTCTGCCAGAGGATATACACTAAAGCCCTCTTCCCGGCCCCGCAGCCTTCACATGCGAAACGTATTACCATTGGCGGAGTTCAATACTCAGCCCATCAGGATCCTTGATCTCAGCACGTTTGGATGTCCCGAGCGTGACGGGCCCCCATGACACCTTGACTCCTTTACCTTTCAGATAATCGATCGCCTGCTCCATGTCATCGACTTCGATCGCCATTGTCCGGAAACCTACCTGCGGCCCTCTCGGAGGTGGCGCAGAATTCTTGATCGCTAATAGCTCGAGCATCGTATCCCCAAGTGTGAGGAACGCGATCTCCTCTATCTCCGCTGATGACGGTCTTATTCTCTCTTTGAGAGCGAAGCCAAACACCTCCTTATAAAATCGGATGCTCCTCTCGAGATCGCCTGATGTAATCTCTACGTGGTCAATTCTTTTAAACATAATGCCTCCTTTGGATTGAAAAGGAAATTCTCATGGCGCGGTATGGTATTGAGGTACGGGCGAGATGGCGCTCCATTCCTGAAGTGCCAAACTCAAGGATAAGGATTTGACCCCACCTCATTGTTAGTGTTCTCTAAAGACATAGAATCTTAGCTAAATAGTTTGTAACCGAATTTTGAGCAATATGAGCCCATTCTGAAGGAAGTTCATAATTTTCCTTTACATTCCCATTCATGTCATATAAAGTGGCCGATAATACCCGAACCATCCTTCTTGAACAATTAATTTCAAATAGTTGCTTCCATTCACTCGTTGATTTCTTTTGTGCCTCTTTTACGACCTCTGTCGCTTTCTTAGGATCCTTCAGCTTTTCCAAGTCCGCTTTGCTAAATTCTTTCGTCTCAATGATTCTTACCCACACCCGAAGCATATCATTTGAAAAACGTTCTACGCTTGTCCCGTCATAGTAATAGATATTACCAGCGGACGTTGCTTGAAACAGCTCCCACTCCGCTCCTTCTGCTTTGTTAAACCCATATATAAGAAGTGACCAGACGCCTATGAGAATAATTCCAAATTTAATCAGCAATTTATTCCATTTCATTTCTGTTCCTTTCCCGAAAAGGCTTTCTACTTCACTAACCACCCCTAAAACCCAATAATGCGATTACTCAACAACCCAACGACTTGTTCATTCGTTTTTTGTTAACTCTACATTCCGCACTCCCGGCCCGCGCAGTACGTACCAAACTTCACCGGGCCGAAACCCCTGCCTGCTGTAGCCCATAGGCGTAGGAGGGTGCATTCCGCAATTGGAATGGCCAACTCTTCTATGGATGACAGTTTCTTAAATAATGCGCCCGGTTTCCATACGTCTGGCTGAGATTTCTCTCATCTCCTTGAGTGATTCTTGGATCATACTACGCATCAAGGTACCCCTCTTCATTTTCCCTTGTTTTGCTTTAATAAGAGCTTCTCATGAGTGAACCACTCCTTCCCTCTCTTAACTGCGATAAATTTCCCCCTGGATATAAGAGTCCTGATGCTGTCAGGAGAATAGTTAAGAGCTCTTCCGACCTCTTGCGCAGGCTTCGGTTTTATTTGTTCTCTCTCTTCGAAAAGCCTTATCAAAATCCTGTCAAGACTCCCTCTTAAACTTTCCGAGATCAGATCTTCCAACAAAAGCGCATTCATATCCTCCAGAGCATTTCGAACATCCTGACGAGAGAATGGTATTTCAGTCAACCTTCTCAATACTGAATCACCCTGTTCAAGCGCCCTGTAATACTTTTTCTTATTCTCCTCATCACCTTTTAGAATGACAGGAGGATATCCAGCGGAGATAAGAAAGTAGTTCAAGATGATCCTTCCAGTCCTTCCGTTACCATCGTTAAAGGGATGAATGGCCTCAAATAGAACATGTTGCTTTGCCAAAAAATTGAAAAACCCCTCCCGTGAAAATCCTTGGTTTACATGTTCTTCAAAAAAAGCCATCCAGTCATTCACGTAAAATCCGGGGGGTGGAACAATTTTGGCTCCTGTTATTCTCGAATCTCCTCCCCTGAATTCCCCCTTCTCTCCAATCGTTTTGCTTGTCTGCCGTACGAGTGGAATGGCGAAGAAAAATTTCTTACTCCTGTAATTCTCATAAGAGAGTCCATATAAGAATTTAGCAGCCCTGTAATAATTGAGAGCCTCTCCCTGATTCTTTTTGAGAGGGTTCCCACTTGCGAGGACCTCTTCAAGTTCATCTTCGGAAACAAAAAAGCCCTCTATTAAAATGGAGTTCCGGGTCTCTTCCTTCAGGATATAAAGCCACTCTTCGTTTATTACCTCGGGCTCAGGCAATCCCCCGAGTTTCTGTAGGAGATCGAATCTTTCAGAAATGCTGTTTCGCATATTCACTCCAATAATTAAAAAGTCAATAATATTAATGTAGTTAGTCTGCTGCGTTTGAACGAAAAATCGAAAACGCAACATTAATTCTCTTAGTTCTGTTTCGGGTATATAGCATCCTATTACAAAAATATAAGAATGTCAACCTGTTCTATGTGTTGCGATTTGGCGAAAAATCGAAAACGCAACAGTTATATGCCAGATTTTTATCTACCTGGTTTCAAGGCCCTCATGAGTGCTCCGGCTTATTGGACATGGAAGAAAAGTGGGATGCCACCAGAAATCAATGTTTAGAAACTTAACTTGTTGAAGGTGGCGGTGTGACCCCGAAGTCCTCATTTGCGGTTGTAATATACACGTTTTTCTAAAATAAGGGAAGTGAAGAGTTCAATCCCCTTGTCAGAGAGGCCTCACAAGCCGCACCGCGTTAATAAGAGGAGCGCACGAACTGCGAACCGATGAGCAAAAGATGACCAAAAATTGTTCGATTTGGGAACATCTAAAATATCCGATGCTTAAAATATTTTATGATTTAGACCACTTGCAAAAAAGTAGATTGTTGGCATCAAAGTTGCTCTTCTATTAATCGAAGTCGGCCCGTCGGAGGCATGAATATGGAAGATGGCGAATATTATGTAGTTGTCGAGACAAACGAAGACCCCAACTTTCCAAGATTGATACTAGGGTACGTATTAGACGGGAAGACGGTAGAGATCTATAAGAACCGAGGAACATACATTGTCGTGAATATGAATACGGAAAAGTACCTCATGTGCGTAAGCTATGAACATGCTCATCACGTCTTTGAGGAGTGTGTTAGAACAATGGCACCCGCAGGAAGGGCATAGCGTAAAGCGCACATTCTCGATCGTCAGGCCTGCGCCTGCCCTGTACCATATTAGGTTGAGGAGTCTTTAGTTTTTGATTTCGCAATCCGCCGTTCGACAGGCTCACGGCCCTGAGCGCAGTCGAAGGGCAATCTACATTCCGCAATCGGCATTCTTAGATCCGAGCAATTCCATGCTCTGTGCGCTTTGCGTTATGTTGGGAGGGCCAACCTTTTTGTGGATAACACCGATATTTCTGACAAACTCAAGGATAAGGATTTGACCCTACCCACCTTTGCTAATCCAGGTCCACTTCCCTTCCGGCCTTTGGATTCACCTTGCAAATAGGGTCACCAAACTTCCAACGGGTGCCCAATATCGGTTGAAAGCAGGTGGTATTGCAAGACTTACAGGCCACAATCTCCTCGCTGCGTCCCTCGGACACTTTGAGGGGCCACTGCGGGTCGGCGATCAACTGCCGGCCAATGCCGATCCAATCGGCCCGGCCTTCGGTCAAAATAGCCTCGGCCACTTCGGGTCGATTGATGCGGCCCACAGCCATGACCGGGACGGTGACCTCTTTTTTGATCGCCTCGGCCAAAGGCACATAGGTGCCCATTTTGGCCCTGGGGCCGGGTGAAGCATTCTTATTCTTTCCTGCCGGCAAGCCGATCGAGATATCGAAGGCGTCGACCCCGGCTTTCTGCAGTTGTTTAGCAAAGGTCCGGCTTTGGCGTAGGGTAATGCCTCCCGGCCGTTTTTCCTCGGCCCCCAATCGATAAACGATAGGAAATTTTTCACCCACCGTTTGGCGCATGGCTTCCACAACGGCCAAGCCGAAGCGCATCCGGCCTTCCAGGTCACCGCCATAGCGGTCCGTGCGCTGGTTGTCCGCCCCTGAAAAGAACTGGCAGACCAGATACCCGTGGGCGCCGTGGATTTCCACAAAATCAAATCCGGCCGATTGGGCGGTCCCGGCAGCCTGGCTAAATTTCCGGATGATCTGCTCGATTTCATCAACGGTCATGGCCCGTCTGCCGTCTTTGGCCGAAGGAGCGACCTGTTCCGCTCCGGGAATCGTTTCTCCGGTGCCGGCCGGCCACTGGTTGCCGTGCCAGAGCTGGATCCCGATCTTGGCGCCGGTTTGCCGGATCTCGCCCGTAAAGGATCGCATCCTTTCCACAAACTGAGCCACCCCGTTGGGCCGGCCCCAGACCGAATCCTCTATGAAAAAATCGACCGAAGTGCCGCTCATGATGATGGCGCCTACGCCGCCCTTTGCCCTGGCCAGGTAAAAGGCCCGGGCCCGCCGGTTGGTCAGTCCAAGCTGTAACTGCATGGGCGCCATAACGATCCGATTCTTGAGCGTCATTCCATTAATCATCAGGGGTTCGAACAATTTCATGCCGCTTCTCCATTCTTATCCGTGTCTCGCCGTCTTAGCCGGCAACAGAAGGTTTGATTCGATGCGAGAGGATTTTCCTTGAAATCCATCATCGCATTTCATACAATACACACGAGCTTTTCAAAACCCGTCTCACCCAAAAAAAACTCCACAAAGGAGAGGTTCGAAAATGAAGGTTGTTACCATCATCGGTATCCTCCTGACGGCAATCGGAGTGCTTTCTCTGATCTACCAGGGCGTTCCCTTCACGACCCGTGAGAAGGTCGTTCAATTCGGACCCGTTCAAGCCTACAGAGAAAGAAAGAAAACCATTCCACTCCCTCCGATCGTCGGCGTGTTAGCCATCGCGGGTGGAATCTTGCTGATCGTCGCCGGAGTGAGGAAGAACTAACCCTGCCCCCGTGCCCTGTGCCGTCATGGTGCAGGGCCTATCCCTGAGCCCTAAGTGGTTCAGGGCCCCCCATCCGCATTTCAATGGATGACACCTGTGCTTTTCAAAAGATACCTTATGTCAAGACATCCGTAGTTATTCCAATTTCATGATGACTGCAACACTCGCATTTGCGAGCCGTAATAACTCCCTTGATCGATTTCTCCAATTTCAGATTCGATTTCTTTTTCGTCTCACGCATTTGCTTTCTCATCGTCCCCCTCTCCTGCCAATAGTGCCGTTCTTCCTTCTCCGTGTCTCCGCTTCCCAGCATCTGCTCTTCGAACGGGCCAACTTTTTTAGGCAAGGCCCCACCTCTACTCTCTTCGCTGCCTCGACTCCTTCTACGAGCGCATGATTCGACCCCTTAGACATCGGCCTCCTTCTGCCGTCCATGTCCTATAGCCCTTTTGAGGGGTCCCAGCACCGCAAGCATACCGAACCCCGCCCCGAATGCAAGCAGGGAGAGTATAACAAAAAAGTATTGCTTTGACATCTTCTCCCAGAACGTACCCAGATAGCCTGATAGATAGTTACCGGCAAAACTTGACAGAAACCACATGCCCATGAGCATCGAGACCATGCGGGCGGGTGCAAGCTTTGTCACGAGCGAAAGGCCAACAGGAGACAGGAAGAGTTCACCGATGGTGAGGAGTCCCACACACGCAGTGAGCCACCATAGGCTCACGCTTTGCTGCTCTCCTGAGACGTGTGCAGCAAAAATCATGACGACGAAGGAACTACCCAGCAGCATACATCCGATGGCCATCTTGACGACGCTGGAAGGCTCGCTGCCCCGCTTTGCCTGCCAGGACCAGAAGCTATTGAGGGCCGGCGTGATAAGAATAATCATTGCAGGGTTGAAAGCCTGGAACCAGGAGGCCGGCATCTCCCATCTCAAAACGTGCCGGTTCGTATTCGCCGCGGCCCAGAGCGCAAGCGTATTACCT
>JAPVTA010000053.1:0-3062 GCA_047519465.1 Thermodesulfobacteriota bacterium | reverse complement strand
TTGACCACGTGATACGAGATTTTCTCCTCTCTCAACCTTTGTCTGAGATGACTCAACTGCTCTACGTTGAGACCCCGGTAATTCGTCAGGACAACCGCCTGAAACCCCTTCACCCTCTCACCAAGATCTGAAATGACCTGTGCTTTTTCTTTTCGGTTCAACGACCCTTACCTCCTCCGACGAAGTCCTTCGCCTTTCTTAGGACTTCAAAACACTTCTCACATCAAGCGGATCAATCTTAATTCCAGGCCCCATGGTCGTGGACAAGCCGATGCTCCTCAAATAGATCCCCTTGCTGGTGGGCGGCTTCGCCCGCAGAATCACTTCAAGGAGCGTCTTGGCATTTTCCAACAATCGATCAAACCCAAAAGAAACCTTTCCAACAGGGACGTGAACCACCCCTGCCTTTTCAACCTTAAACTCCACTTTGCCCGCCTTGATCTCCTTGACGGCCTTTTCCAGATCGAACGTGACCGTTCCCACCTTGGGATTGGGCATCAATCCGCGGGGACCTAAAATCTTACCCAATTTGCTGACCAGGCCCATCATGTCCGGCGTGGCGATCGCTTTGTCAAACTCCAGCCACCCTTTTGAAACTTTCTCAACGAGGTCCTCTCCTCCCACGAAATCGGCACCCGCATCGAGTGCCTCCTTCTCTTTCTGGCCTTTTGCAAAGACCAAGACCCGGACTTTTTTGCCCGTTCCATGAGGAAGGACAACGGTCCCCCGGACCATTTGATCGGCCTTCTTGGGATCCACTCCGAGACGAATCGCGAGATCCACACCTTCATCGAATTTAGCATAGGCGGTTTCGAGAAGGAGTTTAACGCTCTCCTCCAATTCATACCGTTTGCTTCGGTCTACCTTGCCTCTCGCCTCTAAATATTTTTTCCCTCTCGTTGCCATAGTTTTCTCTTACACGACCTCCAGACCCATGCTGCGTGCCGTCCCCTCGATCGTACGGATCGCTCCCTCCATGTCCACCGCGTTTAGATCTTTGAACTTGATCTGGGCGATCTCACGGATCTGGTCTCCGGTCACTTTGCCCACTTTATTGCGATTCGGCTCCCCAGAGCCTTTCACGATTTTTGCCGCCTTCTTTAAAAGGACGGAGGCGGGCGGGGTTTTGGTCACAAAGCTAAAGGATCGATCGGAATAGATGGTGATCACCACCGGGATGATCATCCCTTCCTGCCCCTGGGTCCGAGCGTTAAAAGCCTTGCAAAACTCCATGATATTGACCCCGTGCTGTCCCAAGGCCGGCCCGACAGGAGGGGAAGGGTTGGCCTGTCCCGCTTGAATCTGAAGCTTCACCATTGCCGCCACCTTTTTCGCCACGGTTCACTCCTCACTCACTGCAAAAATTCGAAACCCGAATATCAAAATCCGAAACAAATTGAAAATTCAAATTTTCAAAATAGAAGGACTCATCTTGCCGGTATGAATTTTGTACTTCGGTCATTCAGATTTGTTTCGAGCTTCGGATTTCGTGCTTCGAGTTTAATTCTTTTCTACTTGGATAAAATCCAACTCTACCGGAGTTGCCCTTCCAAAGATAGAGACTAAAACCTTCAACTTCCTTTTTTCTGCCTTGACCTCTTCAATGGTCCCGATAAAATTCACGAAAGGACCGTCGATGACTCGAACGCTGTCCCCGACTCCCAAAGAAACTTTAGGTTTTGCCTTCGAAACACCTTCTTTCATCTGAGACAGAATCTCTTCTACCTCTCCCTCCGAGATGGGAATCGGTTTCGTACCATCACCCGCAAAACCCGTGATCTTTGGCGTGTCCTTGACGATATGCCAGGTCTCCTCGTTCAACTCCATCTTCACCAGTATGTATCCGGGAAAAATCTTTCTCTGCGAAGTCTTTCTCTTTCCCTTCACCAACTCCACCACGGTTTCCGTGGGAACTAAAATGTGGGAAAAAAATTCTCCTTTGCCGAGGTTCTTAATCCGCTCTTCCAAATTCTGTTTCGCCCTGTTTTCGAAACCCGAATAGGTGTGAACTACATACCACTGTTGTGCCATATTGTCTACCATTTGGAGGGGAGAGGAAGTTCCTTCCACCTCCCTCTTTAGCTCGCTGCCCCCTTCAATAATTGCTTGACGAGCCCCGATAGCCCGGAATCAACGATTCCCAAGAAGATGGCGATGATAAGAACAGCCACCAAAACGACGACGGTCCCGGAAAGGGTATCCTTTCTTGAAGGCCAGGTCACCTTTTTAAGTTCGGTTTTAACCTCTCTTAAGAATTGTATGGCTGCATCAAATTTCTCTTTGATTGAAAATTCCATGTTATTTTTTCTCCGCCCTTCACATTGCTTTCACATCCAGGGCGTGGCAGCCGTGAACCACGTGGGGTTCACGGCAAGCCATGCACCTTATCCTGAACTACGTTGAGTTCAGGACTGACTCACCCTGAGCCTTCCATGGTTCAGGGCGTGGTGCATGGCAGAGCCACATACCTAATATGGTATATGGCAGGCCAGGAGGGATTTGAACCCCCATCACCCGGATTTGGAGTCCGGTGCTCTATCCGTTAGAGCTACTGGCCTGTATCTCTATCCGGACAGTGGAGAGCCTCCACTTTCCACCTCCTACTCTCCATGTTTATTTTGTCTCTTTATGGACGGTATGTTTACGACAAAATCGGCAATATTTTTTGAATTCCAGCTTATCCGGAGTGGTACGTTTATTCTTAGTCGTAGAATAATTCCTCCGCTTACACTCTGTACAGGATAAAGTTAAAATATTCCGCATTGAATACTCCCGATCCCGATGTCGAGTCCCGCCACAGCAACACTAGCCACAATTTCTTAAGTCCAAATTTCGAATCTCTATTGGGTCACTAGGGGATTAAGTCATTGGATCATTCGATGACTTGATGACTAATGACTCAATTACCGTATTTCCATAGAAAGAACATTTTGAGCTTTGAGGTTTGACATTCTCTTACCGAAGCTATTCGAGGACGTCACTGATGACGCCTGCCCCCACCGTACGCCCCCCCTCCCGTATCGCAAACCGCAACTCCTTCTCCATCGCAATCGGCGTAATCA
>JAPVTA010000052.1:0-6694 GCA_047519465.1 Thermodesulfobacteriota bacterium | reverse complement strand
GCGCTGACGTCAAACCTCGATCTTCTTGTGCTAAGTGCAATCACCCGATAGACACTGAGGGGCTCTTGCTTACCCTTGACCTCCTTTTCTCCCAAAGACTCAAATCGGAAGAACCCCTCCGTGAGCCTAAACGTTTCCTCAGTCACATAGGTCGTCCCAGGTTCTGCCAATCCTTCCATCCGGGATGCTAAATTCACCGTATCCCCTACTGCTTTGAACTCAACCCGAAGATCATTACCAAGTGTGCCAACAATCACTGGGCCTGTATGAATACCAATCCGCATCTTAAGGGGTGGTATTTTCTTTTCGCCTTTGAACTGTTCACTGAACCTGTTTATCTCACGATGGATGGCTAAGCTCGACCGGATAGCTCGTTCTGGGGCATCCTCCAAAGCAATGGGGGCTCCGAAAAGGGCCATAATTCCATCACCAGTGAGTTCGTTAACTGTCCCTTCGTACTCATGGACCTTGTGGATGAGAATTTCGTAGACATCGTCCATTATGGAGTAGGTTTCTTCTGATCCGATCTTTTCGGTAAGGCTGGTGAACCCCTCCATATCGCAGAACATCACTGTGACTTGCTTCCGTTCACCTTCGATCTTGTCTCTTTGCGCAAGGATCTTTTGAGTTAGGTCTTTGGGGAGGTACCTTTGAATCTTAGCAAGCTTCTCATCGAAGGAGAGTTCTTTAGCGATTGGTCCTGAGGGAATGATTAAGTTTTGGCCGCACTTACCGCAGAAACTAAATTCAGGAGGATTTGCGAAATTGCAGTTCAGGCAAATCCTTTCTAATTTGGCACCGCATTTTCCGCAAAAATTAATATCTTCAGGATTATCGAATTGGCATTTTGAACATTTCATTTTTGGGTTCTCCTTCGATAGAGACCCCTTACTGCAATTCTAAAAGGTTGAGGTTAGGATGGGAGGCTGATTCGATACCCTATGGTTGGATAAGAGTCTACTAATTTTGAACAGAAACTTCAACAAAAATTATTGATCACCACTTGAAAGTTGGTATGGCGGGATAAAAATGGAAAAACAACATTTCAGCAAGAAATGATTGGGCTTGCTTCGATAGCCTACTAATCAAATTCCGTTTAGTCCCTTTCTCCAAACTGATATTTCAGCACAATCTTGTCGTCATTCGCATCCGAATACTTTTTCGTATAGTATCTTTTGCCTTTTTGTGGATCGAAAATTTTTTTGAAATCGCGGAGGATGTTCTGTAAGATAGTACATTGAGGTTCAGAGCATGACCGATCCTCCAAAGAAAAAAGACGCCTATATTGCCATCCACGGCCATTTCTATCAGCCTCCCCGGGAGAACCCCTGGCTTGAAATCATCGAAGCCGAGGAGAGCGCCTATCCGTTTCACGACTGGAACGAACGGATTGCCCTGGAGTGTTATCGGCCCAATGCGTATGCCCGGACCCTCGACGGCAAAGGAAAGATCTTAGATATCGTCAATAACTACTCCTCCATTAGTTTCAATTTTGGTCCAACGCTCCTTTCCTGGCTGGAAGTCCATTTCCCTCCGGTCTATGAGAGGGTCCTTCGGGCAGACCGGGAGAGTTTGAAGCGGTTCGGCCACGGGAACGCCGTTGGACAGGTTTATGACCACATCATCGTGCCCCTTGCCAACGACAGGGATAAGGAGACAGAGGTTCTCTGGGGAATGGCCGATTTCGAGCGACGGTTTCATCGCAGACCCGATGCCCTGTGGCTCCCTGAGACTGCCGTCAACTACGCAACCCTTCAGGTGTTGGTCAAACATGGAATACGATATCTCATCCTGAGCCCCTTTCAAGCGTCGAGAGTAAGGCCCTTCGGAGGCAGAAGGTGGACGGATGTCTCTCAGGGTCGGATCGATACGGCCCAGGCCTATCGATGCTTCATGAAAGATTCTTCTGGAAAGAGGGTTTCGGAACGATTCATCGATATCTTTTTTTATAACGGGATCATTTCAAAGGAGATTGCCTTCGGGGATCTCTTGAAAGACGGTAACGCTTTCTGCGATCGATTTCTGCAATTCTATCAGGAGTCGGAAGAAAGACCTCAACTGATTCACATTGCAACGGACGGCGAAACGTACGGACATCACAAGAAATTCGGGGATATGGCCCTGGCTTACGCACTCCATGAAGGCTTTCCTTCCCGTGGAGTTGAGATCATCAATTACGGGGCTTTTCGGAAGCGATTTCCTCCTGTCTATGAAGCGGAGATTGATGAGGGTCCCAAGGGAGAAGGAACTTCCTGGAGTTGCGCGCATGGGGTGGATAGATGGAAAGAAGATTGCGGGGACAGCACGGGAGGGAAGCCTGGATGGAATCAAAAATGGAGAAAGCCATTAAGGGAAGCCCTTAATGTTCTGAGAGACGAGCTCGGTGTGATCTTCGAGAGAGAGGGAGATAAGATATTTCATAGTGTCTGGGAAGCAAGGAACGGATATATCGATATCATCCTGAACCGTTCTCCCGAAGGGATTAAAAGCTTCTTCGAAAAATACGGCATCAGAGACCTCAACGAAGCGGGAAGGATCAAAGGGCTTAAGCTCCTGGAGATGCAGAAGCACGCCTTGCAGATGTACGCGAGCTGCGGCTGGTTCTTTGCCGACCTGTCAGGGATCGAGACGATTCTCATTCTTCAACACGCAGGCAGGGCCATCCAGTTGGCGGAAGAATTAGTCGGCCAGGGAATAGAAGAAAGATTTCTGCAGCATCTTTCCGAGGCTGAGAGCAATCTTCCTGAGATGGGGAAGGGGGACCAAATTTATCGACGGTTGGTGAAACCGAAGTGGGTAACCCTTGAGAGGGTGGTGAACCACTATGCCGTTGCTTCCTTATTCAACGATGGGGATCATGGGAGGAAAATTTTTTCTTATCGGGTGGAGAAGATTCGGTACGAAAAGAGGGAAAAGGAAGAGGATCTGCTGGCCATCGGTCAGGTGAGGGTGGCGTCGGAAATCATTCCTGATCCAAAGGAATTTTTCTTTGGGCTGATTTCCTCCAAGAAAGATATTTTTCGGACCTGGGTCGCGGAAAAGAAGGAAGGCCTCGATTTTAATGCCCTTAAAGAAAAGGCACAAGAGGGTCTTGGAAAAGGTGAAGAAAAAACGGCCAAGGTTCTTACCTCTATCCTCGGAAATCTCACCTTTACCATGCGGGATACCTTTAAGGAAGAAAGGCAGGCCATTTTTCAGAAGCTGATTCAGGAACAGTTTGATGAGCACTGCCACGTTTATGCGGACCTTTTTGACAGGACGAGACAGGCGGTAGAGGCGTTATCAAGAGAAGGGCTGGAGATTCCCTATGAGATACGCGTCGCGGCTGAAGTGACACTGAGCGATCGGTTGTTTCGAGAAATAAAGGAGTTGAAAAGGGATTTTAAGGGGACGGTCGAAAGAAAGAAGATCGACGAAATTGTTGAAGAGGCAAGGGAGCACAGGTATCAGTTGAGGAAGGACAAATCTCTCTTGGCCTTGGACGAGATATTGATGGAGAGAATGAAAGCCCTTCGAAAAAGCAAGGGGTCAGATCTTTCTCGTCAGTCGGAATGGGTTGAGGAGATCATGTCCCTCCTCGACCTCACGAAGAAATGGGGGTTCGAGATTTCCTCTGAGGAGGCTCAGAATTTGATGGGCGAGATACTGGAAGAATGTGTGGGCGATCTTGAGAAGTGCTGGTGGGAGAACGGGACTCCGAAGCTATTCCCTTCCGATCTCATCACCCTTGCAGAGAAGTTAGGATTCAATGTGGAGAGGTTTTCGAAGATCAGCAGTCCGAGTAATTCTGGCATGCAAGCGCGATAAGCCGATTTATAGACCATTCCCTATATCCCAAATCCAGACTTTCGGCGCACCCGTCCGTAGTGGACGAGGGCATACATCGCACGAGCGCACTGTTCAGGTGTGTCGTAAATCGGTATCCCGCCTTCTTTGAGGATGTCTTCCATAGCATCATGATCCATTCGGACGAATCGAAGACAAATGATGGGTTTGTGATATTTTTTCGGCAACGATGCATAGACCTTTGCCCCATCAAGAGCAACTTGAAGGGGTTGCGGGAGCGAATCGGAATTCCGATCAATCCTAAGAGAACGATCCCAGATTTGCGGGCTGACCGGCACGTTACTGATGACACCATCGATATAGTCGAGCCGAAGCAACCTTTCAATGATCCCGGCCTCTTGAAGAGCTGTTCGGAAGCTTCCAGCAAAATCGACGGGATTTTTTGCCAGTGGCGCATGCGCCGGGAGCAATGCGGTGATGCGGGATGTCGTGTCTGCGTCCAATTCCGGCAGGTCGAGGCCAAGAACGGAACAGGCATCTGCTCCGACAACCCCCTGTCCTCCACTCCCGAGTATTGCAATGCGGTTCCCGTTGGGTAAAGGTAGACCGACCAGTGCCTCGGCCATTTCGAAGAGATGAAATGCCTCCTCGACCTGTAGCAATCCAATCTGCTTGCACGCCCCGTCAAAGATCTTCTCGGATCCTGCAAGCGATGCTGTGTGCGACAGGGTGGCCCGCACGCCAGCGGCAGAACGGCCAGCCTTATAAACGACAATCGGTTTTTTCTTGATCACCTGGCGGGCCACTGTGAAAAAACGCCTGCCGTCTTTCAGTCCCTCGAGGTAGAGCACAATCACCTTCGTATCCTCATCGTCCGCAAGGTATTCGAGGTAGTCAGATACCTCAAGATCAGCCTGGTTTCCAATGCTGATGAATTTACTCAGGCCGTATCCCTTGCTACTGACGACCTGTGCCATCGCAACGCCGAAGGTGCCGCTCTGCGAAACGAATGCGATGGGGCCCGCTTTGGGCGCCTGCGGAAAGCATAGGCTGAGTTGTCCTACGGCGCTCCATATCCCCATGCCGTTCGGTCCCACCAGCCTGATACCGCCTGAGCGGGCCACCTCTACCATTGCATGCTCAATTTCCCTGCCTTCTTCACCGACTTCGGCAAAACCGGCGCTGATCACGACAGCCCCCTTGATGCCTTTCTCGATGCAGTCACGCAATACGCCCGGGACCGCCGCCGCAGGCGTGGTGATAACAGCAAGATCGATAGGGCCCGGCACCGCTGATATGGTGGGATAGGTAGGAAGTCCCAATATTTCGCGTTTTGTGAGATTAATGGGATAAATGGCCCCTTTGAAGCCCGTCTTTAGAGGCCTCTCAACCATCAGGTACCCCCACTTTCTGAAGGTATCCGATGCTCCTATGACGGCGATTGATTTTGGTTTGAAAATGTAATCGAGCTCTTCCGATATCTTCTTGTTCAAGTACTACTCCTCATTGCGCAACGGACAAACCTCGTAAAAAATCACTTCTTCAGGAACAAAGTTTATCTATTCTAACGGATATTGATTTGGGTGACCGGCCCGTGCCCCACAGGCCCCGCCCTTCAGGGCGGGGAGCTTTACTCTTATCACTCGCCATTTCACGGGGCGTATCGATACCGTGAACGAAACGGTGGGTCGGCGCAGACCTCTTCGATCGGATGATCCGCGTTTGCCGACGCATGCTCCAGTAATTTAAATACCATTTCCACCTCTTCCGGTGCGTCGATGGCCGCAGCAATCTCCTCCGGAGTGAAAGACTTTCCTTTTTCTTTCTCGAGAAAGGCGAGGGCTTTTGTTTGAAGCTCGATGACCAACCCTGCTGCCTTTTTCCCTGCCTCCACGCCCGGTTGGTGATAGGCATCGACGTTGACCAGCGATGCATAGAAGCCCACGGCCCGCTCGTAGAGTGCGATTAAGGTGCCGACGGAATGGGGATCCACCTTTTCAATCGTAAGGGTGATGGATTCTCGACCCTTTTCACTCAGCGCCCTTCGGGTTCCCTGGAGAAAAGCGTTCAGATAATCGCCGCTGGTGGCGTTCCCGTCCAACACCAGAGAACGGCCTTCGCGGTCCTCAAGCACTTCAATGAAGGTGACAAAGAAGTTGTTCAGCCCTTCACGAAGTTGCTGGACATAAGCGTGTTGGTCCGTAGAGCCCTTATTGCCGTAAACGGAAATCCCTTGGTGAACGATTTGGCCGCTTCGATCTTTCTCTTTACCGAGGGATTCCATGACGAGCTGCTGAAGATATTTCGGAAAGAGCCGAAGTCTGTCTTTATAGGGGAGGATGACCATATCTTTTTTCCCACACCCTCCGGTGGCGTGATACCAGGTGAGAGCCAGAAGGGCTGCGGGGTTGGACTGGGAGTCCTTTTTGCGGGTTACCTCATCGCCGAGACGGGCGCCCTCCAGAAGCGCGTCGACATCGAAACCCTGAAGCGAAGCGGGAAGAAGTCCCACCGCAGAAGTCTCTGAGGTTCTACCGCCCACCCAATCCCACATTGGGAAACGTGCGATCCACCCTTCCTTTTTTGCTACCCGGTCGAGGTCGCTGTTCACCTCAGTAATCGCAACGGCGTGTTTTTCGAACCGAAGTCCCTTTGATTGATAGGCAGCCTTTGCCTCAAGCATACCATTTCGGGTTTCTATGGTTCCGCCACTCTTTGAGATAACGATGGTTATGGTCTCTGATAAGACACCTTTGATCTCTTTTAGGACTCGGTCAAATCCGTCCGGGTCGGTATTATCAAAAAAATAGGGCCGGACCGGGTCTTTGGAGGTCTTGAGCGCCTCGGATACAAATTGAGGGCCCAGGGCAGATCCGCCGATGCCGATGATCAGCATGTGGGAAAAGCG
>JAPVTA010000051.1:0-14634 GCA_047519465.1 Thermodesulfobacteriota bacterium | reverse complement strand
TGCGGGTAATCCATAGCCTCCTAAAATCCCTCTTTCTTGCCCTTCGGTCTCGATAGGCATAAGCCAGCGCTCGATGGACCGCGTCGACGGCCGTCCGATAGAGCCGGCTTCGCCCCCCCCTATAACCCTTGGCCATTTTCAGGACCTTTTTCCGTCTGTGCCTTGTCTTCGGTCCTCCTTTTACCCTCGGCATGATTGGTTATCCTCCTGGTAATTAATGAGTTTCAAGCTCCAGGTTTTAAGCCTCAACACCCATTCAAACGAGAAAACATGAGACTTGAAACGTGCAACTTGTCTTCCAATATTACTTTAGATGTATGGAATCAACTTCTTGATTCCCTTCGAATCGGTTTTCTCGATAAGCTTAGGTCTCCTCAGGCCCCGTTTACGATTGGTCGCTTTCTTCGTCAGAATATGCCGGGCAAATGCCTTCTTGGCCCTTATCTTCCCCGTCCCGGTCTTCTTAAATCTCTTTGCTGCTCCTCGATTGGTTTTCAATTTTGGCACGTGGCTCTCTCCTCCTGAAAATAGTGTGAGTGCGGGTGTGAGTGAAACGGTTGCTGACACCGGTCACCAACACCTATCACCGTCTTCTACGCTGTTTTTTGGCTCTGGACGGGAGCTAAGACCATGACAAAGTTCCTTCCCTCAAATTTGGGAGCCTGCTCCACCTTTCCCCAATCCTTCGCTTCCTCAGTAATCCTGCCGAGCATGTTCTTCCCCAGATCCGGGTGGGTTAACTCTCTTCCCCTAAAAACAATCGTCACTTTGGTCTTATTTCCCTCCTTTAGGAATCGCTCGATGTGGCGAAGCTTGAATTGGAAATCATGCTCCTCTGTCTTCGGCCTCATCTTCACTTCTTTGAGATGAACAATGGTCTGTCTCTTCTTTGCGTCGTGTGCCTTCTTGCTCTGTTGGTATTTGAATTTCCCATAATCCATGATTCGGCAGACAGGAGGTTCCGATTTAGGAGAAACCTCTACCAGATCGAGTTCCTCATTCACTGCCAGCCGAAGTGCTTCTGACACGGGGAGGATTCCCAGTTGCTTCCCTTCGGAGTCGATGACCCTCACTTCCTTCGCCCGAATTTCTCGGTTAATCCGGACATCTCTTGCGATAAGCATCACCTCCTTTTTGGAATTTCAAATTTTAAATCTCCCCAATAATTCCCTCCTCCTTCGATGGGGGAGGGAGAGCCCTGCACCACGTAGGGTGCAGGACAATGCCCTGAACCTCATATGGTTCAGGGGGTGGGGGTGGACATAATTAAATCTTTGGGTCCCCCCTCCCCTTCATCCCCTCCCGCCGAGGGGAGGGGAGATTTTCTGGGGGTAACGGGGGATACCTATATGTTTGGATATTCAGACTCCACTTGTTTGACGAAATCCTCAACCGTCATCGATTTCAGTGTTTCCCCGTTTCGTTTCCGGGGAGCAAGGGTTCCCTCTCTCACTTCTCGATCTCCGATCACCAACATGTAGGGGACCTTTTGGATCTGGGCCTCTCGAATCTTGAACCCCAACTTCTCATTACGGAAATCTTTTTCGACTCGAACTCCTCTTTGAATCATTTGCTTGTAAGCACCTTCTCCATAAGGCACCTGTCGATCCGTGACCGTCATCAGAATCGCCTGGGTGGGGGCGAGCCAAACAGGAAATGCTCCGGCATAGTGCTCAATCAATACTCCGATAAACCTCTCCATGGCCCCGAGGATAACCCGATGAAGCATAACCGGTCTGTGTCGTTCCCCATCGCTTCCCACGTAGGTCAGGTCAAACCTCTCAGGCATAGCGAAGTCCACCTGAATCGTCGCACACTGCCACCTCCGGTTGAGAGCATCTTTTAGCTTGACATCGATCTTCGGACCGTAAAACGCCCCCTCCCCCTCGTTCACGTCATAAGAAAGCTTCTTCGAATGGAGCGCATTCATAAGGGCCTGTGTGGCTTTTTCCCAATCTTCATCCGCACCAATCGATTTTTCTGGCCGCGTGCTGAGTTCCAATTCAAACTCAAAACCAAAGATCCTCATCACATCATCAACAAATTCGATGATTGAGCCTATCTCATCGTTCAGTTGATCAGGCCGGCAGAGGATATGGGCGTCATCCTGGGTAAAGCCTCGCACGCGAAGAAGACCATGAAGCTCTCCTGATTTCTCGTGACGGTAAACCGTCCCCAATTCAAAATATCGGATGGGGAGATCTCGGTAACTTCGAATTTGAGATTTATAGATCAGCATATGGGCCAGGCAGTTCATCGGTTTGATTCCATATTCGGTATCCTCCACCTTTGTGAAGTACATCTTGTCCCGGTAATTTTCGAAATGGCCAGACTGTTTCCAAAGGTCCAGCCGCAGGAGATGGGGACCGACGACGATCTGATAACCTCGTTTCAGATGCTCCTTCTTTTCAAAGTCTTCTAAGATGGTCCGGAGGATGGCGCCTTTGGGGTGATAGATCACCAGGCCCGGGCCCGCTTCTTCGCTCAGGCTGAAGAGGTCGAGTTCTCTTCCCAGTTTTCGGTGATCCCGTTTCCGGGCCTCTTCAAGCATGCGGAGAAACTCGTCCAGGGCTTCACGGGCTGGAAATGCCGTTCCGTAAATCCTTTGGAGGACCCTGTTCCGGGCGTCTCCTCTCCAATAGGTCCCCGATACGCTTAAGAGCCGAAAGGCTTTGATTCTCCCCGTCGAAGGGATATGGGGACCTTCACAAAGGTCTGTAAAGCTCCCCTGCCGATACATGGAAACCCGATCTGGAAGCTCTTCCAGGTGCTCCACTTTATAGGCTTCACCCATCTCCTGGAATGTTCGAATAGCCTCTTCTTTTGAAACCTCCTTGCGGATAAAAGGCTCGTCCTTCGCAACAATCTCGGACATCCTTTTTTCAATCACCTCGAGATCCTCGGTCGTAAAAGTGCGATCATAGTCGAAATCGTAGTAAAAACCGTTCTCCGTTGATGGACCAAAGGTAAGTTTAACGGATGGGAAGAGCTCCTTCACTGCCTGAGCCATGACATGAGCGGCGGAATGACGCAGTATCTCTAACCCCTTTTTGGAGCGAACGGAAATGAATGAAACCGCAGCATCTTTGTCCATCGTCCTGCTGAGGTCAAGGAGAGTCCCATCCACCTGCGCGGCGATCGTTTCCTTATCCCACTGGTCAGCCAACTCCTTAAGCTTCGTGCTCTTTGAAATCAGCCTTTTCTTCCCGTCGGGCGTTGTGATGGTAACCTGTTCTCCCATTTCTCCGCTCTCCTGCTTAAACTGAAAATGGAGAGGCATCACTCAAAATAAATCTGAATGATGCCTCTCCATTTTGTCTTCATTAAAATGTCTGTTTCTTCAATGACTTATATTTCACTTTTTAATAAATTGGTTTCGATGGTAGGCACGTGGGGATTTGAACCCCAGACTTCTACCGCGTCAAGGTAGCGCTCTCCCCCTGAGCTACGTGCCTTCAGGCCTCCCTGCACAGCAGTGCGCACATTTTCAGAAGTATTTGTTTCCATAACAGTTTTTTGTAATATTGTCAAGAAAATTCTCAAGTTACGACTCTATGCTCTGAATACCAATTCCCCTTTCCTGTCATCCAAATCTGCGGTGACGACATCGCCTTCTCTAAATTTGCCCTCTAATAATTTCATTGCCAGTTTATCCTGAATCTCTTTTTGAATCACTCGCTTAAGAGGCCGTGCCCCATAGGCAGGATCAAACCCTTCCTTGGCCAGCCATTCTTTCGCCTTTTCAGTCATTTTCAATTGTATTCGTTTCTCTGATAGTCGTTGCTCGAGCTTTTTCACCTGGATTTCGACAATCGCCTTGATCTGTGCCAATCCAAGACTGTGGAAAATAATCAGCTCGTCGATCCGATTCAAAAATTCCGGTTTGAAATGGGCCTTGACTGCATCCATCACCCGACGGCGCATCTCTTCATAGTCCTTCTCACCTAAGTCCATGATCCATTGGCTCCCGATGTTGGAGGTCATGATCACCACGGTATTCTTGAAATCAACTGTTCGACCGTGACCATCGGTCAGCCTTCCATCGTCCAGTATCTGTAGAAGGATGTTGAACACTTCCGGATGGGCCTTCTCAATCTCATCCATCAAGACAATGGAATAAGGCCTTCTCCGGACCGCCTCTGTTAGAAAACCGCCCTCCTCGTATCCGACATAGCCCGGAGGCGCGCCGATTAATCGGGCCACAGAGTGTTTTTCCATATACTCCGACATATCGATTCTCACCATGGCCTGTTCATCATCGAATAAGAACTCCGCCAGGGCGCGAGCCAGTTCTGTCTTTCCTACCCCGGTGGGTCCCAAAAAGATGAAGGAGCCGATGGGCCGATTAGGGTCCTGCAGACCTGCCCTCGCCCTTCTCACGGCGTTGGAAACTGCGATAATCGCGTCATCCTGGCCGACGACCCGCTGTTTGAGCCTCTCCTCCATGCGGATCAGCTTTTCGACCTCCCCTTCCAACATCCTTGAAACGGGGATGCCGGTCCATTTGGAGACCACCTCCGCAACGTCTTCTTCGTCCACTTCTTCTTTCAACATCTTTTCGCTTTTCTGCAGTTCGGCAAGCTTCCCCTCTTCCTTCTTCAGTTCGCCATCGAGCCTGGCCATCTCTCCATACTGCAGCTCTGCCAACCTCGAATAGTTCACCTCTCGCTCTGCCTCTTTCATCATCTGCTTCGTCTTCTCGATCTGCTCCTTGATCTCGCGGATTCTGGAAATCGCTTTCTTCTCGTTATCCCACTTGACTTTCTTCTCGGCGACTTCCTCCTTCAGATCGGCGAGCTCTTTTTCGAGCTTTTTTAACCGCTCGAGAGAAGCTTTGTCCTTCTCCTTCTTCAACGCCTGACGTTCGATCTCAAGTTGCATGACCTTTCGCTGGACTTCGTCGATCTCCATCGGAACGCTATCGATCTCAATTCTCAACCTTGACGCGGCCTCGTCAATCAAATCGACGGCTTTATCCGGAAGGAAACGGTCTGAGATGTACCGATGCGAAAGCATGGCTGCAGCGATGATGGCCGAGTCTTTGATCTTGACGCCATGATGAATCTCGTAACGCTCCTTTAATCCCCTTAGAATGGCGATGGTATCCTCGACGGACGGCTGGCTGACGTAAATCGGCTGGAATCGTCTCTCCAGGGCGGCATCCTTCTCCACATACTTCCGGTATTCGTTGAGCGTGGTCGCACCGACACATCGGAGCTCCCCGCGGGCCAGGGCTGGCTTCAACATATTCGAAGCGTCGATCGCGCCTTCGGCAGCCCCCGCTCCAACCAAGGTATGGAGCTCATCGATGAAGAGGATGATGTTGCCTGCCGCATTCGAGATCTCTTTCAAGACAGCTTTCAGCCTGTCTTCGAACTCGCCTCTGAATTTGGCGCCGGCAATCAGCGCTCCCAGATCCAGGGCGACCAGTCTCTTATTTTTCAACGTCTCTGGAATATCTCCTTTGACGATTCTCTGTGCCAACCCTTCCACAATGGCCGTCTTACCAACTCCCGGTTCCCCGATCAATACGGGGTTGTTCTTCGTCCTCCTTGAGAGAACCTGAATCACCCTTCGGATCTCATCATCCCTGCCGATCACCGGGTCGAGCTTTCCCTTCCTTGCCTCTTCCGTCAAATCCCTGCTGTAGCGCTTTAAGGCCTGGTACTTCTCTTCGGGGTTTTGATCCGTGACACGATGAGGCCCGCGAATCTCCTGCAACACTCTGAAAATCGCATCCTTCGTCACGCCGTTCCTCTGGAGGATCTGAAAGGCAGCCCCCTGCTTCTCATCGGCAATGGCAATGAGCAGATGTTCCGTTGACAAGTACTCATCCGTCAGCCTCTCGGCTTCTTTCCAGGCGTTGTTAAGAATCTCATTGAGCCGGCTGGACAGATAAACCTGTCCCGTCCCTCTCCCTGTTACCTGAGGAATCCGGTTTAACTCACCTCCCAACTGAGAAGCGATTAAATCCGGATTAGACCCCAATTTTTGGAGGAGAGGGATGACCACCCCTTCCTTCTGCCCAACGAGGGCCAACAAAAGATGCTCCACATCGATCTGCTGATGGTGCTTTCGTTCTGCAATGGATTTGGCCTCTTGCAAAGCCTCCTGAGCTTTCAATGTGAATTTTTCTATATCCATTCTATTTCACTCCCCCCTTTTAAATTCCCGTTAAAAATAATCATCCTGTTTAGGTTTTGCAAATAAAAAAAAGGGCGGGAAAAACCCCGCCCTGAAATCGGCCTATGAGAGTTTCATCATTAATATTTGATCGAGAACCCGCCTCCTATGGACCACTCTTCCTTCAATTTATCCATGTTAAGGCTAAGGCCCGGCCCGAATGAGGGGAAGGTTCCTCGAAACCCGTCTTCTCCGCCCAAATCGAGTCTCCGGTAACCGACGCTGACAAAGGGCTCAAGATTGATTCGAGAAAGCTTCACCGTTCCTCCCAGGGAAAGGGCCCCACCCCAATTCGGACCATCTATTGAAATGTGCTCCACGGTACCACCAGCAAAAGGCAGGAAATTCTCTCTGAATTTGTAACCTTCATTTATCCAACCGAAGAAAAGGTTCAACCCTAATCTCGCGGTAAAAACAGGACAAAACTCCTTCTCCCCAGCTATCCTCAGTATGCCTCGGTGCTCTATCTGGTGAGGATAGTCGGTATGATCGGTCTTCTGAAACTCAAATTGATACAAGAAGGATCTGTTGTTGTTCACGTAATTATAGTAGAGTCCGATAGCGGCCCTCGCCCCTTTTCCAAAATCCTTATCTAAACCACCACCCACTTCCAACTGGAAGTTCTTTTCACTACTCCTATACCTGATGGGGGCACCTATAAATAGGACGCTTCCGAGCGAATTATCGGTTGCTCTCCCATCCCACGTCTTCCTGTCATAATCCACCCTGAGGAGCAGGGGAAGGGAAAGGCCATTCCCTAAAGAGGTTCTCCACCAGAGATCGCCCCCTATATTCCATCCCTCAAGGTCGCCATCGAAGTTCATGCTCTCGAGGACGAATGGGAAAAACGGAAAGATATTCCTATAGTGTAAGTCATTATCCCCGCCGAAAACGAAACCTCCCCGTACAGTTGCGGAGAGCTTTCCCGGACCCAACGGACCCTCCAAGGAGCTCTTAAACCCCATATTCCACCACTTCGAATCATACGGAAACTGAAACGGAAAGGTATTAAGGGTTGGAATATGTGTGCCAATAATGTCGTTCCGGAATACCTGCTCGAACAGATTGCCGATATTGGAGATAAAAGTATCCGAGTTTTTGGCTTTCTGGTATCCAAGTTGGATCTCGTTCCCAAGTTTAACAGCGCCCATGGGGATACCGTAGAGGACCCTTATAGCAAATGAGTTAAGGCTGTCATCGAAAGTATACGTGTTGTACGAACCGGGTATAACTTCGTGACCGTCGAAATCGCCGTCCCTGTTCGCATATTGAAAAAAGAAGCCCAGTCTTCCGGGTCCTAAGGGAAGCGCTGCCCCGACAAGGGCATCATGCTGGGTCTCATGCCCGGTCGTCCTAAAAGGAAAACGGTTTTCCAACTCTCCGGTTCGGCTATCGAAATACTTCGCGGTGTAGTCCCAATGGGTCACATCCAGCCAGTTGAAGCGATAGTTGCCATAAAAATTGATTCCCTTCCCGTCCGCAATCGCAGCTGGGTGGATGAGAAAATCGGACTCATCCATTACCAGGCCGAAAGGATTCCCCAGGCTTTCCATTCTCCCTTGCCAGCTGTGGGCGACTCCTCCGAGGCCGAAGACTAACAAACACACGATCAGAACCGACCAAAATCTTTTTTCCATGAATCCTCCTCCACTCTTTGAAATTTAATGGGTAATATTATAATGAGGGAGATAGCGCCTGTCAAGATTTGTCTGCGAGATTTACAAAATCGGTAGGTTTTAATACCTCTGCTAAATTCGCAAATTCTTCAATGGTGAGGGTTTCCGGTCTCCTTCGGGGGTCTATTCCAATCTTCTCCATTCTTAATCTGACGGACTCGGGAAGCGAAAGTTCTGAATGTCTCAGCGCGTTGATCAATGTTTTTCTTCGGTAGCCAAAACAGGCTTTCACTACTCTTTTGAACCATTCTTCATCTTTCTTTTCAATCATCGGCTTTTTCTTCCAAACCATATGAACCACGGCCGAGTCAACTTTTGGCGGCGGAAAGAAGGCAGAGGGCTTGATGAAGAAACGGATAGAGATGTCTAAGAACAATTGCACGAAGATCGACAATGGACCGTATTCTTTCTTGCCCGGAGGAGCTACCATCCTTTCCGCAACCTCCTTCTGAAGCATTAATGTAAACGTAGAAAACGCTTCTTTTGATTCAATGAAGCGAAAGAGAAGGGGCGTGGAGATCTGGTAGGGAAGGTTCGCCACCACGTTGATCGGATGCCCCTCCGCCTCAGAAAGATGTTTGAAGTCCACCTCTAGGATATCGCTTTCCATTATCTCTATGTTGCGATGATCAGCCACTTTGTCTTTAAGCATCGTCGCTAATTTTGAATCGATCTCGACGGCAATCACTTTTTTAGCCTCACGGGCAAGGGCAAGGGTCATCCCTCCAAGACCCGGGCCCACCTCAAGAACCACGTCTTCCTTCCCTACCCCGGCGGTTTGGATCACCTTATGTAGGATATTTGGATCGACGAGAAAGTGCTGCCCCAGTCTCTTCTTGGGGGATAGACCATATTCTCTTAACTCACTTCGAATCGATACCATAGTCATTAAATCCAAATGTCAAAACCCAAATGTCAAAGGAATGTCAAAAAGGACTTAATGTCAAATGTATTTCGTTTTAACCTATTCTGCCATTTGGGCTTTGGATTTAATTTGAACTTTGAGCTTTGACATTTGACATTCTTCATCAAAGGGGTAAATTCGAGAACGCATTCAGTGATAGCGGTGACCGAATCCCTCGCTTCAAATACTCATATCCTACCACCCCTACCATGGCCGCATTATCCGTGCAATAGGAAGGAGAAGGAAGGTAGACTTTTAATTTCTGATGAAGAGATTCCTCCCTTATCCTCTGCCGAAGGCGTTGATTGGCGGCCACCCCGCCTGAAAGAACGACCCTTTTCAGCCCCTGATGTTGTGCGGCGAGAACTGTTTTTTTCGCCAATACCTCGACGACGGCCTCTTGAAAACTGGAGACAATATCCCTGATTAGATCCTCCGGATAACCCCCCGGAGGTTGGGGATGGGTCTTTACATAATTGACGACAGCAGTTTTGAGCCCGCTGAAACTGAAGTCGAAGGAGCTCTTCGAAAAAACAGGCCTCGGGAATCGAATCGCCTTCGGATTCCCCGTTCTTGAGAGTTCATCAATCACCGGTCCTCCTGGGTATCCCAGGCCTAAAAGTTTGGCCACCTTGTCAAAAGCCTCCCCGGCTGCATCGTCTCGGGTCTGTCCCAATCGCTTATATTTTCCGAATCCATCCATTCGCAGCAGAGAGGTATGGCCTCCGGAGACGACCAATCCGATGAAAGGGAAACTCGGTGGTCTCTCTTCGAGAAAAATGGCGGAAAGGTGCGCCTCAACGTGATTGACTCCGACGAATGGTAACCCTGTGGCAAAGGCCGTGGATTTTGCAAAGGAGAGCCCGACCAGGAGGGATCCCACTAAGCCCGGTCCCTGGGTCACGGCAATGCCGTCGATTTCTTTCAGAGTGACGCCGGCTGTCTTCAAGGCTTCGGCGACAATGGGTACAATGGACTCGATATGTTTTCTCGACGCCAACTCGGGGACAACCCCCCCGTATTTCTGATGAATGGGAACTTGAGAGGATACGATATTCGAAAGGATCTTCCTCCCATCCAGAACAACGGCCGCTCCCGTATCGTCGCAAGAGGTCTCAATCGCCAAAACCAGCATGAACATCTCCGGAGTTAGGTACCACGTATCCTCCCCCTTGATGGGGGAGGATTGAGGTGGGGGTGAACATGGTATAGTCCCCCCTCGCCCCTTCCCTCTCCCGCCGGGGGAGAGGGGGATAATTGAGTTATTTTCTGAGTAGTTTAACAAGATACTTCAAAATCCGGATGGATGCAAAAGAAAAAATAAAAAAGCCTTCGAAAGAACGTTTCGAAGGCACCGAAGTGGTGAAGCAAAGCAAAAGTGTCAGAAGGTTATCGGAGGGCGGTTAACCCCCTCTCTTTATCTCCTCGAGGGACGAAAGTTTCTCGAACGTCGTTTTAAGTTTATGGACACTTGCAGTTGATTCGCTCGGCTGCTGATAATAGACCACCTTTCTTCTTTCCACGGGGAATCTCAGCGAAACGGTCGTCTTTCCCTTCTTTTCGTCCTCGTCGAACTTCATGATTCCACGGTTTCTTTGAACAATCTCGTCAACCAGCCTTAACGCAAGGTCCAAAATTCTTTCTTTTTGATGGGCAGAAATCCCCACCGGGGATCCAGGCTGCTCGGTCGGCTTTTTATAACCGGTATAAACTATAATGATCTCAATAGCCCTGCCTTCCTGATCTATGCCCACTTCCCTCTGAGGAGCAACCTGTTTCGTAAATACCCCTAAATTTCCGTTTACGCCAATCATGGCCATAACGTATTGCAGGACACAACTCAGAATATACCTAAGCTGGTCGTCAGGAACAGCCGTCTCCGGCAGGTTCTTTTCAAGGGTCTTGAACAACTTAATCTTTTTTTCTTCCAGCTCGGCTGGATATTTCTGTAGTTCCTCTTCGAGGAGGGTATTTACGGTATTTGTTTTGATAATCGGGTTGTTGATACGAATATAAGTGAGAAGGCTATTCTGAACCAATTCGATTTTTTTAATATCTTCGCTGATGATTCGATTGAGGTATACGCCGAAGTCCCTATCGTTAAATTTTTCTTGAAAAATTCGGGTAAAATTCTTAAGGCTCCTGAGCGTATCCTTGAATTGATCGATCAATTCAATAAAAAAAGGAAACAGGAGGAAGGCTACCCGTTCGTTGGGAATGATATTCTCTTTGGGTTGGGGAGTTTCTGCCTCACCCTTCATTCCGGGAGGTGGAGTCGGGTTCATCTCGTTTAGGAAATCGAGAAAAACATCTCTTTCCATGCTTCTCCAGAGCCTCTTCGAGTTCGTTCGTAGTGATTATTGAGCAATTTTAATGCCAACAGCCAAAATATTTGCAACTATTTGATTTTGTTTAAATTTTTAACAAGACAAACGATTCCGAATGAATCTGAAAAGGAAAAGATTTTCTCAAATGTGCAAAATCAATCCACAATTGAAGCCCACCGCCAATAGGCCGGAACTCCCGAGCCTTAGAACGCCAGGCGCTTTCATCTTAATTTAGTTAACGCATTTTTTGCTTCGTCTGCTCCCGGGAATTTCGGATTCAATTCAAGGGCCTTTCTGAGTTCTTGCTTAGCAAGTTCCTTATCTCCGTTCTGATAGTAAGCCATCCCTAAATGATACCTCATCAGGGGATTATCCGGAACCTTCTCATTCGCCTCCTTCAAATAAGTGATCGCCCGCGTAAAAATATTCTTTCTGTAGTAAACCCAGCCAAGGGTATCGGAGATATGGGGATCATCCGGGAATTGCTCCTTGGCGCTCTGGGCTAAATTGAGGGCTTCATCGATATTCTCTCCCCTATCAGCATAGAGATAGGCAAGGTTGTTGGCAGCCGGAGGAAATTTGGGATTCACTTTTAGGGCCTTTTGATAGTATTTTTTCGATTGATCGTATTTTTTCTGCATATCATAGATAATGCCTAAACCCATCAGGGCGGAGAGGAAATCCGGGGCCTTCTGCAGGGCTGCATTGTATTCCCCGATCGCCTTCTCTGTCATATTCTGCTGGATATAGAATCTCGCGAGGGCATCATGAAACCCTGCAACGTTTGGGTTAAGTTCAATCGCTTTCTTATAATTTGCCTCTGCCTGAGGGATATCCTTGTTGACTTCATGGAGACGGCCCAGCGTGTTATAAAAGTACGGATTCTGCGGCAAGATCTTGATCTGTGCTTCCACCCTTTCGATCGCCTTCTTATTCTCCTTTTGATTGACATAGACCGCAGCAATAAGATTGAGAGGATCTAAGAAATTGGGTTGAATTCTTAAGGCATCCTCCAATCGGGCCAATGCCTCTTTCTCTTTCTTCTGTGCCAGAAGGACCCTTCCCTTCTGATAATATCCGATGGGGTTTTCAGGTGCGATCTGAATGACCTCGTCGAAGGATTTCGACGCTCTGGGAATATCCCTCTTTAGAAGGTAAACATTCCCGAGGATGAGATTTGCCTGAACCGATTTGGGATCCCTTTTCAAGACTTCCTGGGCCTCTTCTCTTGCAAGATCGACGGCTCCCGATCCGAGCTGGATCTCAGCCAGAGCGAGCCTCGCTTCGATCCAATTTGGATTAAGTTTGACCGCCTCGGCTAATTCGGCTTTGGCTTGCTGGACGTCTTTATTTCCAAGCTGAGCAAGGCCGAGATAATAGTGTCCCATAGGCGACTTAGGGTTATCCTTGAGGTAAGGTTGAAAAAGGCTGATCGCCTCGTTGAATTCCTGTTTGGCTAAATGTACCCTGCCTTTCAACAATATTCCCTCGTGGCTTTTGGGGTTGACCTCGAGAATCTTTCCGACCTCCTTGGACGCCTCTTCATATTTCTTTTCATTGATGTAAACATCGGCTAACTTCGATAGGGCCATGATATTCTTTGAATCGATATCGATTGCTTTCCTGTAGGTCTCAATCGCCTTTTCTTTCTTTCCCAAGGCATAATAGAAATCCCCCAGACGGAGGGTGGACGGAATTCTTTTCGGATCGATTTCAATCCCTTTCAAAAACTGCTTTTCCGCATCCTCCATCCGGTTGACGGAGACATAAAAATTTCCCAGGGTCATATAGGCCCCCGCATCCTTGGGAGCAATTTTAACGACCTCCACGAACTCCGCCTCTGCCAATTCGGTCTTCCCGATCCTCCGATAAAACCCGGCAAGGGCATAGCGAGCCTTCGTTGATTTCTCATCTACTTTAATCGCCTCCTTGAAGGTCTGCTCAGCTCTATCTGAATCATTTTTGAGGATATAGAGGTTCGCCAAATGGAGGTAGGCGTCGACATTTTTCGGATCCTTTTCGATGGCCTTCTTCGCTTCGGAAATGGCCTTGTCCGGATTCTTTTCGATTATATAGATCGAGCTCATCAAGAGATAACCGGAGGGGTTATTCGGATCTTTTGCAAGAATCCGCTCAGCCTGTTCCCTGGCTTTTTGATTGTCTCTCGATAGGAGGTAGAAATTTCCTAACTGGATACGTGCATCGACAAGATCCGGGTTCAATTCGACACTTTTCGAAAATTCGGAGAAAGCTTCGGGAAATTGCCCTACCCTTAAATGAGAAAGCCCCAGCTTATACCGACACGTGGCATCTTTCGGGTCAAATTGAAGGACATTTTTATACTCGATGATCGCGTCCCTGAACTTATTCTCCGAAAAGTACTTCTCTCCCCGCTTCCAGTACCTCGCCTTTTTTGCTTCCCTGCTACAGCCGGATAGGCCGGAAAGAACAAAACAGCAAATTACCAAGAAAATGACTGCAAGCTTCCCTTTGTACAAATGATTCATCAATGTTCCTCCTCGACCACTTATATGAGCGTACCAATTCTATACCATATTTTGCAGAACAATAAAACTGCCTAACCCCGTGCCCGTCAAACATTGAAATTTCACCGCAGACTTGAAAGAGTTTTAACTTTTGGATTTTGAATTCACCTAAAACTCATAATTGGGTTAGAGATTCGTTTACTTGTAATGTCATTCCTGCGGAAGCCCTGAACCAGGCTCGGTTCAGGGCGGAAGCTCGCCTCGGCGAAGCCTCTCGGCGAAGCCGAGGGAAGCCTGGGCAGGAATCCAGTTTTTCTCTTTCCCAAATTTCCACTTGCATGGGAGTGACGCCAAAGCTGGAACTGCATTAATGACCTATGACATTTTGTGGGAATAGAAAAGGAATAAAGAGAAGATCACTTCCCTTTTTCTAGACATCCGAGAATCGCGAAAATTGAAAATCATTTAAAAAACAATAGGTTATTCATTAACAATATTCTGGCATAAGAATTGCTCCTTAATAGACGAACCAGAAGGTTTCTTTTCGCGTATGGGTTGACGGATCTAAAGGCGAGAGATGAAGAACTTGAGATCACTCATTACCATTTCTTTCGTTTTAGTATTTTTTTTTCAATGTCGCTCTCTCCTGCATACTCAACCACGTATACATTTTCTCCTTCTCCAGGCGATCTTAATGATTTGGACCACAATTACTATTATGAGTGGGGGATAAAATGGAATTTGCCCAGTGGGGAAACGATTACTACAGCTACACTCACGTGCCATAATATCTATGATTGGACACAAGAAACAGACCACCTGTACACACATCTTCTTGACACTGTTAATGGTCCAAATGCTAATTGGGTCAACAAAGGGGGCTACTCCACCATCGCCATCACAGGAACTGATAACGAAGGAGGCGGCGACAAATTTGCCAATCAGGGCGTGCTTCTTGGTGACTGGAATGATCCCGGAGGTGGACACCCAAGGAATTTCGATCTAGTTTACCCAATACCGATAGCCAACTGGGGTTGGCTTTCTGACGGGAATTTTGG
>JAPVTA010000050.1:0-7678 GCA_047519465.1 Thermodesulfobacteriota bacterium | reverse complement strand
TCGCAGAAACAAGAGAATGGTCGTAGGAGAACTGAAACCCATTCGAATTGGCCAGCGTCGTCTTAGAAAGAACCTCCTCGTAAGATGCCTTCCTCACCTTCTTAATCTTCTCCGCGTCGACGGATCTGGCCGACGTTTCTAAAGATTTTGCCTTCTCGATCTTCGCCTTCTCCGAAATATTCCTCAGGGTTTCATCAAAAATGGGCAATGGAGAGGGTGGGGGTTTCAGGGAAGACACGAAGCCGAAACAGGGATCCGGAGAGGTCGCCTCCGCACTCCCGACGGCGTCATCGATCGCCCGAAGCAGTGCCTCCGACAGATTTTGTCCGGCAGAACAAGAAGCGTCCGAAAAAGTGGCGTATGAAAAACCCATTCGTTGACGATGCAAAATTCGGAAGCCCATTCCGGAGTATTGGGAGGTCTGGAGGGTTTCAATCTTTCCTTCCTTCGATTCCACCTCGAAATGAGAGGACTGGAGGAGATAAACTTCATAATCATCGATGGGCTTTTTCCTCAGGATGCTCAGGGCTTGATCGATGACATTGTTCATAAAACGTGTCTACAGTGGATGCCGTAATAAACCGGTCATTGCGAGGACCCCGCACTTGATGCGGGGGGCGTAGCAATCCCGTGAGATTGCTTCATCCCGCAGAGCAGGATTCGCAATGACGCGGCGAGGATGCCACCTGTTCACTATACTGTTTGTGCTCCACGGCCTTTGAACTTCCAATTCTCAATTCTTAACTCTAAACTCTCAATCGAATCTTCTTATCACCATCGAATAAGGCTACTCGCCCAGGTGAGGCCTCCTCCGAATGCCGTCAGAATGATCAAATCCCCCTTCTGAACAGATCCGTCCCGGACCGCCTCATCGAGAGCGATAGGAATCGTTGCCGAAGAGATATTGCCGTACTTCTCAATGGTGAGATAGACCTTTTCAATGGGGACATTCAGGCGTTTCGCCACCTGCTGCAGCATGCGGAGGTTGGCTTGATGGGGAATGATCCATTTGACATCGGAGATGTGGAGACCGTTAGAGGCAGCCGCCTCTTCTGCGGCCTCCGCAAAACGCTTCACTGCCACGCGGACAGATTCATTGGCCTTGATCATCCTGAGCGTATGGAGCTTCCTATCGACACTTTCGTAAGAGATGGGGGTCGTTCTCGACCCGCCACCTGGAAGAAGCAGGTTTTCGCCGTTGGCTCCATCGGTGTGGATATGGACGGAAAGGACTTCGCTAATTTCCGTTCGGGATTTTCCGAGGGGTTGATTCCCTTCAGACCCATCAAAAGCCCTGAGCACGGCCGCGCCGGCCCCATCCCCCCAAAGAATACAACTCTCCCGGTCTGTCCAATCAAGACTCCGGCTCATTATTTCTACAGATGCAACCAGAGCCGTTTTGTAGGTGCCGGCTTTCAGATATTGCTCGGCGACAGAAAGACCGAATACAAACCCGCTGCAGGCTGCGGTCACATCGAAGGAGACCGCTTTTTCAGCTCCTAACTTGGCTTCCAGCCAGTTCGCTCCCGAGGGACAGGCTGTATCCGGCGTCATGGTGGTCATGATGATGAGGTCCAGGTCCGCTACCGAGATCCCTCCCATCTTCAAGGCCCGGAGCGAAGCCTCTTTGGCAAGGTCCGAGGCGTTGACGTTCGGCTCCGCAATTCTTCGTTCCTTAATTCCTGTCCTTTTGTAAATCCACTCGTCATTGGTGTTCAAAATCTTTTCCAGGTCAAAATTGGTAAGGACTCTCTCCGGAAGAAACGAACCGGTTCCCAATATCTCGACCCTCTTGCCGCCCATCACCAAACTCCTTCTCGTCCCGACCCCGCCTATCCCTTCCAAACGCCTCCCCTCCCCACCGTGGCTGTGTAACAATTGTAGGGGCTTGATTTATCAAGCCCGCCAATCGGGCTCAATGAATTGAGCCCCTACAACATATTGTGTGTGTCTATTTGGTAAATCATATTACGACACACCCTCACCGTGGAAGGGGATGAAGGGGAGGGGGAACGGATCGATTTTGTCCGCCCCCACCCTAACCCTCCCCCATCGAAGGGGGAGGGATTATACAGGAGAAATTTCAAATATTTTTGACTAGATTTGGGATTGATTCACTTTCAGTTCATCACTTCGTGCGAACTTTGTCATTTGACGTTTAGATTTACCCTTTATACACCCTTGGCACCCTCTTGCCTACTGAACACAGTACATCGTAGGAGATCGAGTTGATTTTTTCTGCAATCTCTTCCGGAGTAATTTGCTCCCTTCCCTGTTTTCCCATCAATACGACCTCATCTCCTACTGAAACATGCGGGATGTCCGTCACATCTACCATGATGAAATCCATACAGACCTTCCCCGCGACTGGCGCCCTCTTTCCACGGATCAGCACCTCCCCACGGTTCGAGAGATGCCGGCTGTACCCGTCCGCATACCCGATCGGGAGGGTAGCGACCAAGCTCTCCCGCCTCGCTGTAAATGTCCCTCCGTAGCTAATCCTTGTTCCGGGTGGAACCCTTTTCAGGAAATGGATGCGCGTCTTTAGCGTCATGACAGGCTTGAGCGGGACAAGGGATTGAAATCCGGGAGAAGGATACGAACCATAAAGCATGATTCCGGGCCGAACTAACCCGGCGCAGTATGCCGGAAAAGCCGTGAGCGTCGCGCTGCTAGCCATATGGAGATACCGGCAGGAGATTCCCAACTCCTGCGCCGTGGCCACAGCGCTTTGAAAGGCCCTCCACTGGTCCTGGGTAAAATCTTTCTCCTCATCCATCATGGAAAAATGGGATAGGATACCTTCTATTTCAATTTTCGGGGATCGCCTTACCTCTTCTAAGAAATCCGGCCAGAGATCAAGGGGCACCCCCAGTCTTCCCATCCCCGTGTCCACCTTCAGGTGGACTCTCAGCTTCCTCCCTCGGCTCTCGGCTTCACGGGAGAGAATTCTTAATGAATCTTTTCTGAAGATCACCGGAGTGAGGCGAAGACGAAAAATTTGATCTATCTCTCTTCCAAAAATTCCGCCTAAGACAAGAATGGGGGCTTTCACCCCCCCTTTTCTCAACTCGGCTCCTTCCTCGGGAATCGCAACGCCTAAGTATTCTACCCCTGATTTCTCCAGCCGAAGAGAGACTGGAACGGCTCCGTGCCCATAAGCATCCGCCTTGACGACCGCCAGGACTTTGGTTCCCTCCGGGATTCTTTTTCTAATCTGCCGATAATTAAATTCCAATGCTCCAAGATCGATTTCCCCGATCGTGGGTCTTCCTGAAGGAATAAATTTCTTCATCGGCATCTCTCTAAATCCTTGAATAAGAAGAAAAAAAGAATAGAAAAATTTTTAACATCACCGCTATTAAAAGTCAATCCTTCGACTCTCCGACCGAAGACCGGAGTAAGCCTTGGAAGGGATCTGCCCCGACCATGGGCAAAGAAAAAACTGGGGGAGCAAGAAACCCGACCTTGACAATCGCATCCCTATCCTATAATCTGACCCTCGTGACGGAAAAGGTCCCAACGCATATGAGAATTAAGATCAACGAGAAAGAGACCTCTGTTCTCCGGGGAACGACTCTTTCCCATCTCAAGAATCAATTCAAGGCCGACGCGGATGTGACCATTTACAACGGCTACCCGGCCACCTCCGATCTCCCCCTTAAAGAAGGAGATGAGATCGTCTTCATCAAAAGAGGAGAGATCCCTTCTCCGGAAGAATTTGAATGTCTCATGATGGCCAGGCATACGCCCGGAATTCATCAGAAAATCAAGAATTCTGTCGTTGGGATCGCCGGATTGGGTGGGCTTGGGTCGGCTGTCGCCATCGCATTGGCTCGCATTGGTGTAGGAAGACTTATCTTAGCGGACTTCGATGTAGTGGAGCCATCCAATTTGAATCGTCAACAATACTTCATCCATCAAATCGGAATGCCCAAGGTGGAAGCCCTTCGGGAGAACCTCTCAAAGATCAACCCTTATGTGCAGGTCCAGATCTGCAACGAGAAACTGGACCGAAATAATCTGGAAAAAATCTTTAAAGAAGCGGAGGTGGTGGTGGAAGCCTTCGACCGAGCCGATGAAAAGGCTATGCTGATCAACACGGTATCGGAGAAGATGCCCGACAAATATATTGTAGCCGCCTCAGGCGTCGCCGGTTACGGGGAGAATAATGAGATCAAAACGGTCCGGTTCTCCTCAAGGATTTTCATCGTAGGGGATCATAAGACTGCTGCCCAACCGGGAGTGGGCTTGATGGCACCCAGGGTGGGAATCGTTGCCCACCACCAAGCCAACGTGGTCTTGAGAATCCTCTTGGGGGAAGAAAATTAGTTCTGAGTGATGAGTTTGGAGTTCGGAGTATTAACCCAACTCTTTGAGCAGGGCGATTTCATCGCAATCCGGGAATTTCGCACATTTCACACAATCGGTCCAGATTTTATGAGGGAGTACTGCTTTGTCTACCCTCTGAAAGCCTAGGTTCTCGAAAAATTCGGGCTCGTAGGTCAGGGCAAACACTCTCTTCACTCCCAAAAATCTCGACTCTTTCAAACAGGCCTTTACTAATTTTGCCCCAATCCCTTTGTTCTGCTCCTCCTCCACCACAGCCAGGGACCGGATTTCCGCCAGATCGTCCCAGCAAATGTGGAGGGCACAGATTCCTATGATCTTGCGATTCCGTACGAAAACAGAAAAATCCCTGAGATGATCATAAAGCTCGCTGAGAGACCGGAGGAGAATTCCTCCTCGAGGGGCGTAGAGTTTAATCAGCCGCTGAATCTCTTTAATGTCGTCCAGTTTAGCCTTTCGGATCATCCTATTTCCCCCATCTATAATCCCCCGAACCCCCCTTTACAAAAGGGGGAGGGGGGGAATTTTCACGATTTCTTAGCATTTTCGATCATTTCCTTGGCATGGGCCTTGGTTTTTTCCGTAACCTTCACTCCTCCCAACATCCTGGCGATTTCGTCCACGATCGACTCCTTGTCCAACCGATCCACCAAAGTAACGGTCCGTCCGGATTTTACCTCTTTCCTCACACTGTGGTGCTGGTCGGCAAAACAGGCAATCTGCGGAAGGTGGGTCACGCAAATGACCTGATGGTGCCGTGAGAGCTCCCTTAGCTTCTTCCCGACCACCTCTGCCATCGCCCCTCCAATTCCGGCATCCACTTCATCGAAGACGAGAACTTGTCTTCCGCCTACTTTGGCCAGGATCCTTTTCATGGCTAACATAATTCGTGAGAGCTCGCCTCCGGAAGCGATCTTCGCCAGGGGCTTCACCTCTTCCCCGACGTTAGGAGAAATGAGAAACTCCACCCGATCCCCTCCTTTTATAGAAAGGGGCAAAGGATCGATACGGATTTCAAAAATGGTTTTCTTCATGCCCAGGGAGTTCAGCTCCTTTTCCACGGATTTTTTCAATTCCGATGCAACCCTCTTCCTTTCCCGGGAGAGTCTCTTTGCCAGGTCGTCCACCACTTGCCGAAGGGGCTCCAGACGGCTTTCCAATTGGGAGAGTTTTTCCTCATCCGAGGTGAAGGATTTCAACGCCTCATCCACCCTCTGTTTAAAGGCGAGGACCTCTTTGACGGTGGAGCCGTATTTTCTCTTCAGCCGGTCGACCTCCTCTAACCTGTTCTCGATCTCATCGATCCTCGCTGGATTGACTTCTACCCTTCTTGAATAATCCCTGAAGGCAAGGGCGATCTCCTCCAGCTGGATGAGGGCGGAATCCAACGCCTTCAACAGATGTAAAAGAGAGGGATCGATAGCCGCCATGTCCCGTCCTTGGTTGAGAATTTTTTGAATTTTTCCGATCGTCGAACTTTCCTCTGAGTAGAGCACTTCTTCGGAGGCAAGGGCAAAGTCCATCAGTTTCTTCGCATGGGTGAGGATGGTTCTCTCTTCCTTCAAAGACTCTTCTTCTCCGACCTGAATTCCGGAGGACTCAATCTCCTTCGACTGGAAGGCCATCAGCTCTCGCTCCTTCGCTCTTTTCTCTTTCTCTCCTCGAATCTTTTCAACCTCTTCTGATAAGGAGACAAACTCTTCATAATGAGCTTGAAATTCTTCTCGAAGCCCGAGGAGTCCCCCGAATTCATCCAATATATCGATGTGGGTCTCTACCCGTTGGAGCGACTGATGTTCGTGTTGTCCATAAATGCTGAGAAGCTCTTCTCCAATCTCCGAAAGGGCTCCGAGAGTGGCCATATTCCCGTTGATAAAAACTTTCCCCCGGCCGGATCGTGAGATCACCCGCCGGACAAGGAGGGAGTCTTCTTCCCCGCTACCTTGTATAGGAGGGGCCTTTTCGTTGATCTTTTCCTTGGCATCCGGGTTCCCAGAGATGTCGAAGAGAGCCTCGACGTTCGCTTCGTCTTCGGAGCTTCGAATCCATTCCTCCGTTGCTTTGTCCCCTAACAACAGGTGGACGGCATTGAGGATAATCGATTTGCCCGCCCCTGTCTCACCGGTCAGGATATTAAACCCTTTTGAGAAGGATAGGTTTAGCTCATCGATAATGGCGAAATTCTTGATTCGAAGCTCGAGTAACATCGACGTGTCCGTGTCTGTTGACCGTGTTTGTAGACAAAATTATTCCAAAGTCTTGGACCATCTGAAAAGCATCTGGCGGACTCGCTTATCGTTGGGTGAAAGAATAGAATACGCATCGTCACAAATACACTTCAATAAATTTCAACATTCTCCCAGCTTTTGCGTAGGTGGCGTCCCAATTTTGTAACCCCCCTCTATTCCCCCCTTAAATTAAGGGGGGATGAAGGGGGGTTATTACGGACACGTTCTTATCTTTCTCCCCATTTGAGCTTTTCTCTCAGTAACTCGAAATAGTGCCGGTAGGGGGATTTGATCAGGAGGATACGGCCTTCAGCCTTTCCCACCTCGACCACGTCCTCAAATTTCAGGGTGAACCCCTGCTGGCCGTCCAGGGTCAGCGTTACTTCCTCGTCTCTCGACTTAAGCAATGCCCGAATCTTCACGTCGTCGGGGATGATGATAGGACGTATGGTTAACGTGTGGGGGCAAATGGGAGTGATGATGATCGTATGGAGCGACGGGTAAACAATCGGTCCCCCGGCGGAAAGGTTATAGGCGGTGGAACCGGTGGGCGTCGATATAATCAACCCGTCGGACCGAAACGTGGATAGATATTCGCCGTTGATCGTCGTCTCGAGATCGATAATCCGCGCTAAAGCCCCCTTGTTGATCACCGCGTCGTTGAGGACGATGAATTCCGCAATCTCCTCGCCTCTCCGAATCACGCCTGCTTTCAGTGTTTCTCTCTCGTTGATTTCAAAGTCATCTCGAAGGACTCTCTCCAACACGGAGTACAATTCATCCAACGTGATTTCTGTCAGGAAACCGAGTCCGCCCAAGTTGACGCCAAGGATGGGGATATTCCTATTCCACACCTGCCGGCCGACACTGAGAAGCGTTCCATCCCCTCCGAGGACGATCATCATCTGTACATGGGGAGGCATTTCCTCCCTTTCGACGGACTTCCAATGACCCTCCGAGCGAGTTGGGCCGAGGAGTTCTTCCATTTCTTTCTCAATGTACAGCTGGATCTTCTTTGGCCGCAGCCATTCCACTAAATTCCTGACCACGGCGACAGCCTCCGGTTTATTCTTCTTAGCAACGATGCCGATGCGATCCAT
>JAPVTA010000049.1:0-5963 GCA_047519465.1 Thermodesulfobacteriota bacterium | reverse complement strand
TAATTGCTCCCAGTACCAGAAGGACAAGGTTTGATGTCAGTGCTGAGCGAGGTCTTACTCCTTTTGTCGGAAGAGAGCGGGAGCTTGAGCTTCTGCTCGATGGTTTTGAGAGAGTCAAAGCAGGTAAAGGTCAAGCTTTTTCTATCATATCTGAAGCTGGAGTTGGTAAATCCAGGCTCTTGTATGAGTTTAGAAAAGCTGTTGCCAACGAGGATATCACCTTTTTAGAGGGGAAGTGCCTCTCTTATGGCAGGGGTGTAGCTTACCATCCGGTGATAGACATCTTAAAGTCTACCTTCGAAATACAGGAAGGAGAAAGGGATCAGAGAATTAGAGAGAAAGTCAAAAAGGGATTGGAATTAATGGGGGTCGATGAAGCCTCCACTCTCCCTTATTTTCTTGAGCTTCTATCGGTAAAGGATAGTGGTATTGATCTGATTCCCATGAGTCCTGAGGGAAAGAAAGATAGAATTATTGAGGCATGTAGAAAGATTGTTCTTAAAGGTTCTGAGATACGGCCCCTTATCATCGCCTTTGAGGACTTACACTGGTTGGATAAGAGCTCAGAGGATGTATTAAAAAACCATTTAGAGAGCATACCCGGGTCAAGGGTTTTATTGATATTTACCTACCGGCCTGAGTTTGTTCATACCTGGGGGATCAAGTCTTATCATAATCAATTAATTTTGCATCGGCTCTCCAACGAAGGAACTTTTGAGATGGTGACCCATATCTTGGGCACCAAAGAGACTAAAAGGTCTCTTGAAGAGTTAATTCTTGAGAAGACTGAAGGTGTTCCATTTTTCATCGAAGAGTTTATAAAATCCCTTAAAGACCTAAAGATCGTCGAGAAAAAAGATGATACGTATCAACTAATAAAAGATATCCGCCAAGTTGCTATTCCTTCAACCATCCAGGATGTGATCATGGCCAGGGTTGATTCCTTGCCTGAAGGGGCGAAAGAAGTGCTTCAGACAGGGTCTGTCATTGAGAGAGAGTTCAGCTACCCATTGATAAATCGTGTAACAGACCTTCCCGAAAAAGAGCTGCTATCACATCTTTCCGCCTTAAAGGATTCGGAACTTCTTTATGAGAGAGGTATATACCCCCAATCGAATTATATCTTTAAACATGCCCTGACCCGTGAGGTAGTCTATGACTCGATATTGGCCAAGAGGAAGAAGAAACTTCATGAGGAGATTGGGAGTGGTATCGAGGAATTAAACCGAGATAACCTGAGTGAGCATTACGAAGTTTTGGCCGAACACTTTTTTTTGAGTGAGAATTATGCCAAAGCGGCTGAGTATTCGAGGCTAGCAGGAAAGAAGGCGGAGAAGGCGGCCTCATTTCCGGACGCTATTGCTCACGCCAAAAAGAGAATCAACTGCCTCGAAAAGTTGCCTATGACTGATGAAGGGCAGAGGAAGGTTATTGACGCCCGGACGGCTCTTGCCTTTTACCTCGGTCAACTAAACTATTATTTTGAGGCCAGAGAAGTCATTGACCCCATTATTGGCTTGGCTACAAAACAGGATTATAAAAAGCGGCTTTGTCAGATTAGAACCATTCAAGGCGTATGTCATTATATGGTGGAAGAGAATTTTCCAGTAGCCTTTCAAGCTTTTGAGGAGGCGCTAAAGATATCGGATGAAATAATGGACATTCTAACTTCATCTTATGCAAACCATTGGTTCGGGATGGCTTTGAGCTACAACTGTGAATTTGATAAGGCAATCTTTCATATGCAAAGAACTCTTGATATTAGCATGGCAGCAAGGAGTCTTTGGGGAAGTGCAATAACGAAAGGGAATTTGGCGTATTATTGTTATTTCTACCCAGGGAGGATAAATTTAGGATTCCAGATCTCCGCCGAGGCCCTTCGCGCAGCCGAAGAGAGCGGAGATATTATGTCTAAAGGTTATGTATACTCTTCCCACGGAATTTTCTGCTATGCGAGGGGGTTGTTCGAAGAAGCTGAAAGGCATCTGCTAAAAGGAATCGAGTTTTGCGAAAGAATCAATGAAAAAGGATGGAAAACAAACGCACATCTTATTTTAGCCGAGACGTATTTTGCAACAGGGGATTTCCCGAGTGCTAAAGATCATTATGAAAAAGTATGCGAGCTTTTGAAACATACACGCCTAATGCCATCTTCTGTGGGTTTGGCAAGAGCAGGGGTAGCAAGATCAAAGGTGATGAATAAAGAGAAGGATGCGGATTTAGAATCTTTGTATATCCTTTCAGGAAATAGCAAGGTAAAAATAAATCAAGGCTGGATTCAAAGATATATCGGAGAGATTCTATTGAACATCGATGATCAGCACATACCTGAAGCAGAGCATTGGATACAGAAGGCCATTGAAGCCGATCAAAGAAATCTTATGATGTTCCACTTAGGCAAAGATTATGCCCTTTATGCAGATCTGTTCAGACGAAAGGGAGATAGATCAAAAGCTCAGGAGAATCTCGGCAAAGCCATAGACATCTTGAAAGAATGCGGGGCCGACGGCTGGGTTGAGAAATATGAAAAGGAACTCGCCTCAGTTTCATAGTGAGCCTTATTGCTTGGGCAGGGATTGGGATAAATAATGAGCCGTGTGGTGCGGGTTATCAATACAAACGCATTAAGTCTTATTGCATTTCATTGAATTGCCCCTCACCCATCCCTCTCCCCGGCGGGGAGAGGGGAGGTGACTCGTATTAGTGAACGCGCGTACTCGAACCGCAGGCGGTGTATCAAGAACGGGGATTATTTTATCTTGAAGGATTCTTCCATTCCGATATATTTCTTTCGCAATTTTGGCTTCTCTATTTTTCCTGTTGGATTGCGGGGAACTTCACCGAAGAAAACCTTTTTGGGTCTCTTGTACTTGGGTAACTTTTCGCAATACTTAAAAACATCTTCTTCTGTGAGCGCTTTTCCTGGAACGACATCAATAATGACGGTCACCACTTCACCCAAGCGCTCGTCGGGAAACCCAATGGCTGCTATATCCTTGACACCCGGCAGGGTATGAAGAAAATCCTCAATCTCCACGGGAAAGATATTCTCACCCCCAGAGATGATGAGGTCTTTTTTCCTGTCAACAAGAAAAATGAATCCATCTCCATCCTGTTTCGCCATGTCCCCTGTGTACAACCATCCATCATTAAGGGCTTTGGCTGTGGCTTCTGGGTTTTTATAATATTCCCTCATCACACCATCCCCACGAACCACCAGCTCCCCCACATCTCCCATTTTGACTGGATTTCCTTCCTCACCGACAATTCGGGTTTCCCAGTTGAACCCTGGGAGTCCGATCGCCCCAACCTTATGCTCATTTTCTATACCAAGGTGTACACAACCTGGACCGGTCGACTCGCTCAGTCCATAGTTTGTATCGTAGGCCATATTGGGGAAGTATTCCTTCCAGTGTTTCACCAAGGAAGGAGGAACAGGCTGTGCCCCTATGTGCATGAGTCTCCACTGACGGAGATCGTAATCCTTCAGTTTGATCTCTCCGCTATCCAGCTTCAAGAGGATATCTTGAGCCCACGGGACAAGAAGAAAAATGACCGTGGCCTTCTCATCACTGATCGCCTGAAGCACCCATTCGGGCGCGATTCCCTTTAAGATAACGGCACGTCCCCCAACAATAAAGCTTCCAAACCAGTGCATTTTGGACCCTGTATGATAAAGGGGAGGAATAAGAACAAAATTATCCCTTCTGGTCTGATAATGATGGGCATTTTCAGTGATACAGGCGCAGATCATATTTTTATGAGTCAACAAGATGGGCTTGGGCTGCCCGGTCGTGCCGGAGGTAAAATAGAGACCACAGGGATCATCGAAGCCAATCGGAATGTTCGGTGGATTGGAAGAAGATTTTTCTACTAATTTTTCAAAGGATTCGGCATAATTCGGAATCTCTTTTCCAGTAAAGATATAGTGCTTCACAGTATGAAGATTATCTTTGATGCCGGCGATCCGATCGATAAACTCCTCGCCAAAGATCACGCATGCCGGTTCTGCCACATCACAGCAGTATTGAATATCACTGCCTGTAAAACGGAAATTCAGCGGGACCCCCCACGCCCCGGTGCGGATGATCCCGAAATAGGCGATGAGCCAATCAATGGAGTTCATCATCAGATGGATGATTTTATCTCCTTTTTTGATCCCCTTTTTGATCAGAACATTTGCAAATCGGTTAGCCCCTTCGTCAAACTGCTTCCAGGTGATCTCTTTTCTCTTATTCTCACTGGGTATCCGTTCGATCAGGGCCACATCGTTCGGATACAACCTTGCATTTCTTGCTAAGACTTCTCCGATGTGGATATCTAAGTTTCCCATAGATTATCCTTTCCTGGTACGTCACCTACGATGAATGAAAATGTTGCGTCCTTACGGTTACGGCTACGAAGCCCGTTTCGTTTAGCGTCAAAGGGTTACGTCAAGTCCTTATGGCGACCAACCTAACCGTTGGACGAGACGGGCCCTGCACCTAACATGTCAAACCCAATTGTTATTGGTAGCTTTTCCGAGTAAAGATGCCTAGCTGCCAGTCGTAAGTTACTTATGATATGGAACAGGGCGGGCATCATCACCATTGCCGACAGACGAAACCTTCATTTCCAACTGCGTCGGTCGACAATTAGGTTATCCTTCTCGGATAGCGTTCCTTTTTCGATCAACTCAAGCTTATCAATTTTGACCGTGCATATTTCTTTAAAAACGTTTTCAAACTCACGCTCAAGCATGGCGCGATCCAATCCCTCTTTCTCTGCCTCAACTCTCACGATTAAAATATCCTTAAACCCTTCTCGGTCTACAACCGCCTGAAGTCTCAATTGCCGTTTAGAGCCAGCGTTTGCGTCGTTTGTACGATTTCACGTCTTTATAAGACTTGAGCGCCCCTGAGGATGCCGTGCCCAGATAGAATTCTTTTACATCCGGATTCTCCCTTAAATTGTTGGCCGCCTCTTCCATCATAATTTTACCATTCTCCATAACATACCCATAATGAGCGATAAGGAGTGCCATGTTGGCATTCTGCTCCACCAGGACAATGGTCGTTTTCTGCTCTTCGTTGATCCTCTTCACAATCTCAAAAATTTCCTTTACCAGAAAGGGTGCCAGACCTAAAGAAGGTTCGTCAAGTAGTAAGAGCTTGGGCTGTGCCATCAACGCCCTGCCCATAACAAGCATCTGTAACTCGCCACCGCTGCAGTACCCGGCCAATCTGTTCTTCCGAGCCACCAAGGGTTGAAAGTAATGGTAAACCAACTCCAGATCTTTTTTATAGGGTTTACCCCAGCGGGTAGCTGTCCCTACCCTCAGGTTCTCTTCAACCGTCAGGTATTTAAAGGGTTGACGGCCTTCCAGGACCTGAATGATTCCCAGTCGTGTAATTTGTTCTGGGGACGAGTTGTGAATAGGATGACCTTCGTAAACGATGCTGCCCTCGGTCACTTTTCCATTTTCCGGTTTCAGCAACCCTGAAACGGCTTTCAAGGTGGTCGTCTTACCAGCGCCATTGCTGCCGAGTAGCGAGACAATCTGCTGTTTTCTAACGACGAGAGAGACTCCTTTGAGCACCTGGATGACATCCGAGTAAACGACGCTGATATTGTTGAGTCGAAGTAGCATACTATCTTCCATATCCGCCTCGTTCGACAGTGGGGATCGTTCCCCGAGCGAATCGGTTTTTCAGGCTATCTGTGTAATCTTTTTCTTCAATCTGTAAAATCATTTTTCAATACGAAAAAGGCCACAGCCTAAAACTGGACCGGATGATTCGCCAAACCTCGGCCAATCCCCGGGGTTCAAAAATGATGAAGAGCACAATGGCCAATCCAAAGATGAACTCACGAAGTGGGGCAATCTGTAATGCAATCTTGCTAAGTGAGCCGATATTCATAAAGAATTCGGTCGCGTTGCTCAATAGTTCATTCAATACAGTAATAAAAATTGCACCAAACAC
>JAPVTA010000048.1:0-4025 GCA_047519465.1 Thermodesulfobacteriota bacterium | reverse complement strand
GAACCACCTTGCCGGAAAGCCCCGCCCTTTAGGGCAGGGAGCTTTGCTAATTTCACGCCAGGCCAAGAGATCACCTGCCCTGCTCTCGCTATTGCCTAAAAGCCTGGCGGATTTCTTCCGCTGAAAGAAACTGTCCGGTACGCTCCACCTGATGTACCAGCTCCACTATCCTGTTGTTCAAAGGCGTAGCCTCTCCGCAGCGCTTCCCTAATTCCACGACTTCGCCATTCAGGTAGTCTATCTCCGTGGGACGACCTCGCTGGATACTTTGCAATGTTGAGCCCCACAAGGGCCAAACGGTCGTCAGCCGGCGGACCTTCGCGGCAGCGATGCGGCCTGCTATGCCTGACGGCATCCAGTTGATGAGCCTGGTTAAGCCGACTGACACTTCAGGCAAGGATTCGAGCCGGATGCTTGCTCGGCCGACAACCCGTAGCCCCTCGCGCATGAGGCCAACGGCTAAGCTCCGTAAAAAGACGTCCCGGTAAACCTCGTCCATGGTGAGATTAGTTATCGCCGGCAGTGCATTGTTCAGATTAATGATAAGCTTAAGCCAGTGGGCTCCTTGTATATTGTCCGTCACGCGAGTCGGAACTGCCTGATTCAGAATATGGCCAATATCTTCGAGTATACTATCTCTTGGGCCAAACGGACGGCCAACGATCAACTCTCCCCTATAGACCACGGTTACTTTACCCGGTAAGAGGTAAGTCACGTGCATAAGCACGACTGCACTCAGGATCTGCGCCCGCGGCACAATGCTTGCCACCAACTCATCGCTGCGAATCCCATTCTGGAATGTGACTACCGGAACATCCTCTAAGAAGGCCTGGTTGGCTTTCACGGCCGCAACCACGTCCTGTGTCTTAACCGTCAGGAGGGCCAGATCAGGCCGGAAACTTAGAATCTCAGCGGCCTCGATTGGAGCGATAAAGTCTCCCGTATCTCCGTCAATCCGAAGGCCATGCTGACGAATTGCGGCAATGTGCGCCGGACGCGCAATCAGGACTACATTCTGACCGGCACGATGAAGGAGCGCACCCAACGCACTGCCAACGGCACCCGCACCAATTACTGCAATGCGACCGATGGCACGTTCCTTTATTGTTTCTCTTTTACCTATCATCCTCACAACGCCGTATCCTAATACGACTTCTCGGCCCCTTGTAATATACATCATTTCGAAAAATTGATGAAGCGAAATTTACGGGAGGCAGGACGAATACAATGGGATGTAGATATCACACACTTCAGGCGTATGGGTTAGCAAGATACCTGCCCTAAAATGCCCATCCAAAAAAAGCAGAGCCATTGCTGGCTCTGCTTTTAGTAAGATAACCTTCCTCTCATCCCAAACTTTTTGTACCGCAGAATGTCCTTTCCTGACTCTTATGGCAGATTTTTTACGGTGCAATGCATGCCCAAGGTAAAGGATCTGATGCTGGATGTCTCACCGGAGTAAATTGGCAACCGAATTTCGAGTTGGCGACAACTGCCGGATCAAGGACATTGTCGCCAGCAGCCTTAACACTATTTTCAACCCAGTTCACGAGATCGGCGAATGCGGTTTCCTGCTCAGCGGTTGTAAATCCGCAATGGCCGAGGTCCCTGATGGCCCTCTGCACAAGCAACCCCGATTTCCCTTGAGCGGCCGCCCTCTCGGCATAAATCTCTTCCATCAAGAACGGCACGAAAAGGTCGCCAATGGTATGAAGGGTTAAAACTGGGATATTAATGTTGCCCGAGATATACGGAACGTTAGCGAGTCCGTTCGGATGCCTTCCCTGCGGGTCTGGCGCTATCCGGAGAACCTGTGCATTAAGCAGAAGCTCCTCACTTGAGAGTGCTGGGTTATCATCTAACTGGTAGACGGTGTCCATGTTCCCCATAATGTTACCAGGCGTAATCCCGCCAAGCGTGCCGTCCAACCCCTGACCAAAAAGGAAGTTGCCCCAATACACGAACGCCAGATTGAATAAGGGCCTTTCGCCGCCTGAGAAATATTTGGTTGCTGTACGAAGCTTAACCCCGTCCGGGCTTAAGGTAATTGGGAAGCCTGCGCCTCCCAATTCGGCTTTCATCGCCGGAACGATAGCCGTCGTATAGTCGGCGGGAAAAGGGAACCCAACGTGTGTTCCTGTCAACCACTGGGCAACCACTTGGTAGTCAAAGAAGTAATCAAACAGTTCATCATCGCCCATGACGCCGCACATCGGTAAAGCACCATCAAAGCCCTTGGGATACTGTTCAATGGCGACACCAATGATATGTCCTCCCATGGAATGCCCAATGATATAGGTGCGTTTCGGTTTGCCTACCAGGCCGTTGAAGAATTCTGCCAAATCATGGGTATCTTTTACTCCTGCCTTCACATCATACCCGTTGGTGCTGTAACTCGACGCAGCCCAGGCGAACCCGTTATTGACCAGGTACCGACGGATACTGGGATTGGAGACAGTCAGTTCTGGAATATACCCCCGATATCCGTGGCAGTAAAGGACAAGCTCGCCATTCCAGTTATTTGGAACCTCGATACGATAGCCGGCGCCTCCATGAATGCCCCAGTACCGGTCTGTGCTAGTGCCAGCCAGAGCATCGAATGGAAGCTTCGTTTCATCAACGTAATAATTTGAAGGAGGGTTGTTTGCAAGAACAATACTGCCTCCGGCAACAAAGCTTAATACAAGCGCTACGCCTACCAAAATTATCAATTTCCTCATTGTATTTTCCTCCATTGCAAGCAAGTTGGAATCCCGATAGGGCATTTCCGAGGCGCAATTTCTTAATATTTTTCGTACGTATACTAAGAACAGTTAAGTGGGAAGCCTCCGAGAGGAACCAACACTCCTCTCGGAGGCATCATACCAGGATCTTCGGGTGCCACCTTTTCATCAGGCCGTCAAATAGCAATAGATTAGGTTGGGATGCTGTTTAGCGAGGGAAACCTGCCGATCCGAATGATAGCAGAATCAAGAATTCTGTCAAGTGGATTCTTTTTTCGGTAGTGGGTCAATTTGGAATATTATTTAAAAAAATAGAAGTGTAGATTTTACTTTAGATGTCAAGATATGGAAAGCTTTTGATTTTGCGTGTTCGAATTCACTCCGAATGATATGGCAAATCCAGTCAATAAATTGTAAGTTGAGACATTGATCACTTTCCTTAGGACAATTTTCCAATTTTGTAACTGCTTTCAGCTCAAACCAGAGTTTAACCTGCAAATAATCCACAAGGCTATTTCCGCTTCGTACTTTGATTGATCTTTTATCTGGAATAAAAGTTATAGAAGTTTTGTGTTTAATTCTTTCTGGTAATATTAAATTGACCATGTAATTATAGAGCTTGTTGGAATCTTCGCGAATATGAAGTTGGACATTTTGTTTTTTGACCGTGATACACAAAATTTCAATTTCTGGGTTCTTCGTTAGAAGGAGAACAACTCTTTTTGCAAAGATTACTCTTTCGGCTTGATGTAGTTCATATCCTTTGAGTTCGTTTTTGGCTAGACGATGTCGTTTGAGGTAAAAATCTCTAACGATTCTTTCTGACAAATGGGCAAGTTTTTTTGGGACTATATAGCAACCGACCGTTAGATACTGACTTGAACCCCCTTCATGATAAGGTTTATCAAGTACCCAACCTAAGTCTCCACTTTCGTCAACGTATACGTCCATAAAAAGACAAAAAAAATAGCGGCCCCTGAGATCGGCATATTTAGAATATGCTTATGATGCCCTCATCGGGTGTCACGATTACTCAGGATTTACCCGCTACAATCAAATTGTTACTCTCTTTCATTTCAAATGTCAAGAATTATTTTAAAAGGTCAATAATATCTTCAATGTCCCAAAGTCTATCAGTTACCTTCGCTGCCATTGCAGGGGTTACTCTCAGGGTCTGATGAATCCGACAGAAATTATAATGCATGAAATGAACCCACTCCCTGGGCTAAAGCCCAGGGTTTCAGGTCTACTGATATGATCTGGCATAATTACCGACGTTGTTCCCTTATGTATCGCCGCACG
>JAPVTA010000047.1:0-2452 GCA_047519465.1 Thermodesulfobacteriota bacterium | reverse complement strand
TATTGGCACAATTCATCCTCCAAATCGCAGTATCCCTCTCGAATCGAGGCGCGGACTTTATTGTAAAAATCCGGCGAGAATTCTTTCATGCCGTGAACTCTCCGGCCATGTTCTAGAACCTTCTCAAAGAGTCCTGCTTCTGTCTCTGCACAAGCCGTAAAGGCGCACTCAGACCCCAAGTCATTCCAACGAATCATCTTGTCCATATTTAAATCCTCCTTTGCTATTATAAGGATAATGATCCCTTGCAAGGATTCAAGGGCGATAGGGCTTATGCGCGCGCCATCCGATTTTTTGGCAATCTCGAAAGCAAACAAAATATATTGCTCAGGGTCTTACGATCATGAATCAAAGATGTTAAATATTAGCTTGAAAGGGCGTCCTACGGAATGCCCCTACGTATTAAATTCATACAAAGGAGGAAGACATGGGAATTCGGACAGTCGAACAATACAAACAGAGCTTGAAGGACGGTCGGCGTGTTTACATCCGCGGCGAAAAAGTAGATGACGTTACGACCCACCCCATACTCGGCGTCTCTGTAGATACCGTCGCTCAGGGGTTTGCCCTGACGGCTTCAGAGGATCCGGAGGTAAGGAATTTATTTGTGGTCCCTCACCCCAAAACCGGAGAACCCATCAACCGTTATTTCGTCACTCCCCGCAACGCTGAAGATCTCGCGCTCCGTACAAGAATGATTCAGCGGTCGATCGAACTGACCGGAGGCCTTCCTTTCGGGAAGGATATCGGCACGGACTGTCTTAATGCCGCTTTTGTCGTTGCCGGGCAGATGGGCAAAGAGCAGTACCAGAAGAATGCAATGAATTTTCTTGAGCATGTGCGAAAACATGATTTGGCCATGTGTGGGGCAGTGACCTGTGTCAAGGGCGACCGATCCAAAGAGCCTTCCCAGCAAAAGCACCCCGATTATTATTTACATGTGGTGGATAAGAACAAGGATGGGATTGTGGTCAAAGGGGCCAAGATTCATATCACCAGCGCCCCTGTGTCGAACGAAATCATTGTCGTCCCTACGCGTCAGATGCGGGAGAGCGAAGCGGATTATGCCGTGAGCTTTGCCGTCCCGGCTAATTCCAAAGGCATTGTTTTTATCTGCCGGGCTGGCCGTGGCCAGTGGACTTCCCATGAGTTTCATCCCGACTACCCGGTCCGCGAATTGACCGAGGCCATGATCGTCTTTGACGATGTCTTTGTGCCTTGGGAGAGAGTTTTTATGTGCGGGGAATGGCAATTCTCCATGCTTCTGGCTTACACCTTTGCAACCTTCCACCGTTTTACGGCCATTAGCTACAAGGTCCCTTCTGTGGAGGCAATGGCTGGCTGTGCGGTGGCGATGGCAGAGTATAACGGCCTTGAGAAAGTGGGCCATATTCGGGACAAATTGGCCGACATCGCCGGTTATGTGGAGACGCTCCGGGCGCTGACCAATGCCGCCGCCAAAGACCCGGTCATGTACGGGGACATCGCAGTCCCCAATCCCCTGATCGCTAACATGGCCAAGCTCCATTTTTCGAGTAAATATCACGAATTCGTAAAATGGATTCAGGATATCTGCGGCGGTATTCTGGCTACATCCCCGGATCGAAAAGACTGGGAAAACCCTGAGATTCATGATTATCTGGAGCATTACCTTGGAGGTTCAGCCAAGTCTAGCACCGAGGACCGGCTGAGAATGATCCACGCGGCTCAACGCATGCTTTGTTCCCATGAATCTGCGTTTCATGAGGTAACTACTGTTCATGCCGAAGGGTCCATGGCAGCCCAGAAAATGATGATCCTGGCCGAATCACCCTTGAGGAAATATAAAGAGAAGGCGAAGCGGGTAGCCGGGATAACGAGCGCCTAATAGCCATTTCGCCAGCAGGACCAGCCTGGGATTTCTCCTCTTTACTGTCCCATGGGTTTGACTGAGATGGAGGTCTCCTTAAGCGCGTCTCTTATTTTTTTTAGGATGCCGACTGCGCCGGGCGTGTCTCCGTGGACGCACAAGGTGTCGGGTTTCACCTTGACCCGGGTGCCATCATGGGCTACCACATATCCCTCTCGAGCCATGTCCAGAGCCTGCCTGGCGGCCCTTTCCGGGTCATGAATCACCGATCCGGCGATCTTGCGGGATTGCAGTGTTCCGTCGGGGTTGTAGACTCGATCGGCATAAACCTCTTCGGCAAAAAGAATCCCCACCTCCTTGGCTGCCTGAACCATGATTGTTCCGGAATAGACCACTAAGGTAAGTTCTTTGCTAAATCGGAGTGCTGCACGGGCAATAGCCCTGGAAACCTCCAGGTCGACAAAGGCTAAGTTTCCAAGGGCTCCGTGGGCCTTGACATGCTGTAAGGGCAGGCCATGGGCTTTGGCGAAGGCATAGATGGCTCCTACCTGGTAAAGGACATAATTTTCAATTTCATTGAGAGTAAGGTCCATGCGCCTTCTT
>JAPVTA010000046.1:0-37169 GCA_047519465.1 Thermodesulfobacteriota bacterium | reverse complement strand
GGGGTGGAAAAGATGGATCGTAAGTCCTGGCAGCTCCAGGATAGTCTGAAGACCATGTCCGCGCCTGTGATCGCACTTTCGCTGCACTGGCACTACCAGGCGCACGACGTGATCGAGTCCTGTAAGAAAATCCGTGAGATCTATCCCGACTCCTATATCGTTGTGGGCGGATCGACAGCAAGCTTTTTCCATGATGAGATCGTACGCGATTTCAAATGTGTCGATGGCGTCGTTCGTGGCGACGGCGAGCTCCCCCTTCTTGAACTCGTCAAAAAAGTTAGAACCGGGGAGAGGGACCTCAGCAGTGTACCAAACCTCACATGGAGAGACGGCGAGGGCAAGGTCATCTCCAACGAAACGACTTATTGCGCTGACGAGAAGATGTTGAATGAACTCCGCTTCGCTAATATGGAGCTCCTCGAAAACTACAGGACGTACGTCGATTATGTATCGTTGCCGTTCATCGTGGTTAAAGGAATCCCTAAGAAATTGAATTTCAAAATGTTCACCGCCCGCTGCAAGCTCTTTCCGCTCTGCGTGGGAAGAGGCTGCGCCTTCAACTGCACCTGGTGCGGCGGTTCTTTCACCCCACAAAAAGAATATATCTCGTGCAGAAAGAGGGTGGTCTGGCGACCCCACGATGCAGTCATCGCCGATATCAAACAGGCACTTTCTTATGGATACGAGGCCATGTACACTGTTTTCGATCCGACCCCTGACAACCAGGATTACTTCGCGGGACTCTTCAGGCGCATCCGTGCCGAGGGGCTAACCAAGAAGCTTGGCTGGATGCATGAGGCGACCGGCGTGACCTCGAAGGAGTTTGTGGACGAATTCGCCGAGACGTTCTCCGAGGACTTCAGAGTGATCGCCCTGTCGCCCGAGACGGGGAATGAGGAGATCAGACGCCGCAACAAAGGATACTTCTGCTCGAACGCCAAATACCATGATATGCTGGAATATATTACCTCGAAGAAAGTGAATGTAGAGGTATTCTTCACGTACGGTATTCCAGGCGAAAATGAGGAGCTAATCCAGGACACCTACCGAATGCGAAGGGAGATCGTGAAGAAATACGGGAGACGGAACTGCCTCCGTGCCCTTTCCATCGAGATGGAACCCGGGGCGCCATGGCAGATTCGCCCGGACACGTTCGGAGTGGTGACATCCCGGAAAACCTTTGTGGACTTTTTGAAAGCCCACTCCCGGAAGACAGCGGGTACTTACACTGACCTCGGGTATTACATACCCGGCTACTTCACGAAGCCACTCGACCCCGACAACCCTGAAGCCGATTTCTCGAAGAGGCTGCAGGACATCAAGTGTAAACACTTCTGCTTCGTGCACCCGGATGGGCGTAAGACCTCTTCACCCTTCTGGGGCAGGATGCTCTGCCACACGATGCAGTTCGCCCGGTTCCTTATGATGAAATAGGAGCCGATCAGGGGCTTCGGCACCAACCGACGTGACAGAGACAGCAAGTTCTTTAGAACCCCCATAATTTTAATATTATCCTCTCTTTTCCCTCCGCTATTTTCTCGCCCTATACGTCATGCTTCAATGAAGCACGGATCATATCTTCCGATCGAGCAGGGATGTCTCTAAAAATCTTATAAAGCGGATGATCCGAAATTTTAATCGGCAAAGGCAACCCTCCTCCTTTGTGGCATAATCCTTTCTGTGTCCAAGAAATGCTTGTAGCTGAGGGACAAGCTGAGGTACCCGCTATAAGATTTTCTCTGACACCCCTGCCCGATCTCGTTGAGTCTCGGCGGCAGAGTGAGGCATTACCCTTTTTACTATAATTCCGCTTGAGTCCGATTGGGGAATGGCCTATATTGGGTAATATGGCACACAAGAAGAACACTGTGGTGATGGAGTTTCACATCTCCCGAAAGACAAGGGATCTCTACCAATTCGATGATTCCTTGTTTTCCCTTAGCGGAAACGTCATTCTTCCTAACTTCCATGCGGCCAGACTATTCGTCCAGAAAATGAATGAAAAAAGAGACTTGATCGCCTTCCCCGACAAAGCCGTTAGAGCCGGCCAGATCAATGCCATGGGATTGATTGACGAAATCCTCCATTACATCATGGGCCTGTATCGCGTTGAAAAGAACGCGCAGGTGGTGCAACAGGCCCTGGAATGGCTGGATGAGAACCTGAGCAAGCAAAAAGTGGACGCGGCTCTTCGGGAGTTTTCTGACACATTTCCAACGGTGGCTGTCTATCGCCGCGAAGTAGATCTCAATGCGTATTTGGAAGGAGAAACAGCAGGGACCTCTCATCGCTTGATCGTACTGGAAGAAATGCTCATGCTCTGGCTGGCAAATACGAACCCTGCCTTTGCTCCCTTCATGGAGTTGTTCGATGACACCGCACTGAGAAAGGATACGTCCTACCTCCAAATCATCGAAGCTCTCCATTCCTTCTTTGACAATCAACCGCTGTTCGGCCCCGATCATCAGAACTTGGTGGATATGCTTCGAAGTCCTGCACTGGCCGTTCCCAACTCACTTTCAGGACAGCTGCAATATATCCGGGAAAAATGGGGTTATCTACTCAGTCCCTATCTCTTACGACTCCTCAGCAGTCTGGACTTGATAAAAGAGGAAGAAATCGCAGAATGGCGAAGAATGGCCTTTTGGGGCCGCGCGCCTGCAGAGGTCTATGAATTTTTTGGGATGGAGGAAGAACCAGAGCGCTTCAGTTTTGACCTCGACTGGATGCCAAGGCTGGTTCTTATCGCAAAGAATGTTTATGTATGGCTTCATCAACTCTCCAGGAAGTATCGGCGCTCCATCCACCGACTCGATCAAGTTCCCGACGAGGAACTGAACCTGTTAGCCCGTTGGGGTTTCACCGGCCTATGGCTGATCGGCGTGTGGGAGAGAAGCCTTGCCTCCAAAAGAATTAAGGAGTGGATGGGCGATCCCGATGCAGTGGCTTCGGCCTATTCGCTGTTCGACTACGAGATCGCAGGCGACCTCGGAGGTGAAGAAGCTTTTCAGAATTTAAGAGACCGGGCCTGGAAGCGGGGCATCCGTATGGCAAGCGATATGGTGCCCAACCATGTGGGAATTGATTCCCGGTGGGTCCTCGAACATCCGGAGTGGTTCGTCTCCCTGGATTACAGTCCTTTTCCTGCATATCGTTTCAATGGACCGGACCTCTCGTGGCACGGAGAGGTAGGGATTTATCTTGAAGACCATTATTTCGACCGGAGTGACGCAGCCGTGGTCTTCAAAAGGGTGGATCGAAGAAACGGCAATGAAAAGTTTGTCTATCATGGTAACGACGGGACCCGGATGCCCTGGAATGATACGGCCCAGCTGAACTACCTAAACCCTGAGGTGAGAGAGGCGGTTATTCAAACGATCCTTAATGTCGCTCGAAAATTTCCTGTCATTCGCTTCGATGCGGCCATGACCTTGACGAAGCGGCATTATCAACGTTTGTGGTTCCCGGAGCCGGGCACGGGCGGAGCCATTCCTTCTCGGGCGGAACACGGCATGCCCAAAGAGCAATTCAACCGCTTCATGCCCGAAGAATTCTGGCGTCAGGTGGTGGATCGGGTGGCCCAGGAAGCTCCTGACACCTTATTACTAGCGGAAGCCTTCTGGCTGTTGGAAGGGTACTTTGTCCGAACCTTGGGGATGCATCGCGTTTACAACAGCGCTTTCATGAATATGATAAAGGATGAAGAAAACTCCAAGTACCGCTCCGTCATGAAGAATACGCTCGAATTCAATCCCGAGGTCCTCAAACGATTTGTCAATTTTATGAGTAACCCGGATGAGGAAACGGCTGTCACGCAATTCGGCAAAGGAGATAAATACTTCGGTGTCTGCACGATGATGGTGACCATGCCCGGGCTCCCCATGTTTGCCCATGGCCAGATCGAGGGCTTCAACGAAAAATATGGAATGGAATACCGGCACGCCAAATGGGAAGAACAACCCGACCAGGGATTAATCCAGCGGCATGAAAAAGAGATATTCCCGTTAATGAAGCGCCGTCATCTTTTTTCGGATGTCAAGCAATTCTTGCTTTATGATTTTTTTACCCCGGAGGGCTACGTCAACGAGAATGTTTTCGCTTATTCCAACCGGTCTGGCGATGAGCGAGCCCTCATCGTGTATCATAACAAATTCGAGTCCGCCCAAGGATGGGTTCGGTCCTCAGTCGTCTATTCGACCAAGGCAGGTGCGGGAGATGAACGTACATTAGTTCAGAAAGATTTGGGAGAAGGCCTTGGCTTGCACAATGATCCATCCTATTTCTCCATTTTCCGCGACAATGCGAGCGGTCTGGAATACATTCGTAACAGCGAGGAATTGTGCAAGAGAGGATTGTACGTGGAGTTGGGTGCTTACAAGTACCATGTCTTCGTCGATTTTAGGGAAGTTCGGGATAACGAATGGCATCACTATGCGCAAATAGCCAACGACCTGAGTGGCCGTGGCGTACCCAGTATCGACGAGGCATTGAAAGAAATGCTGTTGCGACCCCTTCAGAATGCCTTTAAGGAATTAGTCAATGCACAAACATTCCGCCGTTTAATAGAAGCACGCATTACCCTGTCGCAGTCCAAAGTCGATCAGAATCTCGCAGAAGAGATCGAAAAGAAAATGATCCGTCTCCTGCAAGAAGCAAAACGGCTCAGCGGAGGGGAAGAAGATGAGGCGACGATTGTCCAAGAGATTCGGCGTAAGCTGGAAGCCATCCTTTACTTACCCGTCATTACAAGCCGCTATCCACGGCTCCAACCCAAAGGAGTCAAAGCCGCAGCAGAATACCTGAACAAGAAGCTGACCGGCTCAACAACGACGTGGGCGACTCTCTTTTCCTGGCTGTTCGCCCATGCTCTCGGGATGGTGGTCAATCAAACGGACTTCGCAGGCCGGAGTCATACCTGGATTGACGAATGGAGGCTTGGGAAAACGATCTTAAGTGTGCTGAGGGATTTGGGGCTCGAAGAAGCCTCCGCATGGAGTTCCTTGACCCTCATCAAATGGCTCACGAGTCATCAACGCTGGTTTGAGGAAAAACCATTTGATCAGACCCGGGCTCACGGAATATTGGAATCATTGTTGAAGGATAGTGACGTTCGACAATTCTTACAGGTGAACCAGTACAATGATATTTGGTGGTATCAGAAAGAAGCGTTTGAGGAGATGTTGTGGTGGCTGATGACGGTAGCTGCCTTGACGATCGGCTCCGACCCTCTCCGCCCCGTCCACGCCGTGGTTGAAGAGTTGCAACGATGTTACGCAATCATTCAGACATGGCAAAAGGCCGCCGAGAAATCCGAATATCAAGTCGAAAAATTGCTTTCCGCCCTTAAAGGATTCGAATTGGAGATTACCATAGGTTAACAGATATACATCTAACAAACACTTACCCCAAGAATGCAATATCTCACGTGCGAATCTTCAATTTAGAATTAAATACGGAGGGTATTTGCAAGCCAAAATTGCCGTTGACAAAACATATTTTCTGAATATGATTCTTCAGAATTTGTTACAAAAATCTTTTGTGTATCCAAAAGCAGGTTATTATAAGGGGAATATATGGATATAAATGAAGCCGTTAAAAAAAGGAGGAGCATAAGAAGCTTCCTTCCGGACAGGGTTCCCGAAGAAACAATCAAGGAACTCATCAGCGATGCTCTATGGGCTCCATCGTGGGGGAATACACAGCAATATGAATTTGTAGTGGCCACCGGTAACGCCCTTGAGCGCTTTAAAAAGGAAAACAGAGAGGCCTTTTTGTCGGGGGAAAAACCGGCTCCAGATGTCCCCATGCCAGAAAAATGGCCAGAGACTTTAAAAAAAAGATATATGGATGTGGGTAAGAGCGTTCTTACATCCCTTTCTATTTCGCGGGAAGATAAAATCGGAAGGATGAATTACTATCGAGACATGTTTTCCCTCTTTAATGCCACCGCCCTTCTCATTGTAATAGTGGACAAGAATATTCTTCTTGAATACGCCATGCTTGATGTGGGCATTTTTATACAGACCTTTAAATTATTGGCTGATGCAAGGGGACTCGGTACCATTTCCCTTGCCGCATCTGTAACACATCCGAAAATTATACGTAGGATTTTTAATATCCCTGAAGGCATGAGGATCATTATCGGAACTGCTCTGGGATGGCCGGATAATGACTCGGCGGTAAATAACTTTGAAAGAAAACGCGATCCCGTAGAGATGTTTGTACGCTGGGTGAGCTAAGGTCGAGCACAACATCCTTTTTCCCCCTTCCATACTTTGCCGCAGGTGTTAGCGTCAAATTGAACTTTTGGATCGGCCGGATTTTGGGAAAAAAGGATAACTTCCTGAAACATTCTATTCCTTTACCTTAGAAAAAGGTGTATATTACAACCACAAATGAACAACGGATGTTTTCTGGAAAAGTGGCATGAGAGTCCGACCCTTTTGAAGAGAAGACAGCTTCAGTGGTTTAAGATTTAAGGAAAACACTAGTAGCCTAATAAATACGTTATGCGACAAGACAGGAGGCCACATGACTGAACATGGGACCTTTTTCTGGAACCAACTCGTAACAACAGAACAACGGGTAAGCGCTGGCTTTTACTGTTCGTTGCTAGGGTGGACTTGTCGGGAATTAGATTTGGGGCCATTTGGGATCTACACAATCTTCCAGCAAAACGGAAAAGACGTTGGCGGCATGATGAATCCGACAACAGACTATTCCCGTTCTCGCCCGTCCTGGTGGGAGGCATTAATTGCAGTCGGTGATGTCGACGCATATGCCTCGCGTGTTGCGGAACTTGGGGGCACCGTCATTGAACCGCCACGTGACGTCCCTGGTATTGGCCGAGCGTGCTTGATTACCGATCCGATGGGTGCTCCAGTATGCCTGATGACTCCCATTGCTCTGGGTCAATAAGCTAAGCAAACAGTCCGGAACCATACCGCATAACCCTTGCAGCCGACCGCCTGCAAGCAGCGCTTGCGTACTCCGGTGCGGCCTCGGGGCACGGCGGCGCCTGAAGCCCAACGGTATACTCGATTTCAATCGTAAATCTTCGCGTTATATAGAGTAGGAGGTGAAGTCCCCATATTTATGGCGTTGACTCAGAGAGAAAACCAAATTTGAGCTTCTTTACATCCCAATTTAATAAAGTCCTGCCCAGGTGAGGGTCCAGTCTCCGAATCGTTCGTTCACACGATCCATCGCTTTGAGCAGATTATCTTTCTTTCCCCTTTTCTCAAAAAGATCCAACTGGCACCATTCCTTTTTCAATTGGGATACTCCCACTCCGAGGAGACGAATCGGCTTCCGATGGGAAATCGATTGAAAGATCTCGAAAGCCTGTTGGAATATCTCGTTGCCGCTCATTACCCATTTTGAAATAGTCTTTTGTTTTGAAAAGGTAAAAAAATCTGAATAACGAACGGTAAGGACAATCCTCTTTCCATAAAACCCTTCCCTCCTCATCCTTCTGGAGACCCTTTCGGAAAGCTGAAGCAAAACTTTTCGCAGGAGTTTGGGATCGGAGGTATCCTCTTCAAGTGTGACGCTGTGACTGATCGACTTGGCATCTTCCTCCTCATCAAAGGGAACGACCGGGCTATCATCCAATCCCAAACCCATCTCATGAAGCCTCTCACCGATGACACCAAACCTCTTTGATAAAACCGAAACCGGAAATTTTCCCAACTGACTGCAAGTAGAGATACCTATCGAATTTAAAGCCTCTGTCAGTTTTGGGCCAATTCCATAAAGTTTGGAAACCGGAAGATCCTTCAAAATCCCCTCAACATCTCCTTTCTGAATTACTACTAAGCCATCAGGTTTTTTCAGAGCACTCGCCAACTTGGCAAGGAGCTTATTCGGTGCCAATCCAATGGAACAGGTCAATTCTTCTTTCTCGCGGATTTGATCTTTGATTGATTGGGCAATGAGGAGGGGAGATTGAAATAATAATAGGGATTGAGTGATATCAAGATAGGCCTCGTCAATGGAGGCAACTTCCACTAAGGGCGTATATTCTTTCAGAATAGAGAAGATTCGGGAAGCGGTTTCGGTATATTTGGAGTGATCTCCCTTCACAAGGATCAACGGGGGACAACGTCTTTTTGCCTCCTGGGTCGACATTCCCGCTCGAATTCCATAAGGCCTTGCCTCATAGGTGGCTGAAGTAACTACGCTTCGAGAAAGAGAACCACAAACCGCAGCAGGTTTCCCACGAAGTAAGGGATCGTCCCTCTGCTCCACCGAGATAAAAAAAGCATCCATATCGATGTGAAGAATGACGCGGTCGTCCATAATCTATTTCGGATTGCAGATTTAAAGCTAAACCTAGTGTAGTGCCCTCCAACACTTCTTTACATCATTTATCAGGCCGTCATTCCCGCCCCGTATCGAGTACGGGGTAAACTCCAGCCGGAATCCGGGGTTCCCGGTGGAAACCGGGATCCAGTCTTTGATATGGTTTCTGACTTCCGTGCGACAGCCTCTGGATTCCCCCGTGTCAAGCACGGGGCAGGCTTATCAGGTCCGGAATGACAAACAAGGTAAAGGGACTATTGACGCACTACACTGTCTGTTCTCTCTTTAATTCCGCAATCCGCAATTAATGTCATAGCTTTCTAAAAATCCCTATCACCTTTCCAACAATAATGACTTTTTTTTCTCCCTTTTTGACGACGATAGGCTCCAACTTGGGATTGGCCGGTTCGAGCCGAATCAAATCCCTCTTTTGAAAAATCCTTTTGATCGTAGCTTCATCTTCGATCAAAGCCACGACGATCTCGCCGTTCTCTGCACTGGGCTGGGGCTTCACCATAGCGAAATCTCCGTCCTGGATGTGAGCATCGATCATGCTGTCTCCCTGGACTCGAAGGAGGAAGACATCTCCTGACGAAACGAGATCCCGATCGAGGTTGAGGTAACCTTCGATATTCTCAATAGCGAGAATGGGCTCCCCTGCCTGCACTCTACCCACAATGGGAACTGGAAGGATTTGGGCAAGGCGAACCGGAGGGTGAGCCAAAATTTCAATTGCCCTAGAACCTCCAGGGATTTTCCGAATGTAACCTTTCCTCTCCAATATATTTAAGGTTTTTTGGGGAGCCTTAGGCCCTTGCAACCCGAAGTGAGAAGCAATCTCACGGAGCGTCGGCGGAAATCCTTTGTCTTGAAGATGATCTTTCAAGAAACCTAACACTTTCTCCTGAACGGGTGTCAGTCCTTTTTTATTTTCCATTTTTCCCCTTTCTATTTTGAATTTAATATTCTTCTCTTTGAACTTTGGGCTTTGAAATTTGGATTTACCCTCACCCAACAGTTGAGTGAGGGGGTGGTCTACATATGTAGACCCTTTATACCTTCAAATATTTTTAATGTCAAGAACAATTTTTTCTTGTAAAATTGTCGGGTACCCCGCAAAAAAGGAGGCGTTTTGAAAGGGGATCAAGAAAGATGGGATAAGAGATTCGGGAAGAGAGAATTCGCTCTTGGGAAAAAACCCAATCCCTTTCTAAAGAAACATATCCATCTTCTTCCGAAAGGAAGAGCCCTCGATATTGCTACGGGAGAGGGAAGAAATGCCGTCTTTCTGGCGCAAAATGGGTTTGAAGTGGATGCGGTGGATATCTCTGAAAAGGGTCTGAAGAAAGCCCGAAAATTAGCCGAGGAAAAAGGAGTCAAGATCAACACATTTCTCATTGATCTCAATCAATATTATATTGCAAAGGAACGATACGACCTCATTACCAACTTTTATTTTCTCAAAAGGCGTCTGACCCCGAGGATAAAGAAAGGGCTGAGAAAAGGAGGAAAGGTGATCTTCGAAACCTACCTCCTTGAGCATAGGAAACTGGGGGTAGGAGGACCAAAACAAGCAAAATATTTTCTAAGGCCCAACGAACTTCTACGGTTCTTCAAAGATTTCAGGATCCTTTTCTACCGCGAAGGGATCTTCAGGGAAGGTGGGAAAAGGAAAGCTATTGCCAGCCTGATCGCTGAAAAAATATGAGTAAAGGTCCAGGGATTCGAGGGGTGGAGGGTGCACCTCGACCCATTTGACCTCTTAAATCCTATTTATTGGGATAGAAATTTTCCTTCGTGCGGTTGAAATAGCCGAATTGGAGGGAAGGAAATTCCTTCTTTAGAATGTCAATCATCTTAGAGATGCCCATCCCCCCACCGCTTCCCATAGTCTTGAGATAGAGGTCTGGATCGATGTTGAGGTTTCGCATCTGGATCAGATCTAGGCTGGTTTTCCGGATCAGTTCAATCAATCCTTCCAATTCTGCCTCCCTGTCGGTGAATCCCGGGAAGACGAGGAGATTGATCGAAGTATAGATCCCTTTTCCTTTCGCCGCGACCAAGGAATCCACCACTTCCCTGAATGAGTATCCTTTGGGTCTGTGATAGCGTTTGTAATATTTTGAATGAGGACTGTTGAGCGTAATACGAACGCTATCCAGCCCGGCCTCGCAAAGCTTCACCAATGGTCTCGGAAGACTTCCATTGGTGTTAAGGTTGATCGTTCCACGATCCGTTTTTTCTCGAAGCTTGAGAATCGAGTTTTCCAAAAGCCTCCATTGGATCAGCGGCTCTCCTTCACAGCCCTGGCCAAAACTGACAATCGGATCCTCCGCTTTTTCAAGATGGGGTAAGGCAACGCCCAGGACCTCGTCCGCAGTTGGAATAAAACGGATTCTCTCTTGTGACGCAGGGCAACATTCGGAGGGCTGCAGCGAAATACAGCCTAGACAATCTGCGTTGCACGAAGGGGAGGTGGGCAGGGGGCATTCCCATCTTCGAAAAAAAACATTTTTTGCCGCAAAACAGTGATATTCCAAGGCACACCTGGAAAGTTGTCGAAGGAGGCGATTTTGGGGGCGATCCCCAAGAGAGGCTTGGGCCTTTCTCTTTAAAAGGCGATCGCCCTCAAAATATTTTGGGTGCCAATGGGGATTCGAGTCAATTTGTATTCCAGTTGCCCAGAATCTGCCATCCTTCCAGCCGACCGCGCTGTAAGCCCAAAGTGGAAGGATAGGTGCTCGGGGACCCTTTTGGGTACCAGGAAGGGAAGTTCGGATATACCCCGGTGGCAGAAACGCAGCAACTGCCGTATACTGCGCCTCATTTTTGCCTAAACTCGCTTTTCCTAAGGAGACAAAAGACCTTTTTTCTTCATCCCAGCCGATTGGAATTCTTCCGGGTAAAGTGAAGAGTTGACTCCCTTTAGGCAGGGGCACTAATTCCGACGGCGGAGGAAGGAGGAACCGATCTCCGGATCGACCCGAAAGCTTTAGAAAAGGATGGTCAATGATATTTCCTTCAGGGTCCGATAAGACGAGCCTTGGGTATTCAAAGTGCGGCATTGTTCATTTATCGTAGCGTCGGCATTCATTGCCGACGGAGTATGTATCACAATTAATTAAATGAATTCGCCCTCAATAAATGAGGGCGCTACATTTTTCCCGTATTTTCATAACGTTTTTGCCTCCAACCCTGACCTCAACCTTCTAATTCTGATCATCAGGTTGGATACTTTCTTTCTCCCTTAGACTTCCTCAAGGAGTGCTTGACATTCTTTCTCTTCAAGGCTGCCTTCAAGCGATTCGTTTTTTTCCGTCTCTTCATGGTCTCCTCCGTCCCTACCCTCATCCCCGCCTACTTGTAGGCAGACAACCCTCTCCCGCTTTACCTCCCCGATAAAGACCGACTTCGAACGGCCTTGATATTCTGTACCATGGAGTAAGAAAGCTTCATATCTCCTCTTCCCACCCCGATGTCCAATTCGCTTTTTTCCATTCCGTGATAATCCGTCCCCCCTGTCAACACGAGGCCGTATTTTTCGGCAAGGGATTTATACTGTACTGTTTCCGCCGGAGAATGTTCAGGATAATAGACCTCCATCCCTTTGAGCCCCTCATCGACCAGATGGAGGATCAGTTTCTCCAACTCTGGGTAACCATCCATTCCGAGGGTATTGGGATGAGCAAGCACGGCCACCCCTTCAGCTTCGTTGATAAAATGGAGAGCTTCTTTCGATGTAAATCTGAATTTGTCCACGTAGGCCGGGGCCCCTTTTTTTAGAAATCGATCAAAAGCTTCTTGAAAATTTTTCACAACTTTCTTTTCTAAGAGCACATTGGCAAAATGGGGTCGTCCGACCTGCCCTCCTCCGGAGGCTCTCAAGACCTCTTCGAAGGTTATATCAATCCCTAACTTATTCAATTTTTCGGTGATCTTCGGATTTCTTTCTGCCCTTGCCTTCTGGAGAAATTTTAGCCTCTCCGTGAGAAGGGGGTGGTGAATATCAAGAAAAAAACCTAAGATATGCATGGAACCGGGCGAATGCTCCGCACTGATCTCAATCCCCGGGATCACCTCAAAACCAATTCTCTCCCCTTCCAACAATCCCTCCTCACACCCTTCTACTGTGTCGTGATCGGTAATTGCAATCGCCTGAAGCCTCTTGGCCTTAGCGTATCTCACGATCTCCGACGGCCTTAGAACTCCGTCAGAAGCCGTCGTATGAAGATGAAGGTCGACGTATCCCATAGACATTCTTTCAACCCCTTTTCAGAAAGACAAGACATGGGAATATGAAGTGAATTAAAATTTTATAAAATGATGGGCCACCTAAAGTCAAATTAAGAAACGATACTTTTTTCTTAGCGCTAAACAGGAGGTTTACTTACATTTTTCAACGGTTCGAAGGCAGTGCGTCAGTTCAGGTCAATTTATTATTTTTTTCACAAAAAGGGCAGAATTAATCCTATATGAATATAGGAATATCGTCTTCATAATACATAACTAATTGAAAAGATTAAGCAACTCATCGTAAAATAATGCTTGACAAAGCTTTCCTGCTTGAGTATATTAATATAAAAAGAAGGAAGGTATTAAGTTAGACGGATTGCAGACATAGAAAGGACCATTCAGCGGGCAAGGGTTTTTTGGTAAAAAAGAAAGTGAATAAAACCACCCTTTCCATAGACAAAGAATGGAGAGGGTTTTTTGTACCAAGATGAAAGGGGTAACATACTGTGAAGAACAATAAGGCTTCAAGCAAAAAAGGGGAGGATTTGAGACTTGAGCCTGTTCAATCCTCAACCCTTTTTGCTGAAACTTCGGCCCCGATTCCCCCTATCCAATCAGCTTCCTACGCTGAGGGCGAATTAGAAGAAACGATGGAAGACTTCGACCTTCAGCCGGAAGAGGCTGAATTGGTGGAGGAAGGGGAAGAGATAACACCCGAACCTGTTCCTCAGGAAGAAATTGTCTTTCAACCTCAGGATATCACGTGGGAATATTTAAAGGGCCTTGAAAAGATATCCCTTTTGACGCCGGAAAAAGAGGTTGAACTGGCGAAAAGGATTAAGGAAGGTGAGCGCCAGGTCAGAATCCTCGAGTCAAGAGTGAATCGTTTAAAAAATCAGCTTTACACCCCTTGGACCCCTAAAAATGGGCGGAAACGTATCCATGCGCATGCACGGGGAGGTTATAAGACAAAGGGCAAAAACGGAAAGAATGGGAAAAAGTCAAAACCTACTGCTTCAGAAATGCGGGGGAAAAATCTTCTTTATAAGGCGACGTTGAATCAATACCAACGGACACTGCTCGATCTTCAACAGGCAAAGAATGAGCTGATCCAGGCCAATCTCCGGTTGGTCGTCAGTATCGCAAAACGATATGCCAATCGGGGGCTTTCCTTTCTTGACTTGATTCAGGAGGGGAATCTTGGCCTGATCCAGGCCATGGTAAAGTTCGACTATACCAAAGGCTTCAAATTTAGTACCTACGCCTCTTGGTGGATCAGGGCAGCCATTTTGAGGGCTTTTGCGGAAAAATCGAGGACGATTCGAATTCCAAACTACCTCTTTGAGATCAAAGGGAAATTGATGAAGTCCTTCAAGGATCTTGTAAAAAAGTTAGGCCGGGAGCCCACCTCCCAGGAATTATCTAAAGAAAGCGGAATTCCTTTACACGATGTGGAGAAGATTCTTAATCTCATTGAAGAACCGATCTCTCTCGATATGTCTATCGGCGAAGAGGATAGTACGCTTGAAGACCTGATCCCAGACGAAAAGGGCCTCTCCCCCAGTGATTCCTTACTGGAAAAAGATCTAACCCATCAGATCCAGAAGCTCTTGTCCGGCCTCTCGCCGAGAGAAGAAAAGATTCTCCGGCTCCGTTTCGGCATCGGAGAAGATGGGGAATGCACCCTTGAAGAAATTGGCAGACAGTTCGGTCTCAGTCGGGAAAGAATTCGGCAGATTGAGGCCAAGGCCCTTGATCGGCTGAGAGATCCGAAGCGATACAGAGAAATCAAAGAATATTTTGAGTAATCTTTTAAAAAGAAAATAAAAAGGGGCGCTCCGGGTCAAGTTCCGGAGGCCCCTTTTTATTTGGCCGGGAACACTTATTCTTCTATTTGGATGGCCTCCACCGGACAATTTTCAGCAGCCTCTTTGCACGACTCCGCTAAATCCGCCGGAACCTCATCCACTTTGACATGAGCCTTGTCATCATTCATCTCAAAAACTTCAGGGCAAGTCTCCACACAAAGTCCGCATCCGATGCAAGTCTCCTCGTCTACAATTGCTTTCATTGAGGGTTCTCCTTTCCGATTCCTTCATTGAATTTATTATTCCTAATCAATTTTCCTAAATCAAGTTGCCGCTTCTGAATTTCCACGGCCCTGTGGCTCACCGCCTGGCCGGTCTTTGATGTGACTTCTCCGGCTCTCTCATCTGTTTTTCCCTCGCTCTTTCTTTTCTTCGATACTGACGAAAGGAGCGAAGGTATTCCTTTATCTCAGCAACGGTCGAGTCAATCCTGTCGCGCGCCACATGAATGGCTTTTCCCACTTCCTGCGGGGAGCTCGCCCCATACAGCTCGACGCTGCAGGTCCACTCCAGTTCACCCAGATATTTGTGTATTCCCACAAGAAAATTGGCCAAGGATTCTTCCTTCGTTAGCATTCGATCCAGGCGTGTTCTTGAATAACGGTGCTGAAGCAGATTAAAAAGAAAGGAAATCAGGAAAAACAGGATGGCGACCAGAAGGCCGAGTGTATTTTGCTCCATCGGGATGTCCATGGCTCTTCCCCTATGAAATGATCTTCACAGATTCCGCACAATCCGTGGTAACGAGAATTTACGGCTAAAGAAAAAACTGGGTTCTATCCTGAAATGGACTGCCAGGTTCCCTTGGGTCAAGGGTGAGTCAGAAATGGGATGTATCCCCATTTTTGGTACTATTTGCGAGTCTTTTCCCGGAGCATTCTCAGAAGATCCTCAGGGGGTTTGTTCGTCAGAATCTCCCTGAATTGGCTCCGATAATTCTGCACCAGGCTCACCCCCTCAATCACCACATCGTAGACCTTCCATTCTCCGTTTCCCAAGATCATTCTATACTGCATCGGAATCGATTTCGACGGCCTAAGGACCTCACTTTGGACTTCAGCAGTCCTATCCGAAAGGTTAGTGACCTTGCCGAAAACCACCTTCTCGTCTTTATAGGTGGTGATCCTGTCCATGTAAACTGTGCCCAGGAGTTTCCCGAAAAGACGTGTAAACTCCTCTTGTTGGCCGGGGGTGAACTGTCTCCAATGTTGAGCCAATGTCCGTTTCGAAAGCTCGGTGTAATCAAAGACATCATCAATGATGGCCCAAATCTTCTTTTCTTTCGTCTCCTTGGCAGATTCGGCCTTGAGAGCCGGATCCCTCAACACCTCGAGCGCTCGGTTGACCTGTGTTTGTACGGTCTCTAGAGGAGAGACCGCGAAGGCAGAAACCGGCCAAAGGCTGAGAACGGAGAGAGAAAGTATCAACACAGCGACCGATTTTTTCACGGTTATTTTTTCTCCTTTCCTTCTTTTCCGATGTCCCCGAATGCATATTTCCCGATGAGGTCGGACAGATCGGGCGGCGATTCCGTCTGTATAATCACACCTCCTGGCTTCAGGATCGAACCCGATCCTCCTGCGTCGAGACTGACATACCTGTCCCCAATGAGGCCCGATGTCTTGATGGAGGCGATCGCATCCTCGTAGACCTTGACGCCTTCTTTTATTTTGAGTTCGGCCATGACCACCTGCTTGTCTTGATCGAGCCTGAAACCAACGACCTCTCCGATTTGGATCCCCAGCATCTCCACGGGGTTGCCGACTCTCAACCCGGAGACCGAATTAAAGCGGGCGTAGAGAGGATAGGAATCGTGGGCCAAGAGTTTAACCCTTCCGAGTTTTACGGTCATATATCCCACGCATACCAGCCCGATGAGCACAAAGAGTCCGGCCACCGTCTCATAACGAAACTTCTTCATTCCCTTTTACCTCCGTATTTCACAGTAAACCCTGGCGATCTCCTTCTGGTTCGCTTCGGCCTTGTTTAAAACGAGGTCGATCCCCTCACTCCCTGCTTTGCTCTCGGCGAAACCCGCAAAGATGGCGAACGGGAAGCAGAGGTTCTGAGAAATATGAGCTTCTGCCTGGATCGCGCGCAACCCTTCTTCCCGAAGATCCAGGGCAAATTTTTCCACAATTCGTTCCGCCTCGCTGAGGTTTGAAAAGGGAAGAAAGGTGCTAAATTGATCTTTGCTCTGACGGGCAGAAAATCCTCCCACGGCACCAAAATGCTTGTTCAGGTACGTCCCCATAGCGTTGAGAACTTCCTGGCCTCGGGTGTGCCCCAGATGCTCACAGAGTTGATCGAAGTCTCTCAGCGTAAATAATGCCATGACATAGCTTTCTCGAGGACGTTTCCTTCTGAGGCCCATCTGATTCCGAACTCGAAACTGCCGTTTGGATTGAATTCCGGTAAGATGTTCTTGAAAATCCTCAAGGCTCTGGACAAATTCGTCGACGAAAGGATGCTCGAATTCCTCGAACTGCTCCGGCGTTCCCTGAAAAATGATTCTCCCCTCGTCGAGGGCGAGAATACGGTTTGAGATGAAAAAAACGTCCGGGACGTCATGGCTGATGAGGACCGCCGTGAACCCGAACTTTCGCTGGTATTGAGCGACCATGCTCAAGATGGCATTCCTGCGAATGACATCCTGGCCTGTGGTGGGCTCGTCAAAAAGGACGATCTTTGGATCGGTCACCAAGGCCCGACTCAGCGCCACTCGCTTTTGCATGCCTCCGGACAGCTCCGACGGATAGCTCTGGGCCACGTTTCCAAGTTCCATCTGCTCCATTCTGGCCCTTACCCGTTCTTCGATAGCCTTTTGACTCAGACGGGTGGTCTGCTGAAGGGGCAAGGCAATATTTTCGAAGATCGTCATCGAGTCAAAGAGTGCATTGTTCTGAAACATGTAACTGATTTGACTAAAGGTCCGGCCCTTTTGGCCTTTACTCATTTTCTGAACAGGCTGCCCTCGAAACAGGATGGTGCCTTCGTCGGGCGTCATCAACCCGATAATGTGTTTGAGCAGTACGCTCTTGCCGCTCCCACTCTTTCCGATGATGGTGGTTACCTGTCCCTCGTAGATCGCCAGGTCAACCCGATCGAGGATCACATGGTTGTTAAAGCGCTTGCTCACTTTTTGAAATTCAATCAACGGATTTTCCATCGGCCTCTAAAAGAGAAGAGACGTGACCACATAGTCTGCGACGAGGATGAGCACGCACGACAGAACCACTGCCGACGTCGTGGAAAGCCCCACGGCCTTCGCACCATAGCTATCCCTTCGCATGTGGGTATAGTAACCCTGAAAGCAGCAGATCATCGAGACAAGGACGGCGAACACCAGCGCCTTGACAAAGCCGCCCGTGATATCCTCCAATTCCACACCGGTTCGAATGCGGTAAAAGTAAGTGCCCGCGTTGAGGCCCATCATCATCACTCCCGTGATGAACCCGCCGAGGATACCGATGAGATCAAAGAAAGCCGTCAACAGGGGGAAGCTGATGATGGAAGCGGCAATCCTTGGGCTGACCAGATACCGGAGCGGATCAATACGCATTGTGTCCAAGGCGTCAATCTGCTCGGAGATGCGCTGGATGCCAATTTCCGCGGCCATGGAGGAGCCTGCTCGAGCCGTGATCATGATCGCGGTTAGCACAGGCCCCAGTTCCCTGATCAACGATAGGGCGACCGCTGTGCCCAAGACCCCCGCTGACCCGAACTTCACGAGTGTATGAAAAAGTTGAAGCCCCAAAACCATGCCCGTGAACAGGCCGACAAGCATCACGATTGTGGCGGACCTTGCTCCGATGAAATAAACCTGGTGAATAATGACCGGGAATTGCTTGGGGTGAAAGCTCATTAGAAATGCCCTGAGGAGGAACAGCACCATGGCACCCAGCTCGTTGACCCAGCGTATCGCGGCCCTGCCCAGGAAGGCCAAGGGGGATTCAAAAAATGTCTCGTTGTCCATCCATTTCGCTTTCGTTACCGAAGATTTCTCAAGTCATTGTGGGAATATTTCGTATTATATCCAATTCGGGGATCGCCTCGTCAAGGGGTCTCGCATAAATGAAAAAATTCCTCCTGGTTGGCAGGCCCTTCCGTAACAGCAAGCTGCGACGGGCCATGAGAAAAACGTTTTGGTCATCACACACTCCATCGGTCATCCAGTGATTAAAATATCTCCTTCAAACTTCCAACCCCTTAATCGGCCGTCGCTGATTCTTGCAATAATTTCTTTGCAGGCCTTTTCGTAATCATCAAACAGGTCTTCCGATACCAGGACAAGTTTATCCATCCCCCGAATCTCCTTTACTTGGAGATGAATTGCATCGAATTTCCCCTTTTCGGATTGCTGAATGAGCTCTAATGGTGAGCCCGGTAAAATAGCATGCAATACAGCGCAGCGCAGGTTTTCGTATAAATCGAAAGGCCTTCCGGTCCCCTGGTTGAATTGGCGATACGATGCCGGAAAAAGATCATAGATAGCTCTTCTGAAGCGCGCAGCACTTTGTCCCTTGGCTGAAAAGGGCTCTGAATCAAGGCAAGCTCCCAAAAATTCTATCCCCTGACAGATGAGGCTAAATGAAATATAGTGATGGCATTCGTCCTGTTGAATTTCCCTGAATTCCTCTATCAGCACTTTTTGGATGAAATCCGAAACTCTCATCCTGTGTGATCCTCTGGAAAGATAAATCTGAGCCGTATTTTACTCGATCCCAGAGCAATGCTCAACTCAAAACGAGAAAAAGGAGTTTCGCCGTCCCATTGCTATAAATTGGAGAAGAGGTTACCCTTAGTCCTAAAACTTGGAGCGAGGTTCAGATGCATCACGTTGGGATTATTGGGACGGGCTCTTATGTTCCGCAAAGAGTCCTTACCAACTATGATCTGGAAAAGATGGTGGAGACCAGTGACCGATGGATTTTAGAAAGAACAGGCATTCGGGAGCGAAGAATTGCAACGGAAGAAGAAACCAATGTGACCATGGGCCGACTTGCCCTTGAAAGGGCTATCGAAAACGCAGGCGTCGACCCGAAAGAAATTGAGATGCTGGTGATGGGTACCAACACCACGGAGCCGGTATGGCCCTCTGCGGCAGGCCACATCGCCCATCTCCTCAATCTCCGTGAGAATATGCCTTTCTTTGATGTGCAGGCAGGCTGTACCGGCTTCAATTATTCGCTGGCCATGGCAGAGCAATTCGTAAAATCGGGGCAGTACAAAACGGTCGCGGTGGTCGGATCGGACAAGCTTTCAGCCATCACCAATTATAAGGACAGAAACACTTGCGTCTTGTTTGGAGACGGAGCCGGAGCCGTGGTCTTGCGACGGAGGGCTAAGGAGGGCATCATCCGATCCTATCTCGGCGGTGAATACAAATTGCGTCATACCCTTGTGCTTCGTGATCACGAAGACAATGGTTGTCGATTCATGTGGATGGAGGGTAAAAAGGTCTACGCTTTCGCCAAAGGCGCGATGGCCGAAAGCTGCCTGCGGGTCCTTGATCCTGATGGGAGGGCGAGCAAGAAAGAGCTTCGGGCATTGTTCAGTCAGGTTGACAGAATTATTCCCCATCAGGCCAATGAAAGGATAATCAACAGCGCCGCAGAGCATCTCGAATCCAAACTCGATCTTCCCGTGGGGACAGTCAAAAGTAAGATGATCGTAACGATCCATAAGTACGGGAATAACTCCACAGCTTCCATTCCTCTTGCTCTTGATGAATCCGTTCGAGAGGGGAAACTCCGGAGAGGGGATCTTATGATTCTTGTCGGTTTCGGAGCCGGCCTGACTTACGGCGCCAATCTGGTGAGGTTGTAGGGTTGCGGCTTTCTCACGGCTTTGGAATGCGAATGGTGCTGCTGATCATCGCACTCCCGCTCAGGGCATAAAGAATGGCAAGGGGGTGTAGTATCCAAGGTCCTATCCGGTAATGTCCCAAGAGCATCAGATCATCGACACGGCCCAGCCAAAAGGCAATTCCAAGAACGATCACAAGGAGGATGCTTGTGGGGATGGGCGTCCCTTCGTAATATCTCACCTTCCCCATCCGGTCTGAAAGCGCTTCGGCAGTGACATTAAACCGTGCCAGCCGGCCGATGCCGCAGAGGACAAAATAAATGAGGATCAGGGTGTCCCACAAACCTCGCAAACCCAATACATACCCCACTACCGCCGGGGCAACTCCGAAGGAAACGATATCGGCCAGAGAGTCGAGATCGGCGCCCAAAGGGGAATGCCGGACCAAGCGCCGGGCGACGAACCCGTCCAAAATGTCGCAAAACAGCGCCAGAGGAAGAAGGATAAAGACCGCCCAAAAATAAGGAGCGTGCGAATTCATAGCATGATTTAGACACAAAAATATGCTTGCCATCCCACAGCTGGCGTTCCCCATGGTGATGAGATCTGCAAGGACAAAAGAGCGAAAGAGGTGCATCGATCTTTCTGGCTTATCCTTCAACGCGGCCTATTCCTTTTCGAAGCAGGATGTCTAAATTTCTTTTTCCAAAAATAAAACAAGAAAATGAGCAGAAGGAGGATCGTGGAACCCGTTAGAAATCCGTAGTGGATCTTCCCCCTCAGTTGATTCCATTCCTTTCCGCCGAAATATCCGGCGAAGATAAAAGAACAGGACCAGAGAAATCCTCCTGCGTAGGCAACCAGAGCAAACGTTGCGTATCGGATTCCATAAGTGCCTGCCATAAACGCCGTCAGGTGCCTTATCCCGGGAATGAAATAACCAATCAGCAGCGTCCATTTCCCCATGCGATCAAACCAGTCACGAATCCGATTTATTCTCTCCTCACCCATGCGGAAAAAATGACCGTATCGGTTGACCAATGAGACACCACCCGTGCGACCCAGGACATAACTCAAGGTAATACCGCACAGGCTGCCCAAAGTAGCTACAAAGATGCTGGGGACAATGTGCAGATCCCCTTTGAATGACAGGTAGCCCACGAAGGTGAGCAAAGTCTCATCCGGTACGGGAATGCCGGCAATTCCGAGGGCCAGCAGAAAGAATATCATCAGATATCCATATTGGGAGACCCAGTCGAGAACGGTTTCCGTCGGCATTGTCTTTAGCCTTGAAGGATTGGGTAATGAGCTATACGCTAATACTATCACAGCCATAAAAGAGTTTCATAGCACTATAATTTCATTGTTTCGCCGCGCTGATCGTCTTCCGGTAAAACTCCACCCTCACTCCGACCCTCTCCCGTCAAGGGAGAGGGGGGACATGTCAGTCATCATCTTCTTCAGGCGTTTCTTATCGTAACCCACGTGGATCAATATCTCTTCGGTCGCTTTCACGAGCATCTCTACATATTTTTTAACATCGTAGGTGTCGTCCGGCCCCACTAACGGAAAAGGTTTTACCCGCTCCGCCTTATCTTTTGACTCGGCATCTTTGATCACATACCTGACCTTCTCTCCGGGATGGATCGGAATTCCAACATCCTCAAGCTCTTGAGCGGCAAGAGCGGTCAGGCTATCCACCTTGTAGGCGCCGGGCTCCTGCGAGATCCTCTTCCCGATGGCCAGATCTTCGCTTTTCGCCCGTCCGTCCTTTAGCATCAGGTTATATTCGAGTAGAAGGTCTAAAATTCTTGGAATCTTCACCCGATAATCATCCCTATCCTTTGCCTCTGCCAGGACTTCAAGCATTCGAAGCTGAGCCTCTTGAATCAGGGGGGGCGTATCGCCCCGTCGAAACGCTAATCCCCTCGCTTTGATCTTTCCGTTTTGGAAGAGTCCGAAATAACGGTTGGCCACCGGACTCTCTCGGTTCCCTTTTGAGGGGAGAAAAGCCATCCATCGATAAATCCCCTCCAGACTCATCGTGATCCCGGTGGCCTCGCTGATTTTCTGGCAGAGATCCAGAACCTCTTTCTCTTTGAATCCCTTCTTACGAATCCAGAGGGAATCGGTAATGGCGTGGAGAAGCTCGAACCCCTCCGCCTCACAGATCTCCTTGGCTTGGAGGAGGCTTTCCCTCCCAAAGGCAGTGACCGCCTCATGGGCTTCAATCCTTCCAAAGCGGGCATTTCGATAGCCCAAGTATCCGAAGCATGTCACGAGCATCCACTTGAGCGCCGTCTGTTTGCAATTGTAGATTTCTCTTCTCTTTTCCAAATCGACCCCCTCACCCTTCCCCTCTCCCCTCAGGGGAGAGGGTGGGGTGAGGAGCTCTTTGACTTTCTTCTTCAGCCACGCCCTTCTTGCTAAGATGGGCCTTAGTGTCTTAGGTACGATCCCTTCCCTCTTCTCACAGATCGTATAGCCCACCTCCGGCACGCTGCGGTTTTCACAGCATCCACAGAGTACGGTTTCCGGAGAGATATTGTGAATCGCCATCATGGTGGGATACATCGAGGCGAAGTCAATCTCTGCCACGTCTTCAAAGATCCCCAACTTGGGCTGAAAGACAAGGCCCCCTTTGTCGGCAACGAGCAGATCCCACGCCGTCTTGAACCGCTCCGGCTCCCCCTTTCTCCAAGGGATGAGGATATTCTCCTGAAAGGCTCGGTCGAGTTGCATCGAGGTGATCGCTGTTCCCGGAGAGGTCCGGGCCATCCGTTGAACTGGGATTTTAGCCAAGCGCGCCAGTTCGATCACTCCTTCCATTCCTGATTCTCCGTAGATGAAAGAGTTTCTACGATCGATGTGCCACCTTCCAAGAAAGAGATGGGCAGGGGCCTTGTAATAAGTCCTGCCATAGGAGAAATAGGAAAAGCCTTTCGGATGAGTCGGTCTTTCCACAGGATAAGGCTCCCGATCCCAGGGAATGGAAATGTTCCATCTTTTCTCTTCAAAAAAGAGACGGGGTAAAAGAGAGGCATCCCCATCATCGCTCAGGATCACATCCGGATCGAAGTGTTTGAGAAACTTCTCGATCTCTCCGACATCGATCGTCTCCATTTCCACACGATACCCTTCACACTCCAGAATGAGAGACTTCTTCCAAGGGTCTCCTTCGGTCCGCAATTCCAGGATCCGAAGATCAGAAAGATCTTCATCGTTCATCCACACAGATTCGGATGGATCGGGATGAATTTCAAAGATTCGGTTCCCTTCGGTCTCAACTATGCACCGGCCTGTCGGAAAGATTTGTTTCTCATAAAGATAAGTCTGCGGCAAAGGGATGTCACAATTGTAGAAGGTCATCTTCTCTTCCCATAGAGGGAGAATTCTGGGGAGGCGGGCATAATGCCCCGAATCGACGACCTCGATCTCCATCACTTCTACCTCCTCACCGCTCCAGAACTCCTTCTTTCTGTCCCACTGGTATCCTGCCACACGCCGCTCTTTCTGGAGAGTGCGGAAGAGATCGAGAAGATCGTTCTTTCTCCCCTGCGCATAGAATCGAGGCCGGAAAGGATCTTCGAACCGGCGGAGCCTCCCATCCTCTCCCTTGATCCACAGGATCATTGAGGACTCCAGAGGATAAAGATCGAAGAGCCGTCCGTGGATTTGCATGGGGTTACCTGTCTGCAGTAGGTGGACACGAACGATCAGGATTATGACAATTCCCTCCCCCTTGACGGGGGAGGGAGAGCCCTGCACCACGTAGGGTGCAGGACAATGCCCTGAACCTTGCATGGTTCAGAGGGTGGGGGTGCCCAAAAGGTATTTACTCCCCCTCCCCTCCCACCAGGGGAGGGGAGTCGAGAGAGGGTTTGCCTTTCTGTTCCTCCAGGATTTTTATTTTCGACTTCAATTCCACCAAGGCCTTCTCGTGCTCAAGGAGAATAGAGATCAGAATCGTCTCAAAAGGCCAGGGTCTCGAAGCATAGACCCCGGCTTGGACATGAAGCCTCGCCTCTTCAAAGAGCCGGTCGAGGAACTCCTGATCTTCTCTTCGCAGCCCTCTTCGAAACTTCCTCCACTCCTGGGCTTCCTGTTCCAGAACCCTGCTAAAAGGAAGAACCGTCCTTCCCATCACTCGTGACCCGTGACAATTAAATTTCGCCCTCCTTCGTCATCCCTGCGGAAGCCCTGAACCAGGCTCGGTTCAGGGCGGGAGCAGGGATCCATATCTTTCTGCAACACTCATACCTGGATTCCCGTTTACACGGGAATGACAGAACCGTTAGGGCGAGGGTTTTTTATCTGCTATCCGCTGCCTCCTATCTACCATCAGCCATCTACTATCTGCGATCTTTTTTTCTAAAATGACCTTTAGCTCTTGATCCTCCAGACTTATCCTCCAAACCAGATTCGAAAATTGAAAGAGTCTTCTCATCAGATAAGCCCTCTTTGAATTCATAAATCCTCCCTCTCCCCCCTTTCGTAAAGTCGGTACGACTCGAAACTGAGGGGGGTTGGGGGGATTAGACTGAAATAGGAGAAAAGGAACTCCTTCCGAAGCCATCCCTTCTATCTTTTTCAGAGATCTTTCAAAGAGAGGACGGGCCTCCTTTTCTGATACGTCCTCATCCAAAAATGTGGTGAGCGGTCCCAGAAGGATCACCCATGGCTTTTGCCGTAGCTCTGCTGCCCTCTCTCGCCTCAGCAAGGAGGTCAATTGTTCTCCCATCAGGGTGGCCATCTGATAGCAAGTGAAGGCCCTTGCGATCCGAATGCTTTTGAGAAGCTTCTCCGGAGAAATCCATGCCCTCCTTGCGAGGGACGAGACCGCGTAAGGATCGAAACGATTGGCCCCGTCCAAGACGATGATCGCTATTCCTTTACCTGCCAGCCATCCCGCCACATAGGATGAAATTTCTCCTACTCTTTCCCCCAAAAAAAGAACTTTTCGGGGAGTAACAGATTGGACTTGTGACAAGACTTCATCGAGGGTAAGGGGTAGAGTTGTAAGTTCGGGGTCTTGTTCCCACAAAGTTCGTAAGGAACGCAGATCTGCGTTCCTTACAGAGTTAGGAGTCCGGAGTTTAGAATCCATATTTTTTGTTCGGGTTCGGAATTTGGAGTTTGGAGCTTTTTTTCAAACCTTCTTTAAAGGTTTGATTAACCCATTAATCATCCTTGAGAACTCAGATCTTAGATAGAAGTATGGAGTTTGGAGTTTCTTAATGTCTCTTAGTTTTACTTTTCATTACTCCGAACTCCAAACTAAATACTCCGAACTGCTTTTAAAGTTTCCTAAAAACTCCAATGACTTTTCCGAGAATCTGAACTTCTTCAGATCCTTCTTCAATCTGAATCGTCTCCCAGCGCTCGTTGTCCGGCTTCAATTCGATTTTCCTCCCCTTTTTGAAAAACCGCTTCACCGTTGCCTCCTCTCCCATCAGGGTCACCACCACATCCCCATTCTCTGCCGAAGGTTGGGACCGAACGACGACATGATCATCGGGAAGGATATAGGGAGACATACTGTCACCCTTCACTTTGAGAAGGAAGACCTCTTTTCCTTTCACCCATTCCGCAGGAAGCGGAATCGTCCCTTCCACGTGTTCTACAGCTAAGGTGGGTTTCCCTGCGGCCACCCTGCCTAAGATTGGAATCTCCCGACTCGGTAGCCTTCCTTCTTTCTTCAGCAGTTCCCCGTATGATCTATCTTCCAGAAAGACGAGGATCTCGAGGCCCCTGGACATGGAACCCCTCCGTTTCAAATAACCTTTTCGCTCTAATGCCTTGAGATGATCGAAGGCTGCTCGGGGATAAATATCGAAATGCTCGCCGATCTCCCTTACCGAAGGGGGATAGCCTCTCTCTTTGATAAATCCCCTAATAAAATTGAAGATCTCTCTCTGCCGGGATGTCAACTCCATCTTCACCCCCTGAATCCGGATTGTAAATTGGATCCATTCTCAGTGTTAAACCCTAAACTCGAAACCCTAAACTCTAAACAAACTCAAATGGCCAAAGCACAAAAGTCAAAATTACCTTTTGAGTTTAGGATTTAGAGTTTAAGCAACTTCGATTCAGATGTTCGGTTTTATTTTAAAGATACTATACATTTGTTTAGTTGTCAAGCGAATTTTTAGGAAATCAAATAAGTCTTGACAAGATCGCATAGTTGAGTATGATGAAAGAAGTAGTTGTTTTTCTACCTTAGCAAAAGAGGCCTAAATGTAATCTAACTAATCTTATTCTTGCTCCTTGATCTAATCTTAACCACCTGGGTGGGGGAAAGAAGTGGAAGAGGTCCAAAAAGCCTGGTAATCGAAATGGCGATGCCAGGCTTTTTTTACAGGGCTTACATCGATTCTCGTAGTTCCGACACAGAAGCATTGACGTCAAAGCTGATATTGCCCCTAAGAACTCAAAAGGGAACAAATATATCTTATGAAACGCCTTTATGGTGCCACAATACTCTTAGTAGCTATTTTAGCTACGCTCGTCTCTTGCAAACCATCACCACCCACACTTGTCTCACCTACCGATGGTTCAATAAACACCGTCCTGAATCCTTCCTTGAAATGGAATCCTTCAGAAGGGGCGAAATCATATGGATTAGAGATTTCGACTGATTCAGGGATAGTTATCAGCCTGAGCGGAATCAACACCCCCGGGTATGGGGTGCCAATTGGCCGGCTCTTGAATTCTGCCGTCTATTCGTGGCGAGTGAATGCAAGAAGCTTCTGGGGGACAAGCGAATGGTCTGACAAATGGACTTTTACGATACAATGTGAAGCAGATGACGACAACGATGGAATCCCAAACGAAGTGGAAGTGAATGTTCTGCATACAAATCCTAATAAGAAGACACTTTTTGTCAAACCTTCGAAGATGACGAGCAATGGAAAAGAATACTGGCGCGATTTTGTCGAAGTACTTTTTCCCCAAAATGGTCCCAATGGTAGAGTAATTGGTTACGCTGAAATTTCGCCTTTTACAGATACGGATATCGAAGTTATTGTTATTGGCGATGATCATGAAGGTCACCCCTACCCTCCTATGAGAAACTATAATTACGATCCGGCTCAAGATCCAAATCGACCTCCCTGTGATATCTTAGAGATTGTTCTGGAAGCGCGAGCAGGAGCCTATTGCGATGTGGATATCGGAACTCAGATTAAGGATCCTAAGGGTCATACCTATTTTGCCTATTTTGCCTATTTTGCGACGGCTGCAAAGGGTACTTGGTCTTGGGACACCAAAGGTTATACAAAAAGCGGCCAAAATACAGGACAATTTAAATCCTATGGGAACCCATGGGTCTATCAATACCCTTTAGATAATTACTTCGAGGAAGGAGCTTACAAGAGGATCGCGGAAAACGAAGCAGTGGTTCCGCCTCTTCAGACTGTGGACCCAATGATTGTTTGCACAGGGCAGGATTGTGGCAAATCCACGAATAACCGAAGCCCGATGAGTCTGGGTCCAGTGATCCAAGGACCGAGTGGACCGGATTATGGACCACCTGATGGAAAAGTGGAGTTCAATGAAATCAGTTTCCATAATGACGGCAGGATTGAAAAAATTGGGCAGCCCAATCAGCCCAATCCTAAGGGCAAAGAATACGATAAAAATACGGTGCTAAAAAGGACGATAGTTCATGAGATGGGCCATGCCGTCTCGAATAATTATGGTCATTGTTCGAACCCAAATTGTATCATGTATGAAGCAACGGTGGATTGGGAGATGCATCCTTTTGGTACCGGGAGTTGCAATCATAGGGACCTAATCAGGGCCGGTATTTACAATAAGGTCCCATAAGGGCTGGAAACTGTTATGAAAAAAATTCTTCCCCTATATCTTTTCATAATTGTTGGAACCATCACCGTAAATGGGTTGACAGGCTCTTTGCTTGCACAGGCTCCCCCTATTCGCATCGATCTAAACTTTCTCAAACCTTATTTTAGTCATGGAGAGGCAGTAGGAGCAACGATAAGACTATATAATACTTCTACGAGAACCATATGGATCAATAAAGGGTTTAGGACCAAAGATTTTTTCATGGAGATGCGGGTGATTGACCCTGCAGGCCGGTTACTCATTCCGAGGGGGCCGGATAGACATGATGAATTTCCAGATGCTCCTCCTTTGCCTTATGTTCAACATGAAGGAAAACTGATCCGGGTTGCTCCCTGCGAAAATTTGTCACCCGGCTTTTCTCATGAGCGAAGAGAAAATGATCTCAGGAAGTATTATGCGATGGATTTACCCGGTAATTATTCCTTCCAAACTCAGCTTTCAACAATGATCTTCAAGGACGGGATATGCGATAGTCGCGACTATGAGTGGCTCGGCATGCTAAAGTCTGAGACGAAATATATTTACACGGAGGGAAAAACAAAGATCGTTGTGGATCCGAATAAGTGGAAACTTAAATGGCAAAATCCCCAAATCCAACGTTCTGCACGTTTACCCAAACCCGCAGAACCTGAAGTAGTCAAAGTCACAATCTATCCTGAAGCGGGCAGAACCGTGGAGGATTACAGAAGAGAGAGCATCCGTTTGAACAACGTGGCTCCCATAAAACAGCCTGATAAATCGAAAGACTTCTTGACAGCTTTCTTTAGTCCCAAAGATTGCATTGATAGCTTAGGAAAGGATGTAAAGCCGAATCGGTCATATCCGGTTGTTATCTCCGGCAAGATGAAAAGCGGCTTATCCTTTGGAGGAGGACAAAAAATATTGGTGGAGGACAAAGAATGACGTAGTTAAATCATACTTCAAAGAAAGGAGGAAATACGATGAAAGCGAAAATGATGATTTTATTGGCAACGGGAATTATGTTCACATTTATTTTCTGTGGTGTGGCTTTTGGGGAAGGCGGGGAACCGGGACCTCAGCCTCAGTGCACAAATCTGCCAGCACCCAATTCAGGCCCTTACCTGAAAGGTTTCTTTGTTGTTTCTTATGATAAATTGGGATCAGAACATTATGATGTCGTTGCAACGCTTGAAGAAGATAAGGGGCTTTTTGGCTGTTCCAATTCAAAAGTAAAACACATGTTTTCCTTCTCTTTACCGGTGGGAAAACGAGACCTTTGTGCTTTAAAGGATAATTATTTTACAGAAACATACAATCATCTTCCATGTAATTTGGACGTTGGAAAACCATTCGGTCTACAAGGCACGCCGGTTATTACAGAATTAACGGTGACAAATAGGGACAATTGTGACGATATCAATAAGGCCATAATTTACGCAACCGTCAAGATACGCGTCGTCCCTGGTCAGTCAAAATAGTTACTGACAACCCTTATCCCCTTTTTCAATAGGGGGATAAGGGCAGCTAAAGAATGAGATGATGGTTTTCAGACTCTATCGCCATCCAAGAGATTTTTTACTAACTCTTCTTTCGTCCTTCCTTCTCGTTCTCTCTTTTCAGAATTTCGGCCTGGGGATTCTTGCGTGGGTGGGACTTCTGCCTCTGTTTATTTCGATTCATGGCAGAAGATTGATAGAGGCTTTCTGCCTTTCGTTGGCCTGCGGCATCTTCCTCTTCCTGGGAATCTCTCATTGGATTTTCGAAGTCAGAGGTTATACATTCATTCACCATTCGATACTGATGCTATATCTGGGGGTTTATTTCGCTGTCTTTGGGTTAGTGTTTAGCTTTATTTCTACACGCTGGGGAGTAACTCCTGCGCTCTTTGCAGCACCCGCCATCTGGGTTTCACTGGAGTGTCTCCGGTCTAACCTTTCTTTCTTAGCTCTCCCCTGGGAATTGCTTGCCCATTCCCAGCACTCCTACCCGTCAGTTATTCAAATCGCTTCTCTGTCCGGAGCATATAGCATCAGCTTTCTAATTGTCTTAGTTAATTCAGCTCTTGCCGGAATGACTCTGTCCTTTTTACATCAGTTAAAGAAGACCAACCAGGCGCTTTCCAATTTACCCTCGAGAAGAGGAAAGTGGGCATTAGCAATCATTGCCGGTTCATTCATCGTTTTCACCTTGTTTTATGGACATGCTGTTATTTCCCAACCCATCATCGGAAAAGAGATCAAAGTGGCGGCAGTGCAGGGAAATATTGAACAGGGGAAGAAATGGGATCCGAGATATGCCCGTGAAATAATGGACACATATTCTGAGCTCACCCAAGAGGCCTTGAAATACCAGCCAGACCTCGTGATCTGGCCTGAAACTGCCACCCCCGGATCAATCAGTCTTCACCCAGAACTTTACGTTGAAACTGAAGATATTGCGAGAAAGGCCGCGACATTTCTTCTTTTAGGGAGCGCCCAACACGAGAAATTCGAAGGGAAGGCGTCCGTGAAATTTAAGTATTTCAACTCTGCGTATCTGATTCATCCTGGGCCAGGGATAACGAAGATTCAAAGGTACGATAAGATTCGTCTTTTCCCATTTGGAGAATATCTGCCTTACAAAGAGATCATCCCCTGGTCCCTTATCGGTGTCTCAGATTCCGACAATTACGTCGCAGGAAGAGAATTCACAGTTTTTACCCTCACCCCGTTTCGTTTTGGGGTGACCATCTGTTGGGAGAATGTCTTTCCCGACCTCTTCCGCCATTTTGTTAGTAACGGAGCTCAATTCATGATCAATATCACTAATGAAGCCCGTTTTGGCAAGACGATCGCCCCTTATCAACTCGTTTCGATCAGTGTCTTTCGTGCCGTGGAAAATCGCATCTTCGTGATAAGATGTGCCAATACGGGCGTATCATGTATTATCAATCCCTACGGTCAGATTGTAGATCGGGTGAGGGATGGAAAGGGCGAGGATACCTTTGTTCGAGGTGTAATGAATGGACGGATCACCCCCCTCGACTCAAAGACCATCTATAATCGATACGGCGATTGGTTTGTCTGGATGGCCATCACTATCTCGGTTGTTTTTTTACTTTCCGCCATATTCAAGAGGTCATTACAGAAACTTAGGAGTTAACAGATGGATTTCGCGAAAAAAAGGCAGCTCTCCAGAATATTATTTGGCTGTGCGTTGGGGGTGACACTCGCCATTGCCGTGCTCTACCTTTACAACATTATCAGGTGGGCGAATTTGCCCGATTACGGTTTTGGTTACCGTGTATCCAGAGGCATAGGAGTGGTTGGAAGGGTAAGTGAACCTGGCCGAACGGCAGGTATAGAGGTTGGCGATTATATTTCGAAAATCAACGGCAAATCGTTCACCAATTTTAGGGAATTCCTCAACGAAAGACATAGAGAACTCGGAGAAAAGAACATCTATCTTGTTGAAAGGAGAGGGAAACAAATCGAGTTCGAAATTATAAATACTCCATCTGGCATTGGGAGGGTTCTGAATATTAGCGGTTTTCCTTATGTCGTGGGGCTCTGTTATATATTAATGGGCGTTCTTGTCTTCTTGATGAAACCTCACCGAAGACCCAGCTGGATTTTCTTCCTTTTTGCGTCTATTCTTGGTTTATGGCTCGCCTTCTTTGTCAAATTGGACATCATGAAACCTTTCTGGCTTAATACTTTCCATATTTTTCTTAATGCCTTTGTCCCCGCCGTCTTAATTCATCTGGCCATGAGCTTTCCTGAAGAACGAAAGGTTTTGAGAAAATATCCTTATAGTCAGCTCTTACCATACTTAGGTTCTGCACTTCTTTTCTTAGGGATCAGGTCAGTAACGCCTATACTCGCAGATGTTCCAATGATTTGGTATTTGCTGATCATCGCCTATTTTCTAATTGGCGTGATTTTTTTCCTGTTCTGCTGTTTACAATCATGGCTTAGGTCTATATCCGAAATTGCTAAACTCAGGTCCAAGATGATTCTCCTGGGTATGGCCATTGCAGCTTCGTTGCCTTTATCAGAAACGATTATCAACACGGTTTTCCATGTGCACCTTGTGCCCAGCTTCAATTACTATCTTCCTTTTTTTGTTGCCTTCCCAATTGCAGTTGCATACTCCATCGTCAAACACAATCTCTTTGATATTGATGGTACGATCAGGCGTACATTTGGATATTTTCTTGTCACGGTTGGAATCTCAGCGATATATACGCTGATCGGGTTCATGCCAAAGCTTACCTTTGGCAAGTTTGACTTTGCGGGAACGGCCGCTTTCCCGATTATCTTTACGTTAGCGCTGCTCTTTTTCTTCAACCTGGCACGTAACCGGATTCATAAAATCGTTGATCGCGTCTTTTATCGCCTTGAGTACGATTATCAGGAGACGATCCAACGCATTAGCGAGAGCATGCGGTCTTTGTTGAGTTTAGATCAAATTGGGAAAAAGATGATGGAGATCGTTTCAGGCGTCCTTTTTGTAGACAAAGGTTTTGTCATGCTTTTGAATTCCAAAGGAGAAATTTATGAATCCCTTACGGATCCCCCATCAAGATTTACTGTATCGGCCCATGATCCCCTTATTCAGGGAATAGCGGAGAGAAGGAAAGAGGTGACTCATTATGACATTGAGGAAAATCCTCTTTTTGAAAGGGAGAAAGAAATTTGCAGAAGGACACTCGACCGCCTTGAAGCAACCGTCATCGTCCCCTTGATCTATGAAGAACGCTTAACTGGGTTGATGTCCCTTGGGAATAAGAAATCGGGAAAGTTTTACCGGCAAGAAGACATCCATCTTTTAAGAACCTTAGCCAATCAGGCAGCTGTAGCCATTGAGAATGCAAGGCTTTACCAGGCCCGTGTGGAAGCCCTGGAACACTCACGGAAAGAGCTTGAGCGGCTGAATCGAGTGAAGAGCATCGCCCTCGACCATCTCTCCCACGAATTGAAAACACCCCTCTTCGTGATTCAAGGCAACATCCGCCACCTAAAACGCAAACTTGAGATGCAAACCGCTCCCGGAGAAGGAGAAAAATCGTTTGAGACCTTAGAGAGACAACTCAATCGGCTCCGGGATATCCAACACGAGACCGACGAGATCATCCGTTCTTACCAGGAGTTGGAAGAAGAGCCCATTTCTGTCTTTTCTTTTGCTGAGCAAATCCTGGAGGAGGTAAAACAGCGCGCCAGCCATCGAAACATTCATTTTTATCTTGAAGGGCAGAAAGATCTTTCTGTTCTCCTGCCTCCAAAAATTCTGGGTGATATCCTTGAGGGCCTTCTTAAGAACGCCATCGAGAATACTCCGGATGAGGGAATGGTCCGAGTCGTAATAGAACAGAAGGCCCAGTGGATTCTTCTCAAGGTTCAAGATTTTGGCGTTGGGATTAGTGATGAGAATCAGAGGCATCTTTTTGACGGACTTTTCCATACACAGGGCACCGAAGACTACGCCTCCAAAAAGCCTTATGACTTCAATGCGGGAGGGAAAGGCCTCAACCTCCTCAAGATGAAGGTCTATAGTCAACGCTTCGGTTTCGATATTTCAGTAGGAAGCCAACGATGCATCCATCTTCCTACCGACCGAGATCTTTGCCCGGGGAGAATTTCCTTGTGCTCTCACTGTCAACAGACCAGTGACTGTCTCCCTTCCGGGGGGAGCACCTTTTGCGTGACCTTTCCGATCGCAGAGAACAGGATGCCCGGAGGAAACAACGAGCATGGCAAAGAAACCTCGTCTTGCTGAAGACCTGAATCGGAGAGAGACATTATCCGATCTCCTCATCCATGACCTGAAAGGTCCCTCCCTCCATAGCAGACTGGGGTCCATTCATGAAGGGTTCGATTCTTAACGAAAAGAGGATATTGGCTGTTGACGACGAAAAGGACGTCCTAGAGGTCCTGGGAGAAGAAATCCTGGATGCCTGTCCAGCCTGTCAGCTTGATAAAGCCACCAGTTATGAGATAGCGGTCAAATTGCTTGAGTCTCATAGCTACGATCTGGTAATTCTTGACATCATGGGCGTTCGCGGCTTCGACCTCTTAGCCTTGGCCATCCAACGCAATTTTAAAGTGGTCATGCTTACGGCTCATGCCCTCAGCCTCGAAGCTCTGAAGAGGTCGTTCGAGATGAAGGCGCGGGCTTACCTCCCCAAGGAAAACCTGCCTGAAGTGGTTCCATTTCTCGAAGAGGTAATGACATTTGAATATCTTCCGATGTGGAAGAGACTCGTCCGAAGGCATGATCTCTTTCCCGACACCTGGTCGCTGGATTCAGAGACCTGGCCATGGCAACTGGAAATTTATACTCTCGGAGAATTCAAAATCATTAAGGAGAGAGAGCCCATCAAGTTCTCGGGAAAGGTCCAACAGAGGCCTCTCTATCTGCTCAAGGCGTTGATCGCTCTTGGAGGAACGGAGGTCAAGGAAGAGCAACTCGTCGATTTGCTCTGGCCTGATTCGGACGGCGATGCGGCCCATAGCGCTTTTACAACAACACTCTCACGTTTGCGTCAGTTGCTGGGATTCGAAAAGGCCATCAGACTGCAGGAAAAAAGGGCTACCCTTGACCGCCGCCACTGTTGGGTCGACGCGTGGGTGTTCGAACGAATTTATGAGCGGGCCAAAGACCTATGGGAAGGGAGCCGGTTAAAAACAGATTCTTCTGAAATGGTTCAATTAACTGAAAAGGCGATCCGCTTTTACAAGGGACACTTTCTTCCAGCGGATGATGAACATGTCTGGACCGCCCCTTACCGCGATCGATTGAAAAATAAGTTCCATCGTCTCGTCATTAGAATGGGCGATTACTTCGAAGAGGGAGGGCAGTGGGAAAAAGCCGTTGAATACTATGAGAGAGCTCTTGAAGTGGACGACCTCGCCGAAGAATTGTATCAACACTTGATGACCTCTTACTTCAAGCTTGGCCAGTGGACAGAAGCAATTAAGGCCTATAATCGCTGCAAGAAAATGCTCTGGGAAGCCCTTGGAATTGAACCTTCTCCCAAGACCCAGGCCCTTTACAGAAACCTCACAGGAAGCATCCGAATACAGAAAAAGGATAAGGCCTAACACCAAATCAAACACAACCCATTGATTTAACATCCGTTTCAAAATTTTTACTCTTTCCTTTGCCCCTTCTTCCTTTGCCTCTCTTTCCCCTCTTTATCTTTTTCAGCTTCTTTTTTCCGCTTTTCCGGCCGAATCTGTGACCAATCCGTGACCTCTGCTATGGTATCCATGGCTAAGATCAAAAAAGGAGAAGATGGTTATGGAAAAATCCGTGTTAAACGACAAGTGGGTCTTGATTGTGGACGATCAGCCCGATACCTCGATGGTCCTGGAAGAAGAGATCCTAAGAATCGCCCCGAATTGCCATGTTGATAAACCCACCCATTGCAAGAACGCAACCGAGCTGATGGCGTCCTTTGCTTACGACCTTGTTATCCTGGACAGTTTGAGTTTTCGGAGTTCCGAACTCATAAACCGAGCCGTACTCCGATTCCCTGCCTCTCAGGTGGTCGTACTTACATCCCTTTATTCAGACTCCGAGGCCTTAAAGGGCTTCGTGAAAATCGGCGCCCGAATCTGTCCTCCCAAAGAAAATTTCAGAGAGATTGTTCCCTTTCTTGAAGATATGGTCAGACATGAAAATCTTATCCGATGGAAACACCTTTTTGAAGATTTAACCGGACTTTTCAGAGGCAGAATTAAACCGGGCTGCAGGGGACGAGCCGATTTGAATTGAAAAGAGTAGGTGGAACAGAGAGCATTTCTTAGGGAACCGACTCCGCTATTTTTCTCAAATTCTAGGCAAAACGTTTAGCCCCCGCGTTTTATGGGGGGCCAAGACTATGCGATGTGCACGGACGCGTTGCGTCCGGACGATTCACAGGGGTGAGAGTGAAATCCTTTAACATCTGAGATGAAAAGATCAAAAAGCTCGATCTTTAAAATGAAGGCGAGGAAGCGGAAAATGGAAAAGAAAGCTTTACACCAAGGGTCTAACCCTGAGAGATATGGCATGATTTCTTGCCCTCACTGTAACGGGCGGGGTAAGATTTTCAAAAACCTTAAAGAATTCGAAGTCTGCATGAACTGCGGGGGCTTCGGAGCTATAAAGGCACCCAGAGGAGGGCGCCTCATAAAACAAGAGCATTGATGCACGAACTTTCCTTTTCATCCATAAAGTTTTATGCAGGCGACCAAGGACGCCTGATTCACTTTCCAGACCGTGAATAACTTCCCAGGGTGACGCTTAGCCCTTAAATTTCTTCATCCCTCGTTGGCGTCTCCTCTCTTGCCTTCCCTTCGAGAACGATCTTTAATCGCTGTTGCCATTGGATTTCGTGTAATCTGTGGGTTAATATTATAATTTAACGATTATCAGAAATCGAAACCGTCAATGTGGGAGCGTTTGAAGGAAGACATTCGAACCATTAAAGAGAGAGATCCTGCGGCGAAAAATGTCGTGGAGATCTTCCTATGCTATCCGGGTCTCCATGCGATCTGGCTGCATCGGATCGCCCACTTTCTGTACGGAGAAGGCTGGTATACAACGGCCCGCCTCGTTTCCCACTTCAGTCGATGGTTTACAGGGATTGAGATCCATCCAGGGGCCAAAATCGGCAAGCGGCTCTTTATCGACCACGGAATGGGGGTGGTCATCGGGGAGACAAGCGAGATCGGCGATGATTGTCTTATTTACAAAGGCGTGGTGCTGGGCGGTACAACCCTCGAAAGGAAGAAACGCCACCCCACCCTGGGAAACCGTGTCATTATCGGTTCCAATTCCACTGTTTTAGGAGCGATCACCATTGGCGATGGTGCAAGAATTGGCTCAGGCTCTGTGGTGGTTAAATCCGTTCCGGCCGGTGCCACCGTCGTCGGCGTTCCCGGTCGTATTGTGGAATCCGTGACTCCGGAAAAGGAAGAACTTGATTTCGAGCATGGAAACCTTCCGGACCCGCTGTCAGACATCATGAAGATGCTGCTTCAACTCTACAATAAGCTGGAGGATAGAGTCAAACGACTGGAGAACCAAGAAAAAAACGGTTAGACAAAATAATCTTAAGGTTAAGGTAAGGTTGAGGTTGAGGTTGAGGTTGAGGTTGAGGTT
>JAPVTA010000045.1:0-3341 GCA_047519465.1 Thermodesulfobacteriota bacterium | reverse complement strand
GTAATGCAATCTTGCTAAGTGAGCCGATATTCATAAAGAATTCGGTCGCGTTGCTCAATAGTTCATTCAATACAGTAATAAAAATTGCACCAAACACAGCACCAGGGATGCTCCCTAAGCCTCCGATGATAATCATCGCAATATACTCTACGGAGAGGGAGAGGGTATAGGGTTCCGGTGTGATACTGCCGATATAGTAAGCCGCCAAGCCTCCGGCAAGTCCCGCGTAAAAAGAACTAATTGCGAAAGAGAGGAGTTTATATTTAAAAATGGGAATGCCCATGCCTTCTGCTGCTCGATCATTATCGCGGATAGCGATGAAGGCACGGCCGTACCGTGTGCGAATCAGGTTGACCGCCATCCACGTCAAGATGACAAAACAGAGAAAAATCACATAGAAAAAGGCGCGATCAGTCTTCAGGTTAAGTCCGAGGATGCTGGCACGGGGAAGGAAGATGCCTTCCGCTCCCCTGGTAAGGCTCACCCAATTCACAAGGACGTACTGAATAATGAACTGGCCTGCCAGTGTGGCAATCGTGAGATAAAGATGCTTGAGACGAATCGAAGGAATTCCAAAAATGATGCCTACGAAAGCGGTAATCACACCGGCTGCGGGAACAGAAAGCCAGAAAGGAAACCCTGCAGCGGTTGCCAGAATGGCAGTGGAATAAGCTCCCACTCCGAAAAAGGCTCCGTGTCCAAGAGAAATCTGACCCGTATACCCGATAAGAAGATTTAGCCCGATGGCTGCTATCGCCGCGATTCCGATGTGGTTGACCACATACAGAATGTAATTGCTGCTGACGGTGGGGATAATAGCGAAAAGGAGGAAAAGCCCAACCCACATCCATAGTCTGCCAAAATCTGTTCCGAAGATGGTAATCTCTTCTTCGTATCGTTCATTAAATTTCCCACAGGGATGTAATTTCAGCTTCCGCATTCTTCCTCCAATCTCCCAACTATGAACCGTAAACGATGAACCATGAACCTTTATGTTTATTGCTTGTTGCTCGTTGTTCATAGTTCATTGTTCATCGTTCGTTATCCATCGTTCTTTCGTCTCCCCATCACCCCGTCGGGTTTTCAGACTCTCTCAATCTCTACCAGGCCAAAGAGTCCATACGGTTTCACCAAAAGGATGAAAACGAGGATGATATAAGGAACAATTTCCCTCAGTGAGGTAGAAATGTAGCCCCCTGTAAAGGTTTCGAGCAAACCGATGATGACCCCGCCGATAATCGCTCCCCCTATACTTTCCAGGCCTCCGAGAATCACAACAGGAAAGACCTTGAGGCCTACATAGCTGAGTTCGTGGACATTGATGCCATTGATAATGCCTAGAATAATCCCGCTCATCGCGCAAACCAGAGCGGCAATCGCCCACGAGAGGGCAAACACCCTTCTTACATGAACTCCCAGGGAAAGGGCAGCAGGCTGGTTATCCGCCACAGACCGCATGTAAATTCCCTGAGAGGAATATTTGAAGAACAACCCAAAGATGACAAGAAAGATGACGCCGATAATAAAAGTAGCAACATACACCGGTGGAATATTGATGTTGCCCATCTGGATCGTAAGATTTTTGGGCAGGAAGTCTGGATAATTGTGCAAATTTCCGCCGAAGATGACGAGCAATATTCCCTTGAACATGGCGGCCAATCCAACCGTCAGCATAATAACCTCGATGAGAGCTTCACCGATTAGGGGACGTAAGAAGAGACGTTCGATGACAAAACCGAGAGCAAAACTTCCGCAGATCGTTATCACAAAAGCAAGCCAGATGGGTAAGTTAAGCCATGCTGCCAAGACCAGAAAAATAAAGGCTCCGATGGCCAGTAATTCACCGTGGGCGAAATTGAGGACACTCGACGACTTAAAAATCATGACAAAGCCAAGAGCAGCTAAGGCATACAGAAATCCAATGGATAGTCCCTGAAAAACAAGTTGAAGAAAAAAATCCATAAGGCGAAACCTCCCCTATTCGACCGCCAGAATCTTCACCTTGGTCTCAATCGTACCTACCTGCCCGTCCCGGTACCTCACTTTGCCGGTCACCTCTAATTCTTTCAAGTCACTGTACATGGCTTCGATCAATTTGAGATATTGTTCATAAACAAATTTTCTTCGCACTTTCCCCGTTCGGGTCAATTCTTCGTCATCGGCGTCAAGGAGTTTGTAGAGCAAAATGATTTTCTTAAGCCTCATTGGCTTAGGCAATTGTGTATTGACATGCCGCACCTGGCCAAGGATCAATTCTTCAACAGCAGGCTGTTGAGAAAGATCTGTGTAGGTGGTGTAAGGAATCATTCGATCCTCTGCCCAGCTGCCCACATTCCCAAAATCGATGTTGATAAAACCTGAGATGTAGTCACGGCCTTCACCAAAGATCACTGCTTCTTTGATATAGGGGCTGAATTTTAGCCTCGTTTCGATAAAGTCTGAGGAGATGGCTTCGCCCCCTTTCGTACGCATGATCTCTTCTTTGCGGCCGATAATGAGCAGGTGGCCATCCTCGTCGATATAGCCAGCATCGCCCGTATGAAGCCAGCCATCGCGAAGGGCTCTTTTGGTTGCCTCCGGATCCTGGTAATAACCGACGAAGCATGAAGGGGTTCTTACAAGCACCTCCTGATCTTCTGCAATCTTAATCTCCGTCCTGGGCAAAGGTTTCCCAACGGTCTCTGGTTTCACTTCTCCATCTGGTTGTACCTGAAACACGCCACCCCCCTCCGTAAGACCATAAGCATGTTTGAGGTTTAACCCTTTGGCCCGGAAGAACCGTATGACATCTGGACTGATAGGGTGTCCTCCCGTCACAGCAGCCCGGATTTCCGCACAGCCCACTCGATCCAGAAGGGGACGATAGACCAACCTGGCCGCAATCCGATGGAGCCGTCGCAAGTAGGAAGGCACGGGTTCCTTTTTAGACTCGCGGTCGACCACAGCCCCACCGATCTTCTCTCCTAAGGCAAAAAGTTTGCGTTTCATCCAGCCCGCATCAGCAATTTTCACTCGGATTTTAGAGGCAAGGTCTTCCCAGAACCGGGAAGAGGTGATGATGACGGCGGGGCCAATTTCACGGAAATCCTCTGCCGCAGTCTCTGGGGTCTCGGGGAAGTTCATACTCATTCCAGTTAGCGGGGAAACACCCATCCCCCACATCTGGTCCACAATCCATGCTGTGGGAGTGATCGAAATCCAGTTGTCCCCGATTCCAATGGGCGCTGTCTCAACCCATTTCCTGGCAATCTCAGTAAAACTTTGATGAGAGATCATAGCCAATTTAGGGATCCCCGTTGTCCCGGAGGTCATGATCATCAGGGCGACCTCCTCCGGTTTCC
>JAPVTA010000044.1:0-24535 GCA_047519465.1 Thermodesulfobacteriota bacterium | reverse complement strand
GGGTGAATATTCTTGACGGGAGCCTGCTTAGAAAAGAGATGAGAATTTTAGTCATCGAAGACGAAAAAAAGGTTGCCAGCTTTATTAAGAAAGGGCTGGAAGAGGAGCATTACGCCGTGGATAATGCTTATGATGGGGAATCCGGCCTTTACATGACAGAAGTAAATGAATATGATTTGATCGTACTCGATCTAATGATCCCGAAGATCGACGGATTAGAGGTACTAAAGAGAATCCGGGGGAATCGAAACAACGTTCCCATTCTGGTGTTGACCGCCAAGGATAGTGTGGAAGATATTGTGAAAGGGTTGGACGCCGGTTGTGATGATTATTTAACGAAGCCCTTTGAATTCTTAGAATTCTTGGCGAGAATCCGCGCCCTTTTGCGCCGGGAAAAGATAGACAAGGAGCCCATTCTAAAAATAGGTGACTTAACTTTGTCTCTTGTCACCCATAAGGTGATGCGAGGAGGGAAAGAAATTGAACTCACGGCTAAGGAATATTCCCTCTTAGAGTATTTCATGAGAAATCCGGATAAGGTCCTCACCCGGACCTTGATCTCTGAACATGTTTGGGATTACCATTTTGACTCGGTGACCAATGTGATCGATGTCTATGTGAACTATCTCCGTAAAAAAATAGACAGGGACTTTGAACCCAAGCTGATCCATACGATTCGAGGGGTCGGTTATATTATGAAGAGGACCTAAATGCATTTCAGAAGCCTTCGGTTCAAACTTACCCTTTGGTATGTATTGATATTGGGAGTTCTATTAATTTCCTTCAGTACCTTTTTATATTTCACCCTCTCAAAAAGTCTTCATCGGGATGTCGATAACAAGTTAAGGTCCCTCGCTGAATTCATCGCTTCAGAATCTTCGTCCCCCCTGTCAAAATTTGGCTTCGGAAGCATTGATCAAGCCCTTGAAACGTCCATGAACCTAAAACCCATCGGGAAATTCATTCAGGTCTTAGATGAATCGGGAAATATCGGTCGGAAATCTGACAATCTAAAAAATGTCCAGCTCCCGATCAGTTTAAATACCCTGAAAAATGCTTCGAAGGGCTTGATTACTTTTGAAACCAATCGTTCCATGGGAAACACTCCCTTAAGAATTATCACCTTTCCTGTCGTTGAAAATAGCCATGTCACGAAGATTGTTCAAATTGCCTCTTCTTTGGAAGAAGTGGAGGATGCGCTCAATACCTTATTCATCATCTTAATCATCACTGTCCCTTTAGCACTCATGGTGGCCATTCTGGGGGGACAATTCCTTGCACACAAGGCATTGAAACCCGTAGACAATATCACCCAAACGGCACGAATGATCACCTCCCAAAACTTGAACCAAAGGATAAACCCTCCCAGGGTTAAAGACGAAATATCAAGATTGATCGAGACCTTCAATGAGATGATCTCCCGACTTGATCAATCTTTCCGACAAATTAACCAGTTTAGCTCTGATGCCTCGCATGAACTAAAAACTCCATTGACTATTCTTAAAGGAGAAGTAGAGGTCATGCTCCGTAAAGAACGGACCTCCCAAGAATATCAACAAACCCTGAAAAGCAATTTAGAAGAAATCAATCGTATGTCGCAGGTTGTTGACGACCTCTTGCTTCTTTCAAAAGCGGATACGGGGGAGGTGCGGTTGAATAAGCAGGACATCAATTTAACGGAGATCCTTGCCGAGGTCGTCGCTCAGATGGATCTATTGGCGAGATCCAAGAAACTCCGTCTTTCTGCATCCAACCATCATCAGGAGATTCGTATTCTTGGGGATGCTTTACGGATCAGAGAGTTATTCATGAATTTGATCGAAAATGGAATTAAATACACCGAAGAGGGAGGTTTTATCCGTATTACCCTCCAAGAAGAATACCCATCCCCTGTCAGAAACCAATCGGACCGGTCCGAAGGGGAGATGGGAACATTTGTTAAAATCATTGTATCTGATACTGGAATTGGAATCGCCGAAGAGGATCGGGAAAGAATATTCAACCGGTTCTTCCGAGTGGATAAAGCTCGGTCAAGAGAGCAAGGTGGAAGCGGCCTCGGCCTGAGCATTTGCAAGTGGATCGTCGAAGCCCATCAAGGTGAAATCAAAGTAGAAAGCGAATTAGGAAAAGGAAGCTCCTTCATTGTCAGATTGCCTCTCCCTTCCCCGCAGTAACAAGTTGAAATCCCTTTCCGGAATCCCGCACGAACAGGGGTCTGCCATTGCCGGGGAAAATGTACCCGTTTCTTAAGCTAAGTTCACAGATCCGACCCTCTTTTGGCTGAGAGCCTGCTGGGGTTACGTGAAATTTCCAAGACGCATGACGAGCATCTTTACCATTACCATTCCAGATAACCTTTTTCCACATATCGGTTAATTATTAGCCACTTGTACCATTTTTTTGCACTATTTTGTAAATAAAATAATTAGGAAATTGGTAAACCTTTTAAGATTTAGACAATTAGAAATACGCAAAAATTGGCACTTATTTTGCTTAGAATATTTTACTCTTGACAAGAATTTATCTTTTCTAATATTTTACATCATCCCCGTAACCAACCTGAGAGGAGGCAGAGTTGACAGAACGCTTAGGCGAGCTTCTCATAAAAAGAAACTATATTACCCCCGAACAACTTAAAAAGGCCTCAGACGAACAGAAATTAAAGGGCGGTCGTTTAGAATCCAACTTGGTCAGATTGGGATATATAAAAGAAGACGAATTATTGTCTTTTCTCAGTGCTCAATATAGGGTCCCTTCTGTTAAGATTTCAAAGATGGAAATCAACCCAAATGTCATCAAATTGATCCCTTCCAGTCTTTCAAAAAAGTACTTTATCATACCCGTCAATCGAATGGGCTCAAAATTGACTCTGGCGATGGCCGATCCCAGCAACATTGTCGTGATCGACGAAATTAAATTCATGACCGGCTTCAATGTCGAACCCGTCGTCGCTTCGGAGACGGAGATTATCGATGCGATAAAGAAATATTATGGAGGAGGCGGAAATGTTGCCGGGTTGGGAAGTATTTCCTTCGACACAAAAGATTATGACCTGGATGACGTAAAAGCCGGCGCGTCGATGGATGGCATTATGCTTGACGACGAGGTGGTAGATGTAGATGATTTTGACAAATTGGTTCATGGGGCAGTGGACAATGTCGAAGTTGTCGAGACTCAAAATCTCGAGGACTCCATGGACATGGAAGGCCCGATCATCAAGATCGTCAATGGGATCCTGATCAAAGCCATAAAATTAGGGGCGAGCGATATCCATTTCGAGCCTTACGAAAGGACTCTTCGAGTGAGGTATCGGATCGATGGGGTGTTGAGGCGCGATATGTCGCTTCCCGTCCAAATCAAAAATGCCATGACCTCACGCTTAAAGATCATGGCAAAGTTAGACATTGCCGAAAAACGGCTCCCCCAGGACGGAAGGATAAAGTTACGGTTGGGAAAGGGAGGGGAAATGGACTTCCGGGTCTCTTCCATCCCTACCCTTTTTGGAGAAAAAGTTGTGCTCCGACTGTTGGACAAATCTGCTCTGCAACTGGACATGACAAAACTGGGATTTGAAGAATCTTCCCTGGCGGATTTGAAGGCGGCGATCCACAAGCCTGTCGGGATGATCCTGGTCACAGGTCCAACCGGAAGCGGAAAAACGACCACTCTTTACTCTGCCTTATCTGAATTAAACAAAGAAACTGAGAATATTATCACGGCGGAAGATCCCATCGAATATAATTTCATGGGGATTAATCAGGTCCAGATGCATGAAGAGATCGGGCTCACCTTTGCCTCTTCCCTGCGTTCCTTCCTCCGTCAAGACCCCGACATTATCATGGTTGGCGAAATTCGAGATTTCGAAACTGCTCAGATCGCAGTTCAAGCCGCTTTGACCGGACATCTCGTCCTCAGCACCGTCCACACCAACGACGCCCCTGGAACCATCAACAGGTTGATTGACATGGGAATCGAACCCTTCTTAATCTCTTCAGCCGTGATATTAATCCTGGCACAGCGCTTAATAAGAAAAATCTGCATGGATTGCAGAGAACCGATCAAAGTTCATCCACAACTCTTGATCGACTTAGGGATTCCGCCCGATGAGGTGAAATCGTTCCAGGTTTATAAAGGGAAAGGGTGCCCCATTTGCAATAGTACAGGATACAAAGGCAGACTCGGTCTTTATGAAGTAATGCCCCTGAAGGAAGAGGTCAAAGAGCTTGTCTTATCACGGGCTTCCAGTTCGGAGATTAAGAAAGAGGCCATCCGCTTAGGTATGAAAACGCTGAGGCAAAGCGGAGTTACAAAGATTAAGGATGGGGTGACGACTATTGAGGAAGTCCTTCGGTCGACCATGGAAGATCGATAACGGGCCAAAGAGAATGCTGGGAGGAAAAGAGGTATGGTGGAACTACAGAAATTACTTGAAACTGTGATTGAGAAAAAAGCCTCCGATCTACACATCACCACAGGGGCTGCTCCGCAATTCCGGATTGACGGAAAGTTGGTAAGTTTAGATGACACCCCTCTGGCCGCGCCGGATACAAAGAGGCTCTGTTATAGCGTACTGACCGATGCCCAGCGGCATAAGTTCGAGGAGGAGTGGGAGTTGGACTTCTCATTTGGAATTAAAGGGTTGAGCCGGTTCAGGGGGAATATCTTTATGCAACGCGGTGCCGTCGCCGGGGCCTTTCGGGCAATTTCCTTCGACATCCTCAACTTTTCAGAATTGGGAGTTCCCGCTGTGGCCAATGAACTGCTTAAGAAACCCAAGGGTCTCGTCTTAGTGACCGGTCCAACAGGAACCGGAAAATCGACGACCTTAGCCGCCATGATCGACAAGATCAACAGCGAAAAGAGTGCCCATATCGTCACGATCGAGGATCCGATCGAATATCTTCACCGCCACAAAAGCTGTATCGTCAACCAGAGAGAGGTGAATCAGGATACGAAGGGTTTTTCCGCCGCTCTCCGACACATCCTCCGCCAGGATCCGGACATCATTCTGATCGGCGAGATGAGGGATTTAGAAACGATTGAGGCGGCCCTTATCTGTGCTGAGACGGGGCATTTGACGTTTGCCACCCTCCATACGAATTCTTGCGTGGAAACGATTAACCGCATTATCGATGTATTTCCTCCCCATCAACAGACTCAAATACGGACACAGCTTTCCTTTGTTTTGGAAGGCGTGTTAGCCCAACAGCTCATTCCAAAATTGGGAGGCAAAGGCCGTGCCTTGGCTATGGAGGTAATGATTCCTAACCCTGCCATTCGAAACCTTATTCGAGAGGACAAGATTCAACAAATCTATTCGCAGATGCAGGTTGGACAGTCAAAGTTTGGAATGCAAACCATGAACCAGTCGCTCCTTTCGCTTGTGGAGCACCATGTCATCTCCTTAGAGGATGCCATGGAACGAAGCCATAACCTCGATGAGTTTCGGCAGATGCTATCCAGTTCAAATATCGCCATGGCGAGGAAGGAAAGACCGGCCAGGACTGCATAAACCGAACAGGAAAGGAATGAAATATGCCAGTTTATAAATGGGAAGGAAAGACAGCCAAAGGAGTCGTCAAGAAGGGAGAGATGGAAGCTCCCGGCGAGGCAGCGATTCGAATCCATCTTCGACAGCAAAATATCATTCCGACCAAAATCAGCTCCAAGGGAAAAGAGATTACAATTTCTTTACCTTTTCTCAAAAAGAAGGTGAAACAGCGATCCGTCGCTATCTTTACACGACAACTGGCCACTATGATCGACGCGGGATTACCCCTGGTCCAATCCTTGGAAATTCTGTCTTCACAACAAGAAAATAAAGTTTTCAAGAATGTGATTAAGCAAATTAAGGAAGATGTGGAAGGAGGTTCCACCTTTGCGGGAGCACTTAATAAACATCCCTCGGCTTTCAATGAACTGTACACGAACCTCGTCGTCGCGGGTGAAGAGGGAGGAATCTTAGACAATATTTTGACCCGTCTCGCGAACTACATCGAAAAGTCGGAGGCTCTCAAAAAGAAGGTTAAATCCGCACTCATCTACCCAGCGACCATCGTTGGCGTGGCGGTCATCGTCGTGATGATCCTGATGATCTTCGTCATCCCTGTCTTTGAAACCATGTTTAAATCAGCGGGGCAATCATTACCCCTTCCCACTCTTATCGTTATGATGATAAGTAAGTTAATTAAAAAATATGTTCTCATTTTTATCCCGGCACTTATTCTTCTGTTTTATCTCTTCAAGAAATACTATCAGACACAGAACGGAAGGGCTGTCATTGACCGTCTCCTCTTAAAGCTGCCCGTCTTCGGACCCCTCTTAAAAAAAATTGCCGTAGCCCGGTTCTCGCGGACGCTGGGCACTCTTGTCAGTAGCGGGGTTCCGATCTTGGACGGGTTAAGCATCGTTTCGAGAACCTCGGGAAACAAAACCATTGAAACCGCTATTCTCAATGCCCGGGCAAGCATTCGGGAGGGTGAAACGATCGCGGACCCCCTGGGCCGCAGCGGTATCTTCCCTCCCATGGTCATCCAGATGATCGCGGTCGGAGAATCCACCGGTGCCTTGGATTCCATGTTGTCTAAAATTGCGGAGTTCTATGAGGAAGAAGTGGATGTGGCAGTGGCCAATTTGACCTCCCTTCTCGAGCCATTTCTCATGATGTTTCTGGGGGTCGTCATCGGAGGCGTTGTGATCGCCATGTATCTTCCGATTTTCAATATGGCCTCTGCGATCGGCTAACTTTCATCCTGATCCGTCTCCTGTTAAATGGTGGACTTGAATGGACACATTCTTAACCCTTCCACTTGATACACAGCCCAACATGCTAAAAAATGTGAAGGGATTGATGGTGGGACGAATTATTATCCTCACCCTTCTCCTCAGCATCACCGTTCTTTTCCAGCTTTCTAAGAAACAATTCTTCTTCATCCCCTTGACCAACAACCTCTACTATTTCATAGGGACTTTCTATCTGGTGACGATCGTATATGCCCTTCTTTTAAGAAAAGCCAAAGACCTCTACCGATTTGCATTTTCTCAAATTGTCATCGATCATCTTTTTATCACTGGCTTAATCTATTTTACAGGAGGAAAGGAGAGCTTTTTCCCAATTACATATACTTTCTCGATCATTGCAAGCAGCACGATTTTTTATAAACGGGGGGCTCTTTCCTCAGCCTCCTTCTCCTCGCTCCTTTACGGGTTTCTCTTGTTACTCCAACTTCATCATTGGATCAATCCCTTAGGAGAGCCCATCCTTTATGACGCCAGTCAAGTCTTCTATTCCTTGATCATCTACATGGCTACTTTTTATATTGTGGCTTTTCTGAGCGGCGCTATATCAGAAGAATTGAAAAGGAAGAAAAGGGAACTCATTCAGAAGCAGGTCGATTACAATCAACTAGAGGCGTTTAATCAAAATATTATTCAGAGTCTTGACAGCGGTCTTCTGACAATCGACCTCAACGGAAACATCAATTTTCTGAATCGAACTGCTGAGAAAATCCTGAACCGGGACTGGGGGTCGTTGAAAGATACCTCTATATATGGTTTGTTCCCGAAAATTAATGAGGTGGTTGAACAAGTTAGGAAGAAACCTCCCGAGTCCTTTTCTGACTACCAGCGTTATGAAACGCTGTTGACCAATCATGATGGCAAAAGAATATATCTTGGGTTTTCCATCTCTCCTCTGACCGACCCGCAGGGATCATTGATCGGCCATACGCTCATTTTCCAGGACATCACAAAATTCAAAGAGATGGAAGAGCAGATGAAGCGGGTGGACAAGATGGCCGCTGTTGGGGCGCTGGCCGCGGGGATGGCACACGAGATCAGAAACCCTTTGGCATCCCTGAGTGGATCCATTCAAATGTTAAGAGCAGAGCTCACTCTGGATGACTCCCAGCAGCATCTTATGGAGATCACTTTGAGAGAATCAGAAAGGCTGAATGCCTTGATCACGGACTTCCTGCTCTTCGCACAACCTCCTCAAAGCCATAAAATTCTCTACCCGATAGGGAGGATTCTTGAAGAAACCCTTGACCTGTTCATCCATTCCCCTGCCTTTCGTAACGGAATCAGAGTCCTTCGGCCAACCCACCAGGAGGAAACACGGGTATGGATCGACCCTGACCAGATGAAACAAGTCTTTTGGAACCTCTTCATCAATGCAGCCCAGTCGATGTCCAACGGAGGAGAGATTCGGGTTCAGATGGAGAGAGGGACCTCCCAGGGTATGACCGGTCTCTCCGGCTCATCCCAGGTGAGAGACAAGGAATGGGTAAGGATTTCGATCACTGATTCGGGAAGCGGGATTGCCCCAGAGGAGAAAGAGAAAATTTTTGAGCCTTTTTTCACGACCAAAGAAAATGGAACGGGACTGGGCCTTTCAATCGTTCATAAAATCGTTGAAAATCACAAAGGACTAATCAAAGTGGACAGTACGTTGGGCAGGGGATCTACTTTCAGCATTCTTCTCCCTCCCGAATAAGAAGAGGAAATCAGAATGATCAAGGACAAAATTTTAGTCGCCGATGATGAACAAAGCATGAGGGAATTCTTAGACATCATGCTAAAGAAAGAAGGGTACAGGGTTTCACTTGCCTCCAACGGGGAAGAAGTGGCCAAACTGGTCGAAAATGACCTCTTCGACCTGGTCCTTCTAGATATTCGGATGCCAAAGCTGGACGGGATCTCTGCGTTGAGAAAAATTAAAGCCAGCACCCCAGAAACCATTGTGGTCATGATCACTGCTTATGCCTCTGCGGATACCGCCATCAAGGCGATGAAAGAAGGGGCCTATGACTACATCACGAAACCCTTCAAGGTGGAAGAGATCAAACTGATCATCAAGAATGCGTTGGAAAAGAAAAATCTCCAAAAGGAGAACATTCTTTTGAAACAGGTGGTCAGAGATCGTTTTCATTTCGGGAATATCATAGGCCAAAGCCCGAAGATGGTGGCCCTGTATGATCTTTTGGAGAAGGTATCACCCACCAAAACAAATATTCTAATTACCGGAGAAAGTGGCACAGGTAAAGAATTGGTGGCGAAGGCGATCCATTATAATAGTCCCAGGAAGGATAAGCCTTTCGTCACGTTAAATTGTGGTGCGATCCCCGAATCCCTGATCGAGAGTGAACTCTTCGGCCACATGAAAGGGGCCTTTACGGATGCCATTGCCACTAAAAAGGGGTTGTTTGAAGTGGCTGATGAGGGGACGATCTTTTTGGACGAGATCAGCGAATTGCCCCTCCTCATGCAGGTGAAATTACTACGAGTCTTGCAGGATAAGGAATTTAAGAGAGTGGGCGGGACGGAAGACATCCGGGTGGATGTCCGAATTATCGCTGCCACTAACAAAGATCTGGAAGAGGGGGTGAGGGAAAAACGGTTTCGGGAGGATTTATTCTACCGTCTCAATGTCATTCAAATCAAGCTCCCCCCTTTAAGAGACCGGAAAGAAGACATCCAAATCCTGGCCAATCATTTTCTGAAAAAGTATTCTCAAGAGTTGAGCAAATCCATTTCGAAAATCTCTCCGGACGCACTCCAAATTCTGATGAATTATGAATATCCGGGCAATGTGAGGGAACTTCAAAACATTATCGAAAGGGCAGTGGCTCTGGAGAGTAGTCAGGAGCTCACCCCGCACAACCTCAGTTCCTATTTGAGCGAACAGCCGCTCTTGAAGAAGGGCCCCATTGACATCGAAATTCCAAATGAGGGAATTGACCTTGAAAAGATGGTGGAGGATCTTGAGAGGAGTCTCCTGCTAAAAGCATTGGATAGAACAAAAGGGATTAAGAAGAAGGCGGCGGAACTTCTCCATATTAATTTTCGTTCGATGCGTTACCGGTTAGAAAAATACGGATTGAATCATGGAGCGGATTCGGAACTGGACTGAAAAGTTATCCCGCTGCTTATCGTTGGCGAGTGGTGTTGCACATATTTGACGGTATATTTACAATACTGACCCTCTGCGTTAAACCCCCGAATGATCCTTATGAATACGGTGATATGCTTGTGCTACACCACTAGTACTTCGAAGCCCCTATTTCCTCCATCCTTCCCGTCACTGTGAATACCACGCGTTCGCAAATATTCGTGGCCCGGTCCGCCGCACGCTCGAGGTTGTGGGCTACCCAGATGAGGCGCGTGGCACGGTTCGTCGTCTTGGGATCGACCATCATGAAGGTAAGAAGCTCCCGAAAGACCTGGTCGTAAAGACCGTCCACGACACTATCCATGCTGACGACCCGCATCGCCAATTCCACATCTCGTGCAGCAAATGATTGGATACTGTGATTGATCATTTCAATCGTTATCTCTCCCATCCGCGGGATATCAATGAGCGGCTTTAAGGGCGGTTCGTCGCCGATCATAATCACAATCTTGGCAATCCCATCAGCATAGTCACCGATTCGTTCCAGTTCGACGATGATGTTGAGAACCGCCACGATAATACGCAGGTCGCTGGCCATAGGCTGTTGGGTGGCGATGAGGCCGATGCATTTGTCTTCGATGCTGTATCGCTGCTTGTCAACCTGGTCGTCGTCAGCGATGATTTGGTGCGCCAGAGTCAGGTCACGCTTTTTTAAGGCTTCGATAGCACGGTCGATAGCTTTTGCTACCGTGTCGCCCATAGTGAGTACGTCTTCTTCGACTTCGCGTACGTGTTTGTGAAAAGTCGTTCTCGTCTCCATGCCCATTCCTCCTCATCTGCCTCAGCCTACATCGGCAAGGCCGAATGCACGTCACTCACGTTTACAAGCCCGGATCTGACGAAGGGATTCCCCTTCATTTCAAGCCAAATTTTCCGCACAAAAAATAGATGCAGCCGGCCAATAAAGCGGCTGTCGGGATCGTAAAAATCCAGGCCCATACGATACGAACGGTCACTCCCCAGCGCACCGCAGTAAAGCGAATCGCAGAGCCCACGCCCGATATCGCGCCCGTGATCACATGGGTCGTGCTCACGGGAATCCCCAAATGAGTGGCCAAAAAGATGCTAAAAGCAGCCGATGTCTCAGCACAAACGCCATCGATCGGTTCTAACTTCGTAATCTTCTGGCCCATTGTCTTAACAATCCGCCAGCCGCCACTCAGGGTACCCAGTCCAATAGCCGCGTGTGCGCTCAGAACAACCCACAGAGGTATTTTAAATTCGCGGATTAATCCTCCGGCAAAAAGAAGACTGGCGATGATGCCCATTGTCTTTTGGGCATCGTTGCCGCCGTGGCCCAGGCTGTAGAGGGCCGCTGAAAAAAGTTGTAAAACCCGCGACCACCTGTTGATAACCGCCGGTCTTTGTCTGTAAATGATCCAAGTGGTCACGATCTTTAGGACAAACCCTAAGAATAAGCCGATCATCGGCGCCAGGACGATAAAAATTAACGTCTTGTACCAACCCCCAACAATAATTACCCTCAAGCCACTTTTTACGATGGCTGCTCCGGCATATCCGCCGATGAGGGCATGAGAAGAACTACTCGGTAGTCCGAAATACCAAGTAACCATATTCCATAAAATGGCCCCCCCAAGCCCCGCAAGAACGACCGTCGAGGTGATTGTCCGAATATCAACCATTCCTTTACCGATGGTTTCAGCCACGGTGGTGTGAAATATAAGAAAGGCCACAAAATTAAAAAATGCCGCCCAGACCACCGCCTGTCTGGGCGATAGAACCCTCGTCGAGACAATTGTGGAAATAGAATTCGCAGCATCGTGCATCCCGTTAGTAAAGTCAAAGACCAGCGCGATTGCTATGATAGTAATGACGTATAACAAACTCATCTCAACCTCAAGGAGAAAAGACCGGGGCGGAGGCGGCAGGCTTTAACCATGAATGGCGGGAGCCGGGCTTGACTCAAGGTCAGGCATATTTTATCGCCACGCCTTCCAGTATATTAGCGATATCCTCACACCTGTCAATGACGCTTTCCATATGGTTGTAAATTTCGCGCCACTTGATAAGAGTCGAGTAATTTGCCGAGTCATCGAACAGCTCTGCCATGGCCGAGCGATAAACGCTATCACCTAAGTTTTCAAGCCGATTAATCTCCACACACCGCCTGAGAAGCTGCTTTCGCCCGATACGGTCGTGCATTTGGGAGATCGCCTTCTCGACTTCGACCACAGCCTGCACAACGATATCGGCCAACTCTTTGGCCCTCTTTGTGGGATATTCCACCTTATAGAGGAGCATTGCATCCGCTGCTGCGTGGATAAAGTCAGCGACATCGTCAAGGGAATGAGCCAAGAGAGCGATATCCTCTCGGTCGAAAGGGGTAATCACTGAACGGTGCAACTGGTCGAAAATTTGATGGGTAATAGCATCCCCCTGGTGTTCAAGGTCATTGATGACCCCTGCCCTTTCCTTCACGTTTTCCCAGATTGAGACCATATCTCTGAGCTGATGAGCTATATTAACTGCATTCTGAGTTCCCTGCTCGAAAAGGACAAAGAATTTCTTTTCCTTGGGTATCAGAGACCACCTGAACAAATCGGGTCCTCCTTTGCTGGTAGGATATTGGCTTCAATCATCATTTTCTCTTGAACTGTTTTTTCAACTCATCCAAAGGAAGGGAAAAAAAGATGGGGCGCCCGTGCGGGCAGGTCGTGGAAGGATGGAAGGGAATGAGATCCTCGACCAGTCTATACATCTCCTCCTTTTTCAAAACAAAGTTCCCCCGTACGGCAGAATGACAGGCCAAGGTAGTCAAAAGGGCTTGGATCGTTTCCTCCCCCGTCCCCCTTTCTTCTAAAAAAGAGAGCTCATCCAATATCCCTCGAACCATTTCCTTTGGGTCTTTTCGGTCGATCAAAGAAGGGACGGATCGAATGGCAAAGAGCTTATCGCCAACCGGCTCGATTTCAAACCCAACCTCCTTCAATGCTTCTCCTACCGACTCGAGGACATAGGATTCCTCCACAGATAACTCGATCAAGATAGGAAGGAGCAATTTTTCCGAAGTCATTGACCTGTTCTCATAGTTTTGCTTGAATTTTTCAAAAAGGATTCTCTCATGGGCGGCATGTTGGTCAATAAACACCAGGCCTCTTTCTCCTTCGCAGAGAATATAGGTCCCTTGGATCTGCCCCAGAATGGTATAGGGCAATTTTTTCTCGACCTCCCACGAAAGGTCTCCGCCGTCTTTAACCGCGAATATTCTCTCTTCTTCTCCTCTCAAAAAGGAGGAAGGGGGGGACAGACTTACTTGGCCAAAAAAAGAGGGTTCCGGTCTCCCTTGATATACCCATTCCTTTGCCCCCCTTCGGAAAGCCACTTCCTCCAATTCGGACGGTCCTCTCTCAAACACCCCTCGGACGGCTCCCAAAACGGCCTGATAGATTCGATCGGCATCCTTAAACTTCACCTCAGACTTGGTTGGGTGGACGTTGACATCGACGAAAGACGGAGGAAGGACGATGAAGAGGATAACGACAGGAAATTGATTCATAGGAAGGACATGTCGGCAGGCATCTGACACGGCTCTATATATCATCCGGTCTTTGATAAACCGTTGGTTGACATAAAAATAGATGCCCTCTGCATTCCTCTTCGAAAAGGACGGAAGGCTCGCAAACCCTGAGAGCCTGATTTCTCCCTGTTCGAACTCAACGGGTTGGAGATGGCCATAAACCTCTTTTCCCAAAACGGCTTCGATTCGAGCTAAAGGGGATTCTGTTCTGCCATGTTCATGGAGGGGCCGGCCGTCATGAATGAATTTAAAAGAAATCCCCGGGTGAGAAAGACTCAATCGGAGAAAGTGATTTAAGGCGTAACGGAGTTCCGAACGGATCGATTTCAGAAACTTTCTTTTAACCGGAATATTGTAGAAAAGATGTGTCACCTCCACCTCGGTCCCGACGGGGAAACCCGTCTCCGAAACATCTTTTATTTCTCCCCCCTCACAGATCACTTTTGTTCCGGTGAGGGAATCACGCGTTCTGGTCCGAAGGGTCATCTTAGAAACCTGAGAAATGCTCGGAAGGGCCTCCCCCCTAAAGCCTAAGGTATGAATGGCATAAAGATCCTCCGCTATTCTAATCTTGCTGGTCGCATACCTTTGGAAGGCAAGCGGAGCATTTTCCCGATCCATCCCCTCTCCGTCGTCCGCCACCCGAATCAGTTGGAGTCCCCCTGCCTTTAGCTCCACAGTGATTTCTGAGCTCCCCGCATCGATGGCGTTTTCCATCAGCTCCTTCACAACAGATGCAGGTCTCTCTATCACCTCCCCTGCGGCAATCACCTGTGAAACAGATTCTGGCAAGACTTCAATCTTTCTCGGCATCGTCATTCCGCATTCTTCACCTGCCTCCATCTTCGATAAAAGCGCCCATTCTTCTGAACTTTTCGTAGCGGAGGCTTAGCAGTCCCTCGTCGTTCATTCCCTCTATCTCCTTCAGATGGCGCTCTACGACCTCTTTCAAAATGTGCGCCATTCCTTCTGGGTCTCGGTGGGCTCCCCCCGGTGGCTCTTTGACAATCTCGTCGATCACGCCCAGTCGAGCCAGATCGGCGGCGGTCAACTTCAATGACTCAGCGGCAACCTCCTTCCCCCTCTCACCATCTTTCCAAAGAATCGCGGCACATCCCTCCGGAGAGATCACGGAATAGATCGAATGCTCTAACATCAAGATACGATCTCCCACACCAATGGCCAACGCTCCCCCGCTTCCCCCTTCACCGATCACCACCGTGACGATCGGTGTCCGCAGGACAGCCATCACTTCAAGGTTTCTGGCAATGGCCTCCGCCTGACCTCTTTCCTCGGCTCCCACCCCGGGAAAAGCACCGGGCGTATCAATCATCGTCACGATAGGTTTTTTAAAGGACTCCGCCAATTTCATCAGCCTTAGGGCCTTGCGATAACCTTCCGGATGAGGCATCCCGAAGTTCCTGTAGGCCATCTCCTTCGCATCTGCCCCTTTTTGATGGGCGATGACGGCGACCGATCTGCCGTTAAACTTGGCCATTCCGCCGAGTATGGCGGGATCGTCTCCGTAGTTTCGATCTCCGTGCAGTTCAACAAAATTTTCAAACATCCACTGGACATAATGGGATGCCTTTGGACGATCGATATGTCTTGCCAATTGGGTAATCTGCCAACCCGTTAAGTTGGAAAATATTTCTTTCTGCAAACGATGGAGTTTCTCTTCTAAACCGCTTATTTGTTGGCTGAAATAATTGGGCCTCCCCTTGGAAAATCTTTTCAGATTTTCGATCTCTCTTTCCAGTTCAATCAAGGGTTTTTCGAATTCCAAATAATGCTTTACCATCTCAGTCCGGTTTATTCAAAAGAGACGAGGGAAGACTTAAACAGATTTTGGAGATGAGCTTTAAGATTCCGGGAAGGGTCGACCGTGTATTGATCAGACAAGGCCACAACGGTCTCCCGGTTCGTCCCGCCCATAATATGAAGAAGAACTTTAGAGGATCCTCGGTTTGCCAGGATGATTTTTTTTAAATCTGCAAGTTGGGAGGAGGCCAACAAGGAGAGTGGAATCCTCAAATGGAAGGGTTTCTCGCGTGAGGAGGTTAAATCTAAAAGAGGGCGAACCTCCGTACCTTTTATTTTGATATGTTCTTCGGCGAGATCGAGGGTCCCACTGATAAGAAGGGGGTCTCCTCCCCTCAACCAGGGCAAAGCCGCTTTAAAAACCTCGGGGAAAAGGATGACCTCTACGAACCCCTTCATGTCCTCCAGGGTCAAGAAACCCATCCGATCCCCTTTCTTGGTAACAATCTCCTTCAATGCGCTGACGAGGCCACAGACTTTGACCTCGGCCCCGTTCTGAAGCTTTGGAAGGGCAGCCGTATCGAGATTGGTATATTTCTTAATTGCGTCCTCGTAACGTGACAAGGGATGACGGGAGATATAAAATCCAATCGTCTCCTTTTCAAAGGCGATCAGTTGGTTTTCCGGAAATTCATCCACGTCCGGATAGCTTTCTTTTAGTTCCCCAGGGTGGTCGATTAACATACTGAGTTGAGGTTCCCCTTTCCTCTTTTGGGTCCATTGGGACTGTTCAAGAAGCTCTCCAAGAACGGTCAACATTTGAGACCGATACGCTTTTGAAAAGTCAAAAGCCCCGCATTTGACCAGACTTTCGACGACTCTTCGGTTCACTTTTCTTAAATCGACGCGTCGGCAGAAGTCGTACAAGGATCTAAATTTCCCATTGGCCTCTCGTTCCATCAGGATGCTATCGATGGCCGTATCCCCCACATTCTTCACGGCTGTCAGTCCAAACCGGATCTGATTCCCAACGACCGCAAAATGTCTAAAACTTTCATTGATATCCGGCGGCAAGATTTCAATTTTCATCTCCCGGCATTCGGAAATATACCTGACAATCTTGTCCGCATTTTGTGCTTCACTCGTGAGCAAGGCAGCCATAAATTCGACTGGGTAGTGAGTCTTCAGATAGGCGGTGCGGTAAGCAAGAAGGGCATAGGCAGCGCTGTGGGACTTGTTAAAACCATACCGACCGAAAGTCTCCATCTGGTCAAAAATCTTTTCCGCCTTCTTGCCAGGAATCCTGGTCTTCTTGGCTCCTTCCAGAAACTTCTCTTTCTGCCTTTCCATCTCCAAGGCGTCTTTCTTAGACATCGCCCTCCGTAGATTATCCGCATCTTCGAGGCTAAAATTAGCCAGGGCGCTGGCAATGCGCATCACTTGCTCTTGGTAGACAATCACCCCGTAAGTATCCTTTAGGATCTCTTCTAAGGCCGGGAGTTCATATCTTATCGATTCTTGGCCCTGTTTTCGCTTGATGAACTCACCCACCATGCCGCTATCCAGGGGGCCCGGCCGATATAGGGCAACGAGGGCAATGATGTCTTTGAAACTTTGCGGCTTGAGCTTGATCAAAAGGTCACGCATCCCTGAACTCTCCAGTTGGAACACGCCCAGGTTTGATCCCCCTCCGAGAACAGCATAAACTTCTGGATCATCCAAAGGGATCTCTGAAAGGTCAAGTTGAATACCTCGATTCTTTTCAATCAGCCCTACCGCCTGGTCTAAGACGGTGAGCGTTTTGAGTCCCAGAAAATCAAATTTGACCAAGCCGATGGATTCAACCTGCTTCATGGCATACTGGGTGATCACTTCGTTGTTCTGGCCTCGCTGGAGAGGAAGGTACTCCATCAAAGGTTTGTTGGCGATCACCACCCCAGCCGCATGGGTCGAGGCATGACGCGCCAACCCCTCTAAAGATTTCGCGATCTCAAACAGGGAAGCGATTCGGGTATCTTTGGCAACCGCCTCTCTCAGGCTTGCTTCTTGCTGTAAGGCTTGGTCGAGGGTAATATCGAGCTTGTTCGGAATCAGCTTTGCGATTCGATCTACTTCGGCGTAAGGAATTCCGAGGACGCGACCCACATCCCGAACGACCGCCTTCGCTTGCATCTTTCCGAAGGTGATGATCTGAGCCACATTCTCTTTCCCATATTTCGCCGATACGTATTGAATGACCTCCTCCCTTCCTTCCATGCAAAAGTCGACGTCCACATCGGGCATGCTGTTCTTTCTCCCCGGGTTTAAAAACCTTTCAAAGATCAAATCATATTCGATCGGATCCAGGTCGGTAATGTTTAAAGCATAAGCCACCAGACTTCCGGCCACCGATCCCCTTCCGGGCCCGACGGGAATCTTATGACTTTTTGCGTAGTGGATAAAATCATAAACGATTAAGAAGTAGCCCGGATAACCCATCGATTTAATGATCTTGAGCTCTTCCTCAAGTCGGGCCTTGTAACGGGCAGAACGGTCCTTAAAATCCCTCCCTCCCTGATACCGAATGAGCCGCCCGTCTAAACCTTCCTTCGCCAGTTTTTCCAAATGACTCTCAGCCGTCTCCCCGGCCGGGACAGGGATCCTTGGAATATGCTTCTCGTCAAAATGGATTTCAAGATTGCACTGCTCTGCGATCTCGGCCGAATTTGTTATCGCCTCAGGCGTACTGCGGAAAAGGTCGGCCATTTCCCGAGGCGACTTAAAATAGAACTCGTCGGACGAAAATTTCATTCGATCGCTATCATGGAGCGTCTTCCCCGTTTGAATACAGAGGAGGACTTCCTGAGCCTTGGCGTCCTTACGATACAGATAGTGACAGTCATTCGTCGCGACCGGAGGAAGAAAGAGCTGATGCCCAATCTCCAAGAGGCGCTCATTCACCTGCAACTGATTCTCCACCCCATTGTTTTGAACCTCGATAAAAAATCGTCCATCGTTGAAGATGCTTCGATACGCTTCGGCTGATTGAAGGGCTTTCTTCATCTCTCCCCGGTTCGCATGAGTAGCAATCTCTCCCTTCATGCAACCACTCAAGGCAATCAACCCCTCGTTATATTTGCTGAGAAGTTCCTTGTCCACCCTTGGTTTATAATAAAACCCTTCAAAATGAGCGAGGGTCACCAATTTTATTAGGTTGAAATAGCCCGTCTCATTTTTGACCAAAAGGGTGAGATGATAATTTCCCTCCCCCCCTTCACTCGCTTTTCTCTCGAAGCGGCTTCCCGGAGAAACGTAAATTTCACACCCTATGATCGGTTTGATGCCATGCCGGATAGCCATTTGATAGAATTCGACGGCGCCGAATAGATTCCCATGATCGGTCAGGGCCAACGCGCTCATTCCGTATTTTTTGGCCAGCTCGAAGGCCTCTTCAAACCGAATGGCACCGTCCAGCAAGCTATACTGACTGTGGACGTGAAGATGGATGAAATTAGAATGTTCCATAGTAAAAATATCCGATGCTAAAGCTCGTATGTCAAATCAAATCCAAAGGTCAAATGCTATAAACTTTTGATTTTGAACTTTGGCCGGAACGGGCCTTGCCAGCCCCGCCCTTTCTCCTTATTCCCACTCGATCGTGCTGGGAGGCTTGGAACTGACATCGAAAACGACACGATTGATACCCTTCACTTCGTTAATAATCCGGCTTGAAAGATGTTCCATGATTTTATAAGGCAGTCTGACCCAATCCGCTGTCATCCCATCCTGGCTCTCAACAACCCTTAAGGCAATGACGTTTTCGTAGGTCCTTTCGTCTCCCATCACGCCCACGGTCTTCACGGGAAGTAATACCGCAAAAGATTGCCAAACCCGATCCAACATATGGCTCTTCTCCATCTCTTTCATGACGATCTCATCGGCCGCTCTCAAGATGGCTAACCTCTCTTTGTTCACTTCCCCGATGATCCGAATAGCCAGGCCAGGTCCCGGAAAGGGCTGGCGTTTGATAATTTCATCGGGCAGACCCAATACCTTCCCCAACTGTCTCACCTCATCTTTAAATAATTCCCGAAGGGGCTCCACAAGACTTAGCTTCATCTTCTCGGGTAACCCCCCCACATTATGGTGACTCTTGATCGTCGCAGAAGGTCCTTTCGAGGATACGCTTTCAATCACGTCGGGATAAAGAGTCCCCTGGGCTAAGTACTCCACCCCCCCAATCTTCCCAGCCTCCTTTTCAAAGATGGAAATAAACTCCTTACCGATTATCTTTCTCTTCTCCTCTGGATCGACCACCCCGCTTAACTTTTCCAAGAAGGAATTTTCCGCATCGATGTAGATCAACGGTATTTTAAAATGATAACGAAATAGGCTTACCACTTCGGAAGCTTCGTTTTTTCTTAAAACACCATTATTCACAAAGATACATTGCAGACGGTCGCCGATCGCCTTGTGGAGAAGAAGGGCGACCACCGTGGAATCGACCCCGCCGCTCAGAGCACATATGACCTTATTCTTCCCGATCTTCTTCTTCAGGTCACGGCTGGTTTGTTTCAAAAAAGATTCCATCGTCCAGAGGTTGGAACATCCGCAGATATGGAAAAGAAAATTCTTGATGAGCTCAATTCCTCTCTGGGTATGGACCACCTCCGGATGGAACTGGAGCCCGTAGATCCTCCTTTGCGTCTCTTCGATCGCGGCAAAAGCGGTATTCTTGGAATGGGCAATGGCATGAAAGCCGGGAGGCAATGTCCTGACGTGATCCCCGTGGCTCATCCACACTGTCAGTTGAGATCCTTTTTTGCCCAGGCCCTTGAAAAGGCGTCCATCTCTGCCTAAGGTCACTCTGGCCTTTCCATACTCTCTCTTTTCCGAATGGGCGACCTCCCCTCCCAGGAGGTGGGCAATCAATTGCATGCCGTAACAAATTCCCAAAACAGGGACGCCCATCCTGAGAACGGCAGGGTCGCAGAGCGGAGCATCCTTCTCGTAGACGCTCGCTGGCCCTCCGGATAAGATGATTCCCTTGGGGGATAAGGATTTCACTCTATCCGTAGGAATATCATAGGGATGAATCTCACTATAGATCTGACATTCTCTCACCCTTCTGGCAATCAGTTGAGTATACTGGGAGCCGAAGTCGAGGATAAGAATCTTATCGAAAAGAGTCTGCCTCTTCATTTTTTGCATCCAGATATTGGGAAAAATGGTAAAGGGAATTCCTATGGTCTCAGTGCCTCAGAAAATATTTTCCGTCCTTCAATTCGTATTGGTAGGAGACCCCTTTGCGGTAAAAGAGGTCGCTCTTCCGCAGAAGCTTTGCTGAGATCAATTCTTCGATGTGCGAAGGATACTGCCCCTTTTCCAAGCAATAGATTTCTAAAGCATTCTTGATCCGGTCGAGTTGTGCCTTATGGGCGAAATGCGTGGGGGTTTCGATATCTACTCGTTCTATCTTTGAATCCCATAAGTGCTGCAAAAAATTGGGCTTCACATAGATAAGAATGAGAAAGATAAAAGCCAAGAAGGCACCGTAGTAACCAAACGTCAAGACTTCTCTGAAATTGATCATCCGTACCTTCTTGATCAGGCCGGGGGTTCGGACCCCAGCGATTTCGATCAGCCCCATTTCGAAAAGACCCGCTAAGTTCTCACTGGCGTTGAATTTCCCCAAGAGGCTTCGGTCAATAATATCCTGGACCGTTCTGACCCCATCGACTAAATCATAGATTAACTCCTGTTCAGAGGTCAGGTTCTCCTTCAAGTAACTCTGGGAGGGGAGTCCGCTGGCGGATCTCTCTTCGAGTTTGAGAACCCTCTTAAATATCAGGTGGGGGGAGAAAATCTTTTTCTCAATCTCGGACCATTCATCGACCATTCGCAGGATGTTTAACAACACCTGTTCTGTGCTCAGGGCAAAGGGGATCTTCTTGTAGCTTTCCACCAATTTCAGATCAAAGTTGAACTGCCCATCCTCCCACCAAAAAAGGTCGTAAATCGTTTCGTAGATCTGCGTCGAAATGACCTTGAGAACGTCGTCCTTGGTCAGGAGTTGGAGCTCCACCAAAATCTCTCCTAAGTATTTAAGCGTATCTTTTTGAATTTTTAAAACACGGTCTAACTGCTCTTCGGTAATCAACCCTGCCTTCACCAGTATCTCGCCGATGAGATCTTTTTTCCCGCGATAATTCGAATAGACATGGACAATCATTCCGTCCACAAAATGGAGCTCGACAAGGTCTTTCCCACGACGAATTCTTAGAACGCCCGTTTTGAGCTGCTGGCCGATGAGCTGGATGATCTCTGTAATGCTGAAGTCTTTTAAAGTTCCTTGCAGGGCCATGGTCTTCCCCTTTTCATTCTCGTTTCAATCATGAGGCAGACCCCGCCTCACACCTTCGGGGGGTTCCTTCTCCGAGGATAAACTCGTAGTACGACTTCCCACGGGTTTCCTTTCCGTCTCGAAACGTAACTCAAACCGATAGAGCTGTCGGACAGAAACGATGTAGAAAATGACGAAAAGCCCCCCCCAAAGAGTCCACTTCCAAAAGACAGAGGATGTTTGAGGGAAGGAAGAAGAGATCGCACCATTCCAGTAAGCGAACCTTAAAATAAAAATAAAAAATATGGACAGCAAAAAGAGCCCTTTTACAGCATGCTCCCTCCACAGGTAACTAAACCCAATCAGAAAAAAATTAGTCAATGTGCTGGTCAAATGATTCTGCCTCCCAAATTGCTGAACCTGGATGGATTTCTTTTCGACAATCTTGGGGTGGAGCTTTTCCTTTTGGATGAAAATACGATAGCAGTTGAAACAAATGAATTCCTGGTCAGAGGTTCCTAAATAGAACCGGTGAGTCGGGGTACCACACATAGGGCATCGCGTCAAAAATCGCTTCGCCCGGCAATACCTCGCTATCCCTATCAAAAAGGCCAAAAATAGGATGGGCGTCAGAAAGGGAATTCTTGATGGAATCTTTTCGAACCAGGCCCTAAACAAACGGAACAAAAAGCCTTCTTTTCCGACGAATTGTTCCGTAAATCTCCTCCAGAAGCTTTTGGGTGTTAGGACCTCATCGATCACCAGTCGATTAAGATTAGGCGGCCTATTTGGGATATCGATATTTGTATAGTAATCCACCAAGTCGGGATCCAACTGCCTGGCTCTCTGAAAGGCCCTATCGATTTTTCCCGAAAGAAAAGTCTCTTGCGAATAGGCCCGGTAAAGGTTGTAATAATAAGCTCCCCGATAGGGGCTCAGATCGGAAGCCTGCTGGTAACAGGCGATGGCTAAAGGGGTCCGCTTTTGGGCCAGATAGACGTTTCCCAGATTTGAAACAGCCTCACTGAATTTCGGATTCTGTTGGATCGCCTTTTGGTAAAATTCTTCTGCCTCTGGATAATGGCCTTGTCTCTTCTCTGCCAACCCAAGGGAAAAAAGAACTTCGGGATCATCGGGATGAGTTACCAACCAATTCCGCAATTTTTCTTCTGCGGCCTTTCCCCAGTCTTCATGGTTTATCTGATTCATTTCCAAAATGACATCTGAAGAGGCCCCGTCTAAAGTGGATGAGGCGGAATGAAGGAAAGAAGGAAGGTAAATCAATGCGACAAGGAACACCAGGATCAGTTGTTTTTCTCTTTTTGTTACATAGCCCCATAACAAAACGGACCAAAAAAATACGGCCCAGAGGATGTCCAGGCGGAGAAAAAAAGGGATGAAGAAAATGATAATCTTGAGGCTGTTCACGAGAAGCCTTAAAATCTCTTGAGTCAAATTCTTCCGGATATCGTAGAAATAGAGCGGTAAATATTTGACCATCACGACGATGCCGAAAACAATAAAGGTCATGAGAATGGCGTTGGAGAGGATATAGAAGACGTTATAAAAAAGCTTCAGCGAAGTGGGATAATATTGATATTGTGCCCTCTTCCCCTTCAGCACCTCATGAAGGATTTTATGGAGCTGAAAGGGATTTTGATGATAGAGGGCTCGCGCCAGTTCGAAATAGGGCTGCGGAAGATCGGGAGAAAATCTTATGGAATCGGCCGCCATCTGAATGGCTTGCTCGGTATCCCCTTTCTTTCTTGCCCGTCCCGATTCCCTTATCAACAGGAAAGAGAGGATCGGGACGTTTCGAATCCCTTTATCCAGCTTCACCTGGAAAAGTTGATCCAGTTCTCTTGGATTAATCGGGGTACCTCTTTCCAGCCCCCATACTCGATCGGTTGAAACAGGGCTTTCAACAGAAAAAAATTCTTTGGAAAAAGGAAGGGTCTCCTTCTTCGTGAGCACTCCCGTGTAATAAAGGAGGGCTAGAATCAAAATGGTCAGGACAGGAATAGCTCTTTTCATAAAGAATAATTCTGACGAGGGCCGGTTTATTCCAACCGGTAGTTGGGCGCTTCTTTGGTGATGATCACATCATGGACATGGCTCTCCCTTAATCCCGATGAAGTAATGCGGATAAATTTTGCCTTCTGTTGCAATTCCTTGATACTTCTCGCCCCCAGATATCCCATCCCGGCTTTCATCCCTCCGATCAGTTGCTGAATTCCGAACGAGAGGGCTCCCCGGTACGGGACCCTTCCTTCGATTCCTTCTGGAACTAACTTGGTTTCGCTTTCGACATCCCCTTGAAAATACCGATCCTTACTTCCTTCCTTCATGGCCTCTATGGATCCCATGCCTCGATAAACTTTATAACTCCTCCCCTGATAGAGGACGATCTCTCCGGGACTTTCATCCGTCCCGGCAAACAGATTTCCAATCATGACCGTGTGCGCCCCGGCGGCGACGGCCTTCGTGATATCACCGGAAAATTTAATCCCACCGTCTGCGATCAGCGGTACTCCGTATCTTTCCGAGACCTCAGACGTCTCCATGACGGCAGAGAGTTGCGGAATCCCTACCCCTGCAATGACCCGGGTGGTACAGATCGAGCCTGGCCCGACTCCCACCTTCACCGCATCGACGCCCGCCTTGATGAGGTCTAAAGCTCCTTCTCGGGTAGCCACATTGCCTCCGATGACTTGACACTCCGGAAAATTTTCTTTGGTATCCTGCACGGCCCCCAATACATCTCTGGAATGGCCGTGAGCCGTATCGATGACCAACACGTCCACACCCGCCTTGATCAGTGCCTCGGTTCTCTCTTCCCTGTCTTTTCCCGGGCCGATGGCTGCCCCCACCCGAAGCCGACCGAGAGGGTCTTTGCAAGAATGAGGATATTTTCTCATCTTCTCGATGTCTTTGATAGTAATGAGCCCTTTCAAGTTATTCTGGT
>JAPVTA010000043.1:0-63342 GCA_047519465.1 Thermodesulfobacteriota bacterium | reverse complement strand
GCTCTAAAAACGACTTCACCATTTCCTCCACAATCCATTTTCTCCACCCAACCCATATCCCGATATCCACCCTGACACATAGATTGTATACCACCCTCTCTGAACTTTCTTTTGACAAATGGGCCAAAATAGGGTAAGAAATGGTACTCTTATGGAGTTGAGTTTACATTCCTTTACAGAAATCCGTGCCTTCGTATTGAGTCTGTTTCGATACCTGGGCACTGGTATTTGGAATGCGGATTTAGGCAAGGCGGAACCCGCTTAAGGGCGTTTGGAAGGCAGCGGGCGCATGCTTTAGAGGGGTGCGCATTCCCGATCACGGACGGAGACGAAGTCTTGAGTCTCCCCGGGAATCCACCATGGAGGGTTCGACTGATGGTGCAGAAAGTTTCGAAGATCTGGATGGGTGGAAAATTGATTCCTTGGGAGGAGGCCAATGTCCACATTTTGACACATAGTCTTCATTATGGTTTGGCCGTTTTTGAAGGAATCCGATGTTACCTCTGCCATGATGGGAAGTCCGCGGTCTTCAGATTAAGGGAGCATGTAGACCGGCTGTTCGATTCCGCCCAGATCGGAGATATCAAAATCCCTTATTCTAAAAGGGAGATTTCAGAGGCCTGCAAAGAGACCTTGCGCGTGAACCAGTTGAGAGAGGGCTACATTCGCCCGATCGTTTTCATTGGGGAAGGGGTCATGGGGGTTTATCCCGGTGATAATCCAATCCAAGTGGCCATCATCACATGGTCATGGGGAGCTTACCTGGGGGAAGGAGCTTTGGAAAGGGGAATTAGAGTTAAAGTCTCCTCCTACACCCGTCACCATGTCAATGTGATGATGACCAAGGCGAAAATTTGTGGCAATTATGTCAACTCGGTTTTAGCCAAGAGGGAAGTGATGAAGATGGGATATGACGAGGCATTGATGCTCGATACCGAGGGCTATGTCTCGGAGGCCAGCGGAGAGAATGTCTTCATGGTGAAAAACGGGGTGTTGAAGACGACTCCCCTTACCTCCATCCTTCCCGGTATCACACGGGATTCGGTGATTGAGATCGCCAAGGGGAAGAAGATGGCCTTGTTGGAGGAGCGGTTTACCCGGGATGAGCTTTATACGGCTCAGGAAGCCTTCTTTACGGGGACGGCTGCTGAGTTGACGCCTATCCGAGAGATCGATGATCGCATGATCGGGAATGGAAAACCAGGTCCTATCACCAAAGAACTTCAGGCTGCATTTTTCGACATCGTCAAAGGAAAGAACCCAAGCTATAGGGAATGGCTGGATTATTTATAAGAACGCGACCGTGTTACGTGTCCGGAGGTCGGTGAATAACCCGTCTGCCTTTTTAATTGCCCGGGACACGGATCACGCCCGCCTCGCCGATGGCTTATCGAGGCGGGGGCACGGACACGATATTATGGCATGCATCTCATCATCGATGGTTACAATCTCCTTCACGTTACCCAATCCTTGACCCACCTCGATGCCGTTCAACTCCGGCGGGAGCGAGACCGTCTCATTGATCAACTTTTAGCGTATCAAAAATTCAAACCCTCCAGGATTACCGTCGTTTTCGACGGATGGCTGGGAGGCTGGTCCACGGAAAAAAGAGAGGTCAAAAAAGGGGTCGAGATCATTTACTCCAGATTGGGGGAAAAGGCAGATGAGGTGATCAAACGGCTGGCCAGAGAGAAAGGTTCGGGAACGGTTGTCATCACCTCGGATCGAGACATATCGAGGTTTGCTGAACGAATGGATGCCGCTGCAATCTCATCGGAGCAATTTCAACAAAGGCTGGAGACTTCCTCTGAGAGGATCGAGGGGGGACTTGAAGAAGAGGAGGAGGAAGAAGAAAGGGGAACGAAGAAAAAGGGATTCTCGAGAAGACCCTCAAAAAAAGAAAGAAGAGCCAGAACCGCATTGAAGAAACTGTAAAGAATCTAAGTCCAAATGCCAAAACTCGCACGAAGTAACGAACCGAAGGTGAATCAATGTCAAATGAATGTCAAAAATGACTCAATGTCAAGGCTAATCTCCAGACAAATGTAATGCCTCACCCTGCTATTGGACCTCAGCGGGATCGGGCAGGGGTGTCGGAGAAAATCTTATAGCGGATACCTCAGCCTGCCCCTCGACTACAAGAATATCTTGAGCATTGAAAGGACTGTGCTACGATGTGGGAAAGTTGTTTTTGCCGATTATGATCTTAGATCGTCCGCTTGATAAGATTTTCAGTGACATTCCTGCCCGATCAGAGGATTTGATGCAGGCTTCGGTGAGGCAATACGAATTAGCATTTTCATTTGAGCCTCGATCTTTGGCCGGACCGTGCCCCGTCCCGCCGAAGCGGGATAGGCGGGCTTAAGGGGCACAATATAGAATGATATTACAACGCCGGGAAGCCCACCTTGTGGACGGGGGCTTCCCATTTGGCATTACGCTTTCCATTTATTTTCCGTTCCTTGCAAAAGCCTGGAGATATTCGCCTGATGGCGATAGAGGATCAGGGCGGCCATGATAACGCTTACGATGAAGTAGACCTGCGAATCACTCCTGAAAAAAGCAATCAGGATTGGGATGGTTGTTGCGCAAGTGATGGACCCCAGCGAGATGAACCTCCATTTCCAGACAATCCCCAGAAAGATAAGGCATTCAACCAAAACCGAAATGGTCGAGATCGGAAGGTAGACGCCGAGAGCGGTCGCAACCCCCTTTCCACCCTTGAACCCGAGAAAGATGGAAAAGATATGGCCGAGGAATGGGCTCAACCCTGCGATGGCTATCCAAACGTGATGCGAGAGACCCCATTGATCTGAAAGAACCCAATGCATGGCCACCACGGTTGGGATTACTCCTTTCAACACATCTCCGATCAGTGTCAGTATACCTATTGACTTTCCTGCCGTTCGAAAGATATTGGTCGCCCCGATATTTTTACTTCCTGCCTTTCTCGGATCGACTTTGGAGAAAAGTTTGGCGAGAAGAAGCCCGGTAGGAACCGAACCTAAGAGATAACCGAAGAGAGCAATGAATATACCAGTGGGCATAAAAGACCTCACATTACGGCTGTCCCTCTTCTCCAGTTCACCAAAAAAATCCCCATGCAAACCATGGGAAGGCCTACGATTAAAAAATCCGTCAATTCCTCGTGGAGGAGAAGGATGCCGAAAAGGACCCCGAAGATTGGGGTGAAGAAAGTGAAAGAAGAAAGCTTACTCACCGAGTATCTGTGGATGAGCTTGAACCATATCAAATAAGTGACAAAGGCGATGATGACCGATTGGTAGAAAAGAGAGGCAATGATGTAAGGATCAATCTTGTAGATCCACTTCGGTTCGAGGAAGATGCTGAGGACGAGCAGGATAGGAATTGAAAAGAAAAGTTGATAGAGAAAGGTGTGAATAGGTTCAACCCTCTCTGCCATAAACCTCTTGATATAAAGGGTTGTGGCGCCCCACAAGACGGCAGCCGCGATCTGTAAAATATCTCCAAAGAACATGGACGTTTTTGCCTCTTTCGGTCTGTCGCCGAAGACAAGGAAGATGCCGCTAAAAGCCAGAACAAGGCCTACCATTTTTGGAAGGGTCAGCCGGTCCCCCCTGAGAAAAAAATGGGCCCCGATGGCCACAACAAAGGGACTCAGATAGACAAAGATGACAGAGCGGGCAGCATCTGTATAGCGCAGGCCGAAGTAAATGCACGCGAACTCCGCTCCGAACAAGAGACCCACCGTGACCCCGTGAAAGAGCATCCTGCCGGTATGGAATAACTTCTCTTCCTTCCTGAGGCAGTACAACAGCCCACAAATCGAGGCAATGATCGACCTTAAAGTCGACGCAAAAATGGGTGATACACCTTGATTCGAATACTTAATGACAGAATAGTTAAATCCCCAAAGCAGGGTCACGATGATCAAGGTGACAACGGCTTTCAGGTCTAAGTAGTCCTTGTCCTCCATCCTGGATCGTTTTTAAACCAAAATAGCTGTTTTTGCAATATCCGAAGATCATTTGGTTCTCTGAAGACCACTTCCGTCTTATTTCAGTGGCAGCTTAGGAAGGAGCTCTGAGCATTTAGGCTATACAAGGGTTTTTTTGAAAAAGAAGGGGGTTGCACTGTAGGATGCGGTAAGGAATAATGAGGAAGAAGAGGTTGAAAAATAAAAGTGTTAAAAGAGTATCGACAGGGGGTTCGGGGATGAAAAATAAAATACCGGATACAGTCATTGACGAAATATTCCCGCGAAAGGTGAAGAGATCCTTGCTGAGTCAAGAAGTCTTCGATCAGCTGAAGAAGATGATCCTTTCCGGGAAATTCAAGAAAGGCCAAAGATTAGTCGAAGAAAAGTTGGCTCGCCGGTTGGAGGTGAGCAGGAGTCCTGTCCAGACAGCACTCCTCCGCCTACGGAAGGAGAATTTGGTCATCTGGAAATTTAAGAAGGGAACCTTTGTCGCTTGATCCCTTTGCCTCCGAGGTCTGTCAACCCGGCCGATCCCGCTCTGTCGGGATAGGGCACTTTCCGGTGAAGCTGACCGGTCCGTGCCCGGCAAGCCCCGCCCTTCAGGGCGAGGAGCTTTACTTTTACTGCGGTCTATTCCTCTTCATCTCCTCTATGTCGATGTCTACCTGTTTCAGCTTTTGAATGAGATAGTTTAATTCCTCATTTTCTTCAAGAATCCCTACCCAGATTCTCGCTTGTTCTGCAAAGGGACTTTTAGGATAATTCTTAATCAGTCTTTTGAAATATTCCAAGGATTTTTGAACATCCCTCTGGGGATTTCCGGAATGGGCATAAATAAGTCCCAGGCTGAAGAGGGCCTCATCCTTTGAGGACCTGGGGTCCGATGAGGCCAAAATCTTCTGACCTTCACCGACCGCCCCCTCGTAGTTTCCCTGTGCAAGAAGCTTCTGACTTCGGATGAGATGGAGCTGGCCCTCTTCCGATTCATCAGGCCTTGTATCCTCCTGCCCCTTTTTCCTTGGTTCCTTAAGCCTCTCTCTCCTTTCTTCCCTATCTTTCTCCAACCTCTTTAGTTTTTCGAGCTTCTTAGTTGTCTGCAAATTCGCTTGGAGCACCCCCACCCATACTTTAGCTTGTTCCACAAGATGACTTTCAGGGTAATCATTTAAAATTTTCAGAAAATGATCGAGTGATTTGGCATAATCTCTCTTCGGATTCCCAAAATGAGCGTAGACGAGACCCATATTGAATAAAGCCTCTTCCTCCAGAGGCCTTGGAGCATGAAGGTAAAGAACTTTTTGGAACTCGCCCAGTGCCCCATCATAATTCTTCTGCGCCAGTAGTTTTTGACCGTCCAGAAGGCGTCTTTGGGCGTCCTTGCGTAGGAGGGCTTGCTTTGTGCTTGCACAGCCGAAAAACGAAAGGAAGATCAGAGCGGCCGCCCAAAAACAACCGTACTTCCATGCCGTGGTTCGCCCTTTGCCCATAGCTTGCCACCATCATGCGTTATCGCAACTTCTCGGTCAGTTCAAGACCGTTTTGCCCCGGTAGCCAGTTGTCCAAAAGAGCACCCGTCTTAAGGTACCCTTAAGAAGGTTACAAATTTTGTATGGTGACGTCAAGAGGAATTATCGACCGAAATCTAACCTTGAGCAATTCTTACGACAACCGCAGCGCCCTCATTTATTGAGGGCAGAGTCCGTTTCGGTAAACCGCAACGCTCCGAGAAAGGGGCAGGCGATACTCGCAGGAATAGAAGCAAATAAAAAAGGGCTGAGAAGGGGGGTTCTCAGCCCAAGGAGGAGGAAATGAAAGACTACTCACTTCCCTTGTAAATCCAGGATATCAAGATGCGTGAAGATTTAAATACGGTGAAGACCGTATTTTGTGGTAGGAAGGACCGTATTCTTATCCCTGTCGGGACCCCTATCAGAAGAGACAACCTCCTTTTTGTAATAACCCTAAGAACTTGACGGATTACTGATCGCTGTGTATCCTTAGTTAAAGTTCTAAGGGGGAGAGCGATTTGGATGAAATCAATATTTGTGAGATTAGCAATTTCGTCATTATTGGTCCTGACTTTCGGCTGTTCTTCAATTAATAAGCTGACCCAAGATGGAATAGGCCAGCCCATTTCTACGAAAATAGATACTATGGGACCGCCTTCACGCATGATTTCTGACGGTAAAGGCTGGAATATCTATATTTGGGAGCACTGGGTGGATACCGGATACGGCAGCGGCCATATCTGGTCGAATATGTTCTGGGCCGACTCCAACGGCATCATCTATAAATGGAGATAGACCGGCGACGGAGATCCTCACTCGGAACACCTGAAGAAGGAAGGGCCACGCGGATGAAACCACGGGTTATGTTGGGAGTTATATCTGGGGTGATTGGCTTTCTTATTTTTGTTTATGGCAACGCGTGGGGGGTTGACTGGAAGTATTACGGAACGAACGAAGAGGGATCGTATTATTACGAGACGGAGACGATGATACATCTGTCCCCAAACGTTGTAAGGGTATGTATTCAGTCAATTTATACGGAGCGGGGCGTATCTCATTGGGTGAGAGAGGGTGGAAAAACATTTCAAAATTTGGACTTCAGTCTTATCCTATCCGAATATAACTGTGCCGACCGATCCATTCGTCACTTGCGCGTCGAATTTTATTCAAAGGATAGAAAAGTTTTTTATCCGATCCAAAACGATGAATGGCAACTTTTCGCCCCTGACTCGATGTACGGAGCTCTCTTTGAAGAGATTTGCAAGCAGTAGAAAAAGATGGTCGGGGAGAGGAGATTTGAACTCCCGACTTCTTGGTCCCGAACCAAGCGCGCTACCAGGCTGCGCTACTCCCCGAATGTTGGAACAATGTCGAGCGAAGGGTAAAAGGCGGAGCATTGTTGCATGAATAAAATACAAGATTTGTTGCTGAATGTCCAGATTTTTTGTTGAGCGAGGTCAGTTGACAATCTCAGAGCGACTAAGTTAATAGAAATCAGCTCATCAAACAAGAAGGCCAGAAGAGATCATGAAGATTGAATTCATTCAAGCAAGGGATTTGCCGGATGCGTGGTTTCAGTGTGTCTACAATATCTTTGATAAAGGATACGAATATACTATTGACCGTGGAAGTTTTAAGGGGCAAAAAAGGATTGAATACGATTATATGGTTGTCCAGATCACGCATCCCGGGACAAGACCCCTTATCCCTGACATTCCTCCGGGATGCAATGTTCCTCCTCCCACCTCCATGGAATATGTCGAGCAGTATCTCGAGAAGCTGATTACATCGAGAAAAGACATTCACGAAACCTACACCTATGGGGAAGATCTTGAAAAGCAGATTGACGAAGTCATTCGCATGTACCGGGAAGAGGGACTGAATACCAACCAGGCCTATATGGCAGTTGGCGACGCAAGCTCGATTTTGCTCCAGGATCCGCAATGCCTTCGAGGCATTGATACGCGTATTCGCTACGGAAAACTCCATTTTATGCTCTATTTCCGCTCGTGGGACTTGTGGGCTGGGTTTCCATCCAATCTCGCCGGCCTTCAGCTGTTGAAAGAGTATATGGCGAAGGAGATAGGTGTCGAGGATGGGGAGATGATTGCCTCCAGCAAGGGACTCCATATTTATGACTATTGTTGGGATCTAGCTAAGACAAGAACCGGAAGAACAAGGTAGCACTCGTTTAACTCCCCCCGATCATTTCACCCTCTTGGACCTGAAGGATGGTTTGGCAAAAGTTATTTTTCTTGTAAGGAGAGGCGCATATGGATTTTAAGCTTTCCACCGAGCAAGAGATGACCAGGGCCTTGTGCAGAAACTTTGCCAAGAATGAAATCATGCCTATTGCGGAAGAGATGGATGCCACGGGTCAGTTTCCGTATGACGTATGGAAGAAAATGGGTGGTCTGGGTATTTGTGGAATTCCCTTCCCCGAAGAATGCGGCGGAGGGGGGCTGGATTGGCTTTCCATGATCATCGCCATTGAGGAGATCAGTCGTGGGGATGCTTCCCTGGGCAACTCTCTCTTAGATTCCGTAACGCTCCCGATGAATCTCCTCTGCGCCCTCGGGACAGAGGAGCAGAAAAAGAAATGGCTTATGCCTTTGGCGACGGGAGAAAAGATCGGAGCTTTCGGATTGACCGAAGCTCAGGCCGGTTCGGATACCAGCGCCATTCAGACGAGAGCCGTTCTGGAGGAAGATGAATGGGTCATTAACGGGACGAAACAATTCATCACCAACGCGGGCCTCAAACATAATAGCCTAGTGATCATTGCCGCCGTGACAGGGGAGGGGGAGAAGGGGAGGAAGAAAGTCTCTAATTTCATCGTCCCAACAGGAGTGGGTGGGTATAATTTTGGCCAGAGGTACAAGAAGATGGGATACCGGTCTTCGGAAACCAGAGAGCTGATTTTTGACGACTGCCATATTCCAAAAGAAAATATTTTAGGGGATCCTGATAAAGGGATTTCCCAATTCTTGATGGCTCTCCAAACCAGTCGCATCGGGTTTGCAGCCCATTCCGTAGGGTTGGCCCAGGCCATTTTTGATGTGTCACTGGCGTATGCCCAGGAGAGGGAGCAGTTCGGAAGAACCATCAGCAAATTTCAGGCAATCCAGTTTAAGCTGACGGATATGCTGATGGAGATCGAATTGGCCAGATTGATGGTCTATAAAGCGGCCTGGCAGAAAGACCAGGGGGAGAATTATTTTGCCGCCTCCACGTTCGCAAAGATTTTTGCCTCGGAGACAGCGAAACGATGCGCTGATCAAGGGGTCCAAATCCATGGAGCATATGGATTGATGGATGAATATCCGATCTCCCGCTATTGGCGGGAGGTGAAGTTTGAGGAGATCTTGGATGGGACCTCGGAAATTCAAAGGCGTAACATTGCCAGAAGGATTTTGAAGCTCTAAAGAGGGATTCCTACTAGCCCTTGTTCCGAGGCTCATTAACATCTTGGCTTTGGGATGAGACCCCAGTTTCTAATCTACTGCTGATTGACTAACTTCCCTTACCTACCGCATACCCCGACGTATAAACTCCCCAGAATAATTCCCCCTACTTGGATTATCCAGCCCAAAGAAAAGCCTTGACCAAAGAGGTGGTTTGTGTATAATTGACTCATGATATGAAGGGGGTTACGTTTCTATGACAATGAAAAGAATGAACTTCTATTTAGCGGATTTGCAGATAAGAAGACTCAAGGCAGTCAACAAAAAAACAGGGCTCCCACTATCAGACATTTTAAGGCGTGCCATTGATGAGTATTGGGAGAGGTTTGAGAAGAAGCTGAAATAGTAAAAAGCTTCATTGAAATAAGAGGAGGTAGGACGAAATGGTAGATTCTAACATTGAACAGATGAGCCTTGAGCAGCTTATAAAAGCGCTTGCAACTACACGCACATCCCCGGACAGTCACCTTCCGGCTGCAATGATGGCTGCAATTCAGTCGCGCCTTGTAGCTGACCTTAATGGCGCGATATGTCAAGCTACGGATGGCATAGTGAGACAGGGCTCCAGTTTGGAACGGTTGGTTGAAAGGGCAAGAGACGATTTTGTTACCGAAAGCCGCGCTCTTAGGGAGTCCATGGGAACCATCCGATCCTCTTTGAGAAAATTTCGGAAATCGAATGAAAAGTCTTCAAAAGCTCTCACAGTGGCGACATATGTTCTTGCTGGTGTTGCCGGTATTCAGGCCCTAATATTTTTTCTACAATGGCTTAAATAATGGGGGGTGATCTGAATGGCAATCGGTCTTGACTCTAAACAAATCGTTTTGAATGACGACCTTCTTATGTCTCAGGTAGTCTCAAACGAGGCCATTATCCGATTGTTTCTGGAAAAGGGAATATTCACAAAAGAAGAATTTTTAAAAATGGTGAACGTGGCGAACTTTAAAATCGGGGGAATGGTATAAGCAAAAAGGGGGTGGGTTCAATGAATATACGAAACGGTGTGAGAAAGAAGATCGTGTTTACCTTGTTGGTCGTGTGGGTCCCAATAATTTTTTCCCTCATAACTACCCCCGCTTTGGCAGAACATGGAGTCTTTTACGGGAAGGTCGTGGGCACAGAGTTTAAGGTGATCCAGGTCAGAGGAGCCGATGGCAAGGTATCAGCATTTTGGATGGGACACAAGACTCATTTCGATTCCCGGATTCCATTCTTTGGTGACAGGGTGAGGATTGAGTATGTGAAGGATAAGCTGAAGAGAAATGCAGTTACAAGAATCACCATTTTAGGAAGATAGCAAATAGATAATCACTGAAATGTTTTAAGGTAGTCAGGCAACAGGCCCTTATCAGGTTACTCGTGGAGAAAGGAATATTCACCAAGGAAAAGTTCTTAGGTATGGTGAAAAGGGTGAAACTTGAAATCGGGAAGGTGGTATAGGAAGCCAAGAAGGAGAGTGCGATTGAATGAAATCATTATTGGTTGGGTTAGGAGTTATTCTTATCGGGCTTATGATCTTAGGCAATTCAGAAGTACGGCGAGCAGATTGGAAAATTTATTCCGAGACAGACTTTTTTATTTCTTATTATGACAAGGAAACTATTAATCATATTTCTAAAAATATTGTTAACGTTTGGGTAAAAGAAGTGAACACAGAAAAAGGCATAACCGATATGGTGAATCGTTTCGGGGAAGAATTTAAAAACTGCGACCACATAAAAAAATTATATGAAGTGGATTGTGCTGAGAAGAGGATTAGGGTTTTATCTTCTGTGGCCTACTCCAGAGGGGGAGAGGTTGTTATCTCCTACGACTCCCCAGGCCAATGGATATTCATAGTACCCAAGTCAGAGGGGGAAGCATTACATAAAACAGTATGCAAATAAATGGGAAAGGAGGCGGCCCTAAACCTTCAACCGGCCAATGGCCAAGAAAGGAAGGTGAGTTGAATGGCAGTCTATCAAAGAGGAGAAAACTGGTACATTGATTTTACTTTTCATGGGCAGCGAATCAGAGATGTGATTGCTGTGAACAATTTTCTTGACATAAGCAAAGACCTTGACCCTATCAAATTTCATGACTTCGCTAATGAGTATCTTGAATGGGCTTGGGCAAGAATCCCCCACATGGGGCCGGGGTGGTTAATTTAAGGCCGTGAAATATGGCCGTTTTCGCCTCTCTCCACGTAGGCATAGGCGCTGTGATTATGAATCGACTCAAAGTTTTCAGATTCCACTGTAAACCAGGTGATATTGGCGTCCTTCTTTAGTCGTTTTGCGATTTCTCTCACCACATCCTCAACAAACATCGGGTTTTCGTAAGCTTTTTCCGTTACAAATTTTTCGTCCGGCCTCTTTAGGATAGAATAGAGATCGCAGGAAGCACATTCCTCCACCAGCTGGATGATGTCTTCGATCCAAATGAACTTCTTGAATCGCAGGTTGACCGTGACGAGGGACCTTTGGTTGTGCGCCCCAAACTGGCTAATCTCCTTTGAACAGGGGCATACGGTGGTAATAGGGACAACGATCCCGACATAGAAGTCTTCTTCTTCATTGCTTGAGCCGCAGAATCGGCAGATATATTCCATCAAGCTCTTGGACTTCGTCACGGGAGCTTCTTTTTCTATGAAATAAGGGAATTCTACTTCCAGGTGTGCGGTCTTTGCTCTGAGCTTCCGCTTAACCTCCGTCAAAATTTTCGAGAAGGTTTTGATGGCGATATCCCCCTTGTGTTTGTTGAGGATCTCCACAAAACGGCTCATATGCGTCCCCTTGAACCGATGGGGAAGATCCACATACATATTGACGCTGGCCACAGTGTGTTGGAAGCCTTTCGCCTTGTCCAAAACCGTGATGGGATAGCGGATGTTTTTTACTCCAACTTTGTTGATCTCAATTCTTCGATGATCCCTCTGGTTTTGAATGTCATTCATGCTTACCTCCCGGAATAGGTGGCGCAGGAAGTCTCCGACTCCCAGGCGGTCACCTTTTTGAGAGTCCCAGGATGTCCCTTCAACTCAGTTTTCAGACTGTCAAAGATATATTTTGCAATATTTTCAGAAGAAGGTTCCATCCTTGAAAAAAAAGGGAGATCGTTGAGGTAGGTGTGATCCAAAGGCTTCAAGGCGTTTTCTACCTTCTGCCTCAAGACTCCGAAATCGATCACCACCCCTTCCTTCCCTAATCGGTTAGACACAACAGAGACCTCCACTTTCCAGTTGTGACCGTGAAGCGCTTCACACTTTCCGTGGAGATACCGTAGTCGGTGGGCGCCGGAGAAGTGAGAGGTAACAGTAATTTCGTACATCGTTTTGTCTCTTTCTTTAAAGTTGGGAATAAGAAATGAAGCCTTTATCCTTTCGTCACTCAAGAACCACGAGAATCACCCAAGGTTATCCTCCCCCTTGATGGGGGAGGATCGAGGTGGGGGTGGACATGCTGCGCTCCCCTCACCCCGCCCTCTCCCACAAGGGGAGAGGGGGATGATCGAGTCACCTACAAAATAAGTCAAACAATTCAGGTTTGAAATTGGTGATGTGAGCTTCATTTGAACTTTGATCTTGAACATTTGACCGGTCCGTGCCCCGCAAGCCCCGCCCTTTAGGGCGGGGAGTTTCACATTTTCATTGATTCTTAATCCACGAGTATTATCCTCACATCCATGACATTGGTATAAGTGGGCCCGGTGATCAAAAGGTCTCCCAATTTTTGGAAAAATGGGTAGGCATCGTTGTTCTCGAGATGGGCGTTGGGATTCAAGCCCATGGTTTTCGCCCTTCGGACGGTCGTATGGTCGGCCAGCGCGCCCGATGCGTCGGTGGGGCCATCCGTTCCATCTGTCCCCCCGCTCAGAAGGACAACCTTTTCAATCCCGCTGATTTCTAAGGCCCCTGCTAAGGCAAATTCCTGGTTTCTTCCCCCTCGGCCGTTGCCCTTTATGGTGACGGTGGTTTCGCCCCCGGAAAGGATGCAGGCAGGCCTTGAAACGGGATTGCCACTGGAAATGACTTCTTTTGCTACGGCCGTATGAAATCGAGATGCCTCTCGCGCCTCCCCCTCAATCGACGAAGAGAGAATGACGACGTTAAACCCGAGGGATTCCGCTTCTCTCTTTGCCTCACGGAGAGCAAGAATATTCGATCCAATAAGGATATTGGAAACTCTCTCGAAGACTGCCTCTCCGGGTTTCGGTGTCTCCTCAACTTTTCCTTCTTTTCCTGATTGGAGATGTTTTCGGACGGAGGGTGCGACTTCGTTAAGCAAACCGTATTTTTTCAGAATCTCCAGGGCCTCTTCAAACGTCGAGGGATCCGGGACAGTGGGGCCGGAGCCTATCACATCCAAATGGTCCCCAACGACATCAGACAAGATGAATGCGATGACGGTGGAAGGGTAGGCCCACTTAGCAACCCATCCTCCCTTCATCCAGGAAATATGTTTCCGTACCGTATTGATTTCCTTGATATCCGCTCCGCAATCAAGGAGGAGCTGCGTGACCTCCTGTTTTTCTTTGAGTTCGATGCCATCAGCTGGAAAGGGAAGCAGGGCGGAGCCGCCGCCGGAAAGGAGAAAAATCACCAAGTCGTCCGGCCCGGATTCTTTCAACAAGCGCTGGATCTTTCTTGCTCCCTCGTAGCCTTTCCGGTCAGGAATGGGATGTCCGGCCTCGATGATCTGAGTTCGTTCGAGGGGGAGAAGATGTCCGTATTTCGTGGTGATCACTCCCTTTGTCACACGGTCTCCGAAGAGTTCTTCAATCGCCTGGGCCATCGAACTGGAAGCCTTCCCAGTCCCGGCAAGAAATACTCTATGAAACTCTTTCAAATCAAAAACCTTCTCTGAATCCCCTTCCATTCTGATTGACAGACGATCCCTTTCAATTCGAATTCTTTCTTTCAAGATTTTAGACGGATCGACTGCAGAGAGCGCTTTTGAGTAGATGGCCTTCGCCGTTTTCTTCATCCCATCTAAAGAGAGACCTGCCAAAGTTAAGCCCTCCTGTTTAACTATTTGAAATTTATAACTCTCTCCCAGTTTTTAGTCAATCCTCAAGTTTTACAGTTTAACCCCTTTCTGCTATATTAAACCAATACCCCAGAGGCGTTTCAAGAAAGAGGGGATGAAGGGAGGTCGAAGAGGCAAAAAATGATGGAGCTACCCCTTCGGTACATCCTGACTGTCTCAGAGCTCACTCAAGAGATCAAGGATGTTCTTGAGGATCGATTTTCCGATGTCTGGGTTGAGGGAGAGATTTCAAACCTCCGGCTCCCTCCTTCTCAGCACGTCTACTTCACCTTAAAAGATGATTTCAGCCAGGTTCGTGCTGTTCTGTTCAGAGCGCAAGCCCGAACCCTCCGCTTCGTTCCAAAAGACGGGCTCCACGTTATTTGCAAAGGTAGGGTCAGCCTTTATGAGAAGAGGGGCGACTATCAACTAATATTGGAGTCGGTAGAGCCCAAAGGGATAGGGGCTCTTCAACTGGCCTTCCTCCAATTAAAAGAGAAGCTTGAGAAAGAAGGACTTTTTGACCCGGGCCGAAAGAGACCGATCCCAATGGTTCCGGGAAGAATTGGGATCATTACCTCCCCTACCGGAGCTGTCATCCAGGATATGCTCCATATTCTCAGGAGGAGATTTGAAAATCTTCATATCCTTCTTTACCCGGTCCGAGTTCAGGGAGAGGGAGCTTCATCAGAGATCGCTGAGGCCGTAGACTATTTCAACAAATGGACGGAGGTGGACGTTATCATCGTTGGCCGGGGTGGAGGATCACTCGAGGATTTATGGGCCTTTAATGAGGAACGGGTGGCCAGAGCGATTTACCACTCTAAGATCCCCGTCATCTCCGCCGTAGGTCATGAGACCGATTACACGATCGCAGATTTTGTAGCCGATTTAAGAGCCCCCACGCCCTCCGCGGCGGCAGAATTGGTGGTCAGGGATAGAAGGGAAATCGAAAACACCATTCACTCTCTTGAGGGCCGTTTGGAGGGTCAGATATTCCAAACCTTACAGGAGTACCGAGCCCATTTATCCCATCTGATAAAGATTTTTAGAGAGCCCGGGAAGAAGGTTGAGGAATATTTTTTGAGGGTTGATGATTTTGTCAATCGACTCCGTCTTTATGCGGCATGGGGGCTCAAAAGGAATGAAGAAAAATGCCTCCGTCTCGGTGAAAGCCTGGTTCTCCGAAGTCCAATCCAAAGGATAAGAAACCTTCGGTCCGTTATTTCGGAGGTCAAAAGGCGTCTGATACAAAGCATCAAATTTTCCGTCGAGATTCAACGGCAGAGGGTTACGGGGATTTTAGGCAAGCTGGATTCGTTAAGCCCCCTTTCTATCCTCCAAAGGGGATACAGCATTACCCGCCAGCTTCCTTCGTTGCAAATCTTAAGAGAGGCGACCCGCGTGAAAGAGGGAGATAAAGTGGAGGTGATGCTCCACCGAGGGATCTTGCTCTGCGGTGTGGAAAAAACGGAAAAGGCTTGACGATCATAGGACTGAAGAATTAAAATAAATGTCTAAGCAAATCTTGAGGTTCCCTTCTAGGTCTTCGTTTGGGCACAACAGATAAGGGGTGGGGATGCCAAAGGAAAAATTTGAAGACGCCCTGAATAAGCTTGAAAAGATCGTTTCTAAATTAGAGGAAGGAGATATTCCTCTGGAAGAGTCCTTAAGACTCTTTGAAGAAGGAATCCGGCTTTCGCGGTTTTGCAACCAGAGGCTGGATGAAGCAGAGAGAAAAGTGGAGATTCTTTCGAAGGGCAAGGACGGGATCCTGAAGGCACGCCCGTTTGATCCTTCGGCAAACTCGGGGCAATCTCCTCTATCCGACTCAGACGAGGAAGAGGAGAAATAGAGCTGGCCCCGCCTCAGCAGGACACTTTGATAGCTGAACTTTAGATTTTAGGCTTGGTGTGGATATGAAAAGATTCCTTTCAAGAGAATATTGATTAAAGGAATAGTGACCCATGGAGCGCATGTTAGACCGGATACACACCTCGCGGGATGTTAAGCAGTTGGACCCCGAAGAACTGGAACAACTCTGCCGCGAGGTAAGAGAAGAGATCCTTTCCGTCGTTTCGAAGAATGGGGGACACCTGGCTTCGAATCTAGGGGTGGTGGAGTTGACCACAGCTCTCCACTATGTATTCGACTTTCCAAAGGATAAAGTCGTATGGGACGTAGGCCATCAGAGTTACGTCCATAAGCTTTTGACAGGAAGGAAGGATCGCTTTCACACTCTGAGACAATACGGAGGGATCAGTGGCTTTCCGAAGAGAGAAGAGAGCGCCTACGACGCCTTCGATTCCGGCCACAGTGGTACCTCTATCTCCTCAGCCCTTGGGATGGCGGAGGCCAGGAGGCTCAGAGGCGAAGAAGGAAAGGTGATCGCCGTGATTGGGGACGGATCCATGACCGCAGGTCTTGCTTTTGAAGGCCTGAATCAGGCAGGACATATTGATCAAGATCTGATCGTCATCCTGAATGACAATGAGATGTCCATCTCTCCGAACGTCGGGGCTCTTTCCTCTTATCTCAACCGACTCATGACGGGTCAATTCGCGTACCGTTTCCGAAATGAAATAAAAAATTTCTTGGAAAGCCTTCCTCCTCGGATCGGGAAAAAACTTCTTCGTTTCGCCAAACATGCAGAGGAGTCGCTAAAAGGTCTGTTAATTCCCGGGCTCCTTTTCGAAGAATTGGGTCTCCAATATATCGGACCGATCGACGGACATCGTATGGATTACCTGATTGAGACATTTCAGAATATTAAGAAATTGAGGGGACCCATTCTCGTCCATGTGATCACCCAAAAGGGAAAAGGGTATCCACCAGCAGAGACGAACCCCGACCGGTTTCATGGCGTCCCGCCGTTTGTTATTGAAACCGGCGAATTTAGAAGCAGTCAAAAAAATCCTCCGAGTTATACGGAGGTCTTTGGCGAAACGCTCTGCCAATTAGCGAGGGAGAATAGGCGATTGATCGCTATCACGGCTGCCATGCAGAGCGGAACGGGTTTGGAGGAATTTGCAAGCCAATTTCCTGACCGATTTTATGATATTGGCATAGCAGAACAGCATGCGGTTACTTTTGCGGCAGGGCTTGCCCTTGAGGGGATGAAGCCCGTGGTCGCCATCTATTCCACTTTTTTGCAGAGGTCGTACGACCAGATCCTGCAGGATGTCTGTCTGCAAAACCTTCCGGTCGTCTTTGCACTGGACCGGGGGGGCATCGTTGGGGAAGATGGCCCTACGCACCAAGGTCTGTTTGACTTCTCTTTTCTCCGGCACATCCCCAATCTCGTCATCATGGTTCCCAAGGATGAAAATGAATTCCGGCATATGATCAGGACTGCGACGGAGTGTCCCTTCCCCACGGCTTTTCGGTATCCGAGGGGGAAAGGAGTGGGGGTGAAGAGAGACACGTCTCTCCACCCCATCGATATTGGAAAAGGAGAGGTTGTGAGAGAGGGTCAGGATGTTCTCATCATCGCCATCGGCTCCACCGTTTATCCTTCACTTCGGGCCGCAGAGAAGCTCGCGGATAAAGGAATTCGGGCGGCCGTGATCAACAGCCGGTTTCTTAAGCCCCTGGACGGAACCCTCCTTTGCGATTGGGCAAAAAGGACCGGGAAAGTTCTTACCGTTGAGGAGAACGTCCTCCAGGGAGGTTTTGGAAGCGCGGTGCTTGAGCTTTTTCAAGAGAGAGGTTTGATTTCTGTCCAAGTGAAGCGTTTGGGAATTCCCGACATCTTCTTAGAACACGGACCGCAAGCGCTGCTCAGAGAAAAATATGGAATTGACGAGAATGGAATTATGGACGGCGCAAAGAAGTTGTTTGAGAAAGAGTGGTTAGGGTCCGCTTCTACGAACCAGTTTGAAACCTCCGTGAGCCGACATTTCCCTGAGTCCAAATAGATTTTGACGATTGGAGCCCCTCCAACCGGATCGGAGGCTTAGTCACATTCCACCCTGTGAGATGGCAACCAAAGAGCGTCTTGACAAGCTTTTGGTCGATAGAGGGATGGCCCAAAGTCGTGAGAGAGCCAGGGCCATGATCATGGCGGGGAAAGTAGCTGTCGACGGGAAGAGGACTGAAAAACCCGGGACTCAAACAGATGTAAGAGCACGGCTTGAGCTTCAAGAAGGGGATTCTCACTATGTGAGTCGAGGAGGTGAAAAGTTGGAAGGGGCCCTGAAGGCCTTTGCCATTGATGCCCGGGGAATGGTGGTGATGGATGTGGGGGCTTCTACAGGGGGGTTTACAGATTGCATCCTTCAAAAAGGGGCAGAAAAGGTTTATGCCGTGGATGTGGGATACGGACAGCTGGCGTGGAGACTTCAAAAAGACCCCCGGGTTGCAAATCTGGAAAGGAGAAACATCCGCTATTTACGCCGGGAGGAAGTCAAGGAAGAAATAGATTTGATCCTCATTGATACCTCGTTTATTTCAATCGAAAAATTTCTTCCTCACCTCCTCGGATTTCTTAAAGAGGGGGGTGCCCTTCTCGGCCTCATCAAACCCCAGTTCGAGGTCGGAAGGGGGGAAGTGGGTAAAGGAGGAGTCGTGAGGGACGAGGCGTTGCATAAGAAAGTGATCGATCGGATCTCACACTTCAGCCGAGGGCTGGGACTGAGGATACTGGGTGTTACGGAATCTCCGTTACTCGGCCCCAAAGGGAATAAAGAGTTCTTCATCTACCTAAAAAAAGGGAATGAAAAGAATGGGCAAACCGAAGGAACCCAAACCGGCTAAACTCTTTATGAGCCTCATCGCTTTGGAAGATGACGTCTTTCATCACGGGCTGGATGACCTCCGTTCAACCTTTGGGGAGACGGATACGGTCAGCGAAAGGATGCCCTTTGACCTTACGGAATATTACACGGACGAGATGGGGAAGCCTCTTTTCCGCCACTTCGTAACCTTTGAGCGGCTCATTTCCATTCCGGTCCTCCCCGATGTGAAGCTGGCCACCAATCGGCTGGAAGAAAAATACGAGGGGCTGAACAGGGGCCGTCGAATCAACATCGACCCGGGGTACATATGTTTGGAGCATGTGATCCTTGCCACGACCAAAGGGTATACCCATCGGCCCTATCTCCGAGATGGCATCTATGCTGATTTGACGCTGATCTACCGGAATAAGTCCTTTAGACCACTGGAGTGGACCTATCCTGATTATCGATTAGAGGTTGTGATCACATTCTTCAACCGATCCAGAAATCAATACTTGGAAGGCTTGGGAGGGCGAAAGAGCCGTTTATGTTGAAGTCGATGACAGGTTTTGGAAGGGCAGAGGGGACGACGACCTTGGGTAGGGTGATCGTGGAGTCTCGGTCGGTCAATCACCGATACTGTGACATCAACATTAAACTCCCTAAACGTCTGAGTCTTTTCGAAAACCGTATCAAAGAGATTGTCCGATCGCAGGTATCAAGAGGAAGGATCGACATATCGGTCAGGCTGGACGGCGTTGGAGAGGAGAAGGTTCAACTTAGCGTCGACCTTGATCTTGCCGAACAGTACTACCGGGTCCTTCACGACTTGAAGAAAAGGCTTCAACTAAAAGATGATGTCACGTTGGCTTTGCTCGCCGGGGCGAAGGACTTGATCACGGCGAAAGAGGAACCTGGGGATATGGAGCCTTATTGGCAGGAGGTCGTTCTTATCCTGAAGCAATCCTTCAAAAATATGGATGACATGAAACGGTTAGAAGGGGAAGCTCTTACCAAAGATCTCCGGCACCGATTGGATCATATCGCTCAACAGCTGCAAGCGATTAAACAACAATTTCCGTCCCGCCTCAAGGCAGCCTTCACCCGGCTGCATGAGAGGCTGCGATCCTTCTTGGAGGGGATGGAAACCGATCCCCTGCGCTTTCAACAAGAGGTCGCCTTTCTGGTGGAACGGACGGACATTACCGAAGAGATTGTCCGGGGAGAAAGTCATCTGGCTCAATTTAGCACCCTGTTGGGAGCGAATGAACCGGTGGGGCGGAAAATGGATTTTTTGCTTCAGGAGATTCATCGGGAGGTGAACACCGTCAGTGCCAAGGTCAATGATGCAGAGATCTCCCAGAGCGTGGTAGAAATTAAATCCGAGCTGGAAAAGATTCGAGAACAGGTACAAAACGTCGAGTGAGGCCTGCCTGCGGACGGAAGTCGGGTACAAGATGAGAGAAAAAGGGGGGGGATTGGTTTTTATCATTTCTGCACCCTCGGGTGCGGGAAAGACTACGTTAGTCAAAGAGGTGATCCGGCAGTTGCCGGGCCTTCAATTTTCTGTCTCCTTTACAACTCGTTTACCCCGACCCAATGAAAAAGAGGGGGAGGACTATCATTTCGTTTCTCACTCCGTCTTCCAGAAAATGATCGAAAAAAAAGAATTCTTAGAGTGGGCCGAGGTATTGGGGAACCGTTACGGGACGCCCCGGCCAGATTTGGAGAAATTGGCGTCTGAAGGGATAGACCTGATTCTCGATATCGATACGCAGGGAGCGAAGAAGGTAAAGAGTGCAATTGCCCAACCTGTGTTGATCTACCTCCTGCCTCCTTCTCTCAAAGCCCTAAAAGAGCGATTGATTAATAGAGGGGCCGACTCTCTTGAGATGGTTAAGTTTCGGTTGTCGAGTGCCAGGAGGGATATGGAAGAAGCGGAAGGGTACCATTATGTCATCGTCAATGACAGCGTTGAGGAGGCGGTTGAGAAATTAAAATCGATCATCACCGCAGAAAGATGTCGGAGGAGTAAGCATTTGATCCTTAGAGAGGCCAAGAAAGGATGGGAGGAAAAGGATGGCTAGGATAACGGTGGAAGATTGTCTGAGAAAAGTGGAAAGCCGGTTCGAGCTGGTGATCTTGGCTGCCAGAAGGGCGAAGATGATCATGAAGGGTGCCAAGCCATTGGTCGACGCGGATAACCGGCCCATTGTCACTGCTCTGAGGGAAGTGGCTGCCGGTAAGGTGGAGTTCAAACATCCTGAGGACAGGGAAAAGGGAAGCGAACTTTCCAGCGATGGCGCCTGATAGAAGGTCACGGGGTAACGAAAGGCCGACGGAGATTCAGGGCACGGGATTGATCGCGGACCCCATCTATCACTACATGGTGATGACCGACCGGATAGAAGGGGAGAGAACGGAAAGGGATGTGATCGATACCCCCTGGGTTCAACGCCTTCGACGCATCTTCCAACTGCAGAGTGCACGGTGGGTTTTTCCCACGGCCGAACATACCCGTTTTCAACACTCTCTTGGAACCATGCACGTCGCAGGGGCCTTCTCTGAACAGGTTTATCCCTCTCTTTACAAGATTTTCAAAGCAGACCTCCCCTCGTTTCCCTATTTGGATGAACTTCTGCGCCTGGCCGGACTACTCCATGACACCGGACACGGACCCTTCTGTCACTTCTTCGATGAGCAATATCTTTCACGATTTCGCACCAACCATGAAGAGATTGGCCAACAAATCATCCGAGAGAAAATTTCTCCTGTCTTAGGGGGAATTCGGCGAAGTCCCCACGGGCGGTTTGAAAAATCTGAAGTCCTTGATCCGGAACAGATCGCCTTCCTGATCAAGAGGCCTCAGAAGAGGGAGGGACGGAGGCATCCCAGGTGGCTGAATTTCCTCCAGCAGCTCTTCCGAGGAATCTTCACCTTCGATAATATCGACTATGTGTTGCGAGACGCCTACATGACGGGTGTCTCCATCGGTCCTGTGGATTGGAGGCGGCTCTTGTACTACACCTCCTTTCGCAAAGAGGGATTAACCTTGGATAAGAGGGGAACGGATGCACTGGCGATGTTTCTGAACGCCCGTCTTTATCTTTATTCTAACGTCTATTATCACCGTACCACCCGCTCCATCGATCTTCAGCTCCAAGAGATTTTCAAGGAGACGATGGAGATTCTCTGCCCCTTCCATCCTGCGGAGGAGATAGACCGATACCTTTTCCTCACGGACTGGTTCGTGATGGAGAGAGTATCGGAGTGGAAGGGATCTCTATCCCCCCGGGAAAGACGGCTAGGGGAAAAGTGGGCTGAGGTGCTTTCAAGGAAGTTGAAATGGAGCAGTGTCTTCGAGGAGAGACTTACCTTGAGAGAAATGGAAATGGGGCGACCGATTTTTTTGAAACCCGAGGAGGTAAAGCACAGGGTGAAGGCCTTTTTACCGAATCGCTTAAAAGAGATAGAATTCCACGTGGATATGGCCCACCACGACCCCAGACCCCTCAATCCATGGCATGCTTCGGAGGAAGGGACCCTTCTGATCTTCGACCCAGCATCCGAAAGAGTATCGAGGGAACCCCTCCGAACGTTATTTCAATACATTCCCGCCAAGGTGGCCATCTGTCGAGTCTATGCCCCGACCCATCGCTTCGACCTGGAACTGGGCCGGGCAGCCCGGCGTGCCCTTGGCTCAGGAGGATATGCGGAAAGCTTTGAGACGAATCTATAAGAATGTTGTTTCAATTTTCGTATGAGTGCTGCGCCCTCTTATAACTCCTCTTCATCCTCTATTCTCTTAACCCCCTTCAATTCCCCCCTTAAATTAAGGGGGGATGAAAGGGGGGTTATTCATGGCTGTCACGTAATTGGAAATGTCTATGGTTTCAAACCAAATCTTGTTTTGGGGGGTGGGTCGTGTTAAACTTAGATCGTGTTTTTGCCTCATTCATAAGGCATCTCCGGGTTGGGCAATTAGAAAAGAATTAGGAGAAGAGGAAGAAATCGTGGGCATAGGGAAGAATGGTTATCAGAAGCAGGCGATGGGTATTTATCAGTTTATCAGCGAACATCTCTACTTTAACCGTCCGGACATGGAGATTAAGGGGGAGCGCTTTAATTCTGCGATCCTGTTGAGCCTTCTTACGGCGCTGAAGAAGGGCAAAGAATTGATCATTGGAGAACCGGGCTTGGGCAAGACGACCTCCGCGGAATACGTCTGTTCCCTCCTCTACCAGTTTCCACTGGGGGTGATCTGGGGAAGCGAGGTGTCAGGACATCCGGAACAAACAGAGGAAAAAATTGTTGGAAGACCCGATTTGGGCAAATTGAACCGGGGCGAAGAGGACGTCGTCTGGACCAATTTTTCCCAAATCCCCGTGAAGATTGTAGACGAGATCAACCGTCTTCCAGAGACCAAACAGAGCATGATCCTGGACGGCGTGGATCGAGGGAACTGGGAATACCTTAACGAGATGATGATTAACGATGAATACTGTCTTTTTGCCACCGCCAATTATCAAGACGGTGGGACCAACACCATTATCGCTCCGTTAGTGGACCGATTCGATGTCATGGTGGAATCGAGATATCCGGGGCCCAATCTCTCTTTTCTTATTGGGAAGGATAAGCGAAAAGATCACGTTCTGAGGCATCCCAAGCATGAAAAGGATCTTTATCAAATCTTGAAGTCTAAGATCCCATACGAGAAGAAGGTTTCCAAGATTGAAGAAGTATGCAACGCGTATGGGAACTACCTTGAAGAGGCATTGGGGGTCAAGTCTTTCCAGAGGCAAGATCGTGATGAGATCCGGTCGGAAATGGAGGAATTAGGGCTGGATCTGGACGCCAGTGCCTTCACTCGGATGCTTCTGACCGAATTGTCCTTCTGTGAACGGTACGGACAGAAGCGGGTTGTCGAAAGCTGTGAAGAAGGCTGTCATTATACGGGGTATCTCTGCCACCAAATCAAGAATTGCGCTTCCAATCGACTCCCTTCCTCCATCAAGCAATACGCCCAGGGGCTGGCATGGTTGCTGGGAGACTCTGAGATCGATATCGAGCATATCAAGGCCGTCGTCCCTTACAACTTGGCGCATCGGATCCAGTGGAAAGATGAGGTTCTTTCGCAAAAAGAGAGAGCGAAAAGGGACGACCCCATTCCCATCTTCCTTGCCAAGGAATCGGTGAAGGCAGTTTCCCAAAGGTATCGGGAACAGAGCGAGCACCTGAAAGACGCTTTAGCGGCCGGTTCAAAAATCTTTCAGGGAGGGGATTTGCAGCCACTCGAAGGGGATCATCCCATCTATGTGGAAGTGCGAAGAGACATCGATGCCCGAAAGCGATAAAGGGAGACAGATTTTCCTCCCTTTCTTAAGGGCTGAGAGATGATGATGAAATCCTCTATTCCACCCAAGAAGAGTCCCGTCCTTCCTTTAGACAAGAAGGGCTGGGCTACCAAGAACCCTTTTGAAGAATTCAAGACATTAGCCGTCCCTGCTCCCGACCTCCCCCTAGATCAGATCGTCCAATCCACCGAGGCCATCATGGACCGGATTCGCCGGGGATATGAAAAACTATTGGAAGAAGAGGCGAAGGAACTTGTCTGGATGGTCCAATACAATACGATCATCAAGGCCTATGAAGTGGCAGAGAAGTATGTAAAGGAGATCGAGTATACGGCAGAGGATATCGAGGATTTTTGTTTTGCCTTCGAGAGCACCCAAAAGATTCCGTACCTCATCCCCGGACCCGCGGGCATTTACATTTCTGCCTTATGTAACTACGCGAAAGAGGAAGAGATCGCCTTGAGGCTTTCTGAGCTAAAGACGGAGATCAATCTCATCGGATTTCGGCTCCCCAAAGGGAAGCGGTTGATGATCGACGGCGATACTGGCGATTTCACGGGCATCGGCCTTGAGGGTGGCGAATTGATCATTGAGGGAAATGCCAAGAACTGGACCGGGGCCGGGATGAGAGGAGGAAAGGTTCTCATCAAGAAAAACATCGGCCTTCATACGGGTGAATGGATGATGGGAGGAGAGATTTATGTGGGGGGGAGAGTAAGGGGGCTGGGAAATATTGTCGAGGGGAAGGTCTACGAGAGGGATAAACTCGTTTACCCAGGGAAAGGGCGATACCCCAACCTCTATTATTGAGACGGAAACACTTCTCATTGGGAGGTTAATCACAGCAAATCCGAGTTTTTATGGCGGGCATAAATTACACATGAGGGCATAAGTCCTGTTTAGTTTGTCATTCCGGGCTTGACTAAGCTTGCCCCGTGCTTGACACGGGGGGCATCCAGTGTTTTTCTGGATTCTTGATCGAGTTCATCCCGATGTAGATCGGGGCAGGAATGAATTACTTTTGAACATGGAAGAGAAGAGTCTAGAATCGATCATTCAAGAGATCTGGCCGCGGTTGAAGAAAAAACATCTCTACCCAGAAATCCCTGTACCCAAGATCAAACGATCCGTCGGTCCGAAAGAGGGTGAGGCGGAGGAGGAATACGTTGGGCTGGAGATGAAACAGAAACAGATGACCATCAACAGCGCTTTTGTCTCCCGAATGAAAGGTAAGATGGACGAAAAAAGGGTCGTTGAGGCTCTTCTGGATCATGGGGTGACCCATTACACCTTCTGCCCTTGGGATTTTCACACACATCTCATGCTTTACTCGGAGGCCAAGAAAGTCATCGGTGATAAGGAGTTGGCCAAACGGGTGTCCAATCACTTCATCGACATCATTGCAGATACTCATTGCGTAAAAAAGAGATTTACGGAGATCCCCGAATTGCATCGTAACTTGGAAAAAGGGACGATTGAGGAAGTGATTGCCTCGCTTTACCAAAAGATTTGGGGAATTGATTTAGGAATTTCGCCGTCTAAATTGAACGCGAAAGGACACGGAGATATTGTCCGAAGGCTTGCACGAATTCCCTACCTGGACCGCTCACGCTGGGGAGAAAGCATCCAAAAGTTTGCCCGTTCTCTCAAACCCCTTCTCGTTGAGGAGCAGAAACAACGGGGAGGGAAAGGAGGAAAAGAAGAACGAAATCCTCAAGGAGAACACGATTTGGACCGCTACTCAAACGAGGAGATCGATCAGGGGTTAAGAGACTATGTCAGACAGACCATGGGTCTATCGGAATTCAAAGACATCGTGGAGGACTTTTCTGAGGAGCTCCAAGGGGCAGGTTATGGAATGGAAGGGGGGATGGGGCGAGGTCGGGGAAATCCTTTCGATGCAGATGTCCTTTTCTATATGAAGTTGGCTGAGAACTATTCCATCCCTGTCAAGAAATTTCCTGTGGAAGAGAAAGGGTCCCTCCATCCCTATTCTCACTCGCCCTGGGAGATTGAGTCCCCTTTTCAAGATGTGGATATTTGGACCAGTTTTGGAAAGATTATGCCGGGGATCACTCAGGTTTGGACGAAAAGGCAAGGAAAGGGTAGGGGGAAAATCGAGGGCACGCCCGACTGCCTCATCGCCGTCGATTCTTCGGGAAGCATGATCAATCCACGGAAGAGCCTCTCGTATGCTGTCCTTGGGGCAGCCTGCGCTGCCAATGCCTACCTCCAAAATGGCTCAAAGGTTGCCGTCTATAATTTCAGCGACGCTCCCATGGGAGGAAAAGAGATTTTGTATTATACGGACCGGCGGGAAGACATCTATCGTGCCCTTTGTAAATATTTCGGCGGCGGAACTGCATTGGAATTAGAGGATCTGATGCCCCTGATAATAGGGAGGAAGAACCTGGATCTTTTCATCATTACGGACATGAAGATTACTAACCTGGAGGCACTGATCGGATTCTTCGGGCAGATTCAAAACCGTGTGACGGCTGTCCACATAGGGGACAATCCTTATGTGAGCCGATTTGAAAAGGCGGTGGAGAAGAAAAAAAACATCAGCATCTATGCTGTCAAACGGAAAGAGGATATCCCTCATATCGTCCTGGGAAAGATCAAAGATTATTTTAATCCGACAAATATGAGGTAAAGAGAATTCTGAAGCCCCATTTCTGCGCAATCAAGAGACCGTACACTTCGGGCTTTTTTTGAAAACTTCTTGACTCTTCTCGTTTAAATCTTGTAATTTACAGAAATAACCATATTGCCCTGCCTCGACGGGTGGGACAGGCAGGACATGAACGGAACGAGTGAACTTACAACGCGTAACATATGGGGGTCTTACTATGGAACAAGAAATCTTGGAGGCAAGATATACCCATCAAGAGATTGTCCGGAAATATAATTGGATCGCCCCAATCTATGATTTGTTCGGAATCTTGATGGAGTCAAAAACCCGACGAAAGGCGTTGGAGATCGCTGCCATTCAGAATGGAGAAAAAGTTTTGGAGGTCGCCCTGGGGACCGGACTCAACTTTGTCGAGATCCTGAAGAGGAATCCGAGAGGGTGGGTGTATGGGATCGATGTTTCCATGAAGATGGTGGAGAAGGCAAGAAGAAGGATTCATAAGACAGGTCAAAAGAATTATACCCTCCATCTTTGCGATTGCCGGCATCTCCCTTTTGAGGACGAAGCCTTTGATGTGATCATGACCCAATATCTATTGGATATCCTTCCTGTCGAAGATTTCGTCCCCATTCTCCTGGAGTTCAAAAGAGTTTTGAAGGAGGGCGGGAGAATCGTTTTGGCCAATATGACAAAAGGGGAAAAGTGGGTGAACCGGATTTACGAGGAGATTTATAAGTTGAAGCCACCTCTTTTGGCAGGATGCAGGGGAGTGATGGCTCAGCCTTTTCTCAAAGAGGTTGGGTTTAATCAGTTTCACAGAGAATTCATATCCCAGCTCGGATTTCCCTCAGAGGTGGTACGAGGGGTGAAGGAAAACGGGTCGGCTTAAAAAAGATGAGTATCCTCTGGAAACTATTTAGAACGGAATCGATTAATAATTAACCAGCTTGCCAACATGAAACAGGACCGGCCGTTCCTGAGGTTCCGAAGCCAAGGGGACAAACAGATTGTCCACAAAACAGGTGGGAAACAGAGATAAGCCGATAATTTTATAGGACAAATTCAAAAGGGATCAGTTAGAGGAGGGCAATAACTGATCCCCGACCGGTACGTCAAATGGGGGTGAAACAAGGAGGTGATATGGTTTGACGTACCAGCTAAACTATAAATAATACATTCTGCAGAGAAAATCAACAATTGGAGGGGACTTGGCATGAGAATTGCTCATAAAAGCCTGTTTATGAAACAAATTTCAGTTACTACTCTATGCATTCTGTTTCTTGCCTTCGTAATGGAGAGCGTCTCTGCAGAGGTTTACAGATGGGTGGACGAGAAAGGGGCGATCCACTTCACGGATGATATCACTCAAGTTCCAGAAAAATATCGTTCCAAGACTGAAAATGTCGGGTCCCCTGAAGAGAAGGAGGACACGAAAGTAGAAGGAGAGGCAGCGCCCCAGAAACGAAAAGAGACTTATAAGGACCAATTGGGGCGGGGAGAAGACTATTGGAAAGGACGTGTAGACGAGTGGAGACGGAAACTGGGAGAACGACAGGATAGATTGGAAACCTTGATAGCCAAATATAACGGGCTAACCGAGAAATTCAATGATTCAAAAAGCACGGCTGAGAGGGGATACCTCCGGAAAGAAAGAGACCAGGTCAAGAAAGAAATGGACGAATGCAAAATTCAAATCGAAGAGGCCAAAACCATGTTAGATAAGAAGATTCCAGAAGAAGTCGAACTTTATAAGGCCAAGCCGGAATGGGTTAAATAATGAAAATATTTCATAGACCCAAAAAAAAGTATCCATTGAAGAGGAACCCTAACAAGAGTAGATAACTTCCTTTTAGCAAAGAAAAATTCGTTTCAATGCACCTTGAGTATCCTGGGCTAACAGAAGGAATATGACAATTTGTAAAAAGTGCAAAGAAAAATGCATAAGGATTATTATCCCATGGAATCCTCTGCATGAATTGGACTATATCTGATTAATTATTAATCGAAATTATAAGTAAATAACTATTCTATAATAGAAAAAGGACATAAATGGCATTAAGAATGCACAATCTATAAGAAATCAACGTTAAAGAGCCTGACCAGGAATGGACAAATTTAACCAAATTAAGCAATCTAGCTCACAGAGTAAAATGGGTGTCCTCGCCATTGAGAAGAGGAAGTATCCAAGGTTTAGCGTGGAGCTTCCCCTCAATTATTCCCGCGCTGAGGGAGAAAAGCCTCTTGGAGGTATGGTAGCAAATGCGAGCGAGGGTGGCCTTCTCGTCTACCTCCCTGAGAGAATCGAGTTAGGAGCTCTACTGAAAATTGAGATATTGTATGTGAAGGGCTTGGAACTGGATACCATTCGAGCGGTGGCAAAAGTCGTTTGGTGTGACCTGGCCGCTAGGGAGAGCTGGGGCGAGCACCGGTATGGACTCCAGTTCCAGTACATTGACCAAAAAGACTTTAGCCAATTGACGACTCTGTTAAAAGAGGTAGGGAATTGAAGCAATCTCCGTTTGAAAACCACGGGGTCTGATAAAAATAGGTTGACCTATTGCAAAAAATTATTTAAGAATAAGGAGACGAACATGAAGTTGCCCTGTTCGGGCATCGCCGAGAAGGGACCCTAATTTTTTCATCTTATAGAAGATGACCAAAAATCTCCCTCGACATGCCTTCGGGAAATCGAGTCCGCGGAAAAGGAACATCATGGTCAGAGTAAATCAGCAAGAAGGGAGATATAGAGTCCTCCTCATCGGTATCGGAGGTAACACTGAAGAAGAAAAGAGATCCTTCTGCCGCAGTCTTTCCAAAAACTACAATATCCCTTTTCCCGTTTTAAAGAAGGTCGTTGACAGTTCTCCGATCATCCTCAAAAAGAATATCCCTTTTAAGAAAGCCGAGACCCTTGCCAAGACCCTCAGGTCCTTTGGGGCAAGGGTCTCGGTTGAAGAAAGAAGAGACCTTTCTCCCCCCTCTCTCGAATTTCAGGAACTGACCCCCCATCACCTCGCCCTAGAATCCTCTTATCTCCGGAAGACACAGAGGGGAACATGGAGCGTCACGGGAAGGGTAAAGAATATATCGGATCAGAATTTAACGGATACCTGGGTACTCGTTCAACTTTTCGAAGACCCTGATGAATTCATCGCTTACGAAGAAACCCCCCTTGCTATTAATCCCCTCCCCTCAGGAGAGGCCTCACCTTTTAAAGTGATCTTTGAAGGAGACCTTCCCGTCAAAAGGGTTTCCATCGCTTTTAAGAATGCTTCGGGGCAGCCTATTGCAGCCGTCGACAAACGGAGAAAGAGGGAGTGGACGGAGGTGCCAATAGGAGAGGAACGGTTCCTTTCTCGTCCCCGAATGCCAGCGGAATTTGAAAAGAAGGCCGAGGCCATTGGTCTGACCAAGCCCAGCCCTTCCGCCCCTCCGTTCACCCTCGAGCCCTTGGAAAAAGTCCTGGAGTCCTCGTTGGGTACGCTCGAGGAAAACGGCTCTCCCAGCGTGGAAGGACCTGAAGGAGCCTTCGGTCAAGAAGCCTCTCAGGAATCCGATTCGTCTGCACCGGAGGAAATGCGAAAGGAGACAGAGGAAGAGGGAGCTTTAGGTGGCATAAAGCTATCCTCCGATGAGAGGGAAGCGGATGAAGCGTCACTTCTGGCTGCGTCCGTGCGTCAAGACGCTATTGGGTTGCCGGAGGGTGTCTCCGAAATTCCGGAGGAAAAAAGGGCGGAGGAAGAGACGGCTCCTTCACTCGCCTGGATAGAGTCTTTTAGGGATGCAGTGGAAACTTATTATGAAAAACGGCATGACACTCTTTCGATATGGGTGGACGAATGTCGGAGGAAGGGTGAATTTAAGAATTCCATTCATGCTCTTTTGACGGTGCTGGTTCATTCCCGATTTGAACAGGGGCATCCTTCTGTCAAGGCATTGGAAAACACCAAGAGGGTATTCGGACTCCTTGCTCAGCCGAATCCTGCGCTTGGCGGGATACCGGCCCTAGAAGGGACATCCTTTGCCTCCGGAGAGGTTTGGACAGATTTGTTTCATCGGGCATTCCCCAAAATCCAGCAGATCGGAAGTGCTATTCTTGAGAGAAAGAAATGGAGCGCTCCTGATTTGGAAAGTTTGATTCAGGTAATTCCGCAAATGGGCCCCGAGAACAGCCGAAAGGCCATACAGTGGATCGACGCATTGTTTCGGGATGTTGTGGAAGTCGATTTTTCCGGCAGCTCCATCGCCGTTGGAAAAGGTCTTTACAGAGTTGCTTCTCGATTAGGCGTTGCGGACCCTCGCTTTGACTATTTTGAAGGCTCAGCTTCGAGGGGAGATGTAAAAATTCAGTCCTTTGCAAGAGCCGCTTTTCCTGAGAATCCTCGGAAGGTCGAGGAGCCGATGGCATGTATGGGAAGAGGAGAAGAACAAGGGGGACATTGTTTTCCTGTCCAACCATGGTGTGAAGGGTGTCTCTTCGAAAATTTCTGTCCGAAGCTTTGTGTTGATATTGACCCATCAGAAAACGGGATGAAAGAATGACTTAGATATGGACGAAGGGATCCCGCGCGAAGAGAGAAGAAAATGGCCTAGGGTGTTCCTGGACTTGCCCATCGAATATCGGGTGACGGATGCTCCCTATGCTCATGGAGGGCTCGTGGTCAATGCGAGTGAGATGGGGCTTCTTATCAATTCGGTCAAAGATATACTGATTGGCTCAAGATTGAATATTGCCGTCTTGTTCCCCAAGGGGTTCGAACTAACCAACTTTGAAGTATTAGCTGAGATAATATGGAAAGACCGTTACTGGAAAGAGGACTGGGAAGGGTATAGGTACGGATTGAGATTTATCGAGATACTGGAAGAGGATCGGAGGAAGCTGAAACAACTTCTGAGCAGTCGATATCCGTAGGGCGACTTCTTTCCCCATCCACGAAGCCCAAAGAGTGAACCCTTCGACTCCCCGGCACTGCCCCCTCCTGTCCCGCTTCGGCGGGGCGGGGCATTCGCCTGCCAAGGATTTCATTTTCTTGCCAAACGAATAAAGTGGTCTTATAATGGAGGGGATCGCGTTAGAAATTACGGCGGGGCATTCGCCGCCCAAGCGCTGGCGCAGCGGGTCAAATCCCGCCAGAATTGCTCTGGAACTAAGCCCTGATGCAGGGCCCTACATTGCCCTGAACCAGAACGGTTCGGGGCACCGCATGGTGTGAGGAGCGGAGGGGGAATCATTCCTAACGGGATAAAGGAGTGGAGAGATGAGTGGAAAGAGCAGTTTTCCTTATCGGAAATATGATCGGAAGCCCCATCCCCATATCGTCAAGCAAATCTTAGACGATAGCGAATTGATCGAGATGATGAAAGAAGTGCTTATTCAGGAGGGAAGGGCTTGCCCCTTTTGTCATCGGAAATTGAAGGAAGAACCCAAGGTAAAGGAAATCTGGTAAGAAATAAAGATGCAGAGAGACGGTTCACCATGCAGAAGAATTATTTCTAAATATCCTTCCTCACAGGCCAGCGCACTCTAAATATCCGGATCCGGAACTTCCCGCAAAAAAGAGAATTGAAAGGGCTGAGCAATGAACATGTCGGCCGCATCGCCTACACTTCCGGAGGGAAGCGTGAAAGGAAGTGTGACAACAAAGAAAGCGCTCCCTCCGATTCCCGCGGCGATCCCGAGGGGTCTTGCGACTAACAAATCGACGAGGCTCCATCCTTGTGTTGTAGGATCATCTCTCCTCAGTTTATCTGCAGCCCACCCTGCGGAACAAAGACTGCCTATGACCAATGAAACAATCAGCGATAAGAGAAAAATTTTCTTAAGGCCTTTCATCAGAAGTTCCTCCTTTTTTCTTGCTCTTACTCAGAAATATCAAAACTAACCCGAACTGTCAAATCTTTCTCCAAAAGAACTGTAGCAGCAACCTTTTTGGTTATGAATTTTGGTCGTCCCGATTCTGTTGAAGTAATGCAATTACTTTGCCAACCAAATAGGGCTAACGATATCAGTGTAAGTTATGAATATTAAAAGGTGAATAAGTACTGTCTCGTCCTAAGGTTCTTCAGAACGGCCTGTTAAAAAGTGACAAATAGTGCCAATTGGATGAAAATTGTCCTGAAGGGGTAAACCTTCCCGCATAGATCAGGTCCTTTCGAAGGAGTTCTAAATGTCCTCCCTACCCAAGCAGGAATCCAGAATCCATTGAAGTCACTGGATCTCCGTGTCGCAATATGATTTACCGATGGCCCTATTGATGGCTTGGCCGGCGGCTGCCCAGCAGGCCCCGCCTTGCGGGTGGGGTCGACGGGCACAATATAAATGAGACTTCGTTTCCGGGAAGCTCCTGCCCGCTGGCGAGGAGATTCATAAATCAAGCCCCTACAATTACGACACAGTCTCCGAGGGGAGAGGGGAAGCTGAGGCGGCGTTTCTTCAAAATACTTGACAATTGAGTTAAAACTGGCTATATCTTCTCAAATTTCAAGGGGATATTTCGGTTTTCGATTAAGCCATGGAATGGACATTACTTCTCAACTCCACTTTCGAGCCCCTCAAGGTCGTTACATGGAAAAAAGCGATCATCATGGTAACGCTTGAAAAAGTAGAGATCATCGAAGAGTACGACCGCATGATTCGAGGCGTCAGCCTTTCCCTGCGTCTGCCTGCGGTCATTCGATTAAATCGATTTATTAAAAGAAAAACGCCCATCGTTAAGTTTTCCCGTCAGAACCTCTACGTCCGGGATCGGGGAAAGTGCCAGTACTGTGGCACTCCGTTTGAGCACAAGGAATTGACTTACGATCATGTCATCCCCCGCTCGAAAGGGGGCCAGACGGATTGGACGAATGTGGTGACTTGCTGCATGGCATGCAATCTCAGGAAGGGCGGGAGGACTCCTGAAGAAGCGGGGATGTCACTGATCAGAAAACCGAGGGCGCCCATCTGGATACCCCTATTGCCGATGAGCCTTGGAATCAAAGAGACCCCGGACCCCTGGAAGGATTATCTCTACCTCAACCTGGAATTGGCCTCTTAGCCCGGATACGAAGGGATGAAAGATGGAATATCTTTGGGCTCCGTGGAGAATGGACTATATTTCAGAAGAGAAGAAGAGAGGATGCTTCTTTTGCAGAAAACTTAAAGAGAAAAAGGACAGAAAGAACCTCATCCTCTATCAGGGGGAACATGTATTTGTGGTCATGAATAGATACCCTTACAATAACGGCCATCTGATGATCGTACCCAAGCGCCATTGCCTCGACCTGGAGCAATTAGACGATAAAGAATCAAGAGAACTCTTCGATCTGTTGAGAACTTCCGTAAAGGTATTGAAGGCATGCTTCCGCCCGCACGGGTTCAATATCGGGATAAATATTGGGAAGATAGGGGGTGCCGGAGAAGACCACCTCCATCTCCATATTGTTCCGCGCTGGGCAGGAGATACCAATTTTATGCCGGTGCTAGGGGAAACGAAGGTCGTCCCTGAATATTTAGAAAAAACGTATCAGAGACTTCACTCTACCTTTTTGGATTTGCCGGAGAAAAAGAGGGCACAGAAGGGAGGATGAAAAAATGAGATGGATCAAGGCACTGTTTTTGTTGTTGGCCATTTTCGTGGTGATCATTTTTTGCGTCCAGAACCAAAGTGAGGTCTTGCTTCGCTTCGCCTTCCCCTGGGAGAGTCATGAATTGTTCGTGGTCCCGAGCGTCCCTCTTCCTCTTTTCCTTGTCATTCTTTGTTCCATTTTTCTGGGAATATTGATCGGCGGATTTGGCGACCTTTATCAGCGGTTTCAGCTCAAAAAGACCCTCCGGAAGAACCAGAAAAAGGTGGAGATGCTGGAAAGGGAGATTCAATCTCTTCGAGGCCCCGGTCAGGGCCAATCTCCTTCTTTCAACAAGGAGGGTTAACCTTTTGATCAACCGAAGGAAATTCGATAACGGGATGAATAAGATCCGTTCAGGATGGATCAAAATTTTTCTTGCATTTCAGAGCGAGTTGTAGTATATTAGCTTTAGATTAGTTGGTCTGCTGAAAAAGCGGGCTATTTGCCCGCTTTTTTTTTAAGAAACTCACTTCATGAAGGTAGAGAAGGGATGGAGAAAGAGATTGTGGATCGGGTCCGCGCGGTCGCCGACCCCGTTATTTCGGATGAGGGAATGGAGCTAGTTGATGTCGAGTATCGAAGAGAATCAAAAGGATGGGTTCTTCGCCTCTACCTGGACAAGGAAGGAGGGGTCACGCTCGACGATTGCACCCGAATTAGCCAGGAGGTCGGAAGGAACCTGGATGTCGAGGATATCATACAAGGCCCTTACACGCTGGAGGTCTCTTCTCCTGGTCTTACCCGTCCGTTGAGAACTGAAAAGGACTTTATGAAATATCGCCGCAGTTTAATTAAAGTGAGGACCCTCGATCCCGTTGGAGATCGCCGGCAATTTAAAGGAAGGCTTGTGGCAGTCTCCGGGGGCCGAATTGAAATGGAAGTAGAAGGGAGGATCTATCAGATTCCTCTCTCCAACGTGGGCAAAGCTAACTTGGAGGTTGACCCGGACATGCTCCGCAAGGAGCATGCCGTGAAATGAGGTACCATTTACCAGGACCCCGTCGCTCCTTGCGGGAGAGACGCGAGGTTCTCTTTAGAAAGGGAGAGATGAGTTATGCCGTCCAATCTCAATTATGTCATTGATCAAGTGGGAAAGGATAAGGGAATTGACCGGAAGGTGATCATCGAGGCGTTAGAACAGGCGGTACTAACAGCTTCGAGGAAGAAATACGGACACCAAGGGGAAATAGAAGTCCATTACAATGAGGAGGCGGGCGAGGTGGAGTTGTTCCAGTTCAAGCAAGTCGTCGAGGCAGTGACAGATCCCTCGACGGAGATCTCCCTGGAGGAAGCAAAAGGGTTGGATAGCGAGGCCCAGATTGGAGACAGCCTGGGGGTGAAACTCAATACCGACTTCGGCCGCATTGGAGCACAGACAGCCAAGCAGGTGATCATCCAGAAGGTGAGAGACGCTGAGCGGGAGAATGTCTACAACGAATTTAAGGATCGAAAGGGAGACCTGGTAGGAGGAAGTGTCCAGAGAATGGAGAAAGGAAATGTTTATATTAACATCGGCAGGGCAGAAGCCGTCCTGTTATCAAAGGAACAGATTCCCGGCGAGAGCTATCGACAAGGGGAGCGACTTCGGGCCTACATCCTGGATGTACAGAAGAATTCAAAAGGGCCGCAGGTCTTTCTTTCCAGAACGCATCCTGGATTTTTGGTCAAGTTGTTTGAGATGGAAGTTCCCGAGATCTCTGAGGGAGTGATCAAAGTCATCAGCGCAGCCCGGGAGCCAGGGGAGAGAGCGAAGATCTCTGTCTACAGCTCCAATCGGGATGTGGACCCCGTGGGGGCCTGCGTCGGCATGAAAGGCTCCCGAGTCCAGAGCGTCGTTCAAGAACTTCGAGGGGAGCGGATCGATATCATCCCTTGGTCTCAAGATCAAGCCAAATACGTCTGTAATGCTTTGGCTCCGGCGAAGATCTCTCGAGTTTATATTGACGAGGAGAATCGCCATATGGAGGTGGTCGTGGCCGACGATCAGCTTTCCCTCGCGATCGGGAAAAAGGGCCAGAACGTCCGGTTGGCGTCTAAATTGACGGGCTGGAAAATTGATATCAAGAGCGAATCCAGGATGGAAAAGATCTCCGGTGAAATTCTGGAAAAGTTCAGCGGCCTTCCTTACATCGGAGATGTGGCGAGCCGTATTCTGTATAACGAAGGCTTCCGATCGATTAAGGAGCTGGCTGAGGTCGATCCGGAGGAGTTGGCGAAGGTCTTGGGGATTGAAAAGGAGAAGGCTGTAGAGATCGTCGAAGGGGCGGTTGAGATATCGAAAAAGGAGGAGGGGAAAGGGGTAACCCAAGAGACAGTTCCGACAGCTGGCGATCCCGGCTCCGACCCCGTGGACCGGCTGGAGGGCGTAGGAGAGAAGACAGCTCAACTTTTAGGAGAGAATGGATTCAAGACCGTTCGCGATATCTTAGAAACGAATAGTGAGAAGCTCTCTGCCATTCCAGGGATCGGGATCAAGAAATCGGAGAAATTGATCCAGTCTGCAAACCAGTATATCGAGGGAAAAAAAGCATGAGGAGGGAAGACCATATCCCCATCCGTACTTGTATCGGATGTCGAAAGAAGAGAAAGAAAGAAGAAATGATTTGGCTGGCCCCGCGTCCTGAGGGAATCGTGGCTGTGAACCCGAAGGAGCCTCACCGGGGGCGAGGGCTTTATGTCTGTCCAGATCAGGGATGTTTGAACATGGCGAAGAAAAAGAACAGAGGGGTAAGTTTTCTGGGAGACGATGGATCTCCAATATCTTTCGGCAAAGGGTTTTTCCCACAGGAGGTAAGGGATGGCAAAAAGTAAGGTCCTCGATCTTGCACGGGAAGTTGGGATGGAGGATGATAAACTGCTCCTGAAACTGAAACGGATGGGAGTAAAGGTACGGGATAAGAAGACTGCCGAACCCGAAAAAAAGGTCTCTTCATCGGATGAGAGGATCATTGAAAGAGATTCCGAGAAGGAAATTGTCGAAAAACGAATCAAACCGACCGTGATTCGGAGAAGAGCAAGAAATCTAGAAGTCAAAGTCGAAGCCCCTCCTCCTCCGTTGGCTATTGTCGAGCCTGAGATTGCAAAAGAAAAGATTCCAAAGGTAAAAGCGAGAGAAGGAATTGCTGAAATCGAGCCGGAGGCCCTAAAGAAGGTAGCGCAGCAGAAAGTATTGGAAAAGGAGGGGAAGCCTCCAACCAAGCCCGCAAGAGGAAGGAAGAAAAAGGAGGCGACTGAAGAGCCGGCGGTAGCTGTTGAGGCGAAAGCTACGGCAGGAGAAGCTCTGCCGCCCAGACCTGTAGAGCCAGGTCCCCCGCGTGTATCGCTTAAGGAGGTGAAAGAAAGGGCCGCACTCGAGAGGGAAGCTGAGGAGGGTAAACCGAAGGAAACACCTCTCAAGCGGGGCGAGGTGAAGCTGTTAGAGAAGGAAGAATTATTGGAGAGAGAAAGACTGGCGGCCCTCGCAAAGAAGAAAGGGTTTGTTAAGAAGAGGAAGAGAATTGAGGAAAGGATGTTAGGGGAAGACGAGGTCGAAACGCCAAGGGGAGAAGAGAAAGAAGTGGAGGTCAGCTTCAGGCCCTTCCGTCCTATGAAAAAGAAGGTGGTTTTAAAAGTCCCGAAGAAGACAGAAGTAACGGTACCCAAGCCTATTAAGAGAATCATCCGAATCGCCGAGGTCATCGCTGTCGGCGATCTTGCAAAAAGGATGGGTGTCAAAGGTGGGGACTTGATTAAGAAGTTGATGGAAATGGGCGTCCTGGTAACGATTAACCAGCCCATTGACGCAGATGTCGCCTCATTGGTGGCCGGTGAATTCGGCTACGAGGTAGAGAGAGTTTCTTTAGAGCGGCAGGAGTTGCTGGAGAGAAGAGAGGATCTTCCCGAACAGTTGAAACCTAGACCCCCTGTGGTGACAATCATGGGTCACGTCGATCATGGGAAGACAATGCTTCTAGACGCGATCAGGAAGACGAATGTCGTGGAGGGAGAAGCGGGAGGTATCACTCAGCATATTGGAGCCTATGATGTCAGTCTGGAAAATGGTCATGTCGTCTTTATTGATACTCCCGGTCACGAAGCCTTCACCGCCATGAGGGCAAGAGGAGCTCAGGTGACGGACATCGTCGTTCTGGTAGTTGCTGCGGACGATGGGATGATGCCGCAGACCAAAGAGGCGATTGATCATGCTCGAGCCGCCAAGGTTCCAATCGTGGTTGCGATTAACAAGATCGATAAACCGACCGCCAACCCCGAAAAGGTGAAGAAAGACCTTTCGGAATACGGCCTTGTCCCTGAGCAATGGGGAGGAAATACCCTCTTTGCTGAGGTTTCCGCCAAACAGAAGACGGGGATCAAGGAGTTGCTGGATTTAATCCTTCTTCAGGCAGAGGTGCTGGAATTAAGGGCCAATCCGGACAAACCTGCTCGAGGGGTCATTATCGAATCAAAACTTGACAAGGGGAGGGGCCCTGTGGCCACCCTTCTGGTCCAAGAGGGAACCCTGAAGACAGGAGATGCCTTCATCGCAGGTTCCCACTACGGAAGGGTCAGAGCAATGCTAAACGACAAGGGGCAAAAGATAGGAGAGGTTCCTCCCTCTACCCCCGTGGAGGTGGTGGGTTTCACCGATGTTCCGGAGGCGGGAGAGACGTTTATTGTCGTTTCCGAAGAGAGGATGGCCAAACAGATCAGTCTCTACCGACAAGAGAAGATCCGAGAAAAGGAACTTTCAAAATTGAGCAAGGTTTCTCTCGAAGAACTCTATGATAAAATTAAGAAAGGGGAAGTGAAGGAGCTCAACGTCATCATCAAGGCCGATGTCCAGGGGTCGATTGAGGCTGTGAAAGAGGCATTGAAGAAGTTTCCTACGGACCAGGTGAAAGTCAACGTTCTACATGATGCGGTCGGTGGGATTACAGAGACGGACGTGAATTTGGCGTCAGCCTCCAATGCAATCATCATTGGTTTTAATGTAAGGCCGGGCGCGAAGGCCCAGTCTCTGGCAGAGGAAGAGCATGTGGATATCCGGACTTATTCCATCATCTATGATGCGATTACCGATATTAAGAACGCTTTGGAGGGACTACTGGAGCCCACTTATAAAGAGCGTATCCTGGGAAGGGCGCAGGTGATACAGATTTTCAATATCCGGAAAGTGGGAACCGTGGCAGGCAGTCTCGTAGTCGATGGCAAAGTCGTTAGGGGATCCCATGCGAGACTGATGAGGGACAATGTTGTCGTCTATGACGGCCGAATTGCCTCGCTGAAGCGATTCAAGGATGATATGAAGGATTGTAGTCAGGGGCTCGAGTGCGGGATCGCGATCGAGAATTTTAATGATATTAAGCTCGGGGATGTCATTGAGTCCTATGAGGTCGAAGAAGTTCAAACTCGGCTTGCGTAACGCAAAACCCTGCCTTCGCCGGAGCGGCTTCGCGCAGGCTAGACCCTAAATAAAGTAAAGCTCCCCGTCCTTAAGGGCGGGGCTTTCCAGCAAGGTAGTTATTTCATATTGTGCCCCTTGACCCTGCCCGGGAGGTCAGGGCTTGCGGGGCACGGACCGGCCAAATGTCGAAGACAGAAAACTCAAAATGCCATAACCTTTATTTTGGACTTGTTCAGAATTTAGAGGTCAGTGTTTAGTATTTGGTGTTTAAGATGGTGATCGGGATTTGCCAACTCGACCTTCGAATTCCGGAAAACCATTCATTAAAGGGAAAGCGACATGTGCTCCGGAAATTGATTGATCGGGTAAAACACCGGTTCAACGTGTCGATCTCAGAGGTTGGAGACAATGATCTTTGGCAGCGGGCGCAGATTGGTTTCTGTACGGTCGGGAACGATCGGCGACATATCAACTCGAGTTTGGACAAAGTCGTTCACTTTATCGAGCAGATGAACCTTGTTGAGATGGTGCACACGGAAATTGAAATTATCACGGTGTAACCAATGAACAATGAACTATGAACCATGAACAAAGAAAGTGATACTCTGTTCATCGTTTAGCGTTTTATGTTCATCGTGTAGCGTGCCAAAAGCCTCTTTACTTTATCTGTCATTCCGGACTTGATCTGGAATCCAGTTTTTTCAGCTGGATTCCCGCTGGAGTTTCCCCCGTACTTAATACGGGGCGGGAATGACGACTCGACAAATAGTGGTTCTATTAAGGGGTCGGATGGAAGGAAGACGTTCTGAAAAAGTTGCGGATTTGATCCAAAAGGAGATCTCTCAAATGCTGATGAGATCGGTCAAAGATCCTCGTATTGGCTTTATCACGATCACCAGGGTGGCTGTTTCTGAAGATTGCCGGTTAGCGAGAGTGTACTACAGTGTGGCCGGGACCCAGGCAGAGAGGGAGAGCTGCATGAAGGGTCTGGAGAGCGCAAAAGGGTATGTCCGGAAAGAGCTCGGTCGCCGGATCCGACTGAGATACACGCCGGATATTCTGTTTCAATTCGACCCTTCCATTGAGTATGCGATTCATGTAGAGGAGTTGATCCAGAGCATCCACCAGGGAAAGGAACCCCATGGGGAAGAAGAAGGGGATTGACGGTCTCCTCATCGTGGATAAGCCTGAAGGGATCACCTCTCTCGATGTGGTCAGGGAGATCAAACACCGATTTGGTGTCGAGAAGGCAGGCCATATCGGGACCCTCGATCCTTTCGCCACGGGTGTTCTGCCTGTTGCCATAAACGAGGGCACCAAGCTGGTCCCCTTTTTGGAGGAAGGTCCAAAAGACTATCAAGTGACCCTGCAATTAGGGGAGGAGACGACCACCGACGATCGGACCGGACAAGTGGTTTTGAGACAGGAATGGGAGGCACTCTCACCCGGTCAGATCGAGGTTCTTATCCAGACGTTTCGGGGAAAAATGCTTCAGATACCTCCCATGTTTTCTGCTATCAAAATGCAAGGGAAGCCTCTTTACCGGTTAGCCAGAAGGGGTATCGAGGTCGAGCGTAAAGAGAGAGAAGTAGAGATTTACAGCATCCGAACGAAGGAAATTAAACTGCCCCTTGTCCGGTTTAACGTATCCTGTTCGAAAGGGACCTACGTCCGCGCTCTGGGAAGAGATATCGGAAGGAGGTTAGGATGCGGGGCTCATCTTCGCTGTTTGAGAAGGGTTCGGAGCGGGCCTTTCACCCTTGAACAGGCGATTTCATGGGAGAGGTTAACAACTCTTTCCATGCCCGAATCCCTTCATCCTTGGTTAATCTCTTTGAGAGAGGCCTTGCCAAATTTGCCCGAGGTGGTCGGGAATAAAGGATTAGTCAAGAAGGTGCGGTTCGGAAAAGAGATGATGGTCCAGGATCTTTCTCCGCACGCCCTTCCGGCCGTCGAAAAAGGGGACTGGCTCCGGCTATCCTCCCCCGAGGAGGGGTTGGTGGCCATCTTGAAATCGGAGGTGAAAGGAGCGGATATTCTGCGGACAAATCGCGAAGGGGTGGCCCTTCGGCCGTTAAGGGTATTTCGGCCCCAGGAGTGATATCTTACAATAGATCACGCTTCGTTTAAAAGGAGGAATTTCATGACACTTGTTCAGGACAGGAAAAAAGAGATTATCGAGCAGTTTAAGAGCCACGAGCGGGACACGGGTTCCCCGGAGGTTCAAATCGCTCTTCTCAGTGAAAGGATCCGATATTTGACGGAGCACTTTAAGGTACACAAGCGAGATCATCACTCTCGCAGGGGTCTTCTCAAATTGGTCGGGCAGCGGCGGAGGCTGCTCAACTATCTTAGAGAAAACAAAGTGGACCGATATCGAACGGTCATCGATAGGTTAGGTCTGCGAAAATAGTTCCAGTATATTGTGAATAAATCCCCCTTATCCCTTAAGCAAAAGGGGGGGCGCCGGGGGGGTTGGAAATATATTTTCAACGTAAAAGGAGTAAAGAAATTCTTATGAGCCTTAAGCGACAGATCAATTTTGGAGGAAGGCCCTTTTCCATTGAAACCGGAAAAGTGGCAAAACAGGCGAATGGTTCAGTGATGGTTCAATACGGAGAGACGGTCGTTCTGGTGACGGCGGTGGTATCCGAAAAGAAGCGGGAAGGCCTCGATTTCATCCCTCTCACCGTGAACTATTTAGAAATGACTTATGCCGCAGGCAGGATCCCGGGAGGCTTCTTTAAAAGAGAAGGGAGACCCACCGATCACGAAACCCTGATTTCCAGGTTTGTTGACCGACCCCTGAGGCCCCTTTTCCCGAAAGGGTTTCAGAATGAGGTTCAGATCATCGCCACCGTCCTTTCTGCCGACCCGGACAACGATCCTTCCATCTTAGGAATGATTGGCGCCTCCAGCGCACTCTCTCTCTCCGATATCCCCTTCGATGGTCCTATTGCCGGAGCGAAGGTGGGCCGGATTGACGGAGAGTTCGTCCTTAACCCCACCCATGAAGAATTGGAGATGAGTGACATCGATCTTTTTGTAGCCGGGAGTGAGAATGCGATCATTATGGTCGAAGGAAGTGCCAAGGAGGTCAAGGAGGAGGAGATCCTGGAGGCGATTCTATTCGGCCATCAATCCCTGAAGCCGGTGATCGCTCTCCAAGAAGAGATGAAATCGGCTGCAGGGGTGCCCCACCGGGAGTTTGAACTGCAAAGGCCTGAACCAACTCTTTATGAAAAAGTAAGCGCCGTCGCTCAAGAGAAACTAAAAGAGACCTTTCAGATTACGGAGAAAGGGAAACGAAGAGAAAGGTTGGAAGAGATCCTTCAGAGGGCCTTTCAGGAACTCGGGGCTGAAGACGAATCCTCACAAAAGATGATCACCATCGCTTTCGAAGAAGTGTATCGCCGACTGGTCCGAAAATTGATCTTAGAAAAGAAACAGAGAATCGACGGAAGAGGGCTCACAGAGATTCGTCCTATTACCTGCGAAGCGGGTGTCCTCCCCAGAACGCATGGTTCTGCGCTCTTTACACGAGGAGAAACTCAGGTCCTGGCAGTGGTTACTTTTGGAACCTCCGAGGATGAGCAGAAGATTAATTCCCTGACCGGGGAAACCTACAAATCCTTCATGCTCCACTACAATTTTCCTCCCTTCAGTACCGGAGAGGTCTCTCCTTTGAGGTCACCCAGTCGAAGAGAGATCGGACACGGGGCCTTGGCCGAGAGAGCCATTCTGCCCGTTCTCCCTTCCAACGAGAAATTCCCCTATACCATTCGAATTGTCTCAGAGGTTCTGGAATCGAACGGCTCGTCCTCCATGGCCACAGTATGCGGATCGAGCCTCTCGCTCATGGACGCGGGGGTTCCGATTAAAGCTCCCATCGCCGGCATCGCCATGGGCCTCATCGTGGAAGATGGAGAGAGTGCCGTCCTCTCAGACATCCTGGGCGATGAAGACCATTTGGGGGATATGGATTTTAAGGTGGCGGGCACTTCTGACGGGGTGACTGCCATCCAGATGGATATCAAGGTCCGGGGCATCTCCAAAGAGATCTTGAAAAAGGTTCTTGACCAGGCCAGGGAGGGCAGATTCCATATTTTGAGTAAGATGAATGAGACGATCTCCCAACCCCGAAAAGATCTCTCGCGGCATGCTCCGCGAATCGTCAGCATCCAGGTGAAGCAAGAGAAGATCCGCGATGTCATCGGTCCGGGGGGGAAGAACATTCGAGCCATTGTCGACCAGACGGGTGTGAAGGTGGACGTGGAGGATTCGGGATTGGTGAAGCTGGCCTCTCCGAATTATGAGTCGATCGAGAAAGCCATCTATATGATCAAAAGGCTCACCCAGGAGGTCGAGGTGGGTGCCCTTTATACCGGAAAGGTTGTACGGATTTTGGGCTTTGGGGCGATTGTTGAACTTTTTCCCGGCACCGACGGCCTCGTTCACATCTCCCAGTTGGCGGAGGGCCATGTGAAGGAGGTCTCGGATGTTCTGAAAGAAGGGGATGAGGTACTCGTCAAGGTGATTGATATCGACCCGCAGGGTCGCATTCGGCTGAGTCGCAAGGCAGCCCTGAGGGAGACCAAGCAGAGCGCAGGGGGGAAAGGCTAAAGGGGAGCGAAGGGAATAAGAAGGGATGGAAGCCAGGATTAAGAAGGAACAAGCCTTCGCCAATCCATCATGGATTGATACGGGTTCTGGGTATCAGAAGACCATTCTCGATAATGGCATTCGAGTGATCACGGAGGAAATTCCTTATCTCAGATCGGTGTCCATTGGTGTGTGGGTGGTCACCGGGTCGAGAGATGAACAACCGCATGAAAACGGCATCTGCCATTTCATTGAACACCTTCTCTTCAAAGGGACAGAGAAGAGGACCGCTTTCGACATCGCCAAGGAGATTGATTCGGTCGGAGGAACTCTGAACGCCTTTACGGGCAGAGAATACACCTGCTTTTACGCGAAGGTGATCGACAAGAACCTCGTCCTCGCCATCGACCTTCTTTCAGACATCTTTCTCCATTCTGTCATGGAGGAAAAAGATATCGAAAAAGAGAGGATGGTGATCCTCCAAGAGATCAAAATGGTCGAGGATACCCCTGACGACTATATCCACGACCTTTTCAACCGTGCTTGTTGGCGAGACCATCCGTTGGGTTTCCCGATTTACGGGACTTCAGAGCTTGTTCAATCCTTCGATCGGGACAAACTTTACCATTTTTTTAAAGAGAACTACCCCCCGGACCGGATCATTATCTGTGCAGCAGGGAATTTGAACCACCAGGATGTGGTTTGCCGGATCGCTCAGACATTCGGTCAGATTCCAAAATCCGCTAAAGCGAGGGCAAGGAGTAAACCCGATCCGAACCCCGCGACCCATAGCTGGAAGCGAGATTTAGAGCAGGTTCACTTTTGCCTGGGCACCCGGGGGCTCCCGTACAGCCATTCCCTTCGGTTTACCTCGTACGTCTTGAACACGATTCTCGGCGGGGGAATGAGCTCAAGACTCTTTCAAGAAATCCGCGAGAATCGCGGCCTGGCTTATTCTGTTTACTCTTATCTTCCGACTTACATCGATACAGGGCTGACGGTCGTTTATGCTGCGACCAACGAGAGTTCTTTTCGGGAGGCCGTCGGGCTAGTGGTTAAGGAGTTCGACCGTCTCAAAGAGGAACCTTTAAAACACGGAGAATTAGAAACTGCAAAAGAACAGTTGAAAGGAAACCTTCTCCTCAGCCTCGAGAGCTCTGATAATATGATGACCCGCCTGGCAAAAAATGAGATCTATTTCAGGACCTACCTCCCTGTGGGATTGATCCTCAAAGGCATTGATGAGGTAGAGGAAGAAGCCGTTCAACGTTTGGCCCGCGATATCTTTGATGAACGCTTCTTTTGTTTAATCGTCCTAGGCCCGATGAACGGGAATGACTTAGATAAGATCCGCTGGGACGGCAAGTAACGGATGCCGCTGTTCCAAAGGGAGGACCTCAAAGATGAAAATCTATCTCAAACGGTTGAGAAAAGACCCTCCCGCGCCTCTTCCCCAGTATATGACCCCGGGTGCCTCGGGAATGGACCTCTTCGCATCTCTCGAAAAGGAGATCACCTTGGAACCGGGGGAGAGAAAAATCATTCCTACGGGGATCGCCGTGGCCATCCCAGAAGGGTTCGAAGGCCAAATCAGGCCTCGTAGCGGGCTGGCCATTCAGAAGGGGATTGGCATGGTCAACGGACCAGGAACGGTCGATTCAGATTACCGCGGGGAGATCGGCATCCTTCTGATCAATTTCGGAAAGGAGCCCTATACCATCCATCATGGAGAGAGAATTGCTCAGATGGTGATCTCTCCGGTTCATCGAGCAACCCTGGAAGAAGTGGACGACCTCCCGGCGACCCAGAGGCAGGGAGGAGGATTTGGCCACACAGGGCTCTAAGGAGAGAGTGTACACGATGATTTGAGCAAAGAAAGCAGAGGCAACGGTCACCTCTGCTTTTTATTTGGGTTATAATTCCCTTCTGCCCCCCTTAATTTAAGGGGAATAAAGCGGGGTTAATGAAACGGGTCCTGACCCCGGTTTAGAGAGTACCATGGATGAATTGTTGGACCGGTTTCTTCATTACCTCATCGTTGAAAAGGGCCTTTCCAAGAATACCGTCGATGCGTACAACCATGGCTTGACTCGATTCTTCAGTCACCTGAGGGAAAAAGGGATTCAGGAGATCCGTGAGGCGGGCAAATTCCATGTCAGGGGTTTTCTCCTGGCCCTGAGAAGAAAGAACCTTAGCACAAAGAGCATTGTCAGAGATCTGGTCGCCATTCGTACCTTCTTTCGATTCTTGATTCAGGAGGGCATACTGGAGTCTAATCCTGTTGAGGAATTGGAATCACCCAAGGTAGCTAGAACGCTTCCTGAAATCTTGACTTTGAAGGAGATCGAGCGAATTTTGGAACAACCCGATATCCAGACCCCTCTGGGAATAAGAGACAGGGCAATGTTGGAGATGCTTTATGCCACCGGGATGAGGGTTTCCGAACTCACTCAGCTCCCGACGCACCAGATTAACCTTGAGGCAGGATATGTCCTGGTCTACGGAAAGGGCTCAAAAGAGAGGATTATTCCGCTTGGGAGCGAGGCGCTGAAGTGGGTCGCCGTTTATCTGAGGACCGCCCGCGGATCTCTATCGAAGGGAAAAGAAAGCCCATCGTTGTTTGTCAACCGCTCGGGGAAGGGAATGAGCCGACAGCGATTCTGGAAGAGCCTCAAGGAATATGCGCGAAGGGCCGGTCTTCGAAAAAGGATCACCCCTCATCTCCTTCGTCACTCCTTCGCGAGCCATCTCTTAGAGAGAGGGGCGGACCTCCGTTCCGTCCAGATGATGCTTGGCCATGTGGATATCTCGACCACCCAGATCTATACTCATGTGGCCGGAGAGAGGTTAAAAAAAATCCATAAACAGTACCATCCGAGAGGCTAACGCAAGGATAACCAAATTCCAAGCACCAATAATCAAATAATGACGAAAATCCCGATGACCAAGGACTGGAATGGTTTTTGGTTGGTAATCGGTGGTTGGAGCTTATTTGGGATTTGGTAATCGAAATTTGACCTATGGACGTCATTACCACCCATATCAATGCCGATTTTGATTCCTTGGCTTCTATGCTGGCCGCTAAAAAGCTCTATCCCAATGCGGTCTTGGTTTTTCCCGGTTCTCAAGAGAGAAGTCTGCGTGATTTTTTCATCCATTCGGCCCTGTACGTCTTTGAGGTGGAGCGGATCAAGAATATTGATCTCCAGGAAGTGAAGCGATTGATTCTGGTTGACACGCGTCAAATCAGCCGGATTGGAAAGTTTTCAGAGGTTCTATCCAAACCCGGTTTAGACATTCACATCTACGATCATCACCCTCCCTCTTCGGACGACCTCCACGGATCCCTGGAGGTGATCTCAGAGGTAGGGGCGACGGTGACCCTCCTTCTCGATTGCCTCCAAGAGAAAGGAATCGAGATCACACCCGATGAGGCCACGGTGATGATGCTCGGGATTTACGAAGATACAGGGAACCTGACCTTCCCCTCAACCAGAGAGGAAGATTTCAAAGCCGCCGGGTACCTGGTCCGAAAGGGAGCAAACCTCAGTGTCCTTTCGAATCTGATCACCAAGGAACTGACAGCAGAGCAAGTCTTCTTGCTGAATGATCTGATCCAATCCGCTACCCGGTACAGCTTTCACGGGATCGATGTCGTCATTGCTCAGGCTTCAGTGGATCGGTATGTCGGGGATATTGCTGTCCTGGTCCATAAATTAAAAGATATGGAAAACTTGGATGCCCTCTTCGTCTTGGTCAGGATGGAAGATCGCATTTACTTGATCGGGAGGAGCCGCCTCGAAGAGGTGAACGTCTCAGAAATCGCAGGGGAATTCGGGGGAGGAGGACATCCCACTGCAGCCTCCGCAACGGTCAAAGGGATGGCCCTCGTAGAGGCCCACGACCGGCTGATCAATGCATTAAGAGAGATGGTCAGACCCAAAAGGGTCGCCAAGGATGTGATGGTCTATCCTGTCAAGACGATTGAGCCGGAACGAACTCTGGAGGAAGCAGGGAAAATAATGGCCCGGTATAACGTCAATGTGCTTCCTGTTCTCCTGAACCAAAAAGTAATTGGTTTGATCTCCAAGCAGGTCGTGGAGAAGGCTGTGTATCATGGGTTGAAAAGTTCTTTGGTGAAGGAATACATGACGACAGAGTTCTCGGTCGCCTCCCCTGAAACCCCTTTCCCCTGGGCTCAGGCAATTGTCATCGGACAAAACCAACCTCTTCTTCCCATCGTTGAAAAGGATCGACTGGTGGGAACGATTTCTGCCGCAGAGATAATGCGGATCCTCCAAGAGGAGATGATGATGACGGGGACGAGGACCTCCGCCCTTGAAAGTCAGCCCCTCTACGGTCGAAAAAGGATGCTCTCTCAATTGATGAAAGAACGCTTTCCCGAACCCCTGTACAACCTGCTGATGGAATTCGGCAAAGTCGGGGACGAGCTGGGGTATCCGGTCTATGCCGTCGGGGGGTTTGTCAGGGATCTTTTGTTGAGAGTGGAAAACTTTGATGTGGACATTGTCGTGGAGGGGGATGGAATCCGCCTGGCTGAAGAATTCGAAAAGAAGTTCCGCTGCCGGGTTCGGACGCATAAGAAATTTGGGACAGCGATCATCCTCCTTCCCGACGGGCTAAAAGTCGATGTCGCTACCGCTCGCTGGGAATTCTACGATTCTCCGGCAGCCCTTCCGACCGTGGAAAGGGCCTCTATCAAGACGGACCTCTACCGGAGGGACTTCACCGTCAATACGCTGGCCATTCAACTCAACCCAAAATCGTTTGGAGAGCTGATCGACTTTTTTGGAGGGGTAAAGGATCTCAAAGAAAAAGTGATTCGGGTTCTTCACAATCTCTCTTTTGTCGAAGATCCCACCCGCGTCTTTCGGGCAATCCGCTTTGAGCAGCGCTTTGGATTTCAGATCGGAAAACATACCCAGAACTTGATGAAGAACGCGGTGAAGGTGGGTTTTTTGGAACGCCTCTCAGGGGGAAGGGTTCTCTCTGAGCTCCTCCTCATTCTTCAGGAAGAAGACCCTCTCCCCGCCCTGAAACGAATGAGGGATTTCAATCTCTTTCATTTTCTCCATCCCGCCCTTAAGTTTGATGAGCACGGGGAGGTGCTTTTTGAACAGATCCATCATGTCACCTCTTGGTTCGATCTTCTTTTCTTAGAGCAGCGATACGAGCGTTGGCTCATCTATCTCTACGGCCTCATCGATTCTTTGAAGGAAGAAGAGAGGGAAGGGGTCTGTCAAAGGTTGGCCGTGAATGATAAGCTTAAGAGGAAGGTGCTGGAGGGGAAACGGCAGGCGGATCAAACGCTCCTCCAAATTCTCTCTTGGATCCAAACTGACCAAAGACCGAAGCGGTCGGATATTTATGACGCTCTTGATCCTCTTTCCACGGAGTCGAAGCTCTTTATGATGGCCAAGACGACCCAGACAGCAACCCGCCGTTATATCTCCTTGTATTTTACACAACTGAAGGATACAAAACCACTCTTAAGAGGAAAGGATTTGATTCAAATGGGAATGAAATCGGGTCCTTCGATTAGAGAAGCCTTGGCAGGGCTGCTCAAGGCAAGATTGGATCAGCAGGTGCTCACCCGGCAGGACGAGATGGAATATATCTCGAAGGCCCAGGAGATGGAATAATGGCTGAAGACGCTTTACGCCCGGAGGGAAAAGACGCCTATACCTTCCGATTAGACGGGTTTGAAGGTCCCCTTGACCTGTTGCTCCATTTGATTCAGAAGAACGAGCTGGATATCTTCAATATCCCCATCGCCCTCATCACGGAGCAATATTTAGACTATCTACAATTGATGAAGGTCCTCGACTTGGATATTGCCGGGGATTACCTCCTAATGGCCTCCACGCTCCTTCACATCAAGTCGAAGATGTTGCTCCCAAAGTCTTTAGAGGGGGAAGAGGAGGAAGAGGAAGATCCACGGGCAGAACTCGTCCGGAGGCTCTTGGAATATCAGAAGTATAAACAGGCAGCAGTCGAACTGGAGAAAAGGCCTCTATTGGACCGGGATGTCTTCATCCGGATGGTACCCGTAGAGCCCGAGTCGACAGGAGAGCAAGAAAAAATCGAGGTGAATCTTTTTGAGCTCCTCGAGGCTTTCCGGAAGGTTCTAGGGAGGGTCAGATCAGAAACCGTTCATGAAGTCGTCCTTGAACACCTCAGCGTTGAGGATAAGATCCAAGAGATCCTGACACGGCTCGAAAAAGAAAATCGGAGCATCGCATTCCATCGCCTCTTTCCTGAACAGGCTTCTCGGCAAGTCGTTGTCGTCACCTTGCTGGCGATACTCGAATTGGTTAAGATGAAACGCATTCGGGTCTTCCAACTGGCTCCTTTTGAAACGATTCGAATTTCGCCCTTTTAAGGTACTTAGTGATCAGTGATAGTGGGTGGTGTTGGTTTATTGGTGTTGGTGAAAGGCGAGGCTCTTGAATATGGAGGCGAGTCACGAATGACGGACACGAATCACGTCATTTTCGAATCAACAGGGAGGGATCCATGAAACGAAGACGAATCCTAATTGGACTGGGTGTTATTGGCGCACTTCTCATTTTCTTTTTTGGCCTTCTTTTCCTTGTTGGACGCTATTCCGGGGGGAAATCCAGCCGCCTGGCCTTCGGAGACAAGATCGCCATCGTGGAAGTGAAAGGGGTGATCGCCCAATCTTCAGGAATCATTGAGGAACTCCAGCAGCATATGGAGGACAAGGAGGTTAAGGCCATCATCCTGAGGATCGATTCTCCGGGCGGGGGCGTCGGTCCGGCGCAGGAAATCTACCGGGAGGTCATGAAGATCAAGCCGAAGAAGAAAGTGGTCACTTCCATGGGATCTGTGGCCGCATCGGGTGGCTATTATATCGCAAGTGCCTCTGATCTCATCGTGGCAAATCCCGGGACGATCACCGGTTCGATCGGTGTGATCATGCAGTTCTCCAATTTTGAAGAGCTTCTTAAAAAAATCGGAATCAAAGGGGTAGTACTCAAAAGCGGGGAGCATAAGGACATCGGCTCTCCTTTCCGGGAGATGACAGTGGAGGAGAAAAAGATCATGCAAGAAGTGCTTGACAATGTCCATCAACAATTCATTCAGGCCGTGGCGGAGGGTAGGAAACTCGATCGAGCGAAGGTGGTTGAGATCGCAGATGGTCGAATTCTGACGGGCGAACAGGCTAAGAATTTAGGGCTGGTTGACCAGATGGGGAATCTTCAAGATACTATCGAGATCACTGCCAAGATGGTAGGGATCTCGGGAAAACCAAACGTCCTCTATCCCAAGAAGAGACTTTCCATTTGGGAGCTTTTAATGAGAGATATGGCTTCTGCAATCATCGATGTCTTGAATGAGAAGGGGTATGAATTAAGCTCTCCCCTCCAGATGAAGTAGGGCCGTTTATCAATGTGAGCACACAGTAAATAGCTCGTCATTACGAGGAGCTACGCGATGAAGTAATCTTAAAGCAAGGTTGCCACGCCCTTCGGGCTCGCAATGACGGGTTATTCAATACGTTCCTATCAGTTCAGCAATCTTTTTCATGTCCTCCCAGACTTCTCTCTTTCGTTCAGGATTCCTCAGGAGAAAGGCGGGATGATAGGTCGGGATTAGCTTGATTCCTTCGAGATCAAAGAGCTTCCCGCGGAGGGCTGTGATCTTGCTGTCGGTCTGAAGCAGAGTCTGAGCAGAGAAAGACCCTAAGGCACAGATGATTTTTGGCTGGACCACCGTGATTTGTTTCACCAGAAAGGGGTTACAGCTCTGGATCTCATCAAGTTCTGGATTTCGATTTTGCGGGGGCCGACATTTAATGATGTTGGCAATATAAACCTCTTCCCTGGGAAGATTGATCGATTGAAGGATTTTCGTTAAAAGCTGGCCGGCCTTCCCTACGAAGGGCCTTCCTTGGACGTCTTCATCATATCCAGGGGCTTCCCCGATGAGCATCAGGCTTGCTTTTTCATCCCCCTCGCCAAAGACAATCGTCCGCCTTGTTCGATGAAGCTTGCATCTCTTACAATCTCCTAACTCTTTTCGCACGTCTGCCAACGTTAGAATCCCTGATCGAACGGTTTTCCCAGAATTATTCTCTGAAGCGGGTAGGGAGGAGATGCCCATTTCTTTAAGATATCCGAGATACGATCTTAGATCGCTAATGATCTCACTTAGATTTTCATCCATAAGGATTCACCCCGTAAGAAACGTCGTTCGGTGCTCCGTACCAAGGTTAGGTTCCCGAATAATTCTGGCAGAGTTTGATGCCCCGTTAGAGTTTCTGACGGGGTTCACCCCTTCAGCAAGTTCAAATAGCCTTTCGCACTCCCCTTGTCAAGCTGTCCTATTCGTCCATAATGAGCATCGTAAGCGCATCTGCCTGCCCTGTACCATGCTAGGTTCGGGGCCTGCCAATAGGCAGCGGCTTTAGCCTACGGCTATGGTTTTGGAAGATCTGTATGAAGTGGAAAAAGTGGTCACTTGCCAATCAGGTCGATCAGGGTTTTAGAGTCTCTGTATCCCAGTATTACTCTGCCATCGGGGAGGATTAAAACAGGCACACTCGAGATCCCCAGTTTCTCGGCCAGCTTTATATTTTCATCAACGACCGGCGTTTCGCATTTAGGCTTTGGCAGCGGTTTCTTGTCAAAAGCCTCCTCAAGGAGTGCCAAGGAATTCTCACAAACGATGGCCTTCGATTTTTCATAGGCCTCGGGATGAATCCTCAGCGGAAAAAGCTTTATGTAAAAAGCGATATCTTTCCTCTCTTCGACGATCTTCTTCATCTCCTGATGAAGTCTTGCACAGTACGGTCAGTCGGGGTCGTGGAAGGAAATAACCCTGATCTTTGCCTTTCGGTCACCCAGGACAAGGGCATCGGTAAGGGGGATTTGTGACACATCGACCTTGTTAAGCTCTGCAAACCTTTCTTGGGTCAGATCTCTCCTTTCGCTTATGGATATCACCGATCCCATGAAGAAATGTTTCTTGGCAAAATCGACATAGATCAGGCCTCTTCTGCCGCCTGACTCTAAATATACTTCCCAAACTCCTTGCACCGGACTCGGTTTCACATGGGCTATTCTGACGTCTGGGATTGCTCCCCTGAGGAGTTCTCTTGCTTCGTCACAGCTTAAAGTATGACATTTAGAGCAATCTTGGCCCTTTCCTTCAAAGCAGAAGGAAGGGTTGGAAATCAAGAGGCAAAACAGGACCGAGAAAGCAAAGGATGATGTCTTGGACATGTTTCTTCTTAGCATAGTCTCCCTCTGTTTTTCAATAGAAAAAGCCTTTCACCTGCAATTTAGACACCGGACGCACGAGGTTTCCTTATGAAATCCCAAATCGCAAATTCCAATGTCGAGTGACCGAAACGAGAGATTCGAATTTTCGTCATCGGGATTACGTAGAAAATACCTCCTCTCTCCTGGTGGGAGAGGATTTCTTATTTTCATCGTTCGTGCCTGCCTGCGGTAGGCAGGGGTGGCGAATCCGCAATGTAAAATTTATTTGGGATTTGGTGTTTGCCCTGTACCATATTAGGTACAGGGCTTGTTGATTTGTGCTTCATTATTCACTTCACCCTCATGTCCGAGGTCCGTGAGTCTTGCCGTCTCAGTCAGAAAAGCTTTCGTAATACACCTTCAAAAAATATTTGCCAACAGGTGACAAAAGTGATAATAAATATTACCAAGTGGGAGAGTTTTGAGTTTCCTGTAAAATGCTGGAAACGTAATAGGGTTATGGAGAATATAGGTTCCCGGCTTGCATACTATTTCGTCGAAAAGGGATTGATTCAAAAAGAGGATTTGGAGACGCTTTTGGCTCCAAATCGACCCACGGGAGTTCTCCCGATTGAAGAGCAGCTCATCAACGCCGGACTTATGACCCCGGAACAGTTCCGTTCTGTTGCAGAGGAGTTTTTCGGAACCGCTTTTGCGTCCCAGGAAGATTTCCCGAAAGAACCCCTCTTAATCGACCATCTCTCCGTCCAATTCATGAGAGAGTCAAAGTTTATCCCTTCCCGTTTGACGGAGAAGGTGTTGACGGTCATCATGAGCAACCCTCTCGACTTTTATACGATCGACGCCATCCGCTTGGCGACCATCAACGAGGTTCATGTGCTTGCAGGCCGGGAGAATGAAATCTTAGAAGCCATCGAGCGGGCTTATGGAGCAGGGGCGACGTCGATGGAGAAAATCATTGAGGACACGGAGACCGTACCGGAATATCGGGAAGAAGATGAAGAAAATGTCGACCACCTGCGGGATATGGCCTCCGAGGGGCCCGTGATCCGGCTTGTCAACCTGATCATTACCCGGGCGATTGAATGGCGGGCAAGTGACATCCATTTCGAGCCTTTTGAGGAGCAATTCAGAGTCCGGTATCGAATTGACGGGGTGCTCCATGATGTGGAATCCCCTCCCAAACGGCTCCAGGCCGCCATCGTTTCCCGTGTCAAAATCATGGCCAAACTGAATATTGCGGAGAGACGCCTTCCCCAGGACGGAAGGATCATGCTTCGGGTAAAGGGAAAGGAGATCGACTTCAGGGTCTCGTCGATTCCGACGATCCACGGGGAGAGCATCGTCTTAAGAATTTTGGACAAAAGCAGCATCGTCCTGGACATTGAGGCCTTGGGTTTTCCGGAAGACACGATGGCCGGGTTCACAGACCTGATTCAGAGGCCTCACGGAATTATTCTTGTCACGGGTCCAACGGGGAGCGGTAAAACGACCACTCTCTATTGTGCACTGGAAAAGATCAACTCCCCTGACAAAAAGATTATCACGGTGGAGGACCCTGTGGAGTATCAGTTGAGGGGGATCAATCAGATCCAGGTCAAGCCGGCCATCGGGCTGACCTTTGCAAGTGCCTTACGGTCGATTGTGCGGCAAGATCCGGACGTCATCCTCATTGGCGAGATTCGGGATGCCGAAACAGCGGAAATCGCCATTCATTCGGCCCTGACCGGACACCTAGTCCTCACAACCCTCCATACCAACGACGCACCCAGTGCCATCACACGGCTGATCGACATGGGAACCGAAGATTATCTCCTCTCTTCCACCGTCATCGGGATTTTGGCACAACGATTGGTGAGGGTCGCCTGTCCTTACTGCCAGGAACCCTATATCCCGTCCCCTGCTGTTCTGAAAGAGATGAAACTCACCAGCGCCGACCTTGCGGGTCTCAAAATTTCCCAGGTAAGGGGCTGCGAAAAATGCTCCAACACGGGGTACTGGGGGCGGCAGGGAATATTCGAATTCTTGAAGATAACCGACGATATCCAGAAGCTCATCCTAGGGAAGAAGGATTCGAATATTATTAAGGAGGCGGCCAGAAAGAATGGTTTGAGGACGCTAAGAGAGGACGGATGGTTAAAGGTGAAACAAGGGATCACTACGATCTCCGAGGTCTTGCGTGTCACCCAGGAGGAAGAGGCCGTTTAGAATTATGGCGGAGTATTTATACAAGGCAACCACTTTGAGTGGACAGACCGTGGAAGGGGCAATGGATGGAAGGGATGAAGAGGCGATCATCCAGGGCCTTCACCAATTAGGGTATATTCCTATTCGAATTGTCTCCCATGAGGAAAAAGGAACGGGTGTCCAATTGCCCTCCTTTTTGCGGCGGCGCGTCGGTGTAAAGAGCCTGTTCACGTTCACGCAAGAGCTTTCAAGCCTCACCTCAGCGGGTTTGCCGCTTGACCGGAGCCTCAGTATCTTAGGAACGCTCACAGAAAACGACACGTTGAGGGAAGCGGTGAAGGATGTGTTGAAGAAAGTGGAAGGAGGAAATTCATTGGCCGAGGCCTTGTCAAACCATCCCCGCATTTTTCCCAAGCTTTACATCAATATGGTCAAGGCAGGGGAGTCGGGTGGTTTTTTAGAAACGATCCTCTATCGATTGGCTCAATATCTTGAGAGCACGAAGGCGATCAAAGATCAGATCATTTCAGTATTGATCTACCCGCTGATTCTTGCCCTTGTCAGTGGGATTTCCATCAGCATTTTGGTTACCTTTGTGATCCCAAGGTTTGCCAAGATCTTCTCTGACATGGGCCAGGCGATCCCTTTACCGACACAGATCGTTCTCTTGTTCAGCCAATTTGTAAGGGGATACTGGTGGGTCGTCCTGGGGATGATCGCCTTGATTTATTACGGATTGAAGATGTACAAGAAAGACGAAGAGAGGAAGTGGAAATGGGATCGATACAAGTTGAGATGGGCTGCCGTAGGAGATCTTATCACAAAGGTGGAGGTGGCACGGTTTGCAAGGACGCTGGGAACATTGCTTCAGAGCGGCATCTCTATTTTGCCGGCATTCAATCTGGTCAAGGAGATTTCTCAGAATGAAGCCATTTCAAGGGCGATTGCGAATGTTCACGACCGATTGAGAGAGGGGAAAGGGATGTCCAAATCCTTGGAAGAAACGGGTGTTTTTCCGCCTCTGGCGGTGCACATGATCGGTGTGGGCGAGGAGACGGGGAGGCTCGACGAGATGCTGGTCAAAGTGGCTGAGACGTATGAGGAAAACGTTCGAACGACAGTGAAGCGGGTTGTATCCTTGATAGAACCTCTCATCCTTTTAGTCATGGGCGCAATAGTGGGGTTTATCGTCCTCTCCATCCTGCTCGCAATTTCCAGCATCACTGAAGTTTCTTTTTAGATTGCATTCAAGGAGTCATCATGAAAAGGAAAGTTAGGAGAAAAGAAAGTGGGTTTACATTCTTCGAAATATTGGTGGTGGTCACGATTATCGGATTGCTGGCTGCCTTGGTGGGACCTCGGCTTTGGAGAAGGATCAGCGGGGCCAAACAAACCGCTGCAAAGGCGCAAATTGAACTCTTCGGTACCGCTCTCGATGCTTTTCGGCTTGACACCGGTCGGTATCCCACAACCGAGGAGGGACTAAAGGCCCTTCGCGAAATGCCCTCAGGGGTAAACGGATGGCAGGGTCCCTATCTTCCCAAGGAAATACCGAATGACCCTTGGAGCAGGCCGTATATTTACAGATGTCCGGGAGACCACGGTGAATATGATATCACTTCCTACGGTGCTGACGGCGTGGAGGGGGGTGAGGGAGAGAATCAGGATGTCGTCAGTTGGAAGGACATCGGTAAATGAAGAACAAGGGTTTTGCATTAATGGAGCTGATTGTCGTTCTAATCATCTTTGCTCTGTCCGCTGCGTTAGTGACATCTTCTTTGTCCAATCTGTCGAGAACGGTCGAGTTAAAAGCGGCAGCTAAGAAGGTTTCGGGAATCCTTCGTTACTATCGGACCGAAGCGGTTAACAGAGGACTGGTCTATCAGGTCCTCTTTGATTCGGAATCGAAGGCTGTAAAGGTTCAATCCGTCTCCATAGCCGAGCCAGCCGCTGATAAGGAAGACAGTGAAAAAAAGGAAGGAGACAGTCTTAAGACCCTATACGGACTCCCTAAGGATGTTCAAATGAAAGAGCTCGATTTTACTTCACCTCAATACCCCTGCGACTTGCCGGCGATTGAGTTTTATCCGAACGGAGGGTCCAACGGAGGCTCGGTTCTCTTCAGCAGCCCGGAAAGAGGAGGGTACAGGATAAAAGTCCATTTCCTGACGGGAATGGTAGAGATCGAGAAGGCTTAAATGTTGAGATTGTGTCGCCATCGCGGAAATGTTGAAAAATGTCATGGGTTCACATTGATCGAAGTGGTGGTAGCCCTTGCGATCTTAGGCATTGGCCTCACCGTGATTATTGAGCTCTTTTCAGGCGGACTTCGTCTCGGAAGAACCTCTATGGAATACACGAAGGCTGTAAACTATGCACGGATGAAAATGGAAGAGACAATGGCGAAGCCGGTGGTCGAGGAAGGGACCCAGGAAGGCGAATCTGACGATAAGACTTTTCGCTGGCAGACGGGGCTGAAGAAAGTTGATCTTCTCTCTATAGATAAGAGCGTAGACTACAAGCCTCCGGTCGAGCTTTTCCAGGTGAAAGTCGATGTTTTCTGGAAATCAGGTGCTAAAGAGAAGTCTATCCGTGTCGAATCCCTGAAGGCGATGAAACCGGAAGAGGGCGGAAAAAGGAGTTAGGGGAACAAGGGTAGCAGATGGGCCATAGGAGACCAAGCAGAAGATTCGGTGCATTGCGGCAAAACCGCGCTTGCTTTTATTGTCATTCCTGGCTTGACCAAGCCTGCCCCGTACTTGATACGGGGGAATCCAGGCGTTATCCGGGCGAAAGCCGGTACCGTTCCAAAACTGGATCCCGATTTTCATCGGGAACCCTGGATTCACGCTTTCGCGGGAATGACGAGTACGGAGCTAATGTAAAAAAACGTTGGACGTACATCACCGGAGCGAGGACGGCCGCTGACGTCTCGGTCTCATCGGGATTCACCTTGATCGAGGTGATCATTACGCTGACGATTCTCGGGTTTATCATCCTGATGGTTTCCGAGACCTTTCGTCTCGGCCTTTCCACCTGGGAAAGAGGGGATTCGATCAAGGAGGATTATCAGAAGATTCGGATGATCTCTCAACTGGTATCCCGACAGATAAAGTCTGCCGTTCCTTATAAGTTTAAGACTGAAAAGGCGGAAGGGGATTATCTGGCCTTTGAAGGGAAACCCCATTCCCTGAGGTTCGTCTCTGCGCTCGCGATGAAGGCGAAACGACCCGAGGGGTTTGTTTATGTGGTTTATCAGTTTAAAGACGAGGGTGAAAAAAAGGGTCGTTTGGTCCTGTATGAACAAAGGGCTTTGAACAGAAATTTCTTCGAAGATGATCTGAAGGAAGACTCAGCCCTGACGCTTTTCGAAGGGGTCTCTCAGGTCAATTTTGAATATTACAGGGAGGCCAACGAGGAGAAAAACCAGAAAGAAGAGTGGGTTGCGGAATGGAATGCCAAGGAACAAAAGGAACTGCCGAAGGCCCTAAGAATGACGGTCACTTATTGGAATGGGAGAGACAAAGAAGAAGCCACCCCAGTTACCGTCCTCGCGCCGGTTGCAGCTTATCAGTTCGAAGAGGCGAGAAGAGGTCCCATGGGACGACGGACAATTCAGATGGGAGCTCAGCCCGGGGTGAGTAGATGAAATTGAAATTCCGAAATCCGAGGGGAGTTGCCCTCATCATGGTATTGTGGGTCATTACCATTCTCACCGTGGTGGTGTTGGAGTTCTCTTTTGCCATGAGAACGGAAGTCAATATCACCAAGAACTTTAAAGACGAGCTACAGCTTTATGCCATCGCCCAGGGAGGAGTTCAGCGAGCCATGGCAGAGATGATTCTTAAGCAGGACACAAGGCTTCAACAATTAAGGAAGACCATGAAGACAGAGGAAATTGCTCCGGAGAAGAAAGAGTGGGTGCCTGACGGAAGACCTTACAAGATTTCCTTTGATCACGGGGAATGCGAACTTCGTATCATGAGCGAGGCCGGGAAGATTAACATCCATACGGTTTCTGAGATGACGCTTCGAAAGATCATTGGGAATTTGGGTCTGGAGGGTGAGACCCGTGACATTGTGGTGGATTCGATTCTGGACTGGATAGATCCGGATGATTTCCGTCGGATCAACGGGGCGGAGAATGATTATTATCAGTCGCTGAAAGAACCGTACAATTGCAAGAATTCCCCTCTGGACTCTATCGAAGAGCTTCTTCTTGTGCGAGGAGTTACCCCGGAGATGTTTTACGGGAAGAAAGGGACGAAAACGGGAGAAGAAGGAGCGAAGACATTCGACGTAGGATTAAAGGACATCTTCTCTATCTACGCGCCCGGTGAGCAGATCGACATCAACAGTGCCTCCTCTGCGGTATTGAGGTTTGCTTTAGGGATCCCCGATAAAGTGGCTCGACTCATTGTTAAGGCCCGGGAGGAGAAGGCCTTTGAAAGCTTACAGGATCTTCGCCAGAGAGTCCCCGAACTTGCCTCTTTGCCTTCGGTCGGAGATTTTGAGAGGCTCATTGTGACCCAATCCATGACGCCCTACTATACGATCGAATCAAGGGCCAGGAATAAGGCAGAGGGATCGGTCCGGGGCGTAAAGGCGATCGTCAAGATTGACCGGATGGACAAGAGGGGATATAAGATTATCCAATGGGTGGATACCCTCATCTGATCTTGAACAAGCCACCGGTAGGCAACCAATGAAGAAGCTAATGAATGTAGCAAAAGTAACAAAAGAGACATTGAAGAATTTGCTAAGGGAATGGAGGGAATTCGTTCCCGTCATGATTTCCGATAAGAGCTTTGGCATCGATTTCAAACAGGATCATCTCGTCCTCACCTTTCTCAGGAAGTCCATCGGGAGGATGGATCTGGTGGATTACGGGGTTTATCCGATTCCCCCTGAGACTCAGAGGGAAGATCGAGAGGCTCAAGTCATGGGCCTGGTCAATACCTTCATTTCCAAGCATCAGATTGACAGGGAGAAGGTCTCCGTGGCGATCCCGAGGGAAAAAGTGATTGCCCGCTTCATCAGGCTTCCCATCGCCGCCAAAGAAAACCTGACGAAGGTGCTTGAGTATGAAATGCCCAAATACGTCCCTTTTGAAAAGGGAGAAGTCTATTTTGACTATTGCCTCCTCAAGGAGGAGAAGGATTGGCTGCGTCTTTTTGCAGTGTTTTCAAGGAAGACAGAGGTAGATCTTTATGTGTCCCTTCTGAAGAAGATGGGAATCCAACCGCTCTCACTCCAAATTCCTTCCATCGCTGCCCTCAATCTTTTCTTTTACAACAAGGGCGGCGACGAAAACGAGACCTCGGTCTTGATCGATGTCACAGAGCCGTTTCTTGAGATGAATATCGTCAAGGGTAAGGATTGGAGGGAAAGCTTTCACCTCCCCCTCCCGAAGGAAGAAAAAGAAGCCACGATGATCGGCACTCTCAAGCGTTCGGCGGACGTTTGCCCTCCCGAAAACTCAACGTTCTTCGTTTACGGGTTAAATGCCGATGAGATCATTCTGACAAACCTCAAAGAGGCCAACCACTTCAAGGGCGTTTTGCTTCCTCCTATGGATCGCATCCAAGGAGACGGCCAGGGATCCAAACCATTCGGGATCTATGCTTCGATTGGGGTCCCCCTCAGGGGACTCATCAGCCCCAGAGTCGATCTCAATCTTCTGCCGCCCGAAATGAGAAAAAAGGTAAGGCAGGTCGGAAAACCGCTTTTGATCCTTTTAACCCTGCTGGCCCTGTTTTTCGGTCTGACATGGGGAGTGGGATCGATTGTCCACTATAAGAAGGAATGGAATGCGGTGAACGCCGAGATAAGAAAAAGAAGGCCTGAAGTGGAGGCCCTTGAGAAGCTGCAAAAGCAGAGAGACGACTGTCGCAGGGAGATGGCGGAGCTCGATCAGATCAGATCGGGCGAGATCAGTAAAGTGGAGGTTTTGGAGGAGCTGACCAGGGTTCTGCCGGAGACAACCTGGATCTGGAATCTTAAATATAACGGTAAAGAAATTGAACTGAGCGGGTTTGCGGATTCAGCTTCCGATTTGATTCCCCTTCTTGACAGATCTCCTTTCTTCGAGAAGGTAGAATTCATGGCCCCTGTGACAAAGGAAATGCAGATGAGAGGCGACGGAAACAGGGAGAAAGAGAGATTTAAGATTAAGGCGAGGATTGAGGGAAGGAAATGAACATCTTGAGAAAATGGTCTTTTCCCAAGAACCTGACGTTCTTAAGAACCGCGAAGTTTTCTCAAAAGAGAATTCTTTTTGTACTGGCAGGAATCGCGATAGTCATCCTTGTCATTTCCTTCGGCGTTCTTCCCCTCATCGAAGCGAAGAAGAGGGCCGTGGAAGAGATCGCCTTAAAGAAGAGAGCCTTATTGAAATATGAACAGTTTCTCCAGAATCGGAACGTGATTGAGGAGGAACTTGGCCGAACGCTTAAACAGTACGTCGAAATTCAGCAGAAGCTTCTCCCCGGAGAAACACCGCAGCTCGGTGCAGCCAATCTTCAGGAGATCGTGAAGCGGCTTTCCGAGAAGAACGGAATTGGCATCCGGAGTTTCCGGATGTCGGAGCCTAAAGAGATGAATTTTTATGTGAAGATCTCGCTTCACATTGATTTCAACCCGATCAATAGCATGTTGAGCCTGGGGCAATTCATCTACGATATCGAACATCACGAAAAGGAGTTGATGATCTCCGAAATGGATTTCCTCGTCTTCAACCCAAGAATTCCGAACAATATCCAGGGAAGTCTGATCATCACCGGATTGATGAAAAAGACAAAAACGAAAGAAAAAGGGAGGCAAGGGTAATGTCATCCAAGTACGGATTTTTGAGTTTTCTGGCTTTTGGAGTGCTTCTCCTTCTGATCTTCAAAAATTATGAGGTATGGACACAGCCCATCGAATTGGTACCCGAAATGAATGTGGGAAAAAGATCCCAAAGCAGACCCCCTAACAAGCCGGATGTCCGGCCAGCGATAGGATCTCAGAAGGATTCGGCCTCTATCAAATCCTATGTTTCGATTGCCGCGAAAAATATCTTCAGCCCGGAAAGGAAGGATTTTCCGATCTTAATGGGCGACGGGAAAAAAGAGCTTGTCCGTCCTCAAATCGTTTTATACGGAGTGACGATCGTAGGAGATTATCGAGCGGCCTCCATCGCCAACCCTGGAAGACCACTCCAAAAAGGCGAGAGGGAGACGTTCACAGTAAAAGCTGGCGAACGGATTGGAGATTATAGGCTGGCAAAAATATTGCCTGACCGGATCACGTTGGAGGCACAGGGGGATACTTTTGAAGTCCTTCTTTATGATTCAAAGACGCCGAAGAGGAGGACAGAGGTCAGGACAGAGGGTAGGCCGGCAACCGTCACGAGCACTCACCCTGTTCTCACCAGTCCACCCTCGGGTACGCCGGTGCCTGGTACGCCAGTGCCTGGGTCAACTCCGGCAGCTACTGGAACGCCCATGCCCTTTCCTCCGAGAGTTCAAGGGGGAGTGACTACACCACCACCCGCGCCCGTGAGTCCATCCGCTACCTTACCGCCTGCAAGAAGAGGGAGAACGCCATATTATGCACCTTCTTATTCGGCGCCTTCCGGAAATCCCGTATTGCCAGGGGTTCCGCCCGTAT
>JAPVTA010000042.1:0-29033 GCA_047519465.1 Thermodesulfobacteriota bacterium | reverse complement strand
GGGACTTCCTTAAAACGGGCTTCATATTCTTTCACATATTCCATAAGCTTCTTCTTCTGAGGGTCTTTGTTCGAGAGTTGATCCGCCACGACAATCTTCGTAGAGGGCATCATCACCCCTTCTGACGCATCACCGGCCAGCTTGAAGAACGTGGGTTCCGCAGCACCATGGCACTGAAACAGAGGAACTTTTATGCCGAGGGCGCGCGCATTCTTGGTCGTGATTCCAATGGGTGGGCCAATTGTCCAAACGATAATGGCTTGCGGGCTCTTAGCGTTAATACGGGTGAGTTGGGGTGTCATATCCACATCTTTGACATCGAAGGTCTCCTTTGCCAAAATCTCAAACCCAAACTTCGATGCCAGCCGATCCGCAATGGACGCTCCATCTTTTCCGAATCCGTCCGATGAGAAAAGCAAGCCAATTTTTGCGAGGTTATTTTTCTTTAGATAAAGAAAAATTCGCTCCATGGCATCGGCAGCCCGGTAAGGTGACTTGAAGATCCATTTTCTGACCGGTGTGATAATTACATCCCCGCCTGCGTGCATAAAGGTAGGAATTCCCTCCTTTTCAAGAATGGGAATCATTGCCATTCCAGTATCGGTTCGTGTTGGACCGATCAGCGCCACGATGGGTTCTGTTTCGATCATCTTCTTGAGAACCATCACCGCCTTGGTAGGATCGCTTTCATCGTCTGCAAGCACCATCTCCACAGGGCGGCCACCGACCCCTCCCTTTTTGTTAAAATCATCGAGGGCGATCAGGACAGAATTTTTTTGTGAGACTCCAATATAGGCCCCAGGCCCCGTGAGGGAGAATATCCCTCCTATCTTGACGGGCTCGGCACAATCACCCACACCCGACGAAATGATCGAAATTCCAAAAATCAAAAGCAAGATTAATCTCTTTTTCATAAGTGACCTCCTCCCCCATGTCGTAATGCCTTGAATGACCCGGCGTTGATAGGTTGAGAATAAGGCTAACTACCCCGCAGAAATAATGGATTCTCAAATTTCTTCAATGGACGAGCATCCCCCCTTCCTGTAGGAACTTTAGGTTTGAGTTTATCCCTCCCGATGATCAAAGACCCTTTTGCTTTTTCGCTCCGATCTCGGAAGGGTTCCGTAGTTAAGGATCTCTACCTTGCCGCTGACGAGAATCTGTTTCTTAATCTCTTCTTCGATGGTGCGGGCTAAGGTTTCGTCTTCTCCTGGATTCCCCCCCGCCGTCCTTTCCACCTGAATGGTCATATAATCCTTGCCGTCTTCTTTCCGGTCGAGGTGAATCTGGTATTCACTGCCCACACCCTTTATGTTGGAAAGGACATGGTCAATCTGGCCCGGGTAGATGTTGACAGCCCTGATGATAAACATATCATCCGAGCGGCCCAGTAATCGGTCATGCATCGGAAGAATGGAACCGCAGGAGCATCGTTTTGGAATCAGTTTCGTCAGGTCTCTGGTGCGGTAACGGATAAGAGGTGCCGCTTCTTTCCGGAGGGTCGTGATGACCATTTCACCCGTCTCTCCGGCAGGAACGGGTTGAAGGGTTTCGGGATCAAGAAGCTCAAGAATGTAGTAGTCTGCCCAGTAGTGAATGCCTTCGTGATAAATGCAATCGAGACCCGTGCCAGGGCCATAAAGTTCGGTCAGACCAGGGATATCGAAGACGTGATCGACGTCCAGGAGTTCTTTCATCTTTTTTCTCTGGGCATCGCTTGATCGTTCAGAGCCCATAATGAGGGTTCGAAGAGCAATCTTGTCTCTCAGGCCCCTCTTTTCCACCTCCTCCGCCATGAGGATGCCCATCGAAGCAGTGGAGCACAGGACGGTGGACTGAAAATCTTCCAAGAACTGGCATTGCATATCGATATTACCCGGACCAACGGGAATGGCCATGGCACCGAGCCGTTCCACCCCTAACTGAAAACCGACTCCGGCCGTCCATACGCCATACCCTACGGCGATTTGGACTCGGTCCTTTGGGGTCAATCCAGCCATCTCATAACAGCGTGCAAACATATTGGCCCAATCGTTGATATCCTTGTGGGTATAGCACAGAACTTTTCTCTTTCCCGTGGTTCCAGAGGAGGCGTGGATTCGGACAATCTTGTCAAAAGAGATGGATCTTAGCGGAAATGGATATCCTCCCTGAAGATCTTGAGCGGTTGTGAAAGGAAGTTTAGAGATGTCCTTGAGGGATTTGATATGCCTGGGTTTCACTCCGGCTTCGTCAAACCTTTTCCGATAAAATTCGGAATTTTTATAGACATGATTCGCTGTCCACTGAAGTCCTTCCAATTGAATTTGCTTCAGTTCCCTCGCTGTCCTGATTTTGGGCATGAAGGTTCGTCCCATAGGTCATCCCCCGATTATTATAGTTTAAAACTTCCCCAAGTCAATCCGCCCGCTGAAAGCAACCCAACCCTCCGACTCCCCGGCATCCATACCGGGCCTTAGCCCGCCGAACGGGTCAAATAACCTTTGTCGACGTATCCCTTAGCTTCCTGGTCGCTTCTTCATTTACCTTCATGGTCTTGGGATCGATAATGACTCCGTAATCTTCCTTCGCCCTTCCAACGCTGACATATCCTTCTGTCACATCCCTCTCTACCATCTCAAGGTCACGCTCCAGTGGATTTCCACAGCCGCCTCCGCCGGCCGCGTCGATGGTGACCACATCACCCGGTTTCAGCTGAGTTAACCCAAACGGATTTCCAGGTACCTCATTCACCAGGAACTGGGCCTTGGCTCCGGGTTTTCCACCGAAGAGTCCTTCTGGGGGATGGATATGCCTTCCTGCCTGTATTCCTAAATGAACGGGTGGAAGAGGGGCATATCTATCCTCCGGCACTCTAAAAACCTCTCTTTGTCCGAGACCTCCTTTCATCCTTCCAGGACCGCCTGAATCGGCGAGAAGCTCCCTGCTTTCGACAAGGAGAGGTGTGTCACTTTCGAATATCTCGATAGGCGTATTCGCTCCATTCGCCGGGAAAATGTACACATAATTCCCGTCCCCCGTGGTACTCGCTCCCATTCCGCCGCCCCGGATGATGACCGAATGCCATGGCCTTCCGTCATTCCTTTTCCCGTAGAACACATTCATCTGAGCAGGCGTGCCCCCGCTTGCTGCGATCACCTTGGCGGGTGCAACCTTGGAGAGGGCTCTGTAGATGATCTCCGTGATGTAATGGCCGATCACCAGCCGTGCAGCCACGGCCGCAGGGAATTTACAGTGCACGACAGTTCCTTCGGGGGCTTTCAGTTTGACGGTTCTTGCGCAGCCATCATTGTTCGGGATATCCGGTCCAAACATGCTCTTGATCGCCATAAATACGTAGGCATAAGTGAAATTATAGACGACGTTGCCCCCCCAATTGACCTGGGGGGACCCATCCAGGTCCACAATGATATCGCTTCCTTTTACTTCAACGGCCGCTTTAATCACCACATCCTGCTGCCCCTTCATCTGTTCGATGATGCCCTCCGCGCAGTAGAGGCCATCCGGGATCTTCTCGATCTCTTCCCTCATGCTTTTTTCGGTTCGGCTGATCACCTGATCTGCGAGATCATCCAGATTTTCTAAATCATTTTCCCTGAGCATCTGGCATACTTTTTCAGCACACACATGATTGGCGGCGATTTGGGAGCGAATGTCTCCGACGACCTCGTCAGGGGTCCGGACATTCCAGCGGATCATCTCCATCACCGATGGATTGAGCACCCCTCCGTCGTAAAGCTTGACGAGAGGGATAAAAAGTCCTTCTTCAAAGACATCATGGTTGTCTGAAGAGACACGACCCCCAATGTCCGAATGATGAAAAACGCAGGCCGTGAAAGCGACCAATCTATCTTTATAGAAAATGGGGCTCATCACACAGACATCGTTCAGATGCCCAGCCAAAGCCCAGGGGTCGTTGGTGATGAAGATATCGCCGGGTTTGTAAGTTTCCAAAGGGAGTTTGGTGACAAGATTCTTGATTCCCAATGCCATCGCTCCGGATTGGCCGGGTGTGGCAAAGGATCCTTGTGCAAGTTCCCGACCTTTCTGGTCTGTGAACATGCATGTATAGTCGTGAGCATCTCTGAGAAGGCTTGAAAAGGCTGTCCGGGCAACGGAGCTATCGGATTCGTCCACAATGGAGATCAATCTTCGCCAGAGTATTTCTAATGTGATTGGGTCAAAGGTACGCCTTCTTCGTCCCATCCCATGCCTCCCATTATTCAATGCGAATTTCGAAATTCGGATTTCGGAATTTTCAATCCAAAATTCGCGATGGATACACAGCGCCGTTCATCGCAACGGAACGCGTCATTCCCGCCCCATATAAAGTACCCGTGTCAAGCACGGGGCAGGCTAAGGCAGGCTTACTTAAGCCCTGAACACCATGCGGTGCCCCGAACCGTCATGGTTCAGGGCGGTGCAGGGCAAGCCCGGAATGACAAGAAGGAAAAGGCTAATGTCGTGCGTATAAAATCGCAACGTAGGGAACGGAGATCTGCGTTCTCTACAAATCAAGGCTTTGACTTTTTCTTGGCGGGCGCTCGGGTCTTGAACACAGGTTTTTGTCCCGTCGAAATATCAATCCAGAGAAATCCGAAATCGTCGACTGAAACCGAAGCGTCCTCGCCGACCACCACCGTCGACTCCTTCTCCTCAACGATTGCAGGGCCCTTAAACTTTACCTTCGGGAAAAGCTTGTATCGATCGTAGACGGTATAAAGGACGAAATCTCTGGCCGTGGAAGAGTAAGCCTGGCGCTTCCCCTTGACCGCTTGGCCAAGAGACTTCGCTTTTTTTTCGAGTTTTGGAAATTGGATCAGTCGCTCAGGGAGACTCGCCCTCACCTTAAAGTTGATGAACTCCACTTCCGAATCGGGATAGGTCCTTCCGTATAACCTCACATAGACTTCGTCAAACAGTCGCCGAACCTCCTCCTTCTTCATTCCTGTAATATGTCTTCCAGAGAGGGGAACGTTGGTCTCTGCTCCCTGTCCCACAAAACGCATGTCCAGGGATCTTTCGAATCGGATCTCTTTTTCGGAGGCTTCTTTCTTGAGTATTTCTGCTGCCTCTGCCTCCAGGTCCTTGAAGATCTTTTCCAATTCGCTAAAAACAGCATCGCCCAAGGAAATTTTGTGGCTCCGGAGGAGGTCAAAGGCCCGAGGCGCCGTAAAGAAGCCCAAAGCGGACCCCACCCCGGCGTTTGGCGGGACGAGGAGCCGGGGAGCTCCCAATTTCTTACACAAACCATACGCATGGACTGGCCCTGCTCCTCCGAAGGCTACGATCGTTACGATTTTGGGGTTTCCTCCTTTCTCAGCAATATGCGTCTTGGCCGCCGCGGCCATCGTCTCATTGATGAGATCATGGATTCCCCATACGGCCTGTAGGAATGAAACTCCCAAAGGCTTGGAAATCTTTTCCTCGACGCCACGCCTTGCCGCTTCTTTGTCCAGCCTCATTTCACCGCCCAGAAAGTAGTTCTCGTCAAGATAGCCGAGCAACAGATCGGCATCCGTGACGCAGGGGTCAGTCCCTCCTCTTCCGTAACAGATGGGCCCGGGCTCGGCGCCCGAGCTTTCCGGCCCCACCTGAAGCGTTCCCATCCTGCTCACCTTTGCAATGCTGCCGCCTCCTGCCCCGATCTCCATCAGGTCTACGACAGGGACCTGAATTGTGAGGCCGCTCCCTTTCATGAACCTCTGGACACGGCCCACCTCAAAAGTCGGCACAACGCCGGCAACCCCCTTTTGAATCAAGCAGGACTTGGCGGTTGTCCCCCCCATATCAAAGCAGAACATCTCTGAGATGCGAAAGAGTTTACCGTAGTATTGACCCGCAATGACCGCAGCGGTCGGACCGGATTCGATGATCCTTACGGGAAACTCGGCCGCTGTTTCAACGGACGTGACGCCGCCACTTGAAAGCATAATGAAGAGCTTTCCCCCGAATCCAATGGACTCCAGCCTTCCGGCTAACCCGGAGAGATATCTACCCGTCAACGGCTTTACATAGGCGTTGGTTGCTGTGGTGGAGGTTCTCTCGTACTCCTTAATCTGCGGTAAAACCCTGTAGGAAACAGAGATGGACATTCCCGGAGCTTCCTTGGCAATAATCTCTTTAAGCATCAACTCATGAGTCGGATTCTCGAAGGAATTGATCAGGCAGACGGCGACCGATTCAACCCCCATTTCAAGGAGACGACGGACCACCTGTTTGGCTTCCTCAGGGTCTAAGGGCTTCAGGACGGTTCCATCACTACGAATCCTCTCATCCGCTTCGAAACGGAGATGTCTGGGAATCAGAGGTTCGGGGAATTCAGCGAAAACGTCGTACGGAGCGTACCGAATTCCCCTTCCAATTTCCAAAACATCCCTGAAACCCTTTGTGGTGATGAGGCCTGTCCTCGCTCCCTTTCTCTCAATAATGGAATTGATGACCAGGGTCGTCCCGTGGATCACTTCATCCAGTTTCTCCACGAAACCCGGAGTAGAAATCTCCATTTGTCTGATGCCATGCTCCACGGCATCGGATGGATCTTTGGGGGTGGTCAGACACTTATAGATTTTTATCTCCCCTGTGTGATCGTTAAGGAGGACAAAATCGGTGAAGGTGCCGCCAATGTCACACCCTAACCGATAAAAGTTTCCAGTCACGGAGGCCTCCTAAATTCAACTCCGAAATCCGAATAACGGGCGAAGCGTCCGGCTCGGACCAATCCGAAACAAAGTAAAGCTCCCCGCCCTAAAAGGCGGGGGTTGCGGGGCACGGCCCGGTCAAAATCCAAATGTTCAAACCTTCTACACAGCCTGCCTGCCCTGCACCATGCTAGGTTCAGGGCCTGCCGGCAGACGTCAACGGGGAGGATAATCAAGGGTAATTTTCATCGTTCGTGGGTGATCAACGGGTCATGCAAAATTTGTTTTGAATTTCGTGTTTTGGATTTGGGGTTCTTATTTTTAGAAAATGGACGGCTCTTTGAATTCTCCGTAGACAGCTTTAAAGACCTTTGTCATCTCACCCACCGTGGCATAAGCCTTACAGCATTCGAGAAGATAGGGCATGACATTCTTCTCAGCCCTTGCAGCGCTTTCGAGATCTTTCAGCAACTGGGAAACTTTTCGGGTGTCCCTTTCGCGCTTCACCGCTCGAAGCCGCTGGACCTGTTCCTCTGCGGATTCCCATCGGTATTGATGGAGCTCCACCTCCATTTCCTCCCCTTCCGTATACTTATTTACTCCTACCTTGATCAACTCTCCTTTTTGGATCCCTTTCTCAAATTCGTAGGCCTGCCTTGCGACCTCTTTCTGAACGTAGCCGGTCTCGACAGCCTTGATCATCCCTCCCATTTCATCGACCCGCCTCATCTCTTCAACGATTTTCTCCTCCATCTGTTTGGTCAAGGTTTCGACAAAATAGGAGCCCCCCAAGGGATCGACGGTATCTCTCAGCCCGATTTCTTCCATCAATATCTGGAATGTTCTAAGGGAGAGGAGGGCGGCCCTGGGGGTAGGGATCGTGTAGGCTTCATCAAATGAGCAGAGGGCGGCCGTCTGAGCGCCGCCTAAGGCAGCGGCTAGAGCGTAGTAAGCACCGCGGATGATATTATTTTCAGGCTGTGCTTTGGTCATCCCATAACCACCGCCGCCGAAGAGCCCCCGAAGAAGCAGGGACCTGTGATCCTTGGCTCCGTAGCGCTCCTTGAGATTGGTTGCCCAGAGCTTTCTGGCCGCACGGAACTTGGCCACCTGCTCCCAGAGGTTTCCAAAGACATTGAGATTGAAAGTGAAACCCCTGATAAAATCGTCGATGCGATGGCCTCTTTTCAGGACTTCCTCGATATAGGCATTGGCAATCTGGAAGGCGTAAGCGATTTCCTGGGCGGGAGAGCATCCCGATTCACGGATGTGATAACCACAGACGCTGACGGGATTGGTCCGCGGAAGTTCCCTCATCGAATATTCGATGGTATCGCCAATGAGGCGCACGGCCGGGTTTGCCGGAAAGATCCACGCTCCCCGTCCGATCATTTCTTTGAGAATGTCGTTTTGAGGGGTAGCGCTCACTCGATCTTTTTTGAAGCCATATTTCTCGGCCATCGCCTGGAACATCGCCAGCATGATGCTCGCCACAGCATTGATGGTGAGTCCTACGCCAATCCTGTCGAGAGGAATACCCTGAAAGGCCACCTCGAAGTCTCTGAGGGAATCCACCGCCATGCCAACCCTACCCACCTCACCCTCAGCGAAGGGATCATCGGAATCAAGGCCCATCTGCGTAGGGAGATCGAAGGCCACATTGAGTCCTGTCTGGCCGTGAGAAATCATCAGTTTGAAACGCGCATTGGTCTCTTCGGGTGTTCCGAAGCCCGTATACTGCCGGGTCGTCCACTCCCGACTTCGATAGCCAAGAGAATGGATTCCCCGGGTATAGGGATATTCACCCGGACTTGCCAAGTCCTTATCCGGGTCAAAACCGATCGCTTCTAAATCTTTCCTCGTATACAGAGGTTTGACATGGATGCCCGATTGAAGGATCACATCCTGAACTTCGTCTTGCTCATTTTTGACATATTTTGCAACACCCATAGGGGCCCCCAAATCATCAAATCCCAATATCCAAACCCCAAATAAATTTCAAATCCCAAGCATCGAAACGTGTAACAATTTGGTTTGGATCATTTGTATTGTGTTTGGAAATTTGGAATTGTTTGGGATTTGTGGCTTGGATTTTGGAATTTTTCCACATAATGAAACCGCACACAGAATAGCGCTCTTTTCTGACACTTGTATCAAGATCGAGGTTTAATGTGTTCTTTGATCCATTGGATTGATTCGTCGAAAGAGGTTCCTCCGGGAAAGATGCCTTGGATGCCAATTTCTTGGAGACGAGGAATATCTCGTTTGGGGATGACACCGCCAACAACGACGAGGACGTCATCCATCTCCTTCTTTTTCAATTCCTTCATCAGTTTTTCACAGATCGGCAGGTGGGCCCCGGACATAATGGATAATCCGATGACATCGACATCCTCCTGGGTGGCGGTGTTAGTGATTTGATCGATGGTCTGATGAAGACCGGTGTAAATGACCTCCATCCCGGCATCGCGGAGGGCTTGTGCCACGACCTTCGCTCCCCGATCATGACCGTCCAAACCGGGCTTTGCAACTAAAATCCGAATCCTTTTCTCCACTCCCTTACCCCGTTAGAAGGCCCTGCGGCTTGCGGAGGGAATGAATCCTATTCTTTTTTAAGCGAACCGCGTGAGAGATTTATCTCGAAGCGGGACGAACACGGGTTTTATGCCTCGCGTGAGCCTTCCCGTCAGAAAGTAGAAGATTTTCTAACGGGGTTAAGGAACCATTCTTCCCTTATCAATCTCCCTTAAGACAAGTTCCTTGCCTCTCTGCAGGTGCTTTCGGACAAGCCTTTCTGCCAATCTTGGCTTTTTCTTCTTCATCGCCTGCAGCATCTGACGATGGTCTTCATTCGAGGTCCTTACGGCATTCTCGATATGGAGCAGGGCAGACCGATACCGATAAAAATAGTCGCGGAAGAGGTTGATCATCTCGACCAGTTTTCTACTTTTACAGGATTTATACAGGAGATCATGGAATTCCGTGTGAAGCTGGACGACCTTATCCTCGTTCCCCTTCTTTAAGGCATCTTCCGATTCCTTCAATTTTTTCTCAAGCAGGGAGATTTTATCCGGAGCGATATGAAGGGTGGCCAAATAAGCGGCATAGCTTTCGAGGGCAGTGCGGATTCCAAAGATTTCCTCCACATCCTCTTTGGTGAACTCCCTGACTGCAAAACCCCCCTTAGGGAGTCGGGTGACTAACTCATCCCTCTCCAGTTTGTGAAAAGCCTCTCTGACAGGGGTGCGGCTGATTTCCGCCTGGCCAGCCAATTGCTCCTCGATGAGGCGTTGCCCGCCTTTCAGCTTTCCGTAAAGGATGGATTTTCTGAGCGATTGATAGACCTCTTCTCTTAGAGATTTCTTTTTGCGGACTCGAAGTCCTACTAAAGTCGTTTCCATAGAACCCCCGTTTTTCATTTAAAATCTTGTATACTGTATCCAGACTAACTCTCTTTTTATATGCCAAGGGTCCGGGCTTGTCAAGGGTTTTTTGATGAGGCTCCTGATGGCGAGAAGGGGGGAGGAAAAGGCTTGACACCATGAGACGTTTGAGGGTATATATTTTTCTGTATACAGTATCCAGAGTCTCGAAAAGGAGGTGGCCCCCTCATGGAAGATTCTCAGCTCTTCAAGAATATCAATGTGCTCAGCTTAGAGCAAGCAACCGTCCTCCCCTATTTGACCCTCCGCTTGGCTGAGGAGGGAGGCAATGTGATTCGCATGGAACACCCTGTTTATGGCGATCCCAATCGCCGCGTGGGAGATGACGTGCTGAAAGAAGATAGGATGTTCTCCTACTACCTGTCCATCAATGCTGGAAAAAAGGCGCTCACCCTTGATCTCGGGACTCCTGAGGGGCAGGAGATTCTTAAGAAACTCATTACGAAATTAGGCGTGGATATCTTTGCCACGAATCAACTTCCGAGAAATTATGCGAGACTTGGGATTGAGTATGAGATGCTCAGGAAGATCAAGGAGGACATCATCTGGCTGGGAATGACCGGCTTTGGTCCCCAGATCAACGAAGCCGCTTATGATCCTGTGCTTCAAGCGAGAGGGGGATTAATGGAACTCACCGGAGAAAAAGAAGGAACGCCTCAAGTGATGGGTATTCCCCTTCCCGATATGGGAGCCAGCGAACACGGTTATGGCCTTCTGATGAAGGCCCTCTTCAAGAGGGCCGTGACAGGCCGGGGAAGTCGCATCGATCTCTCGATGTTTGAAAGCACCGTCTCGTGGCTCACTCAGGCGATCACCCATACGGTTTCCTTAAATAAGCACGTTTCTCGAAGGGGAAATACTCACGAATTCTTTGCCCCTGTTTCTGTCTACGAGACGAAGGATGGCTATGCCTATGTTGCCGTAGGAAATGATAAGCAATGGGAGACGATGACGAAGATTCCAGGGTTTGAATCTCTTTATCAAAAGGAGTATGAAAGGAATGCCGGCCGCATTGCGGATGTGGACAATTTAAATCATGCAATCACAGCCATTACCAAGAAGTTTCCGACGGATGAACTGATCCGCATCTTCAGCAAGGCCACGATTGCCATTTCAAAGGTCAACGCCATCGAAGATGTTGTCCGGGATCCGCTGGTTAAGCCGAATCTCATTCGAAGCAAAGACCCCAAGACGGGCCTGGAGATTACCATTGCACCTCCTCCTATCAATAACCCTTATCTCAAATCCATCAACCGAATGATGAGCTTCCCTCCCCGATTCGGTGAGCACAATGAGGAGATTTACGGCGGTGTGTTGGGATATAGTGGTGCCCAGCTGAAAGAGTACAAGGAAAAGAATATCATTTGAGTTGAGAGTCCGGAGTTCGGAGACTCGAAACCACGAACGAATACAAACGCGATCAATCATTTTACAGCTACTGTAGGGTGCGTTCCCCGAACGCACCCTCTGGCGTGATCTCTACGGTGACGATGAAAGGAGTGGCCGATGGGTCTTGACTTCACCTTTACCGAGGAACAGGAGTTTTTCAGACAGACGGTTCGGGATGCGGTAAGCCGCTTGATTATGCCGAGGGTAGCCGAACTGGATGAGAAAGAAGAATTCCCCTGGGACCTTTGGAAAGAGTTTGCCGCTCTAGGATATCTGGGACTGAGGCACGAAGAGAAGTATGGTGGAATGGCTGTGGATACCATCTCCCAGATGATCTTCTACGAGGAGCTGGCAAGGGGATCCTGCGGGTTTGCCATGGCGGCGATCATGCAAATCCTGATGGGAACGTACTTCGTTGCCCGGTTCGGAAACGAAGAGATCAAACAAAGGATCCTCGTGCCGGCAATAAAGGGCGAAAAAATCGGAACTATCTGCTTTACGGAAGATCAGTCCGGTTCCGACCTGGGTGGAACGAGAACTTTGGCGACAAAAGTGGACGGGGGCTGGCGGATCAACGGCAGAAAGCAGTGGATCACGAATGGGCCGATTGCTGAGTTTTGCACCTGCATGGCAACGGTCGATCCAAAATTGGGGCTGAAAGGTCTTAATTTCTACTTGGTGGAGAAGAAGACAGCAGATCGCGATGGGTTCACCCCGGGTCAGAGGCTCCATAAGCTCGGGTCCCGATGCTCTGTTACGGGTGAGTTAGTTTTCGACAATGTCTTCGTTCCTGATGAAAATTTTCTGGGTGAGGAGATTGGCAAAGGCGTTCAGTATGCGGGAGACATTCTCAACGAAGTCCGTGTCATGACGGCGATGAATGCCTTAGCCATTGCAAAAGGAGCCATGGAGGACGCAAGGGAGTACGCCAAAAACCGAATGGCTTTTGGAAACCCCATCAGTAAGTACCAATTGATTCGGGAGAAGTTTGCAAAGTATTGGGCCTGGTATGAGGCCTCGTGGAACTATTGCTATAAATGCGCGTGGATGATCCAGAACAAAATTCCCTGCACCCATGAGTGCATGCTGGCAAAATATCATGCCACAGAGATGTGTATGTACGCCGTTGAAGAGGCGATGCGAATATACGGCGGGAATGCCTTCTGCACAGAATATCCTCCCCAACGTTATTGGAGAGATGCCAAGTTCTTGCTTTATGGAGGCGGCACCCATGAAGTTCTTTGTGATTATTTAGGAAGGGTCTTTTGTAAGGACTAATACAAACGCGACAAATCATCTTACAGGTATTGTAGCGTGCGTTCCCCGAACGCACCATCTGGCAAGCGTGGTCGCCTGCCTGCCCTGTACCACAATAGGTACAGGGCAGGCAGGTAGGCAGGGGGATGACGCCCTACATGGTTGTAATAAAATAAGATGCGTTTGTATTCGTAGGGTGGCTCGTGATTTGCGCTGCTGATTCGTTTCTTGCTCATCCATTCACCAACACGTTTCACCAATCACGGAGGTCAGGATGGAAATCTATGTGTTGGTGAAACAGGTTCCTGATCCGGAAGCCATTGTAAAAGTCAAATCGGATTCTGAATTGGAGGTGGAGAACAAGTTTTTCACCAACTTCTTCGATGAAATCGCAGTCGAAGCAGGTCTGAAATTAAAAGAAAGGCTTGGTGGAAAGGTTACTGTGTTGACTGTCGATAATAAAAAAGCAGATGCCCTGAGAAGAGGAATTGCCATGGGCGCGGATGATGCGATCCAGATCACCGACCCCGTTCTGGAGGGCTCGGACCCGTTTGCCGTTGCCAAGGCCTTGGCGGCGTATCTCAAAGATAAACCTTTTGACCTGATTTTAGCGGGGAGGCAGGCCATGGATGACGATGCAGGAATCGTCGGACCTGCTGTCGCCGAGTTGCTGGGAATCCCGCATGTCAATGCGATCATCGGGATCGAGGTGGACGACCCCCAAAAGGAAGTCAAGGTGACCCGGGAAATAGAAGGGGGGAAAGAGGTCCTTTCCTGTGTCCTCCCTGCACTCTTCACCTGCCAGAAAGGCCTGGATCAGCCCCGCATTCCTAAGGTGACGAATGTCATGAAAGCCATGAGGGCTCAGATTAAAAAGTTGGGTCTTTCTGCTTTGGGACTGAATGCAACCGATGCAGGCGGCCAGGCCGCTAAAACAAGAATTCGGAAATACTTGCCCCCTCCTCAGAGACCGCCTGTGAAAATGATTAAAGAAGATTTTCCGGAGAATGTGAAGAGACTGGTTAAACTTCTTAAAGAGGAAGCCAAAGTGATTTAAATCATAAAGTTCCGAGTTCGGAGTTCAGAGGTTGGAGCAAGAGAAGGAAAACACCGAACTCCGAACGAAGTTCCTCCGAACGATTCCGAAAGGAAGTACCATGGCGAATGAGATCTGGATTCTTGCAGAACAACAAGAGGGAAAGGTCAGAAAGGTGACCTTTGAGCTCCTGACGGCCGGAGCGGAATTTTCAAAGAAGACAGGGCGATCAGTCGGCGTCCTCCTTCTTGGGAGCGGTCTTCAAGAAGCCACGAAGGGCCTCACCCCTTATGCTGACAAGATCTATCTTATCGAAGACCCGGCCCTTGCTTCATATACTTCCGACGCGTATTTGGCCGCTCTGGCACCTCTCATAAAAGAGCATCAACCCACTATTCTTTTGGGAGGAGCCACCTCGACGGGTAAGGATCTTTTCCCGAGGCTGGCCATGCACTGCCAAACAGGTTATGCTCCTGACTGCACAGGCCTGACGGTGGAAGAGAATGGACATCTTGTAGCGAAACGCCCTCTTTATGGGGGCAAGGTCTTTGCAGAGATGACCTTTTCTGAAGCTCGGCCTCAGATGGCAACGGTGAGGAATCATACCTTCCTTATCGACGAGACCCTTGGTAAATCAGGACAAGTCGTTTCGATTCTGTCTCGCATCAACCCCTCTTCATTAAGGAAGAAGGTTATCGGAGTGGAGAAAGCAGTCGGGGCGAAGTTGGATATTACAGAGGCCGACATCGTAGTTGCCGCGGGAAGAGGGATCGGAGGATCGGAAAATTTCAAAATGATGGAGAAGTTGGCTGAGGTACTCAATGCTTCCGTAGGAACAACCCGGGCTGTGGTCGATGAAGGGTGGAGGGATCAAAAGGATCAGATTGGAAAGAGCGGCAAGAATATCTCTGCCAAACTCTACATGGCCTTCGGCATCTCAGGCGCTATCCATCACGTGCTGGGAATTGGGACGTGTAAAACGGTCGTGGCTGTGGATGCGGACCCCAATGCCCTTATCTTCAACTATGCAGACTATGCGATCGTTGGAGACCTATTTCAGATTGTCCCAGCCTTAACCGAAGAATTAAGAAAGGTTGTAAAGGAGTAAGAAGAAATCTCTTGGGAGGGAAGTCGCGTGCGAGGAATGATATGAAACTGCCTCAGTTCGAATTTATTCAACCGCACTCGCTGCAAGAGGCCTGCTCCATCCTTCGGAAGCATCGCAGGAAGGCGGTGATCTTGGCTGGAGGCACGGCGCTCATGGTTGGCCTTCGTTACAGGCTCAGCAAACCCGACGTTGTAATTGGCCTGAAGGGATTGACCGGGCTGGATTACGTGCGCCGAAACAAACGGGGTGGACTTGTTATTGGCTCTATGGCTACCTTGGAGACCTTGGAGAAATCGCCCTTTGTCTTAAAAGAGTACGCCTCCCTGGCCCAGGCAGCTGAACTTGTGGGCATCCCTTCTATCCGCCACGGGGCCACCATCGGAGGAAACCTCTGTCTTGACACCCGATGCATTTACTACAATCAGTCTGAGTTCTGGAGAAGTGGGCTAAAGGCTTGCTTCAAGTTGGGAGGGGACATCTGTAACGCCGTCGAAAAGGCCCCGCGTTGCCAGGCAGTTTATCAGGGTGATCTTGGTCCAGTTCTGATAACGCTGGGGGCTGAGGTGAAAATTGTCTCGGCGAACGGTGAAAAGATGATTCCCTTGGCCAAATTCTTCACTGGGAGAGGAGAGAAGCCAAACATTCTGAAACCCGACGAAATACTCGTAGAAGTCCGGATCCGAAGTTCTGGCCCCGGAGTTAATGCCGCTTACGAGAAGCTTCGTGTGCGTGAAGGTATGGATTTTCCTATGGCCGGAGTCGCGGTCATGGTCAAGAGGAACCCGAACGGTACGATTGAACAGGCCAAAATGGTACTGGGAGGGGTAGGCCCTTCCCCGATAGAAGTACCCGAGGTCGGGGGACTTCTGGAGGGCCAAAAGCCTACTGAAGATCTACTTCAGATTGTGTCAAGAGAGGCGGTGGATAGCGCGCGGCCAGTAGGAAACCTGGCGATGAATGCGAGCTATCGGAGGAAAATGGTCGGAGTGCTTGCAAAGCGGGCGCTACGCCGAACACTGGCAATGGACCCAGAGGTTAAGTCTCAATAAAAAGGTTTCCGGTTACGGTAAGGGCTACGATGCCCGGTACCGTCATTCGGTTATGTTGTATGTCCAAGAAATCTTGAGGGAAGCAACGTTTGTCGTTGTCGAAGCTCGTATCGATGCTCGACTGCCGAGACTAGAGGCTCGCTTCCATCCTTGTCGAAATTCGAGCATCGAGCATCTTGCTTCGATACCAGCGTCGTCACCGTTAAACGAGATTAATGTCAAACGAAACGCCTGCCTGCCGGTGGGCAGGGGCTTCGTAACCGTAACCTTTACTCAAGACCCGTGACGATTTTGCTGGCTCGATGTGTCCCTTGGGCAGAGGATATCACATATCCGAACATAAAGGAGAGTTATGGGTAGGATTCAGGTTTCATTGAATATAAACGGGCGAGTTGAGAATCTTGAGATCGCTGCTCATACGACCCTTCTGGAAGTCATCCGAGATGACCTTCAACTCACTGGGACGAAGTGCGGGTGCGAGGATGGGACTTGCGGTGCGTGCACGGTCTTGCTCGATGGGGCACCGATGCGTTCCTGTCTACTTCTCGCGGCGGAAGTTCAAGGTCAAGAGATTGTGACTATAGAAGGGTTATCCGACGGAGAGAAGCTGCATCCTTTACAGGAGGCGTTCGCCAAATACGGTGGCACTCAATGTGGGTTCTGCACCCCGGGCATGATCCTTTCGGCCAAGGCGTTGCTAGACAAGAATCCTTCTCCGACGGAGAAGGAAATCCGTCAGGCGATCTCCGGCAATCTGTGCCGATGCACTGGATATACCAAGATCGTCGAAAGTGTGATGGCCGCTTCTGGTCGGGCTCCATCCTTGGAAAAGGAAGTTGCCATCTCAGACTATTCAGTGGTAGGGAAACGAGTCTCTCGAACCGATTCTGTCGCCAAGACAAAGGGTGAAGCCAAATTCTCCGCCGATCTGTATCTACCGGGCATGCTTTATGCCAAGGTGTTTCGCAGCCCTTACGCGCATGCGAGGATATTGAACGTCGACACCAGTCGAGCCGAGAAGCTTCCCGGAGTGAGGGCGGTCATCACCGGCAGGGACGCCATACCCTACCGATGGGGCGTCTTCGCGTACACTCGAGATATGCAGTTCCTTCCGACTGACAAGGCCCGCTTCTTCGGCCAGGAGGTTGCGGCTGTGGCTGCCATCGACGAAGAAACGGCGCAGGAGGCCGTGGATTTGATCAAGGTGGAGTGGGAGCCTCTACCGCATGTTCTCGACCCCGAAGAGGCTTTGCTTGAGGGCGCTCCCCAGCTTCATGATGACAAGCCCGGAAACGTCAGTGTGCGCATTTTCGTGAACGAAGGGAATGTTGACCGTGCTCTTTCCGAGTCTTATCTCGTGGAGGAAGGCCGCTTCTCGTCTCCGGAGGAAAGCTATTGCCAGTTAGAAAATTATGCCGCCGTGGCCAACTTCGATAGTACCGGACTGGACCTATGGTGTCCCAACGCGGGCCCCCATATGAAGGCAAGACCCCTCAGCAACGCTTTGGGCATCCCGACCTCGGACGTGCGTGTCCGCAAGATTGCCATCGGCGGACATTTCGGGGGCAGGTCGGAGGTTTCGCCCGCGGATTTTATGGCCGCGCTTCTCTCGAAGAAGGCTCGCCGTCCCGTTAAATTGGTCTACAGCCGTGAGGAGAACTTCAACTGCGTACGGCAGGTGCACGGCAGTATTACGGACTCCAGAGTGGGAGTTGACGCGGAGGGAAGAATTACGGCGGTTGACATGAAGGTCGTAATGGACGGCGGAGCTTACGCCAGCACCGGCCCGATTGCTGCCTCGGTTGCCTACATCATGATTGAAGAAGCCTACAAGTTCGCCAACCTGCGCTATGAGGCAATCCGTTCCTATACCAACAAGCCCCCGCGTGGAATGTACCCGCATCACCCCCGCACGGCCTATGCCGGACTGGAGCTGCAGTTCGATGCCCTCGCCGAGAAACTTGGAATGGACCCCCTCGAATTCAGGATGAAGAATGCCGTCCACGAGGGCTACGTGACGCCTACCAGGACGGTGATCACCTCTTGTGCCGAAATCGAAACCATGCGCTTGGCCGCGGAAAAGGCTGGCTGGAAAGAGAAACGAGGCCATTTACCGCCCTATCGTGGCATCGGCATGGGCTGCGGCGCGATGATCAGCGGATTCCCGATGGGCATCCGGGGAGGGTCAGCAGCCTTTGTGCGGTTCAACGAAGACGGCGACGTCACCGTGATTTCTGGAGTGATCGATAACGGGCAAGGCAACGACAGCATGATCTCTCAGATTGCTGCCGAGGAGTTGGGAATTTCGCTGGACCGAATCAAAGTGATTACGGGTGATACCAGTGTGACTCCGTCTGATCAAGGAGCTTACTCCCAGGCTTCAACGCTGATTTCCGGCGGCGCAGTCAAAGCCGCGGCCGCCGATGCCAAGGAACAGCTCTTCGAGGTCGCCGCCCAAATGCTAGAAGCCAACAAAGATAGCCTGGTAGCGCGTGATGGCCGCATTTGGGTCGAGGGAGCGCCGGAGAGATCCGTCGAGATCGCCAAAGTAGCGAGAACCGCTCTGGCGCAGAATCGGGCGATTTTGGGCCGCGGCGATCGTTGGCCGGACGCCGATCCCAAGCGCGACTGGATCAAAAACCCCCGCGGGCAGATCGCCTCCGCATTCTCCTTCGGCACGGCAGTGGCTGAGGTGGAGGTGGATCCCGAAACAGGCAAGGTGAAGCTGCTCAATATGGTTGCCGCCCACGACTGCGGCTATCCGATCAACCCTCTGGCTGTTGAGCAACAGATCCAACGCTCCGCCATGGAGGCAGGCCCGCAGGGTGTGCTCATGGAGAAACATCGTTGGACCAGCAAAGGCCAGAACCTGAATGCCAACTTCGCCGACTACTGGTTCCCGCTCTCCACCGATGTGCCCAACATCGACCCGATCGTCGTGACCTCCAACGACCCCTTTGGACCGTTTGGTGCCAAAGAGGGAGGTTTGTCCATCGCCGTGGCCATGACCGGAGCGGTCGCCAATGCCGTGCAGAATGCCGTCGGCGTGATGCCCAAGGAACTTCCCGTCACACCCGAAGTGGTGCTGCGCATGCTGGAGGAGAAGAAGGCACGATGAACATTAAACAATGAACGATAAAAAATGCATTATCTTCTTTGTTCAAAGTTCAATGTCCAATGTCCATCGTTCATTGTAACCCCCCTTCATCCCCCCTTAATCTAAGGGGGGACAGAGGGGGGTTATCAATTTTCCACGGGGATCATCATCGATAAGGAGGGAGTACGAATGGAGGCATTAGTTTTAGGCGGAACGGGAGGTATGGGTCAGGGGGTTGCCCGGGACCTCATTAAGCAGGAGCGGATTAAGAAAGTTGTCTTAGGCGACATCAATATAGATCCGAGTAGAGTGCAGGATAAGTTGCGCGCCAGCGGAAAGGTGTCTCTCCGCCAGATCGACGTAAACGATCACGACGGCTTGGTCAGAACCATCAAGGATGCCGACGTGGTTATTAACTGTGCAGGGCCGTTCTACAAGACGGCTGTGGCCGTAGCCAGGGCAGCAGTTGAAGCGAGGGTCAACTATATAGATATTTGCGATGACTATGAAGCGACGGACATTCTTTTTTCTTCCGATATTGATAACGCTGCCAAAAAAGCGGGAATTACCGTCTTGACAGGGATGGGATCGGACCCGGGAACAAACAACGTCATCGTCAAATGGTACGCAAATCAACTGGATCGTGTTGACGAGATCTCCTTATTCTGGGTAGTCAGTATCGCCGAGCTTTCGGGTGCAGCCTGGGATCATAGCCTCCATATGACGATAGGCAAAATTCCCCAGTATTTGGACGGTAAGCTCGAATATGTAGAGGGCGGCACCGGCGAGGAAACGGCTGAATTCCTCGAACCCCTTGGCACCTGCCAGGTTCGGTATGTGGGCCATCCTCAGCCACTCACGATGCCGCGGTATATAAAAGGGGTGAAGAGGGTAGTTATAAAAGGCGCGCTCATACCGTCATGGGTAGACCAGCTTATTAGAGAGCAGAGAGAGACAGGCTTTCTCAGCAAGGAGCCTGTTGATGTCAAGGGGGTTAAAGTAGTACCGTATGACCTGACTTTACAGCTTTGGGGTGCCATTCCCAATAATAGAGATAAGGGTCCCTTTGCATCCGCCTTAAAGGTGATCGTAAAAGGGGAGAGAAAAGGAAAACAGGTGAGGTACACGGCTGACATCGTGGGCAGGATGGCGCCCGGAACAGGGCTTCCCGCCTCTATCGCTGCCCTGATGCTGGATGCGGGCCATGTTCCAGTGAAGGGAGTGGTAGCCCCTGAAGGCTGCATCGATCCGGGAAAATTCCTTGCTGCATTACGAGAAAGAGGCGCCAAAATACACCAAACGGAAACGATCAAGTCGATGCTTGAGGTGTAATCAGGGATAATCCTTAATCAGTCTCTGCCCATAAAGTCTGTTAGCCCGTCATGCCGGACTTGAGGAGCCTGCCCCGTACTTGATACGGGGTACTTGATACGGGGACGCTCAGGAGAGGTACTGGATGTGCTCGCTCGCTTCGGCTCACTCCGCCTCCCTTCGGTCGCCCGGCTGGAGTCTGTCCCGATGAAAATCGGGGCCGGAATGACACCCCCCTATTGGAACCTTAGTTTATGGACAGACTCTAATTATTACCTTAGCAGGAGGATCTCTATGAAAGATGTTAAGAAACTAAACCTATCGAGGAGCCTCGGACTTTTTGAAGAGGCCAAAAAATTGGTTCCCGGCGGAGTCCTGGGTGCCAGAAAACCCAGCGATTTTATCGAGGGAGAATATCCCATCTTTCTTGAATACGGCAAGGGAAGCAGATTGATCGACGTTGACGGAAACGAATATATTGACTTCCTCTGTGGCTATGGGCCAATCATCCTGGGCTATAGAGAAGAAGAAGTAGACGAAGCGGTGACGAGGCAAATAAGAGACAAAGGTTTCTGTTTCACCCTTACACAGCGGTATCAGAATCAGCTCGCGAAAAAACTGAGCGAACTCGTGCCCTGTTCCGAAATGAGCATTTTTTTAAAGACCGGTTCCGACGCCACGACGGCGAGCATCCGCATTGCGAGGGCCTACACAAACCGGATCAAGGTGATGCGCTGTGGCTACCACGGCTGGCATGACTGGTGCGTTGAGATGAAAGGGGGCATTCCTGAAAAGTTCTACGAGGACGTGTATGAATTTCGTTACAACCATCTCGATCAGCTCGAGGACTTGATGAGAAGATATGGCGATCAGACCGCTGCCATCATTATGACTCCTTTCGGGCATCCCCTCCATCAAAAGATGGAAGAACCTCACCCCGGGTTCCTTGAGGGCGTAAGAGAAATCGCGACCAAGTATGGCGCGATTTTGGTCTTTGATGAAGTCCGGACCTGCTTCAGACTCAGGATGGGTGGAGCGCAGGAACTTTATGGAGTCACTCCCGATTTGACGGTGCTGGGGAAGGGAATGGCCAATGGATATGCCATCAGCGTTGTTACAGGGAAAGCTGAAGTGATGATGGCGGCGGCACAAAAACTTTTTATCTCTTCTACTTTCTTCCCGAACAGTGACGGTTATATTGCCGCTCTGAAAACCATTGAAATCCTGGAGCGTGACCATGTCCTTGACGAAATATGGAAAAAAGGTGGTCGTTTTCTGAAAAAGATCCAGGGTATCATTGACAAGTATGACACCGGAGCCGAGTTAAGCGGGGTTGCCCCGATGTTTTTCATAACCTTTAAGAGGGATGAAGCGAATACCCAAAGAGCCAGACGCGACGATTTTTACACACAGCTGATCCGTAGAGGCATCTTTTTTACCCCACACCATCATGGATATATTTGCTATAGACACACTGAACAAGATCTGGACATAGCGGTTAAAGCAATCGATGATGCGCTGGCCTATGTAAATGAGAAACATAAAACAAGATGACCTTCCACTACAGGAGTGCAAGCGGAGTGGCTCAGCCGGCCTGTCCGCTTCATGCGGCTTGGTTCAATCACGGGAAAAAAGATGCTGACCGGTCCGTGCCCCGCAAGCCCCGCCCTTCAGGACGGGGTCAAGTCGATTAGACCCGACCACGGGGGGCACAATATGAAATAACCACCTTGCCGGAAAGCCCCGCCCTTTAGGGCGGGGAGCTTTACTAATGCAATTTTGGACTTTACAAAACATTTAGGTATAATGTAAAATTTTTGATGGGGGCGTGGGTTTAATTCGTGTTGTGTCTACCGCTTCCGTTTTGCCAAAAGTAAAAGGAATGCCGTTTGTATTAATAAAGGGGGCGTAGTTCAATTGGTTAGAGCGCCGGCCTGTCACGCCGGAGGTTGCGGGTTCGATCCCCGTCGCTCCCGCCAGTTATAATATCAAGGGGTTGCTGGACTTTCAGGACCCCTTGATTTTCATCATTTTACTTAGCTCCCAACACTATTCCCAACCCAAGCAATGAACCTATAAGCTTTATGTGGATATTGAAAATATCGTCATTGACCGGAATGGAACCATTGCCACTAATGGAAGGATTCCTTATTTCAAATTGACCCAGTCCCCAGTCTTCGCAGTAATTGCCCGGCCATCCTACCAACTTCAACCCACCGGATATAAATTTAATTTTTATTGGCCTATTAACATTTAAAGGATGCAGGCAGCTAAAATGATAAGACCTACGACCCCTTTTTGTTCACACACCCAGTAACATTTAACTTGAGGCAATCCGATATGAAACCTTCTTTTGCAAGAAAATTAATCAATTTATATTTGTCCTTCCTGTCGCGTTAATGAGGGTGATTCTTCTTGTGACTCCCTTTGTATTCTGTAATGTGACATTTCCACCCGAAGAGGTAGAATCGGGATTAAATTGCGCAAAGGGTTGGCCTAACGTATCGTTTACAGGAAAGTTATTGTTGATAAATTGCACTCCATTTGGTAAATTAATGGGTGTCCCTTCAACGGTTAGACCTCCGGACGATCGATAAAGCTGGCATGAATTAACTCCAAATCCCACTCCATAAGTGGTGTTGGTTGAAACCGCTCTCATCTGGGCGGTTCTCAGCGTTGAAACGACATCTCTTGTTGCGCTCCTCAAGCGGTACCTCGGCAGCCATGCCCCGATACTAGGGACCATCAGAGTCGCCCCGATGGCAATAATAACAAACACAACAACCAGTTCCACTAAGGTAACCCCTCTCTTATTCATTTTCTTACTCCTTTCAAATATATTCAAACATTTGGCAATCCTTTTTTAGGATGAATATTTTCCATAAGTTTACCGAAGTATCTCCCAAACACAAAAACCGAACTACCTGTTCTCAAATCGGTTCACGGTAATCCGGTTTCTATAATTTGATTTCGTTAACCCTGCTATGCCGATATTAGTTGAGACTCTTAGCCTCCCACCGCGATTACTCGTGAAATATGTCTAGAACTGAAAGAGTCCTTACGATCATCTAACCTCGACGGTTAATGTGTATCTTTGGAAGCACCCGCGCCTTTTTTAGAATGCGATTCTCCAGCTCACAGGAAAGACACTCTTCGTAGTTGAAAGCGGGGGACGATAGACACCTCCACCTACACCTCCATAGGCTACGGTTGTCCCATCGACAAAGGTGATGACAACCCCAGATGGGATAGAGACCCCAATCTTAGTAGAGCGATCGTCTCGCGTAAGATCCGTTAATGTTCCTAATCCGTCTAGGTTGAAGACGGCAACTCCGGTTTTATAATTGAGCGCATAGAGTCTTGCTTCCCCTTGATTGAGAAAGCAGGGATCATTGGGGGCACCAAGAATCGGAGTGAAGGTTGTGTAATAGATATTGCCATAGAAAAGGATTGAATTAGAAAGACACTTTTCGCCGGCATTTCGATCAAGTTTGATAAACCAGCCGGATTCTGTTTGTAAGGCGTTCAATGTCGACGTCTTTTGAGCGTCGGTTCCTACTTGGAGCAGATCTCCAGTCACATCCACCAGATCACTTTCTGTTAGGGTTGAAGAAGGGTTTTTGTCCTTGATGGCGTAAAGCCTGTTTACCTTGGTAGTGTCCTTTGGATGCTCTCGGTCTCCTGTGCCAAAGAAAATCATTTCATAGCCTTGTTCAAGGGCGACATCAGGAGGGTAGAAGATCTTTCGTTTTAGGCTTAGGCCCGCATTTGAATCAAATAGGATTTTCCCCGTCAAACCAGAACTTCCAAGATCGAAGCGCCACATTTGCCCACCGACATCGCCTGCATAGAGCCTATCAATATTGCCATCATTATTCGTATCCACACGGGTAACATCCCCGGGGATACAATATTTCATATTTGCATCGTTGGCGTGAGAGTAACTCCAGAGGAGGCTTCCATTTGAAATGTCTACAACATAAATTGCCCTTCCTTTTGTATCAGTCCCTGGATTGTCTGGATCTTCATTCAAGTCGTCGTACCCGCCGCTGATAAAAGCCACCCACTGACCCCCATTGACCTGTCCCAATTGAGGAGCGCTCCAGGTTTGTCCCATTTCCTGGTAGTCTGTTGAAGGGGTCTTGGTAGTCTGATAAGTAATGGCCGATGGGCTGATCGACCAGAGGAATTTGGGCAAATCAGGATTCGTAATATCCAGGGCGGTATAGTGGTTTCCCCCTCTTCTTTCTCCAAAAATCAGGGTAGCAGAAACAATATTATTCGAACTATCCCTTTGAACATAGACTTTCGGAGGACCATCCACGTAAAATTGAACAGCCTCTCCATTCAAATTTTTAAGATTGGGCAACAAATCTGGGGGAATGAAACCCCACAATTCTTCCCCTGTCGCGTCATCGAAAGCATGGAGCATCCCATCATTTGCCCCGGCATAAATGACAGACCGAGTCCCATAATGGATGACCGCAGGCCTTGAATGGATGAAGGCCCCTAAAATCCAGTCCTTTTTCGCGTTGGGTCCTTGTCCATATATCGACAGCGGGTCATTCTGTTTATAGACATCATACCCCTGGATAAACTTGATAACATTATCTTTTCCGGTGGTATCCGTTGAATCAAGGCCTAATGTGCTTGGGGTGATATTACTATTCGATGTGGAGAACGCATTTGACGGGTCGGTTAGATCCACTGACCGGTCGGTTACATTCACTTCTGCTCCAAAGTAGGTGTAAATCTTCCTAGTCGAGGGGGTCCGGTCCTGGAGGACTTTACCAATTCCTCCTGACTCTGTCTCGCCTCCGTCCGGGGCTGAACTCCAGTAGGATTGGGCTGAATCTTTGATCTCATTATCAGTAGAGTCTCCTCGTGACTTCGATGTCAGCACAATTGCTCCCTTCGCATCAAGAATATCCCCAACCGTAATAGTGGAGTCACTCACCGGACTGTTACTGCAATCGACAATCTGTCCAGAGCTATTTCTTGTTGCAAGGCAATATTTTTTGATATTTCCTTTCCAGAAACTTGTCATGGTCGGTTTAAACATGGCAAGGTACAATTGATTCCCTGCGCTGGTTCTCTCCATCTGACTGATAGGAACAACCGGGGCCACGTAGGAAACCGATTCCTCAAGAACCTCTGCGATAAAGGTCTGGAAAGCGATATTAAAGCTCTGTGAACTCCACACGTAGAAATATTTCCCGCCGCCGTTCTTGGCCGTATCCTCCAACAGTTTTTGGGTCACACTAAAACCGATGGTATAAGTTATAATGTTTTGCTTCTGGAGAGCCCTCCCATTGCTTAAATCGATATCATTGAGATACTTGGAGACCTCGTCCAACTCGATCCTTCCGTTTCCATTCAGATCTGTCATTCCAGCTACTGAAGATAGTCGAGGATCGCTATCCTTCGTAGGGACTCCATCAGAGATGATCAGGACATAGTTCTTTTGACAATCGTATTGCACAAGATTTGGCCTTGACGAATATGAAGTCCCGAGAAGACTTGTCCCTCTCTGAAATACTTGCCCTGCGTCATATAAGGTTTCGGCCAGCGGAGACCAGCTGTCATTAGTAAGCGTGGCAAGATCATTGAATACCTCAGTTTTTCCGTTCTTAAATTCATCCACAAAGCCAGGTCTTCCTCCGGAAAAGCCTAATAACTGCCCCCCGACAGCATCCCAGGGTGTAGTTAATGGATTGTCTCGTGAGTCACCAGAGACGTATTCTGCGCCACTATTGTTTCTTACTGTATTGGGGGGGGCAGCATTATCCCGATTAAAAGCCATCACTGCAAAACGGATACCCGATGTCGTATTGATGTAACTATGAATAATTCCAGTGGCCAGTCCAAACCGTGGACGGTTTCCCCCAGGACCTCCGGTCAGTTGCAGAAAATTCATGAAATTTCCAGTCTGAAAATCTTTCCTGCTATATCCGCAGCCAGAATAATTGATCGCCTGTCCCTCTAGAAGGAGAGTACTGCGAAGGTCTTCGCATGCAAGAAGTTGTGGAAGGGGGGATCGCGAAGGAATAGGATCGCCTACATAAAAACCTGTATCAACCCAATTATTACCCGATTTGTAGTAAACTTCAGTTCTCAGATAGGTCGTTGGGGGTCCGTAATCACTGTAATTAATCTCAGGATCATAATTCTGCCCTGAACTGACCTCGTCCATGCTTGCAGAACTGTCCAAAATAATCAATACATTCGGCGGGATATTTGCTCCTGACACGACATACAAGTCCGTATCAAGAGCGTGGCAGATTGATGAAACCAAGAGAAATAATATGACGAGAAAAGTTGCAAACTTCATCTTTTTTTGCATTTTAATTCCCTCCCTGCAAATTCGGAACAAGGACCACCACTTTTTCAATGACCTCACAGCTGGATTTTAATGAAGCGACGTCAAGTTGATCTCTCCCAGTTGAGTCAATCACGTAATAGACAAAGTCGTAGCCTCCAGCGGCGCTAAAGCCCAAACCTTTGGGAGCACCGCTTCTTGTCGTGTGGTATATAGTCACGGTCGGCGGATCAGTAAAACTGACGGCGGTGGGATTGGTAGGTAAAGCAAATACCGGATTGGTGAATTTTGAGTCGATTGATTCGTTGCGAAGGTTTAGAGAAAGACCGCCAGAATTAGGTACCGATGTATAACTTGAAGTATAAAAGTTGGTAATGGTCGGGAGAACAGCCTGCACCCCTGCATCCGCTGTATAGAAAGCATCTGTCGTTGCCCTTTTGTTTCCCGCCAGCTTAATTTCAAATATAGAGGTGCTGCTCGAAGCAATGGCAATGAGGGTCAAAACAATAAGCATCATGAGGGCTATGACTAAAGCCGCTCCAGATTCTTCTTTTACAATAAAACATCCCCTTTTTGCCATGATTTAACTCTCCTTAAACAACATAATGACTACCGAAGACATAGATTTCGCAAGGTTACTCTCGATTCCAGGCGTCTTGGATTAATTGCATTCATGTCAGGATTGACCGCAGCGGGATTTGCCACCAAGACAACTCGTACAGCAATAACCTTTGATGTCCCAACCGCTCCCGCAGCAACATCGTAATTATCATTATCCACAACTCCATCCTCAGGGGTCGTGTCTATTCCATACGTGAAATTGAGCGCGCTCACACCGGTGAGTATTGGATCTCCGCCAGCCTCAGAAGGCGGAATAACTGGAGGAGTTTCACTTCTCATCAACCTTTGCGTGCCGTCTACCGAATAAGTCACCTGCCGCATAACCCCATTTCTCTGGTAGAATACAGTGATGGTATTTGCTCCGGGAGTGACGGAGGGAGTGCACGGAGTATTATCCCCGTTAAATCCAGCCATGCGGAGGTCTTTCAATAAAATTTCCATAGCGCTTCTGATATTCTGTTGTACCTCCACCACCTGATCTTGAACGACATAAGCTCTACTTTGGGCGACAAATATACGATAAATCCCTGCAACTACTATTGCGCCCATGATCAGCGCCACTAACAATTCAATTAATGTAACCCCTTTCACATTAAGTTTGTTCTCTATTTTCATAGAATTCTTTCTCCATATACCTAATCGGAAATTACCGACAAAAGCCTGATCGAGTTATTATTACTATTCCAGCTGACTGTAATAGTGATTCCCTTTTGAAGATCTGTCGGAGGCGGGGTAGGGTTCGGTAAGCTAGAAATAGTCCAGGTTCTACGATACCTCATTCCCGTGGAACCTTGAACATCATCAAAACTGGAAATGATAAGATCCCGTGGTTTTACTCTCAGCTCTTCAAGTTTGTCCTGCGCGAAAGTCACAGCCTCTGTCATGTGGTTTCCGTACGAATTGCTTCTAGTTGTCGTCACCATTAGGCCAGCTAAACCTAATAGTGAAATGGATAGAATTACTAACGCAATAAGTACTTCAATCAATGAGAAACCTTTTGGTCTTTTAGAGCGGTTCAAGGTTTTGCCTCCTTAAGAGGATCTTGAGTTTCATTTTGCAAAATCTATTCCCAAAGTTTTCATTTTTGGGGTGCAAAAGACTGTGGCACAAAAACTGTTTAAATTAGAGAGGTTGAAAGATAGGGTCGACTATTTAGGAGAGAGACATTTTTTGGTCCCATTCTGTTGTTTATGAAAGGTCTTAATTAATTAAGAAGAAATTGCATAGCTCCAAGATTTCACAAATTAAACCCCTGTGGTCGTTTTTTCCTTTGTGTTTATCACATCTTCCGTCATTCCCGGCGCACGAATTCTATTGTCTCATCGTTGTTAGTGGTCTCAGTTCTTCATTATTTTCAAGAACTTCGGATACCTTTGACAGATTGGCAGAGAAGCCGCAATTTTTTATAAAACCAATAAATCTCCTAATCAGGGAATAATTATGAAAATCTTTACACTTCAGATAGTTATGGTTTTCTTGGACATCCGGCATCTCCCTTGCTCTTTTAAAGGACAGGAATAGCAGGAAAGCAGAGAACGACAAAGACGACCAAGGACAATTGTGGGGCGCCCGGTTGGTGAAAGGGTGGATCTGAACCGCCGTATTCAGGGGCGGCCTATGGAGCGAGGGAGTTTTCAAGGATATGTGGCCAGCTTAGAAAGAATTATAGTGAATACTCACTTTGACCTTAGGGAGGCGATGGGTCAATTCCGGGAGTTATGCGTAATGATTACCATGTGCGCTCGACTACAAAACCCGGCGT
>JAPVTA010000041.1:0-31156 GCA_047519465.1 Thermodesulfobacteriota bacterium | reverse complement strand
ATTTGTCCGAATTAGGCCGCAAAATACGGCACTCCAGCATATTCTAATTTGAAAAAACTATTAAAAAACAAAATCTTGTAAGTATTGAGAATTTGGTATAATATATGCTTGTAAAATTTCGAACGATTTCTCAAAGGAACTTGTGTGTGTTAATAGGGCGGAAAAAACCAGATCCATTGGGTAACGGTCTAGGAGGTCTTCCCGACCATCACTTTGAATAGAGTTCTTCGCTCATAACCTGTTGATTTTTCGCAATGCCATGATTTCCATCTTGACCGGAAAGAACGAGTCCAAGATTCGTCGGAACATCCTCCGGGGTGTATATGAAGAAAACCTTTTCATGCTCTCCAATGGCTGGCCGGCCCTGTCACGACGGAGACCCTTCTCCCTAAAGAGAATTTTCCTGCCCGCGGTCCTCTGCATCTTCGCAGTTCTTATCCCAGGCCAGTATATGGAGAGCTCGTTCACGCCCGCAGAACCAACCGCGAATAGGAGGATACTTCTTGCTTCCCTTCCTGAGCCGGTAGAACCGACCGCTGACGGGGGCCCACTCGCAACTGCTCTCCCTGCGACGGTTGCTTTGGCGGACCTAACCCCGGATGGGATTCCCTACCCTCTTTTTCCTTCCGCAGACGTCCTTTCGGAAGGTGCAACCAATGTTTCTGAGTTCAGTGCTTTTCTGAACAATCGCAATCTCTTTCTCAGCCGTATGCTCGGCCTGAGAATTAAGACGATCATGATCGATCCAGGCCACGGCGGGACCGCCTCTGGCACCGTCGGTAAGATGGGAACGATGGAAAAGAATATCACGCTGGATATCGCCAAGAGATTAAAGACCCATCTCCTCAAGAGCGGCCGCTACCGTGTACTCATGACGAGGGAGGACGATTCCACCGTACCTCTTGAGAAACGGGTGGCTCTAGCCCAGGAAGCGAAAGCCGACCTCTTTATCTCGATTCATCTCAATTACTTGCCGCGGAGGCCGACAAACATCGTTGAGACATATTATTTTGGACCCTCCAATGACGAGAAAACACTCAAGCTTGCCCAGCAAGAAAACGCAGGGTCGGAATACGGGCTCAGTGATTTTAAAGAAATTATGGAGAGGCTTGGGAAGACCATGAAACTTCAGGAGTCAAAAGAGCTTGCGGAATCCATCCAGGCCAACCTCTTCCTGAATAGCAGGAAGCATAGCGAAGACATACAAAACCACGGCGTCAAGAGGGCACCTTTCGTCGTCCTTCTCGGCGTGGACGTCCCCGCCGTGCTGGCGGAGGTCTCGTGTCTCAGCAATCGCGAGGAGGAACGGGAACTCCATTCCGAAAGTCACAGAGAGAATATTGCCGGGTACCTTGCCGCCGGCATTTTCAATTATCTGAATAAAGGAGCTCTTACCCATGAAGCCAAGAGATGAACAGAAGCAAGACAGTGTCTTGTTTGTCGGTATCGACCTCGGAACATCGCGGAGCGCGATTTCTTCGAGTAATAGCAAACGGGAATGGATCGAGAGCTACGTCGGCTGGCCGAAAGACTTCATCGCAGAACAAGTCGTCGGCAAGCCGGTACTCTTCGGAGCCGAAGCTCTGCGACATCGGCTTTCCCTCGATGTCTGCAGGCCCCTTGAACGAGGCATTATTAAGGAAGGGATTGAAAGCAGCGAGAGGGCGGTCAAGGAAATTATCAGGCATCTCATCGATCTTGCAAAGCCTGAGTCCGGCCAGAGGATTCATGCGGTGGTTGGGGTGCCCGCCGAATCGCTGAGAGTCAACAAGCTCGCCATCCGGAAGGCGGTTGAGGAATACGTGCATACCCTCATGGTGGTATCGGAACCCTTTGCGATCGCCTACGGGATGAACCTGCTGAACGACGCACTCATCATTGACATCGGCGCCGGGACGATTGATTTTTGCATCATGCATGGTACCATTCCCTCAGAAGAAGACCAGAGGACCATTCTGACGGCGGGCGACTATGTCGACGAGCAACTCTTCAATTATCTTATAGAGAAATATCCAAGCTCAAAGTTCAACAAGAACATGGTGCGGCAGTTTAAGGAAAAATTCAGTTTTGTCCGGGAAATTAATGAACAGGTTCGCGTGGAGCTGCCGGTGAACGGCAAACCGGTTATGCATGACATCAAGGACGAGGTCCGGCGAGCATGCGAAAGTATGCTGCCACCGCTCGTCGAGACCACGACCGAGATGATCGCTCGGTTTGATCCCGAATTCCAGATGAAGATAAAGAACAATATCGTTCTTGCGGGCGGAGGGAGCCTCATCAGAGGTATTGCCGAGTACCTGCAGGACTCCTTGAAGGAATACGGCACCTGCAAGGTCACCCGCGTTTCAGACCCGCTTTTTGCGGGCGCGGACGGAGCGCTCAAGCTTGCCCAGGACATGCCTTCCAAGTATTGGGAAACACTTTGAACCCGTGCCGGCGTCCGAAGGCGTTGAGTGCCGACGCTTCCCGCATACCCCCGAGAGAAAACGATGGCAGGTGAAACCATACTCGTCATAGACGCGGGCCAGGACATGAACCAGAGAATCACCCCTACGCTCCAGGCAGAGAGCTACATGATCTATACGGCCTCGAGTCAAGATGTGAACGTGGAGATGGCGGAATTCCTCAAACCTTCGCTTATCTACGTAAAGCCTGTTGAAATGAGCCCCGCAGGGCTCGAACCCTGCAAGGCAATCCGTGGTATTCCACTCTTGGAAAAGATCCCCATCGTTCTTCTTACATCTCTGGAAGGAGGGGTGGACCCCGGCTACCTCAAGGATTACGGGATCGTCGACATCCTGGAACCGACATTCAGTCCGGAGGAGCTTATCGAAAAGACAGGAACGATTTTGGGCAAGGCATCTCTTTCCGTGCCCCCCAAAAAAAGCGAACCGGCCGCGTCGCCGCGCATCGCCAGGCAAACGGAGAAGAAACGGCCCGTCTTTCTTCTGCCCGCGATTGGCATAGGGATCCTTGTGGTGATTTCCGGAGCAGGTTTCTTAGCTTACCGGCAGTTGACACCGGTCCCAGAGGTTTCGCCTTCTCCGGTCGTAACGCCCTCCGTACGAGTCCGACCCCCAGTTCCTGAGGCTGGATTGAAATCACAAGCGTCACCGCCGAGGAACGCCGCCGAAGCCTCTCCGCCCGCATCATCCGCTCCCTCCACGCCTCCTGAGCAACCCACTTCTCTCTCTCCGGAGCCCGGATCCCAACCGCCACGGAAGCCCTTCTACTCGGTCCAGTTGGGAGCCTTCAAGAATGAGGACAGTGCAGAGGCCCTTGCAAAGAAGTTCCGAGAAAAAGGATACGATGCTTTTACACAGCCGGGAGTAACGAGAGACAAGTCTCCTATCTACCGGGTACTCATCAGTAAGCATGAAGACAGAAAGGCTGCCAAGAAGTTGGCAGCAGAAATTCAGTCAAGGGAACAGGTCGAGACCACTTTATACAGCGAATGATGAACAGGGTATAGATTCGTAGGTTTTCCAAGGTTCGTGGACCCCATGGTTTCCTTTGCTCAGACCCACACAATTATCATCATCCTCATTGTGCTTGGACTCATCATCTTTATGATCCGGAAGCCGAAACTATTTTTCAGCCTTATCGGCCTCGGTCTCTTGCTGGCCGGATTAGTCTATTTGATCTTAACCATTTCCGGTTCGGGCTCAGAGCAGAAAAAGAAAATGATTCACGAAGAGGAGAAACAGTTCGATATTGAGCGCTGATCGACTGGCTTCCTTCTTCATCTGCGTCCTTCTCCCTTCCCTTTTCAGTTGCTTTGAACCCTCTTTCGCTTGGCTGTTGTCCAAAAAATACAGTCTTTCTCCCCACAAAATAGAATATTCACCTTATTTACCTCCTCATTCGCTCTTGGTAGCCTTATCATGAGTAGCCGCATATCCTTTCTAAGACGGGGGCTTGGGGTTACAACGAAAGAAAAATGGACGAGGAGTTCCAGCCTCCCAAAATTTTGGAGCAATTACGAAGGAGGTGACAGAAAATAATTCAGGTTTGTTACTACAAAGGGTGCGGAGTTATTTATGGCCAGAAGGAGCCTCTATCAGATAAGCGAGAAACGCATGGTTTGTGCCCGAAGCACCTCAAGATCTTTCTAAAGGAGATAAGATCTGGAATGAAAAAAACCAAGTGAAAAAAACAATTGATAGAAGAGGTTTCTCAAGAAATTGAAACTTCACGGCTTAATCTTGACAGTCCTTAGATTGCCAGAAGAAAAAAAAGTATTCATATTCGAACGCCTGTCCTAAGAAAAACTCCCTTGACTAACCCCTGTTACCATTGCCTGAGCCAAAATTAGAAGAAGACCTGTGCCAAGCCACTGCAAGCTTCCCACGGGAATAGACTGGCACTTGCTTTATCCGACCAACTTCTGGTAAGGTTGCCTAGGGCGGAAACATCGCATGAGTGAGTTCTGGGGGCAAGCGGCTGCACTGGTTTGGGGGCCTGTTACGGTTGCCCTCCTGATGGGTACAGGTATCTACCTCTCCTCCAGGTTGAAGTTTACACACCTCAGCCATTTCAGGCTGGGCTGGCGATTCGCCGCGCAGGGCATGGCGGTCCCGGCCCGAACCCAACGGGAAGCCTCTACGCCTCCCGGGGACATCTCGCCCTGGCAGTCGATGATGACAATGCTCGCCGGAGCCATCGGAAACGGCAACATTGCTGGCGTGGCCACTGCCATTGCCATAGGCGGGCCGGGCGCCGTTTTCTGGATGTGGGCCAGCGGCCTCTTCGCCATGGCGACCAAATACAGCGAGGCTGTCTTGGGACTGACGTATCGTGAGCAGCAGCCCGATGGCAGCGTGGCTGGCGGCCCAATGTACTATCTCAGAAACGGCGTCCGATCACCGGTGCTCGCCTGGATGTTCGCTTTCCTGGCAGGGATGGCAGCCATGACCACGGGCCCCCTGGCGCAAACCAACTCGATGGCGCTCGTGCTGAACACCGAGTTTCACATTCCAAAGTGGCTCACAGGGGCAGGCATCACCATCGGTACCTGGCTGGTCGTCATCGGCGGGATCAAGAGCATTGCCCGATTCGCAGAAAAGCTCGTCCCGCTCAAAGTCCTCCTGTACGTCGGCGGCTCACTCTTCGTGATTCTGACCCACATTCACCTGCTGCCACAGACCGTCGTACTCATCCTGAAGAGCGCCTTTACTCCGACTGCCATGATCGGAGGATTCAGCGGTGCCTCCGTGCTGCTCGCTGCCCGTCTCGGGGCGGCGCGGGGGCTTTATGCAAATGAGGCGGGACTCGGGACGGCAGGAATGGCATACGGAGCGGCCCGGAGCCGGGACCCCGTGCGGCAAGGCCTCATCGCCACCGTGGACGTATTCATCATCACCTTCGTCACCTGCACGATGACCGCGCTTGTGGTCACGATTACGGGAAAGTGGACAACCGGGACCATGAGCACCGCCCTGGTGGCTTCCGCCTTCAACACCAGCATTCCTGTAGTGGGAGGCTGGATGGTGGCGGTGAGCTCGTTTCTGTTCGGCTACTCGAATCTCGTAGGATGGTCCTATTACGGTGAACTCTGCTTCGGATATATCTTTCGATCCAACGTCCTAAAAATCTACGCCTGGATCTATTGCGGCTTAATCTTCGTGGGTGCTGTCACCGAGGTAAAAACCGTATGGGACTATGCCGATACAATGAATGGCCTGCAGATCTTTCCGAATTTAATCGCTCTGATCGTCCTGGCCCCCCGGGTGGCTGCATCCACGCGCAGCTACTTCAATTCTACCGCTTTGAAATGATTCAGCCGCGAAACTGAAAAGATCGTTGTGCCCAAAATCCTTTTCCCTCACCCTCCCCTCTCTCCAGTGGGGAGAGGGGGAATCGCGAATCAAATGTCAAAATTGTTTTCGCCTTTGCACCAGATCTTTAAGCGGTACATCCATAAGATCAAACTGCATCCACTTTTCATCATCATAATGCCACCATTCCTCGGTTAAAGGGATGAATCCCGCCTTCTCCATCAAGCCTTTGAGAAGCTCTCGATTCCTGATCGCCTGTTCCGGAAGGTCTTGATAATGATGATCTGCCCTAACGCTAAAGTCGTCAAACCCTGTCGGCATCTGAAGTTCCTTTCCCTGGGAATCGACGAGTGTCACGTCGACTGCGGATGCCCGGTTGTGGCGTGAACCTGTCTCCGGATTCGCCACGTATCGCTCATCGGGAAGAATCGTCCAAAGGACTCGCTGGATGGCCAATGGCCTGTAACAGTCCCACACCTTTAGACCGAGATTCAGTCCCTCAAGCTTCTTTTGAACCGCATCCAGTTTGGCGGCGGTCGACTTCCTCAAGAAACAAGTGTTGGAATCATAAAGCCTCTTCTTTGTGAAATTATCCTCTGTCGCATATTTCATATCGACAATGATGTGAGGGCTTACATCCTTGATATCAACAAGATCGCTGGCCGGGCGCGGGGATGCCCCCGTTTTCGTTTCTCCCTGTGCCCTGAGTGCTACGCCGGCAGTGAGTATGACAAAGAGGAGAAAGAGAACAGCCAGTGGTTGATGTTTGGGTGTAATCTTGAGCATCTGCACGGCCCTGTTCATCCCTGAATAGCCCCTCGAAAGATTTTAAGAAATGCCGTTGCGAGCCCGAAGCCCTGCACCGAATGGTGTTCAAGGCGAAGGGCGTGGCGATCTCATCGTTCTGCTTGAGATTGCCTCGTCATCCAGCCCAGGCGGGACTCCTCGCAATGACCCACTGGCGCCAATGTAGTGTGCTCCTGGTAGTCAATCCACTTCTGTATTATGGCTGAGACCTTATTCGACGAAGTTCGGATTCTGTGCCCATGATGATCAAGGGTCTCTTAGCAGGATCAAGCCATCCAAGAATTTTTAAAACCATCTCCTCAGACATAGCCACGCAGCCAAGGGTTGACTCACCGGGTTTCCATACGTGCAAAAAGATCGCACTCCCTTTTCCTTTCACAATAGGATGCATATTGTATTCAATCACTACTCCATATTTGTACTGGTCATCGTCTCTCTTCATCTTTTCCCAAGACGTTGCTTTGGGTTCGCCCTTGACCCATTTGTTGTAATCTTCTGAATTGGCGTCATCCACCCAGAAATCATCCTCTGTCGCCTGCCTATAAGGCATCTTGGTCTCAACCGAAGGATCATACCCGAAAGCTATTCCCAAAGGGAAAATGCCGGTCGGGGACTTGCCGTCTCCTTCCCTCTTTTCATCAACAGCAGCAAACCCGTTCTCTCCAGTCGATCCTGTAAATGCGGGGAAAACGAGGTGCCAGATGCCATTTTCCTTCTCTACGGCACGGATGGTGACGAGAAATGATAAGGAGTCTCTATTAGTCGCAAAGATCAACTGCTCGGATTCTCCTATTTGTACGGTATGGTCGGTAATGAATTCTTTGATGAAGGGGTTTAGGCTGGCAGGCGGAACGCTCCCTTTGCCGCTGTAGGAAACGCACGACAATAACATAGGGAAGATCGCCACCATGAATAAGAAATGTATTGGCTCTACCCTGAAACGACCTGGCTTCAACACTTGTCTCCTTGGATGCATTCTTTTTTAGAATAACAGCAGGGAAATCTGAAAGTCCAGCATTTTCAGCTAAAAAACTCTTCCCAACGCGGAACTTTTTTCCATTCGGGTTGTCTATTAAATCAAAAGACACTCAAAAAGGAGGTAATTTCATGAGACGAATTGCTTTTGTCGCGGTATTGTTTATCGGTTTGGTCGCTCCCTTATTGGGATGGGCGCATGTGGGGAAAACGGATGTTGTCGATGTGCGGATTGTTTCGGATAATGGGGAGGTCTTTCGGAAATACGAAACCTTTCTACGTGGTCACCGGGAAGGGGAGTATTACTATCTGGAAGCAGTCAAGGGACAGAGATACTCTATTCAGATTACGAATAAGTCGGATAGGCGTATTGGTGTTGTCATCGCAGTGGATGGAAGAAATATCATTGACGGCAAAAAGTCAGATCTCCTCCGGAATGAAAGGATGTATATCATCGGGCCTTATGACACCAATACCTTTGAAGGCTGGCGAACCGGCATGGAAAGGACCAACAGATTTTACTTTACCGAGCACTCCGATTCCTACGCCGAGAGAGTATTTGCCGATGCTTCGGCCATGGGGACCATCGCGCTTGCTGTCTATAAAGAAAAGGTACCCGAAATCGCTCCCCATTCCGATATGCCACTTCAAAAGAGAGAAGCGCCTGCCGCAGGCGCTCCTTCGGCTGCAAGGGAAAGTCGTGCCGCCGACAAATATAAGCAGAAAGAGAGCGAACAGCCTGGCACTGGATTTGGAGAAACAACCTACTCTCCTGCTTATGTGGTCCAATTTGATCCTGAGCATACCATGGCGTCAAAAATCGTTCTGAAGTACGAGTGGCGATCAGAGCTTTGCAGGAAAGGAATCATCTCATGCGGTCCGAAAAACAGATTCTGGCCCGATGATTTAGAATTTGCTCCCACCCCAAAGGATTTCAAGGGGTGATCGAGTTGTCAAACCAAACAAGAAAGTATAGAATAGCCTTCAAAACTCTTACCCCTCCCCCCTCAAGGGGGAGGGGAGTCGAAGGGCGGGAGCGAAAGAAGGGACTCTGAAATATTGGCGAAACGGAGGAAGGTCTATGATAAGAAAACTCATATTGCTTGGCATGATCGGTCTACTGCTGATGAGCGGTTGCCAGGCAAAAGAGCCGTATGAGCAAGCAAAACATCTTAAATCTTCTGCGGGCTTTGCTCCGGCCGAACTTAGACAACAAGAAATTAGGAAGCCTTCGGAACCCGGATCTAAACGCTATATCGCCACAAGGCTCCATTTGGTTGTGGAGACTTCGGAGGCCGATTTGGAAAATGCATGGGAATCGGTGAATGAGTTCTGCCGGAGCATCCATTGCGATGTGATGGAATCCACAATAAATAAAAGAACTCCGTACTCACCGCCCTCCGGCAATCTCGTTTTGCGGGTTCTTCCCCAGAATCTAAAACCCCTTCTGGACCATATTAACAAAGTAGGTAATGTTGTAACCCAAAACACGGAGAGCGAAGATAAGACGACCACGGTTATCGATGTGGAGGCCAAGATCAAAAATCTCACGGAATTGCGGAATCGGCTGCGTACGATATTGACCACCCGCACAGGCAGTTTGAAAGACGTGGTGGAGGTTGAGTGGGAACTGTCCAGAGCACAGTCAGAGTTGGACAGTTTGGTGGCGAGCCGGAGAGCACTTGCCAATGAGACGGATAAAATTGCTGTGAGTATTGAATTTCGACCTAAGCCGTCCATTGCAGAGACAGGGGCCTTTGCACCGATTGTATCCGCTTGGCATAGAATGGGAGGTGTGTTTGCAAGCAGCATCGCAGCGGTCATCACTTTTATTGTGGCGGTTATCCCTTGGCTGGTTCTAATCATCCCAGCCATTTGGTTATTACCCAAGCTGTTCCGAAAGCTCTTTAAAAGGCAGGGCAAATAAACACTCTCACTTGAATCCAGACTTGCACCCATAGATAAAGAAGGAGTTCTATCTGAAATAAAAAAGCTGTTTGCAACCTCACGATTTGTTCCTAATCCACAATTTTCTTCAGTCAACAATCGAATCTCACCCCCGCGCTCCTTTTCGCCAGAAATTACGATCGAAACGATAATTTTCACAATCCCGCCATATTGATTGACAAGAGACATTTGAGTGGCCATCTTAAAAAAAAGGGCATGGCTTAAAAAGCCTTGTTCGCCCGAGCAAGACGGAAAACAAGAGAGTCATTTGACACGAAGGGGAAGAAGTAAGCTGGATTGTTTTATCGTGGACTTGCGTAAATATAAACAGTACCTGTTTTTGTGTGCGAAGCAGAAATTTTCGGGATATCGCAGCTAGGGTAGTGTCTCAGAAAAGGTTTTTTACATTTTGTCATTCCGGACTTGATCCGGAACCCAGTGGTCTTTGCGTGGATTTCCGTTTTCTCAGGAATGACAATGCCTGGATCACTGTAGATAAGTGTTAGAGACACCGCACTAGGTGCTAACCTAATTATAACCGCGCAAGACGGCGAATAAAGAAATTTAGCCCTGAGCGTAGCGTTATGGCGAAGATCCTTATCTTAAATCGCTCCGTCCAATGAAGACTTAAGATTTTGGCGTTCCCGAAACAGGATATATGTCTTACCTCATAAATAACTATCCCTACGCAGGAATTTTTCTTACTCTCATCCTTGGGGGTATTGGATTGCCGTTTCCGGAAGAGGCCACCCTCTTCTTGAGCGGGATTTTGATTGCCCACGGCACTATCAAACTGTTCCCGACGTTTTTGGTCGTATTTCCTCTTCTATTGATCACCGATTTCTTCGTCTTTTTTGTTGGCAAGAGGTACGGCAGGATGCTGGTTCAACATCAGAGATTCCGCAAGTGGATCTCACCGGAAAGGCTTTTGAAACTTGAGGAGAAATTCAAGAGAAGAGGAGCTTTGGTATTTCTTTTTGGGAGACGCATTTTAGGATTAAAGATACACTTACTCCTTTTAGCGGGAGTCATGAAAATGTCTGTAACAAAGTTTCTTATCGTGGACGGAGCCATAGCGTTATTAACCGTTACCCTATTTTGGGGTGGAATAGGACTTTTAGGTGAAGAACGTATCGAGATGTTCGAGACAGAGGCGACAAGAATCGGACATGTTGCCATGGTTGTATTCCTGATAGTGCTCGCGGGCTGGATCTGCTACAAATTCCAAAAAAAGAGAGTTAGGAAAGTAATTTCTTATTAAATCGCAAACGGGAGGATAGTGTATGAGATCATCAGTGGCTGTGTTACTGTTAGTGGCCACCTTAAGCTTTTTCCCACCGTCGATTTTTGCCGCTTCCGGGGCCAGCGCCGGTCACCTTTTCTTCATTGAACGGAATAAAAACAAGAACCTTGTTCAGTATGACATCCGCCTCACGGAGAACACGGACCTTACTGCCCCAAGGCCGGTTAATGCTTACTGGATTTTGGAAAATGGCAAGCGGGAGGAACTTAATTCGGTTGAGAGGAAATATGCCTATGGCATTATTCATCAAGAGAAACTCGACAAGGACAAGTTCAAAGTCATTCTGGCCGCTTTCAAAGGTTGGGAGATCATCGTCGAAAGAATCAACGATTCGTTTAAGGCCATCATCTCCATCAATGGCCGAGAGAGTATCCTTCAAAAAATCTACATAATGTCCGAGGAGACGAGGGCTGGATTTCCCAAGGTCCTTTATGTTGAGCTTTTCGGCCGGGTTAAGGGAACGGGCCTTCCCATAAAAGAACGGATTACTCCCAGATAATCATCAAGACGGACGAGGTAGAATAACAACCTTTTTCATAGCCTCTAAAACAAAAAACCCGGGACCACAGGGTGCCCGGGGGCCCTGGGACACGAGGTCACCGGGGGGATGATTACAAATATTATGATCGAGTTAATTTCTTTTTTCAAGTCAAATCATCATTCGAGTCAGAAAGGTATATTAAAAAAATATAGAATAATTTATCATTTATGTCCAATTCTTGTCATGATTCGTTCACATCATCAAGGCACAACGTGCGCGGCGGAGTATCTGGAAGCGAGGATGTCGCCGGTGAACTGGACGGCGAGCAAGAAGGAGATGACGGAGTCAGATGATTGGAACGAGTCAAGGTAGGAGATGAAATCCCTGCTCTTTAAAATGAGGATCAAAAGCAAAGGCTGTCCTAATTTCTGAAGTACGCATCATCTCGAAACTAATACAATCAACGAGGCTCAGATTCCGTCTTGATGCCGAGAGAAGGGCGCTCACGCCGGAACGATGTAATTCTGCATCAACAAATTCAACATTCACCAAAGGCAATATGTCATTTTGGAATCCCCTTACGGCCTCCATGCCCAGCCGATGCTGGATAAGGGCGAACGCCTCGACAAGAACATAATTATTCGTAACGAGTGTATTGTCATTCTTGAGCAAAATGGTCCACGCATCCTTTGCCCTTCGATGACTCTCATCATCCCTGTCGAGCAAAGCATAGAAGGCCGAGGTATCAATAAAGGTTCTCATTTCCTGTAGGCTTCTGCAAGATAGAGATCATGCTTCTTAGAAACGTCCCGTTTTCCGGATCCGAACTTTCCAACGATCTCCATCGCCCTCTTATGTCTTTCTTCGGTGTCTATAACGGAGCTCGACTTGATCGTCGTGTCGACGGCTCTTCTGATGAGTTCCGCTACGGATAGATGTTGAGACTGAGCTATTTTCTTAAGCGCCCTCGCTTGGCCCTCAGTCAGTTGTATCTGCGTCCTGACCATGAATGTCTCCTTTGTTATCACTTTTGATTACATGATAACAGACTGTGCCAAGTCTGTCAATCAATTTGAGGAGGCGGTAGGCTTCTGGGAATGACGATATCGCCGATGAACCGGATGGCGAGTTAGGTCGAGATGGCAAAGTCGGGTGGTTGGCAGGAGTAATTTTCCTTTGCCCTACGTACCTTCATAAAGTGTAAGCCTTTTGTTTTGTACAAACCTAACCCCATGCCTGTCGGGGTTCCTAATGAAAGAAACTTATAATTCTATGGCCCTCCCCCATTGGCGTCCCAAAGGGGATACACCCTCCCCCCAGCATAAGAAGCTACCTTGGTAGCCTGTCACGAGCCTCCGAGATATGCATCCCGCAACTCTTCGTTATCCCTCACCTCTTCCAGGCTTCCCTGGATGATCGCCCGTCCCTGGCGCATTTTGGAATGAACCAACGGGAGACTCTCGATCCCACCTTTCAAAGGAGAAGGTGGAGCAAGAAACTTGAATAGCCCCGACAACAAGAAGGGGTCACTTTGATTCGCCAATTCGTCTGTCGATGTAATCCCGATGTAGTATGTTCCCGGTTCCTTGGGGAATTCAGGCCATTCATCCGGGACAATCAACTCCGTCTTCCCAATGACCGGCTTGGAAACGACATCGGGTGTATTTTCCCACAAGAACTTAGCGGGACCATAAATTTTATCATCTTTACCGACATACACCACATAGCTCGTCGCTTCGGGAACAGGTTCCCACCAAATGCGTCTTTTACGGATGAACGGCATGGGTTCTCCTCCCTATAGTTTATTCCATCCCATCTCTGCCTTTCAAGCAAAGACAATATCATTCACACTGCGCTCGGTTTGACCTCCATTACAGAGTCGAAGCTTCCGAATGCGTTTATCTCACGTGCCTCATTCTTCGAGTCTATTGTCCACTCCCCGTCAACAACAAATTTGTATCGGTACCTGCCGTGAGGTAACGTCACTCGCTTCTCCCAGCACCCGTTTTCGCCAGGGACAAGCCTGCTCTCATCGCTTATTTTCCAATCGTTAAAGTCGCCGGCAACGTAGATGTCTTTCGCTGCGGACGATTCCATAGCGAATGTCACTTCCCTTATATCCGGCTCGAATGATTTTTCGATCTTCTCTTGTGGGGATGAGACACTTTCCCGTTTTTCGGGAACGTGAGCGGACGTGGATGACACAAACGGTTTCTTAGGATCCTTTACACCGTCAAGCCTCAGTGTCTCATAGCAAAGCGCGGTGTAATCCTTGGCACCGTTCGATGTCTTATCGAAATCAATGATAGTGACGCCTTCGGAGACCGCCCGTTTGAGTGCAACATTGAGCCGAATGACGGTCTGGAACATTTGATTTCCAAAGAAATCCTTTACTTCCTCGAGCACCGACTGCGAATACGTAGTACGTATGTCGAAAAGGGTGGCGAGTGCATTCAGCCGAGGAATGTGTCCTATCTTCGTCTTGATGAGCTCGAGCATTCCCAGGAGCTTACCGACGCCCATAAGAGTAAAGGCGCTCATATCGATGGGGACGATCACCTGGTCAGCAGCTCTCAGGGCGTTGAAGGTGAGGAACCCGAGGCTGGGCGGACAATCAATAACGATGTATTCGTACGGTGACGGGGAGGCGGACAATACTCTGTAAAGTTCTGAGACCGCGTCCTCTTTACCTTTGAACTCCTGCTCCAGAGTGCTCAACTGGACATTGGACGGCACGATATCAAGGGTCCGGGAGACATTTGCTATGCAACTGCCCAATGGCCGCCTCTTCTCGGGATTGTCCGTCAAGACATAGTAAATGGATCTGTCAGTTGGCAGGTTACTTGCCCTTAAGCCAAAGGATGCATGAGCCTGCGGATCCAAATCGATAAGGAGAACCCTTCTTCCGGTGGCGGCTAATGTGGCGCTTGCATTTATGGCGGTTGTCGTCTTACCGCATCCACCCTTCTGATTTGCTATGGCAATCGTCTTCATACCTCACCCTCCTTTTCATTCGAATTTACGATAGACGCATACTCTGACATCCCAAGACGAGCACATATCTTCGTCGCTCTCCCCAGAATAACCATTTCCAATTTGACCGGAAAGTGCCCCGCAAGCCCCGTCCTTCAGGACGGAGTCAAGGGGCACAATATGATGAAACCACCTTGCCGGAAAGCCCCGCCCTTTAGGGCGGGGAGCTTTACTCAGCGCAATTTTTGGAAACTTGCGCCGCTGTGTGCTCCTTTTTTTGTCTGTAGTGTAGTGTGGGTTAATAAGAGGCGCTTCCGGGGAAGGGTTGCACGGCAGAAGGGGTAAAAGTGTTATCCCTTCTTGGTGCATTCTTTTTGGTGCAACGTTTATCTCACCCATTTAGCGACTGGCGTCACTGTCCTTTGTCAGAACTACTTACGACCGTCCCAGTTTCAATTCAATAAAGACAACTGGTTACATGTAACGATCTTCAATTCTGTATCTTCGACAGATGACCGTATCTGTAAAATGGGCTTTTTTGATAACACAAAATATGGTATTAATGAGTTCCTCTATCACAAAATGTGCCATTAGTCAATAGAAAAATAAGCTTGTGAAAATTTTCTCTTAATCCTGTAGAATTCCCTGATGTCAACGCCGGCCCTCCGACGCCATCTTGCCTTTTCAGCGCGGGGTATCTGATGCAGTTTCTGGGAATGAGGATGTCGTCGGTGAACCGAATGGCGAGTTAGAAGGAGATAGCGGAGTTGGATGGTTGGAACGAGTAATTGCCCTTTGCCCCTACGTCACCTCTCCCTACAATTTAACCTGACACACATTAGGAAAAACATCGATCATGAGATCACGGATCCATTCCACAACATGGTCAAAAATTCACGCCACGGCAGAATATGAATATGCTCATGGACCCGTGGCCCGCGTTCGTTGCAAACGGCAAACGCTTTCCTGGGGTGATTATCTTCTATGAATGCTTTGAGGGACCGCAAGTCTGCGTGGTCTATTCGGCTCGCCCCCTTCACCTCAAGGGCAACCTCTCCACGGCCCAAAACAAAATCCACTTCGAGGCCTGATTTGGCTCGCCAGAAATTCACATCGTAGCCGAGCTCCCGGTAGGCACGATGGGCGTGGATCTCCATGAGGATGAAGTGTTCGAGGGCTTTTCCGAACTGCTCCCCCCTTTCTTGAAGAACATGGCGCTGAGTGATGGCACCCGCCACCCCAACATCGAACAGATAGAACTTGCCAGCCTTTGTAATGACCTGGCGCTCCTGCCGCCTCTTGTATGGCTCTACCATGGTTCCAAGGAGCGTATCGATTAGGATCTGGTAATACTCTTTGACCGTCTTAGCATCTACACCACAGTCCCGGGCAATGTTCGCATAGTTCGTAAGCTCTCCGTGAGAGTAAGCCATGGCATCAAAGAAGCGCGAGAAAGCAGGAATATTTCTGGTCAAGCCTTCGTCAAACACTTCCTCTTTGAGATAGTCGCGAACGTAAGCCTGGAGTGATTTGCGGTAATTCTCCTCCAGGTAGTGGATAGGGATCATACCTCGATTGAGTGCTTTCAGGAGGTTGAGATCAACCACTTCCGCCGAAACGAGCGGATGCATCTCGTATCGCCAAGCGCGACCACCGAGTAGATTCCCTCTTCCTCGTTTCAGTTTTCTTGCGCTGGATCCACACAGGATGAACCGTACCCCTTTGTTCTCGATCAGCCAGTGGATTTCGTCAAGGAGCTGAGGCACCTTCTGCACTTCATCGATGATCACCGGCTCATTCAATTGTTTTGGGCTTACCGCAAGGAGCTGTTCTCTCAAGAGGAAGGGGCGCTTTGTGAATTCAAGAAAAAGATCCGTTTGAAGCATATCATACGTCAGGCTGTCCGGAAAAGAGTCCCTGAGGTAAGTCGTCTTTCCCGTTTTCCTCGGCCCCCAGAGGAAGGCGGACTGTCTTTTCGGCAATTCAATTTTAAGCAATCGTTTGATCGTTTCCATTGTGGATATAACTCCTTTTTAGTTAAACTAAAATGGAATAATATCCATTTCGGTATTCTTTGTCAACGAAAAGTTTTCCCCACCCCTCTCTTCCGAAGCGGTCTTGCCATTTCAGGGCTTTAGTGGGTGGCGCGGGTACTGGGAATGACAACATGGTTAATGAACCGATGGCGAGTTAGGACGAGATGGCGGAGTTGGATGGCTGGAACGGGTAATTCCCCTCCGCTTCCACGTCCCAGTTGTCATATTCCCCTTATTAACGATCAGCAATTGATCTGTTGGCCAGTGTTGGACAAACAGTCGGTTCACCATAAGTTTTAGAACAAACATCCCGGATGCCGGTTGCCTTCCCATGCGGAATAAGCAGCTTTGGTTCCTTTTGTGTTAGTGCAAGACTTGACCCGGTGTCCCGTAACTCCTTTCCCCGCTTGATTTCAAGCACGCTCTCCACGGAGGTCTCCGTGTCTATTGACTTATTTCTGTCTAAATTGTAGATGAAGGATGGTTACAGCAAATATTATTCGGGTCGGGAACAAAAATGGGCAGGTTTGACGTCATACTGCCTGAGGACCCAAATGTGCTTAGAGCAAATTAAAACAATTTCAATAAGTTGAGTTTTTTGTTAAAATGGTATAGATATTGCTTTATTTTCTCCTTGATGCATGATATTAATTATGCGAACCTAATATTAGGTAGACAAATTACTTGTTCTTTTGGATATGAGATGAATTCGCTGCCAATCAGATCCTTTAGCCTAAATCTTGTAAACGCACCGCTTGAAAAGCCCTTGGAACCCGGTAGTCTTTCCAAGATCTTAACGGTGGCCTTAGAATCGTTCCCCACAATTCAGCAGGTTGCGAATCCTGTTTTTTTTCTTGCAAGACCCTCTCGCGGTAAGCTACACATAAACCCCTCGGGAGTTTTTTTCAGCGATATAGAAACTGAAAAATTTGACGAAGATTTGGGAGATTTTTTTAAGATAATTAAAACATACCATTCGGAATGTAAGATATCGGAAGTGAAAGAATTAGGCCTACGGTTAGTCTTCTATTCTAAAGCAATCCTAAGCGATGGAAGGAGAAAGCTGCTCACTTACAATATAGAAATTCCAGATAAACCTTTCCCTTCTTTGCTCGACAGCGTAATTCATGTCGGCTTACGATTTGTATTTACTGTCGGTGTTAACCGATATGACATAAAAATTGAGCCGAGATTCCAGAATCTTCAAGAAAATTATTTAGACCTTAACGTAGTGATGATGAAGCCAATTAAGGTTGAGGATACACTTGGTATCATAAACGAGCAACGAAGATTTTTTGATGAAAACATCCTTCCGGTTATCGCGCGATAGGTGTGAAAGATGGAAATATCGATAGAAGAATTAGAAGAAATAGTAATACACAATTTTAAAGCCATTGATCCTGAATCTTTGAAAGGTACCTCTAATCCCCTCTATGATCCTGTAAAATACAGAATCGCTGGAGTATCTAATCTCGTAAGCTGTATCGTAAGTGCTGGAAGCTTGGCTGTTTCGGCTTTAAATGTTTCAGAAGCGACCACAATCATGGGTAACGTCAGGAGAATAGCAGGATCTGCTTGGGGGAAGATTCTTGTGAGTTCGATAAATGAGCACTGTCAAAGTATACTTGCTACCAAGGTAGAAAATAAGATTAGCGCCGTTTCTGGAGACTCGGAATTAGCCTTTATCATGTGTCATAATATCGAGAGTGAGTTCGGAATTATTACTGATATAGCCAATAAAACATTCGGTGATAAGCATTACCAGACAGAAGTTGAGTTAATAGCGGACCCTGAGTCTGAAGAATGGAAAACACTGCTTTTTCGGTTTTATGTAAACCTAATAGGTGAAGAATTCCTACAGTACCAAAAGAAATTGACGAAAGGATTCGTTTCCGCAATCGAACCGAGCAAGAGAATTTATTTCTCTTTATCGATAGAGCCAATCTAATGTTTGACCCCAAGTTATTTCTTGATCTTGCAGAAAATCTAAAGGACGCCAATAAAGACAATCTGTTTGAGTCTAAGGTTCGAACATCTGTAGGACGTTCATATTATTCGGTATTCTTAACCACAAGAGCGAAAATAGAAAAATTAGCAGGGAAGGATCTTGAAAGGAAGAATAATCCGCACGAAATCATAATTAATCGGTTAAAGGGTAGTTCCAATATTCAGTTAGCAGAATTTGGTACCGATCTTGATTCATTACGCACATATAGAAGAACAGCGGACTACGTTACAAAAATCAACTTGAAGCAAACTGCAGCCGAAAATGCTTTCAAGCTTGCCAAAGAACTGCTCGAGAACTTAAAGGATCTTCCTCAAGATGTTCTTAAATCAGAATTCAGAAGCATTTAATCCTTCTTGACGATAACCCTTAGCGGTCACGTCGCCTTAATCAAAGTCCTTAACATATTCCTCTAAAACTTGATTTGTTGTAATTGCATGTAAGGGAAGAACAGGGCAGTGGGACTTACTGGAAAGTTAACACTTTTCCTCCTTTCGTTCATTGGAATGAAAATAAGAGATAGGGTCATGGGGAGATAAGGAGATAGGGGGATACAAAATCATTTTTTCTGCTTAATTTTATCCCTAAGTTTCACCCCATCGCACCACGCTCTGGCGTTTTGGAACATTTGGATCCAGGAGGATTCTTTGATTCCATCCTTCAAGAATTGGGGTAGCCAGGGCCATTGCCATTTCAAAAACGACCGCTCGGGGTGGGGCATCATGGCCAGATGTCGTCCGTCGGGCTACTGGCACAAGAAAAATAACTATCCACCCTCTTCCTTCCTCATTCCCTGAATGATGAACTGAAACAATTCAAAAGCGTCTCTGGTGATCCTATCGTGCTCCTCCTTGTCGGTAATTCCCATGAATTTTGCTACCGACACAGGTCCGAGTGATTTTGTATCCTTGAATTGTTCTTCGATATTCTCGAAGGCTTCTTTCATTAATCCATGATTTCTCAGTTTTCTTAGCTCGGACAGGACTGACTTAGGACCTTCTTTGTAATATCTTGCGAGCATGTAGAGATCGTAGGCATCCTTTTCGCCTGTCCGTTCACCTAATGCAATGCCTTTCATCACAAAGCAAGCCGTGACATCTGCCACTTTGATGTCCAATTCGATATTTGCCCCATTTGATATTGGTCCTGATAAATGAATTATGTCTGCATGATTAAATACAATATCGGTTCCCCGCCCCTTCCTGGCAAGCATATCTTGTATTATTTGATGTCTTCTCTTTTTAGGCGTGCCACCGTATTCAGGGGCCAAAAAATCGATTCTCACCTCTATTTCTTTCCCGTTTTCAAGGGCGACCCTCTTTAAGAAGCTTGCTGGAATGTCTCTCCCTAGGGCGTCTTTCCTTTGACAGAATCCTCTTCCTGAAAGAATCTCAAGGATAGTCTTGTAGTCCGTCTCTGGAATGGAAAAAGCATCCAGGGCGACATCGATATCCAATGAGCCAACGTGCTGGTCATATTCACCAGGATACTTATATTTTTCAAGGAGAAAATAAGGCACCCACCCTCCGATGAGCACGATTTGATTACGATAAGGCTTCAAATATAGAAAAAGTTCTCGCATAACAATTACACATGCTTCTATTTCCTCAACCGTAAATCCCATCTTCACGCCTCAGAATTTTATGATCTTCTCCCTTAGAAATTCAGCCTGTTCCCTTCCACGTCCTGCATAGTTATATAAATCGAGATATATCTGCACTGGGCTCGCAACTTTAACGGAATCAACTTCTTGAGACTTATAATAGACCCCCTCATCATAGGGCACCAGTATCTGCAAATCTGCTCCCGAAGGCACCTCTTTTAGTTCAAGGCCCCTTTTCAGTTCCTCTACGTCACCGCTGAAATAGCTCGTGGCCATATTGTATCTTGTGAATGGTGCAAGGCGGTTAGCACCTGAAAAAACCGTTAAGGCATATTGGATCTTTTTTGTCTTACAGAATTCGGCAAGCTCTTTTTCGATCTGGGGCACCTGCATGATTGAATAAAAATTCAAGACTTCGTTTCTCTCGGACCGATAATTCTCTCTCCATAGGTCAAGGAGCTTCGTTTTATCGATTATTCTTAAACCCTTTGGTTGTTCCATCCAGAGTCCGAATCCGTCCAACTTCTTATTGACTTTCGATAGTTGACCAAGGCTGACCCCAACTTCTTTGGTAATGTCCCGATAGCTATCCCCCGACTCTTCTTTTGCCGAATCCTTGAGCAAATAAAACCTCAGTATCCTTTCCGCCTTCGGATTAAAAAGTCCTGTTGGTTCACTCGGATATTTGAATTTGTTCGGTTTTCCCTCTATCTCCATGTAAAAGGAGTCAAAATCCAAGTAGGCATTCCCGGAGAGGTCCAAGAATCCAATCCCGATCTTCTTACAAATCTCCCTTCCCAACTCGGATATGTAAGGTGCGATAATTACCGGATAACCTTTTCTACCCCGTTGGCTTATTTCTAAGAGCTGCACCCCCTTTTCTCTTAATTGTTTAGGGTATCTCTGACTGACGACCTCACAGAGGAGGTTTTTCGTTTGGTCCCCGACCTTCAAACGTAGTATAATATCGACCACTTTGCCGCCCTCAGATAAATCCTTATAGAGTGCGGTCACAGGAGTGGCACCTTTAAGCTTCGGGAAAAGCTCTTTAAAGTTGGCCTTGAATTTTTGCTCAAGTTCTTTTTCAGTCATTTGTGTTCACCGTATTAAGAGTGTTCACTACTTAGTGAACACTGTAATTTAAGTGAACGGAAATGTCAAGTAGATTTTAGTCTGCAATGGGACTAAGGTGCACAGGACGCCACGAGGACGCAGGGGAAAATTGGGGATAAGGAGATGGGTGCCACAGGGTTGAGTGGATAAAAGACCTTCTGGATGCCCCCGTTTCAAGCACGGGGCAAGCTCCTCAAGTCAAGCATGACGGAACATACCGTTTATGGACAGACGCTAACTATATGCTTGATTCCTTTTTTCTACTTATTCTCCTTTTCGCAAGGTTTACTCCATCGCACCAGGCTCTGGCATTTTGGAATATTTGAATCCATGGGGATTCCTTGATCCCATCCTTCATATAACTGGGCAGCCAAGGCCATTGCCATTTCAGAAAGGATCGCTCCGGATGCGGCATCATGGCAAGATGTCGTCCGTCGGGAGTACAAAGTCCTGCCATACCGAAAGGTGACCCGTTTGGATTAAAAGGATAGCTTTTGGGAATCTTTCCATCTCTTCCGCCCTCATCGTCTACGAAGGCGACCGGAACGAGTTTTTGGTTGATAACCCGGTCCATCAGGGCTGGGTCGGGGAAGTAAAGCCTACCTTCGCCGTGAGCCACCCAAATTCCGAGTATCGAATCGGTCATGCCTTTAAACATGATGGCCGGACTTTCCAAAATCTTGACGGTCACCCAGCGAGATTCGAAACGGCCGGAGGTATTTTGGACAAATCTGGGTTGCTGATGATCGGCGATCCCCTGCCAGGGTACCCATCCGAGGAGCGCGAAGAGCTGGCAACCGTTGCACACGCCTAAAGAAAATGTATCGGACCGGCGGTAGAAATCGTCGAACATTTTCTTCAGCCTTTCGTTAAACCGGGTCGCTGCAGCCCATCCTTTAGCGCTCTCTGGAACATCCGCATAAGAGAATCCTCCAACCGAAACAAGTCCTCTGAAGCGGTCCAATGTGATTCGCCCTCGGATCAAGTCGGTCATCGTGACATCCCAAGGGCGGAAGCCTGCCTGATAAAAAGCAGACGTCATTTCGCGGTCCCCATTACTACCCTCTTCCCGGAGGATGGCAACTTCCGGTTTGTTTCTGCTTTCGAGAATAGATCGCGGTGTCGGGTTGGGCTTAAAAGGAATCGCGTAGCTTGGGCCTTTGCGGTCGAAGATATTCTTTCGTTCCTCATCCGCACATTGGGAATTCATCTGAAGACGCTCGATTTGATACGACGTCTCTTCCCACCATTCGCGGAGGACACGCATATCGGCTTCGAGAACCTTCTGCGAATGATAGGTTACAAGGATCTTCTTTTCCTCTGTCGTCTCTCCGAGGATGCTCGGGTTGAGATGAAAAGAATAAACAATCTCCAAGACCTTCCGAACATCATTTACACGACACTCGACGACGGCCCCTAATTCTTCGGCAAAAAGCCTTTCGAGGGGGCTCCACGGACCATCCATTCGGATTCTCAGGCCGCAGTTTCCTGCAAAGGCCATCTCCAGAAGCGTCGTGATGATGCCCCCATCGCTGATGTCATGTCCCGCGAGAATTAAATTCTCTGAGATCAACTTCTGGATGGCATCGAACGCACGCTTCAGCATTTCAGGATCATCCACGTCAGGAGACTCATTCCCGACTTGACCATAAACCTGTGCTAAAGCCGAGCCTCCAAGCCGAGCTTTATGATTCGCGATGTCAATGAAGATGAGCTGACTGTGGCCTGGGTTTTTGATGTCCGGAGTGACCACCTTCGTGATATCGGGCATCGTCGCATAAGCAGAAATGACAAGCTCACGCGGAGACTTCACGATTTCGTCTCCAACGCGAGTCGCCATGGAAAGGCTATCTTTTCCGCCATCCACCGCAATCCGCAATTGGATCATCAGATCCCGCATTGCGTCTGCCGCTTCGTAAAGGGCTGCTCCTTCGCCCGGAAGCTTGGGTGCCCACATCCAATTGGCCGAACACTTGATATCCTGCAAGCGACCGATTTTAGCCCATACGATATTGGTCAGTGCTTCTCCAACAGCCATCCGGGCGCCTGCCTTGGGATTGACGAGCATTTTAATCGGTTGCTCGCCGATCGAAGTGGCTGCTCCGGTCAATCCGAAATGACTTTGGGCGATCACGGCCAAATCGCCAACCGTGAGCTGAAGCGGGCCGCAACATTGCTGTCGCGCAATCAGTCCTGTCACACTGCGGTCAACTTTATTCGTAAGGAATCTCTTTGAACCGACGGCAGGGTTGCGAAGCACGCGAGACAATGCCTCTTCGACTGATAGACCCTGCGGCAACTCAAGCGGTTTGAGTAGATGCTCGATTCTCTTATCCTTGAAGGTCTTCTGGGGCATGTTGCCCAAAACTTTTGTCAGGTTGAGATTGACGGGGGTTGAATCATCTCTCTCGTCGTGGACAACGAACCGGCCGTCTCCTGTCACTTCTCCGAGGATCTCGCAATTGACTTTTTCCCTTTCGCAGATGGATTTGAATTCTCCCATTCTCTTTGGGTGAATCAAGAAACCGCATCGTTCCTGGTATTCGGCAATCCAAATTTTAAGGACGGATAGGGTCGGATCGCCAAGTTTGATGCGCCTCAGCTCGATTTTGCCTCCGGCCTTTTCGACAAGCTCCTTAAGAACATTGGCGGGGCCGCCGGCTCCTTGATCGTGGACACTGACGATTGGATTGCGATCGCCCATTTCGATGCAAGCCCGGATCACGCGGTTCATCTTCTGTTCCATCTCCGCGTCGCCGCGCTGGACCGCGTTAAAATCGAGCTCTTCTTCATTCTCGCCCTGAAGCTTACTGGAGGCCGAACCTCCGCTGACACCAATACCGTAAGCAGGGCCGCCCACCTGAACGATCAGCAATCCTCTTTTTGCTTCTCCCTTTTCAGTATGACTATGATCAATTTGCCCGATGCCGCCTGTGAACATGATCGGCTTAATCCAAGCCCAGCGTTCACCGCCCGGAAATTTCTGGTCAAAGGATCGTGTAAAACCAACAATGACGGGCTCTCCGAACTTGTTACCGTAATCGCTCGCGCCGTCGCTTGCCCTGATCTCGATGGTGAGAGGAGAAGCCAGATTCGATAGATAGACCGAATTCCTATCCTCCCAGGGAAGATCGTAGCCCGGGATCAGCAAGTTGGCGACACAGTACGCCGCGGTTCCGGCAACCACCAGGCCTCCTTTTCCTGTCGCCTGGATATCGCGGATTCGTCCGCCCGTGCCCGTTTCAGCGCCTGGGAAAGAAGCAACGCCAGTAGGAAAATTGTGCGTCTCGGCAGTGAAAATGATGTGGTACCGGACCCTCTGCTTCTTGAAGGGCGCTGGTTTTCCTGGCCGTTCCGGAAGAATCGTCCAGCAGTCATATCCCTTAATCCCGCTCGAATTGTCCTTGAAGGCGATGATGCTGTTGGATGGATTCGCTTTCAGAGTCGACCTGACGATATCCAAAAGCGTTTCCGGCATCACGACACCGTTGATCACCTGCTTCCCCTTGAAATAGCCGTGCCGTGAGTGTTCGCTGTTGGCGTTATCGAGATCCCGTATTTCAACGATCGTAGGATTTCTTCCCTCTTCCCTGACAAAGTAATCATAGTAGAGATTTCTGTCCCACTCATCCATCGCAAGGCCCGGTATTTCCAAGAGAGCATTTGGGCCTTTTTCTAACAGAGGGATCTCAAAAACAGGTTCCGGCAGGATTCCAGTTTCGAAAGTCTGCAAGGGTTGGTCGTAGAGGCATTCGGTCATTCGGTCATGACGCTCTCGAATGAAACGACCCATATCAGCCCCTGGAGAAAGAAAATATCTCCGGGAACGTTCGATACGAGTCACTTTTTCCAGCCCGCAGGTTTGGCAAATGGCGACGATATTGGTCGAGTAGGCTGTCGCAAAATTCATCCGCGGACCGAGTTCCACCACATCGCGGCCATCAGAGCCGATCGGTTTCGGAGATATAGTCTCCGATACAAAGCCGTCAGCTAGGAGCTGCTTCAAAATCAAAAGCTCGTTCGAATTCAAAGGTGCGGAGGTTTCTACGTTGAAGCAGTATTGGAGTGTCTCACTTTTGCGCAGGAAGAAGTGTAACATCCTGTTATCCTTTCCTTAACCCCCCTTCATCCCCCCTTAAATTAAGGGGGGAATAGAGGGGGGTTACCGATTTTCATGGCTCGAGGGTGACTGCCGCTATGGGCATTAGTAAAAGAGTCTTTTAGGCGCATCCGCTTTGTAAACGGCCTGTCCATCTTTGAGGTATATTTGCTGGTGGACAACCAGGTTTAGGATATAACTTTGCCAAGCACGTTCTTTTTCGTTAACTCTTTTAGCCAGTGACTCAGCATCATCCTCCGGCCTAATCAGTACCGGCATTTGAAAGATAATCGGACCATGATCATAGGCTTTCTCGTCAACGAAATGCATGCTCACGGCGCTCTGAGTGATTTCTCCTTGACGATAGGCTGCCATGACCGCTTCGTGGACATAATGCCCGTACATCCCTGCTCCGCCAAACCGTGGCAAAGGTCCCGGGTGTATATTTACCGTTCTGGCAGGATCGAGTCCTCTTACAAATTTCAACCACCCGGAGCACATGACAAAGTCAGCTCGATATTTCTCGACGAAGGAACGGTATTCCTTGGCATCAAACGGCCCGGGCCAATACCCAAAAGGGATATGAAGTGCGTCCGCCTTTCTACGAACCCCTCCATTTTCGTGGTTAGAAATGACTCCGATGATTTGGGCGTCAAGAACGGGCGGATTGGTTCGGGAGAATTCGACCAATTCCTGAAAACCAGAGCCCCCTCCCTTGGGATCGCCACTCGCAAAGACCAAAACCCTAATAGCTCCGCTGTTTGACTCCATAACCCCCCACGCCAAGAATGTGGATTTTGCCAGTCGGCTCTACACATATGCAGGATAAATCATTTGTGGAAAAAGTCAACCCATTCCGCCGCATTGTAATTCCCGGCAGACGTCGCCCCATTTCTGCTTCTTTGAGATGGGTGTTCACACAGGGCTACGTCCAAGCCTCAGGTCTTTCAACATATTTTCAACCATCCTTACATGCTTGTTCTCCTCGTCTTTCAGTTTTTCGAGCAACTTCCTGACCATATCGATTCGACATTGTTCTGCGAGTCCGGCGTAGAATTCACGGGACTGGCGTTCCTTTGTTAAAGCGGCGTTCAGTATCTCGTCCGGAGTGCTCAAAGATCGGGAATCGGGCATGCCCTCACCTCCTTTTGGTTTTCTTTCGTTCCAAGATTGTTTTTCTTGTTTTTCAATTTCTCCATAAAGTTCAAGTCACCGTTGGAACAGTGTCATACAGAATTCATCACCAGTGAATGGTTCGGAAGGAGCTCGAGCCTATTGTCATTATCAAACATGGTTTGTAGTATACACCCTTTTGAAAGCTAAAGTAAGTCTAATATGAGCCGGAGAATCTCAATGGACATTTTTTCATCAAATGCGGGAGCGTCCACGAAATTTGTGCTTGACATCTTTGAATGAAATAGCGAAGGTGTTTCTATGTCTTCCTTCCTCATCCGCGGTGCGCTGGTGATCGATGGTTCCGGGGGAGAGCCGTTTCGAAGGGATATCGCTGTTAAGAACGGATTGATCACGGAGGTCTCACCGGCGATAAAGGGCGGACAAAAAACCGTTATCGACGCGGATGGGCTTGTAGCCGCCCCGGGTTTTATCGATATCCACTCTCACACCGATCTGACGATCTTTAAACACCCCCTTGCCGAAAGCAAGGCATTGCAGGGCGTGACGACGGAGGTGGTCGGTAATTGTGGCATTGGTGCTTTTCCGGTCAATGATGAGCGAAGGGCTACTCTGATCGACTACCTGAAAATGCATGAATTTCATCTCCCTTCCGATGGATTACGCTGGAATAATTTCACCCAATTTGCAGACCGATTGGACCGCATCGGTCTGGGACTCAATTTAGTTCCTCTCGTCGCCCATGGGGCGCTCCGCATCGCCGTCTTAGGGGCGGAGGATCGTATTCCCAGCGACGAAGAGCTTGAAGGCATGAAAAGCCTTCTGGGAGATTCCCTGGAACAAGGAGCCTGGGGGCTCTCCACAGGCTTGATTTATCCGCCGGGAAGTTTTGCGAAGACAGAAGAGCTCGTGGACCTGGCCAAAATCGCCGCCCGTTACGGAACCCTCTACGCCAGCCACATCCGGGGCGAAGGAGCCACACTCATGGAAGCTTTGAGCGAAGCCATTCGCGTCGGGGAAAAAAGCGGTATCAGAGTGGAAATTTCTCATTTAAAGGCGCTGGGCAAAGACAATTGGGGCCGGGCCAAGGAAATCCTTCTAAAATTGGAAAAGGCGCGCCAAGGCGGGGTGGATATCGCCGCCGATCAATATCCTTATGAGGCGACAAGCACTTCACTGACCGCTTTGGTCCCCCCGTGGGCTCAGGCGGGTGGTGTCAGTGAGCTATTGAAGAAGCTTGTTTCACCCGAGACAGCAGAACGACTCCGGACGGAGATCCTCCATGAAATCGACCAAAGAGGCGGACCGAGCCGGATAGTCATTGCCGGAATAGGCTCGGTAAAGAATATTGGCCTCTCCGGAAAAAATGTGGGCCAGATCGCTGAAATCTGGAATTGCCCACCGGAAATGGCAGTGATGCGACTTCTCCTGGAGGAAAAGGCAGCCGTGGGAGCGGTCTATTTCACATTATCGGATGAAGATGTGGTTGTCATCCTCTCCAGCGATGAGGTAGCCGTCGGTTCGGATGGGATGGGGATGAACGCAGAAGAAGATTTTAGAAAATCAACCCATCCCCGCTCCTACGGAACGTTTCCCAGGGTCTTGGGCGTTTATGTACGGGAAAAGGGAATCCTCTCGATGGCAGAAGCCATTCATAAAATGACAGGACTCGCTGCCAGCCGAGTGGGTTTAAGAAGCCGCGGCTTGATTAAACCAGGGTTCATCGCGGATCTGGTATTGTTCGATCCCCTCACGATCCAAGACCGGTCTACATACGACCATCCCCATCAATACGCTATCGGCGTGGTTTACACATGGGCGAATGGTTGCCCTATCGTTCGAGAAGGGGTCATCACAGGGAATACACCGGGAAGGGTCTTGCGAAAAAGAGAAGCTTCATTCCATTCATAAAGTTTTTTTGATGGAAGGAGGGTGACCCGATGGGAACAGAAGGCGCGTTCAACGTATGGTGGGGCTTGTTAGGCCTTTTACCCCTCGTGATCTATATCGTCCTCGTTTTCCGAGATGTGGATCCCCTTCCGGCCACAGCGATTTGCGTCATGATCGGAGCAATCCTAACGCACCAGAACCTGGTTTCCTTTGGTGAGGTTTTGGGGAAAGCGATGGGATCTTTTCTGGCATTGGTTGGTTTGATTATCATGCTTGGCCGCGGGCTGGGGGAAGTCCTGACCGAAACCAAGGTCACTCACACCCTCGTCCATAAGATTATTTTTGGAATCGGGATCGATACTGAAAAAAAGGCCATGCTCGGAACCATGCTTGCCTGTATGGTGGTTATCGGTCTCCTGGGGACGATGGCGGGAGGCAACGCGATTCTTGCTCCGATCGTCTTGCCGATCGCGGCTTCCGTGGGGCTATCGCGGAGCGCGGTGGCCGTTATCTTTCAGGCCGTGGGGGAGGAGGCTCTGATCCTCGGACCCTTTACACCCCCGGTGGTCACCCTTCTCGGGTTAACCGGAATCGGCTATGGCGAAATGATATTATTTGCTGCCGGGCCTATTGCCCTGATCACCTTGACTGCAAGCTGGCTCATGCTCCAGAGGATTCAACGCCAAACAAAAGAAATCAACGCCTATGAACGCTTAGAGAACGTAGAACGGTTTGCCACGACCCCTCAGAGCAAGCGAGCGACGAGCATCTTTGTCGTCCTCTTCCTTGTGGCGGTCATTTACGGGATCATCGTTAAAGCGGCAACCTCTTACGTAATCATCGTCATGCTGGGACTCGCTGTGATGACGGGGTTGGTTGGGGGATTGAAGTTTGACCGTATTCTTAAACTGATCGTGAAGGGGATGGCTGGCAATGTTGGGCTGTTCTTTCTCTTCGTGATCCTCGACCCCTTTATCAATTTTATAGAGCTTGCCGGGGGGTTTAAAGCCCTGACGATTATTCTCAAGCCTTTGGTCGATCTCGGTGGAAAGACAGCCGTCGTTATCCTGGGGGGCCTCATCGGGGCTTTTGGTATTTCAGGAGCCACAGTGGCAACGCTCAACGTGCTCCATTCTATGTTTAGCCCGTTGCTGAACAAGCTGGGTGTTTCGATGCTGGCCTGGTCCGTAGCACTGATCATCGCCACAAGAGTGAGCAACTTCATTTACCCAGGGGCCAACATGTTTAGCTCCTTGGGATTTGCTGAGACCAAAGACATCAAATCCATGTTAAAGAACGGTTGGGTCGTTGCTGCTTGCCAGACCCTTTTTTTGGTCCTTTACAGCCTCCTTTTTGCATAAAGCGGATTCTTATATTTGTTTCCTTCGAGTCAGCTTTTTTCCAATTCCGATTTCATTCACTTACGCCAAAGACCCTACACCGGCCAATAAGTCAATTTCGGTTGCATGTGACAAATTTGGCCACCCTACTGTAAATATGTCGATCACTATGGAAGGCAGAAATCCGTGTAGTTGCATTAATTAGATGAAATGATACATATATTTTCGTCCAGACCCTTTGGCTTAATTTTTGCTTGAGTAAAGGTTGGATATGAGAATTCTTTAAGGAGATCCGACATGAATCTTAGCAGAATCAGAAAATTGTTTGTCACTTTTGCCACTATATTCATCCTGTTGTCGATGAGTGGAAATGATACGCCCGCCTATGCCTCTTCAACGATTGCAACCGTTCAGAAGGCGAGCGGGACGGCGGCGGTTGTCAGACAAGGGCAGACGATATCCGCAACCGTCGGTTTAGAGATACGGGAGAATGATACACTTCGCACCGGTCCTAATGGATCGATGGGCGTGGTATTCAGGGACGATACTCTCTTGTCATTAGGACCAGAGAGTACCTTAGTCATTGATAAGTTTGTGTTTGCTCCAAAGGAAGGAAAATTCTCGATCGTTCTCAGGATGATCAGAGGAACGGCAGCCTATCTTTCAGGGCTCATCTCTAAGCTTGCACCGGACTCAGCACATTTTGAAACCCCCACCGCTTCCATAGGCATTAGGGGAACGAAATTTGTCGTGAGGGTCAAAGGGAATTAGGCAAAGAGACGCCCTACACTCGAGAAAACTGAGGAAACAGATGAGGCAGTGGAGAAATGTTCTTTTTGTCTTGATTTTTTTTGGCCTCCTAAGTGGGTGTGCTGCACATCGAGCAAAGCGAGATTTGATCGTCCTTTTACCCGATCAGAATGGTAAGGGAGGTGTCGTCACGGTGACAACCCAGGGAGGCTTGCAGAGACTTGATAAGCCTGGGTACGGAATCGAGGTTGAAGATCTCAATAAGCCACCGGTCGCTCCCAAACCTGTAGAAGAAAAAGAAGTCAACGATGTCTTTGCGCCAGCCCTTTCGGCGCTACCGGAACCAGAGAGCCGATTTATCTTATTCATTCTGTACTTTGAGCATAATACGGCTAAACTTACCCTCGAATCCAAGGACTTGCTGGTCAAAGTCCAGAAGACGATTAAAAGCCGTAAATCAAACGAAGTGTACGTCGTCGGTCATACCGATCTCGTGGGAACAGAGGCTTACAACGACAGCCTCTCCTCGAGGAGGGCGAACACCATCCGAGACCTGCTTGTTTCGAGAGGCATCAAACCGAAAACGCTGTTCGTTTCATCTTATGGCAAAGCAAGACCCTTGGTGCCTACCAAAGATCAAGTCCCTGAGCCCCGTAACAGGAGAGTCGAGGTCTTCGTCAGATAACTGGAGTCAAGGAGTGGCTCATTGGCCACTCTGTCGCTATGGATCGTGATCCATTTGGATCGGCGTACCGGAAAATGGTGATCCTAACGTTTTTATGTAGTCTAAATATATGGTGGACTCGGAAAGCAGGAAACGGACTATTAGGAGAGATCGAAGAAACAGGTCACCTGCCCTACTCTATGGTATCCTCTTTTCAGTTCTACTTTTCTTTATAAATCTTGCCAAACCCACCTTTACT
>JAPVTA010000040.1:0-6715 GCA_047519465.1 Thermodesulfobacteriota bacterium | reverse complement strand
TGCATTAGGTTGGAACTGTGAATTTGAAAAGTCAGCAACCTATTTCCAGAAGGCTATTGATATTAATTTGGCAGTAAAAAATCTATGGGGCATTGCGGCAATGAAGAGTCATTTGGCTTCCGTTTCTTATTTTCCACATGGAAGAATAAATCTGGCATTCAACACTACGAATGATGCTCTCCGTATTGCCGAAGAGAGCGGGGATATTTATTCAAAGGCAATGGCGTACGTATGGAGAGATCTGTTATGAAGCGGGAAATTTCCAGACATCTAAAGAGCACTACGAAAAAGGGATTTGGGCGCTCGAGCATAATCGATTACTCCCTTCTTGCGTGGAATAGGGAAAGGTAGCTTTGGCAAGATCAAAAGTGACGAATAAAGAAAAAGATGTGAATTTAGAATCCTTACATGCTTATTCCCAAAATAACAGGGTGAAAGTATTCGAAGGCTGGATTCAAAGATATACCGGAGAGATTCTACTCAACATTGATGATCAGCACCTGTCCGAGGCAGAGCACTGGATTCAGAATGCCATCGAAGCGGATCAAAGAAATCAGATGAACTTCGACCTGGGAAAGGATTATGGACTTTATGCAGATTTGTTTAAACGAAAAGGCGATAGATTAAAAACTCAGGAGAATCTTGGCAAGGCCATAGAGATCTTAAAAGAGTGCGGCGCCGACGGTTGGGTCAAGAAATATGAGAAAGAACTGGCTACACTTTCGTAACAGGCTCATGCACATTTCTATCCGTAATCGTTGCCGCTCAAGGTTACCTCAGACCGTAGATTCGTAGGTGGAAGTAAGCTACGTAGCAGTACAAGAGACGAAGCGAGGTTCTTGGGGCCTCGGCCAATGGAGATGTTTCTGATCATCTCCGCATCACCCGGTCTTTCCGTCATTCTTTCAAAGTCAGTGCATCTCTTAATATCTGGATTGGATGAAGCACCCTCAGGCCGGTGAGGTGGCGGATTTGCATGCGACAGCCCTCGCAGTCGGAAAGGACGATTTCAGGTTTTAGACGATCAATCGCTTCTGCCAAATCCCTTCCAATCTCCTCCGAGATTTCGTATTTTTCTTTTTTGAAACCAAAGGTCCCACCCAAACCGCAGCAGTCGGCCGCAATATAGTCCACTTTGAGGCCCGGGATGAGTTGGAGGATTTCGAAAGCTGGAAAACCAATTCCGAGAGACTTTAGATGACAGGGGGCAAAATAGGCCGCCTGAAGAGAAGATTTTCTGAAATACGTATTGAGAATTCCTCCTTCTTTCAAATTTCTAAGGAACTCGAATATGTCGAATGTGTGTTCGGCGACTTTCTCTGATCCCGGGATGTTTAGCAGGTGGCTGTACTCGTGTTTGATCATGTGTCCACAACTAGTCGAAGAGAAGACGATATCAAGCCCTGAACGAACGGAGTTGAGAAGTGAAGGGACATTCCACAACCCCATCTTCCTGGCCCTCTTAAAATCTCCGTTTCCAAGCATCGGGATGCCGCAGCAGCGTTGGGATGGAAGGGTGACCTCAAAGCCGTTTGCCTCAAGAACTTCGACGGTCGCTTTGGCCACGTCGACCTCATTGGTATTGGTATAACAACCGTAAAAATAGGCCACCTTTTGAAGGCTGTTGAAACGATGTGCCTTAAACCACTGTCTGAACGTGGGAGATTCATAGCTCGGGAGCTCCCTTCGCCTATCGATCTTAAGGAAGAAATCCGTAAGCCGCTTGATCGCCCCGCTCTTTAGAAGACGGTTGACGATGGGAGAGAAGAGGCTTCCCAGAGGGCTGAAAAGATAGGTGTGGGTGAGGAGCCAATCGCGAAACGGCCTTCCCTTCTCATCCAGGTATTTCGCCTTGGCGATGAGATTCAGTTCCGAAATATTTACGCCGGAGGAGCAGGCCATGTCGCAGAGATGGCAACCGATGCAGAGGTCAATCCATTTATCCACAGACGGCTCTTCCAGTGTCCGAAATCGCTCAGCGCCTGGTCCTGCCTGTTTCGGTCCCGGAAATTGTGGGGTCACGCGCGAGACAGGGCAGGCAGCCGTGCAAGCGGCGCAGCGGATACAAACATCGGAATTATTTTTGGGCCATCGTTTTTTCATCACTAAAAAAGGGGACAGGCTACTTTTTCCTCAGACTCCCCGAAACCCTAAACTCTAAATACAAAACTCTAAAAAAACTCGAATGTCCAAAGTACAAAACTTAAACGGTATTCTCTCTGAGTTTTAGATTTTGGATTTATTTAGGATTTAGAGTTTTGTGTTTAGAGTTTCAACCATTTCGTATTCTGTGCTCCGATATTAAAGAGTTTCTTCACTGGACGGCGACCGGATCGAGAAAGCCGATGTCATCCTAGGTCCCGATTGCATGTTTCGCTGCGGCATACCCTGTGGCTATCTCAATCCCTTCCCTCGATTTTTCGTCGATACAGTGATGATGGGCTAAGATGGAACCGGCCGCCCATACATTTTCTAGGATCACGTCTCCACCTCCGTCAACTGGCTGGAAGCAACCATCGGTTAAGATGCCGGCTCCATGAATCGGATGCGGAAGACCGCTGAAAAAAGAATCTGCAAACCAATCTTCACGCGATGGGGGAACAGAGAGAGGTAAATTGAATAGAGGCTCGAAGACCTTCTCGTCATCGGCCTTCAGGCCTCCACCGATAAAACGTCCGGTGGCAAGAATATATCGGTCGGCAGAGTGGGAGGTGACAACAGGGGGATGAAGTACATCAATCCTTTCGCACTTTTTTCCTCGTAGGACTGCCTTTGAAACGGAACAGCCTAATAGATAAGAAACACCTTTCCGGATGAGCCATTCTTTAAAACAGTTGAAGATTCTCATCCCTGGAATTGACGGGGGGAGGATAGGGATTTCAAAAACCTTTGCACCAATGATCGCTTCCAAATCATCCATGACCTGGACGGAATCGTGCGTTCCCAAAAGGGCAGGGAGACCAACCATGGTTTCATCCCGAAGCTGTTTTTTAATCTCTCTGCCTATGCCTTCTCTAAAAGATTTTTTCTCCATTAGCCTTGCCAGAGCAGTGGCAGTGGGTTCTTGGTAAAAGGGGTCGGGAAGCTGAAGATCGATTCCGCGACACCTTAGCTGGTCAGCCACATAATGGGCGTAGAAGTCCTTGAAGCCTTTAAACCCGACGAAGAGTGCACGCCCCTCATTCACTGAGATTCCTCCGGCCATGGTAATAGGGATGAGATAGGTGGGTCGAAGGGTTCCAGCACCCGTCGGGAGGAGGCAATTCCTGTTGTCGATCGTTTGAAAAGAATAAGGTGGGGGAAAAAGAGAAAGATAGGAAGAGAGGGCTTCTTCAATGTTTTTTAAACCTGATTTGGAATAAGGGTGTAAAGGATGGTCTTCGATCCATTGGGAAAGAGCGTCTGACATCTTCACCCCGTTAGAAATAATGGCCCGCTGCTCTGCGGGGGGATTGGATCCCAGAATAATTCCGGCGGGGTTTGATGTCCCGACGAAATTTCCAACGGGGTTCATTGTCTTTGGAAACTGCCCCAGCACGTCGATCGTGTTTGAGAAGAGGCAGAGGGAGCCCATCCCCTTTCCGACGATGAGGACTTTCTGGCCTGCTGCTGCGGCTGTTTTAGCTGCCATCAGACCTGTGAGTCCCATTCCAATGACAATCAGATCATAGTGCATAAATCGAAGTATGTTAGTATGCTATTAAGTCATTAGGTCATTGTGTCATAAGGATTCGGGGTTCTTGAAGTCAATTACCTAATGACTCAGTGACCAAATGACTGGAAATTGAATATTCCTTTATAGATCGATTCAATCAATTCCTCTTCTTTGAGTGCTGCACCCCAGGCAATTGGGCGGATTCCCTTCCATCGCTCCTCAAGGAATCCCTTCAGTATTTTATTCGAATCTCCTTGGACCATTCTTAAATCATGAAGAACTCCCAAAAGGCGGTAGACACAAAAACCTCCTTGGCATGTCCCTTTGGCGAGACGCGTCCGGTGAAGGATGTCTTGAAAGTCTCTTAGTTTCTCTGCTCCCAGAAGCGCTTCGACTTCCTTCCTTGGAACCAGTTCACAGTCGCAGAGAGTCTCGCCCCGGGCTGCTGAGAATTGTCTGAATCGGTCTCTTAAACCGGTGGGTTGGGCTGCACCGGGAAGTGGATTCAAATGAGTCGAACAGGGTATGTCCCTTCCCATCTTTTGGCAGATGAGGTCAGAAGTTTTCTCAGCCATCAACCGGTAGGTCACCAATTTGCCGCCCGTGATGGTGATAAGATTTTCTCTCCCATCTCTCTTCCCATGGTCAATCAGTACAAACCCCCTGCTGATACCACGATCGTTCCCCTTCTCTTCGGACAGGAAGAGCGGCCGGATGCCTGCATACGCCCGGATGAACCGGGTTTCTCTGATAGCAGGGATCATCTTGGATGTCTCCCGGACCAAGAGAGAGACCTCGTAAGGAGTGATTCCAAAATGTTCAACCTCTTCCAACCGGATGGATGTGGTTCCAAGAATGGACACGGTATCGTTCGGGACCACAATATCTGCATCGGAAGGGGGCCGGCAGCGATTGATCACGCCGTGGTTGAGCCTGGTGTTGGTGATCAGCATTGACCCTTTGGAGAGGGCCATACCGATATGAAGGCCGGCGAGATTCAGAAATTGATTTGCCCAGGCCCCGGTGGCGTTAATGACGTACGAAGCCTTGATGGTGCCTTCCTCGCCACAGATGAGGTCTCTTATCTTCGCTCCCTTAATCCTATCCCCATCCTGAAGCAGAGAAATGATTCCTGTATGAAGGAGGATTGTCGCACCATGTATCTCCGCATCTTTGGCATTTTCTAAAACCAGAGTGAAGGGATCGATGCCTCCGTCTGGCGCCTTCACGGCGCTGAGTAGAGCAGGGTTGAGTTCAGGCTCGGATGCGAGGACTTCGTCCCGATTAAGAAGGGTGGTTTGAATTCCAACCCTTTCGCAAGCTCGAAGAAATTTATCTCTGAAGTCGAGACCGTCCTCGGGAAGAGACACGAAAAATCCGTCTGTTTCTTCAATGCAGTGGGGAGCAATCTTTCTGAGAACCCTGTTTTCAGCGATGCATTCTTTGGCAGCTTCTGGATCGGATACCGCGTATCTCCCACCGCTGTGAAAGAGTCCATGATTTCGACCCGAGGCACCGGAGGCCAGGTCTCCTTTTTCCACCAGGACGGAGGGGATTCCTCTCAACGCCAAATCCCTGGAGATCCCAGCGCCGGTTGCACCGCCCCCTACAATCAACACTTCTGTTTTGATATCCATTTGAGCCCCTTACTTCTATCGTATTATAGCAGACAAGCTCGCGAAATAGGTAAATCCTATAAAACTCCCCGGCCATCACGCCAAGAGGGGACAGGCGCGCCGGGGTCTCCCGGCACCTCGTGACGAGTGGAAAGCAAGCCCAAGAAGACTGTCCTAATCAACGTTCTCTCCGCTGTTTCTAATGCAGGAGTCGCTCATCTTCTAACGAGATGATGGGGCTTTGTCAAGGGAAACGATGTTGTCCCGATCCGACCGAGCTTTCTCCGTGCCATCTTCTTGTCAAAGAGTCGAGAGCATCTCATCTTAAAGTTTTATACCCTTACGGACCATTCCCACATTAAAGAAGATACAGGGTTGACATCCCGATCTCACAGGTTAAAATAAGATTGATTTTCAGAGCCTCGGATGCAAAGCCTGCGAGGCATGTCTACGCAAGAGGGTCCGCTGAGCTCTTGAGTCTTCAAAAGGATGGATATGGAAAAGGGATTGATGCAAGTCAAAGTGATGGGTATCGTGGTGGATCCCAAGGCCTCAAACCCGGTCGTGGTGTTGGTGGACCTTTCGGGCCAAAAGGCTTTGCCGATCTGGATCGGAGTCTTCGAAGCGGAAGCCATATCAAGAGGCCTGGAAGGAGCGATGACGCTTCGTCCCATGACACACGATCTGATGAAACAGATTTTAGATACATTTCAGGTGACGGTCAATCGAGTGGTCATCCACGACCTAAAAGAAAATACTTTTTATGCGAACCTCTACTTGAACGTGGAAGGGGAAGAGTTGATTGTCGATAGCCGTCCCAGCGACGCGATCGCTCTGGCGGTAAGAGTGAAAGCTCCTATCTTTGTGGCGGAATCAGTCATTGAGGCGACAAAACAGTTGGGGATTCTTGCTTCCAATCTTCTCGAAGAGGGGGGCGATGAGCTTAAAAACATTATTGAGAATATGAAACCAGAAGACTTCGGAAAATATAAGATGTAACAGAACCTTTTTTCTCCAGAAAGCCTCCTCAATTTCCGCTCCGTCCTCGACACTTCTTAATGAGAATTTCGCTTAAATTAATTATTCTCACCTTACACCGGTTTGGAAGGTTGCCAACAATTTTCCAATTCTGACAATTTGTCATTCTTGGAAAAGTCATTCCCGAATTCGGGTCTTCTAAAAAAAGGTTAGATAAACCCTAAAGATCAAATGGTTATAGAATAGGATCCCTTTCATCTTCTTGTCGGCATATATCTTGCTCCAAATAGATGAAATTCAAAACAAATGGGGGTAATTCAATGTTTTTGATGGAAATGGAAAAGGACGCAGTCCTGACTACGGATGAGGCAATTGAATATCTGAAGATCTCTAAACCCACCTTCCTCAAATATATTCGTCTTGGGAGAATCAAGGCCATCAAGGCGGGGAAGGGTTGGAGGGTCCT
>JAPVTA010000039.1:0-21560 GCA_047519465.1 Thermodesulfobacteriota bacterium | reverse complement strand
GGGGAGTCATTCGTTGAAAATAGAAATTAATGATATAAGATTAAACAACGCAATGGCCCAAATCGCCATTGCTATATGGTCAAAAAGAAGGACCGCACTTTTATTCTGGTGGAGAATTCCTGTTAATTTCGAAGGTATAGATTATTCCACTGGAAGAAACTTTCTAAACGTGAAATATGAAATAAATGAATAAACTGAGAGCGCTATTCAGTTTGATTAGATCAAAGAATAGGTTTAGAGATTTAAATAATCAAGAGAACCTGCTGAACTATGGACATAATACCTTTATTGATCCAGAAGTCATCGTTGACCAGCCTCGCTCCATTAAGATCGGGGCTCATTGTGTTATTAGGAAGGGTGTTGTCCTCCGCGCCGAAGATGGACAGATAGTCATAGGAGATCATTGTGTTATCAACCACTACACTATTTTCCATGGTAAAGGAGGTATATATCTTGGGGATTGGACAGTGATTGGCCCGCATTGTGGTTTCTATGCACAAAATCATTCTTACGAAAGGTTCGATCTCCCAATTACCCTCCAAGAGAATGTTGGGAAAGGAATTTATTTGATGGGGGATAACTGGATTGGTTCACACACTGTGGTTTGCGATGATGTGACTTTAGGTAAAGGGGCGATTGTTGGTGCGAATTCTACAGTAACTAAGTCTATTCCTTTAGGAAGTATTGCAGTAGGTTCCCCAGCATATGTGGTTAAGAAGAGATATAAAGGAAGTTGGGATTTCAATAAAACGGAGAGAGCTTCGATTTCTTCAGAAATGTCTATTGAAATAAGAGATCATGTTGAAAGAAGAGGAAAATACATAAAAGAGATGATTCTTCCAAATGACAAGGTCTTGGACGTCGGTTGCGGGGAAGGTATTATAACTGCAATTCTTGCGGAAAAGTGCACGGCGATCATCGGATGTGATTACTCACTCGAAGCCCTGGAAATAGCCAAAGAGAGATATCGACACATTACCTTCATATATTCGAATTCAACAACATTAAGATTCAATGATGAAACTTTTACAAAAGTGGTATTATCTGATGTGGCGGAACATTTGCTCCCACAGCAGTTTGTGAAAACGTTAAAGGAAATTAGACGTATATTAATAAAAGATGGAATGTTGATACTTACTACTCCCTTGACATCTAAAGGTATACACTGTTCGACATATGCTCATATTTATGAATATTCAAAGGATGAAGTTGAATCTGTGTTGCGGAATACATTTAGCCGTGTAGAGTTCCTGGACGTTAGCTTAGGGGTGTTTGTTTGCAGAAAATAGATCATTAGGGTAATTAAATGAACATTCTTTTTACCACCTCTGCGGCGCCGGTCAAGAGTCCCTTTTTCACAAACGAGAAGAGGCCCCCGTTAGGTGTGGGAAGCCTAATTTCCACACTCCGAAATGAGGGGCATAAAGTTTTTTTTATTGACAACTACCTGGCTCCCATTGATTTTATTAATATGAATTACTTACGAAGAAATAGAATTGACTATGTTGCGATCCACGCAAACACGATCTGCTACCGAGACACATTGAGAATGTTTAACGAGATTGAAAATCTGCGGAAAAAGGGTTTGTGGAAAGGTAAGATCATTGTTGGCGGACCCCATACATCAGTGGGTCTTCCCACTATCCCAGAATTTGTCGACCATGTTGTTCAAGGTGAGGGAGAAAGGGCAATTTTAAAAATTATTAATGGCAAGGCGGAAGGAAGAGTGATAGGTGAGGAAAGAATGAACGATTTAGACTCACTTCCTTTCCAGCCTTGGGACATTTTCAACAGCTTGCCTTATGACTACTCCTGTCAATGGCTGGAAATTACGCCGGTTTTTACAATGAATACAAGCAGAGGGTGTCCATTTAGTTGTACTTTTTGTTCTGTAAGCTCAATCTGGGGGAAGGAATATACTTGTTTAAGCCCTGATAGAATAATAGCTGAGGTTGAATATCTGATTAGGGAGTATGGAGCCCAGGGAATTTATTTCAGAGAGGACAATTTCAGTTTGAATGAGAAGAGGGCGGAAGACTTCTGTGAAACAATGATAAGAAGAAATATTAATGTTTCGTGGGCCTGTGAAACTAGAGTAAGCAACCTGTCGGAGGATTTGATTCGATTGATGAATGCAGCAGGGTGTAAAGCGGTTTATTTAGGAGTAGAAAGCGGCAGCCAAAAAGTATTAGATGAATTAAAGAAAGGGATCACGGTTGAGGAAATACAAAAGGCGATCAATTCTTGTAACAAATTTGGAATAAGAGCTTACTGTAGTCTCATTGTTGGGACACCTGGAGAAAGTTATGAGGACTATCTCCTTACAAAAAATCTAATGGATAGGCTAAAACCCCATATATATGGATTTAATGTTTTCGTAGGAATACCAAATAGCCCTTTATATCAATGTATTATGAAGAGTCATTCTTATGAATATAAAGACGATTTGGGTCTAGTGTACTTACCTGGGTATGACATTAAAACAAGGTATTTCTATGGATTGGATAGTGAACTACTTGTAGATCATGAATTTAAGGAACGGACACCATTTGATATGAAGCTGGCAAAAGAGATTCAAAAGAAACAAAATAGCAAATGGTCTACAAAAAGTTATAGTATTTTTAGGTTTCCAAAATGAAAGTTCCTAAGGTTAGTATTGTCATGCCAGTTCATAATGGAGAGAGGTATCTGCGTGAGGCGATGGAAAGTATTTTAAGCCAGTCCCATGAAAATCTGGAGTTCTTGATTATCGATGATGGGTCAACTGACGGAACATCAGCAATACTTAAGAATTACAACGACGCAAGGATCAAAATAATACAGAATGATGAGAGGGAAGGTCTGACAAAATCTTTAAACAAAGCAATCCAGATCGCATCAGCGAAATATATCGCACGACAGGACGCTGATGATATATCAGATCAATATCGGATTGAAAAACAACTAAGAATGGTTGAAGAAGATCGATTGTTAGGTTTGGTAAGTAGCTGTTTCAAAATCATAGATGAACATGGCAGAACGCTGCGATTAGTCAATTTACCCATAGAGGATGTAGAAATCCGTAAATCGATTTTGAATCTTAACGTATTTTGTCATGGGGCAGCGATGTTTAGAAGAGAAGCAATCGAGTTTCTCGGTGGATATAGAGAATTTTTTAAATATGCTCAAGATTATGACCTTTGGTTGAGAATTTTAGAAAGATATAACGTAAGAAACACAGCTGAAGTATTGTATGGGTGGAGGAAAAGCACGGATTCCATCTCAAGTCAAAAGCTTATAGAACAAAGCCAGTATGCAATGGCGGCTATTATACAGGCAAAACAAAGAAAACAATATGGGAAAGATGATATCGATAGGGGCTTAACTCCTTTAATGCCAGAAATCAAAGATCTCACAGAAGGCTTAAAACAAAAAATATTGAATTATCACTACATTAATATGATTGAATCGATAAGCAAATTCAGACCTAAGGAGGCGTTGATCGAATCTAAAAATTATATAAGGACAAAACTGATGTTGACCTAATTTATGAGGTTCTTCCGAATTATCCCAAATGAATATAAGAATTTTAGTGTCTATTTGTTATGCTTTTGCAGTATTGTTAAAGTCGATTGCCTATTTAAGTCTCTTTAGCATAAAGACGTGTCGTATGGAAAGCGCCTGAAGACTAAACACATAGTTTTTCAGGCAGGACTGAGATTAACCGTTACTTAAATTAGATAACATGATTTCTAAGTTTAAATTGTCGATCGTTATTATTACCAGAAATAGAGCGAATTATTTGGACGAGGCTATAAAAAACCTCTTAAAACAGAATTATCCAAAAGAAAACTTTGAAATTATTGTTGTGGATAATAATTCCAGTGACAATACCCGTTCGGTTGTAAAAAAATTAGGCGACTACTCAAAGAACAACATTCAATATATTTTTGAGCCAGATATAGGAATGTCGAAAGCCCGAAACAGGGGAGCCGCAATAGCAAGGGGAGAGATCGTGCTATTTATAGATGATGATGTCATTCCATCGCCACATTGGCTACACGATTATTGTTCAATCTATGACATGTTTCCAGAGATCGATGCTGCGGGCGGAAGAATCGAACCGGTATTTCAATCAGATAAGCCCAAATGGGTTTCTGATGAGTTGCTTGTTGCACTGGGCCAGTTAAACCTTTCGGAGAAGGAAACAATTTTGTCATTTCCTGACCACCCTTTCGGAGGTAACTTCTCCGTAAAAAGGGAGACCTTTATGAAGGTAGGGGGATTTATAGAAGAATTTACGAGTTGTAACGAAGAAACGGCCTTTTTTTCCAAACTTCATCTGAATGGGTATAAAGTGGGATATTCCCCAAAGGTATTAGTTTATCATCAGATCGCAGGTTCAAGATTGAGCAGGATATTCTTCATTAAGAGAGGTATCAAGCAAGGAATATCTAATATAAAACTTATTTCGATTTTTAATCCTATAAGAATTCCTCAATTCAAAGAAGAATTAAATCAGTTGCTACTTGATGGATTGATAATTATTAGAAATAGTTTATTTTTCAGGAACAAATACTCGTTTGCTCAAATCTATTACCTTTGTATCCGATGGGGGCAAATATTGGGAATAATTATGCGGAGATTTGTGAAGAATGAATATCGTTCATATTTCAACGAGAATGAAACATCATAGCCTACATTCGGGGTACGATAGATTGTCCGATTATATCCCGTGTGAGAGATTCAATTCTGGTTGGGTCTCTAAAAGCATGGGCTTAATTCCTAACAGGCTCTGGGGGCTTTTATTGAGAAAAAGTAAATTCTACTTAGTCCCAGAACTCAAAAAGGAAACTGACCTCCAAATAAGAACATTATTTCATTCAGAATCTATTTTTCATTTTTTATATGGAGAGAATGACTTCAGGAGATTTCGTCCTCAAGGGAAAAACAAACTCTTTGTCACTTATCATTTTCCTCCTGAAAAATATGGCCAGTATTTCGCAAGGCCGCCCAATTTGGAAAGAGTGAACGGCATTATTGTAGTAGGGGCGAATCAGATGGACTATTTCGCAAAATGGGCCCCAAGAGAGAAAATATTATTTATTCCTCATGGGATAGATACCGAGTTTTTCACTCCAGGAGAGAACGGATCACGAAATAATAGAATACTTTTTGTTGGGACTCATCTGAGAGACTTCGGGGTTTTGAAAGAAGTGATAGAACGAATAGAAAAGCTATCAATCAATCTTGTTTTTACGGTCGTCACATTCAAAGAGAATTGGCGAATGTTCCGAGGTTTAAAGAAGATTGAACTCATTGCCGATCTTAGTGAAGAACAGCTATTGAGATACTATCAATCCCACGCACTCCTATTTCTTCCGCTTATTGATGGAACAGCTAACAATACACTCCTGGAGGGCGCGGCTTGCGGTTTACCGATTATAACATCTGACGTAGGTGCTGTTAGAGATTACTTGGATGATAAGAGTGCAATTATACTTCGTCAGGGGAAAACGGATGTGATCGTATCTACCATCGTTGATTTGCTCAACGATAAGAACAAAAGAAGCGAATTGTCAGACAATGCAAGGAAGAAAATAGTTTGGTTCGATTGGGAAAGGATTGCTGAACAAATGAGAAAAACGTATGAGGCATATTAACATTCATGAATATATTGATGGTATCAGGTAATTATTATCCGATCATTGGTGGGAGCGAAAAAGAATGCCAAAAACAGGCAGAATATCTCCACAGATTGGGCATAAAGGTAATGGTACTAACCCAGTACCTGGAGGGATTGCCGCAATATGAAGTAATAAATGGCGTCGCAGTCTACAGAAGCATTAGGGCTTCAAGACCTTGGGCAATCACGTACGTGTTGTCCGTCTTAGCGTTTATGGTAACCCGTCGAAGAGAATATGATATCATTCAATGTTATGGATTATTCTATCACACCACTGCATCTGTGATTATGAAATATGTTTACAAGAAGAAGGTAATTAGTCGGTTAGAAGGCGCAGGGGAGGCAGGGGATCTTGCAAGAATAAATAGGATAAAATACGGTTTTCTTATAAGACTATCGTGGAAGGGAGTGGATAAATTAATCGCGATATCAAGAGAGATCTACAAGGATTTGGTAGCCCGTGAAGTTCAGAAAGACAAGATATTATATATTCCGAATAGTGTTGATACTGAGTATCATACTCCATCTGCGTCAAAAAGGTGGGATTCCAAAATAAACATTCTATTTGTTGGTCGGTTAAATGAGGAAAAGGGAGTAAATGTATTACTTCAGGCCGTAAAGCAGGTAGTCGAAAAAGGGTTCAACAATATATCTCTGACCATAGCAGGAGATGGTCGATTGAGAAAAGAACTGGGCGAAATGGTAAACGATTTAGCAATCACGAAATGTGTAAGATTTATAGGAAGCGTAACCGACGTAATCCAATATTACCATAATTCTCACATATTGGTCATTCCTTCGAATTCGGAAGGCCTTCCTTTGGTCCTGTTGGAAGGAATGGCCTGTGGATTATCGATCGTGGCTTCAAATCTTGGAGGCATTCGGGAGGGGATTGAAGACGGAGTCAACGGTTTGCTGTTTACTCCAAGAAAGGAAGATGAGCTCGCATCCAAGATCATTTATTTTCTAGAACATCCAGAAGTTGCTAAGCAAATGGGACGAATGTGTAGAGAAAAAGCACTTGCTCTTTTTCCCTTAAAAAACACGATACATAAGTATGTTGAATTATATAAATCACTGTTGGCCCAATAGTCTTTGCATGATAGGGGATAGCAAATAGTAATGAGATGTAAAACCTCAAAATACGAAATGTTTGTATCCTCCTATTTCAAAAGAACAGGAAAAGACTATGGAACGGCATTAACAGAGTACTGGATTAGGGATCATATCCGAAAGGCAAAAGAAGGTATACCACCACACGTAATGCAAATATTTGATAAGAGCAGAAAGAGGAGGGGATTCTTCGGTTCAGTTACAGTTCTCGATTTATGCTGCGGGTGGGGGGAATTCGTAGCTAATTGTTTGGTAAATGGGTTTAACTGTTATGGAGTAGACAAAGCTGGAACAATTGGGATAGGCAGTAAATTATTAGAAGAAAACGGTTTGCGAAATCAACTTATTCGTGCTGATGCATTCTCATTACCATTCAAAAAAGAAACATTTGATGTTGTTTTCTCTTTTACTTCGTTGGAGCACATCCAAAATCCAAGAGGTTTGTTTCAACGCACCTATTCTGTTCTAAAGGAAAATGGAATTCTATTTATCAGTTTTCCAAATGCGCTGTATCCAATTGACGGACACACGCTGTTATGGGGAGTTCCTTATCTGCCACATAATTGGGCTGAGAAATATGTAAAGTTTCGAAGAAAGCGAAAAGAAGTGGATCAATGGGACGTTTGGTACCACAGAAAACGCGAAGTAATCGGGTGGTTAAGACTGGCTGGTTTTAGAAAAGTAGAAAGTTTTATCTACTTTGATAATTCAGAAAATAGGAAATCTTTTTTAAAAAGGTACATTATTAGTCTTGTAAAGAAATTGAATATAAACCTCTATGCAATCTTATCTCTTAAGGCGCCTATGGTTTTTATGATAGCGGAAAGATAGAAGAATTGAGAAATCTGCTTTAAACAAAGAAATTTGAGGGTCAGGTATTTGCGGCTTCATGAAGAGCCGATAATAAATGAAAGCATCAAAAACCGAAAATGAGTTGCTGATGCGATTTGAATTTGGAAAAAACTGGGGAAACTTTCTGAAAGTTTTGGATGAAGCCCGCATTTTAGAGGCGGAGAAATCGCTGAAGAACATGTTGGAAATAGAATATCTAAATGATAAGCGCTTTCTGGATATCGGTTCGGGCAGTGGTCTCTTTTCACTGGCAGCCAAGAGACTAGGGGCATCCGTTCATTCTTTTGACTATGACCCTCTTTCTGTAGCGTGTACAGAGGAATTAAAGAGGCGGTATTTTCAGGGTGACCCTGGGTGGACAATTGATCGAGGGGATGTGTTAAGTATGGATTATCTAACCGCCCTAGGGCAATTTGAGGTCGTCTATTCATGGGGTGTGCTTCATCATACAGGGGCAATGTGGCACGCATTGGAAAATGTGATGCCCTTGGTTGCAGAAAGAGGTAAGTTGTATATTTCAATTTATAATGATCAGGGAAGCCCAAGCCGGCGTTGGGCTGCACTGAAAAAGTTCTATAATGAATCTTCGAAGCCTATTAAGATGTCAATTCTGCTGATGGTTGGTGCTCTTTGGATGATCCGTTCCTCTTTGGTGCGATTGGTGGCGTTCCAAAATCCTCTCCCCTTCAAAGAATGGGCTGAGAAGAAAAGAAGTAGAGGGATGTCTGTTTGGCATGATCTTGTCGATTGGGTGGGAGGTTACCCGTTTGAAGTAGCTAAGCCAGAAGAAGTATTTGATTTTGTTTGGAAAAGAGGCTTTGAACTTGTAAAATTAAAAACGTGTAAGGGGCGACTCGGGTGCAATGAATTCGTATTTGTTCGGAAAAGCAACGGCAATGAAATTTGATCATTCGAGATTGGATAGGTGAATGCGCGACGAATTGAATAAATCATTTTTTACAGTATTTACTCCAACTTTTAACCGTGCACACACGTTGCCTCGCGTATTTGAAAGCCTCAAAGGGCAGACATATCGTTACTTCGAGTGGGTCATAGTCGATGACGGTTCAACTGATGAAACTTATGCACTTGTCAAGGCTTGGCAAGGGGAAGCTGATTTTAGCATCCGTTACTTCTGGCAGCCAAATCGGGGAAAGCATCTGGCTTTCAATCGCGGTGTCAAGGAGGCACGAGGGGAACTCTTCCTCCCTTTCGATTCGGATGATGCATGTATTCCGGAAGCCTTAGAGCGGTTTAAATTTCACTGGGATTCTATTGCAACGGAGCAAAAACCCCTATTCTCAGGGGTTTGCGGCCTCTGTAAGGACCAGTACGGGAAGTTAGTCGGAAATAGATTTCCGTGGGACATTACGGATTCTGATTCTCTTGAAATTCATTATCGATACAAAGTAAGGGGAGAAAAATGGGGGTTCCAGCGTAGCGAAGTCATGCGCCGATATTCATTTCCGAAGGTTGAGGGAGCAAGGTATGTTCCGGAGGGTGTGGTTTGGAGCGCAATTGCAAAGTCTTTTAAGACTCGTTTCGTGAATGAAATACTGAGGATCTATTTCATTCAAAACACGTGTTTTTCGGATCAGATTACTCATTCATTGAGTAAGCCATCTAAAAATGCCGCGGGAGGGGTATTTTATTACGAACGTCGCTTAAACGAGGAAATCGGCTGGTTTCGTTTCGCCATGTTGGATTTTTTTAGATCGGCAGCAAATTATGTTCGATTTTCACTGCACTCGGGGACGGGGATTCTGCGATCATTACGGAAGATACAACCTGCATTAGCAAAAGGTTTGGTGCTCTTAGCTCTGCCACTGGGCGGAGCGGTATATGGCCTCGAGAAAATGAATATAGACGTGCCGTCAGAATTTGCACGTGGTACCCAATTCGTTAAGGACCGGATACAAAAGCTAGTGAAACGTAGACTTGTGGTTTGATTAGCCAAGGCTCCGTTTGGTGAGGAATGAATCCTCTTCAAAGAAGGATCTGAACGTTTGAGGGCAGTTAGGGCAAGAGGTTTAGGGAACTCATCGCTGACGGATAAAGACAGATTTGAAAGACTTTAATTGGAGTCAAAGTTGGATTTTGAGTTTAAATTGTTATCGAGCCTGACGAGGAGATTCCCACGGGTGAGAGGAGCAGCTTTTGGTGCACGGTTGCTAACACAGTTCTATATGAGAAAGAAGAGAGCATCCTTAGAATCGGAAGCTCTCGGTTTCAAGATGGAGTTAAACCCTCGCGAGTGCGTCGACAGTGCTTTGTTGTTCTATCTGCATCTTTACGAACATCGTGAAATCGAGTTCCTGAGGAAACTCTTGCGATCAGGAGACGTCTTTCTAGACATAGGTGCCCATATCGGGTTTTATTCACTGATCGCCTCACAAATAGTCGGACAAGAGGGGACTGTTGTTGCTGTGGAAGCGGACCCTTATAATTTTAAAAAACTTACCCTTCACCTTAAATTGAATCATATCAGAAACGTTGTCGCGGTGAACGAGGCAGTCTCGAATAAAAAGGAGGTTCTCCGATTAGGGTTGAATGTTACTGGGAATCGGGCAGGAAATTCATTCTTGTCGATAAATGAAGATCACGTTGATGTTCCATGTTCACCGCTTGCTGCGCTCTTAAGGAAATATCGCATTAATCGAGTTCAAGGGACTAAGTTCGATATCGAAGGTTTTGAGTTTAGGGTCCTAGATCAATTCTTCAGGGATGCTAACGACTCCCTACGCCCTGACTTTATGATCATTGAGCAGCATTCGGAGCTTGTCGAAAAGGCAGGGGGAAACGTGATCAAGCTTCTTGAAAACGAGGGATACCGAATGGAGCGGGCTTTAAAAAACCCAATTATCTCATGAGGCGAAGAGATTCTCTCAAAGGTACTGGATGAAAGTATTGATGGTTATTTCTCAATTCCATCCAATCATTGGTGGAGCGGAGAAGCAAGCTCAGCTCCTGGCACAAACATTGGTCAAAAAAGGTATTCAAGTTCAGGTGGTGACCGGCTGGTGGACATTTCGGTTGCCTCGGAAGGAAATGATCAATGGAGTTCAAATCTTTAGGAACTTTTCATTCTGGGGGATGTTCGGAATAAAAGGGCTGCGACCTCTGGCGGCCCTGACCTATATGGTCACCCTTGGAATCTTTATTCTATTGCACAGAAAAGAATTTGATATCGTTCATGTCCACCAAGTTCTTTATCCGGCGTTTATTTCTGTCTTAACTGGAAAGGGGATCCTTAAGAAACCAGTTCTTGCAAAAAATGCCTGCTCTGGTAAAACCAGTGATATAAGATGCTTAAAACAGTATCCGTTCGGGAATTTTCAGTTGAAGTTTCTTATTAAAAATTTGGATTGTTTGATTGGCATCAATCGAGAAGGAATAAATGAATTCAAGGCAATCGGATATCCGGAAACGAAGATTCAGCATATTCCCAATGGGGTATTCCCTTCTTTAAGAGAAAAAGCCCAACGCAATCAAATTCTTTCTGCAATTACAACAGTCCGCCTTGATAGACAGAAAGGGATTGATATTTTGTTGAAATCCTGGGCCAAAGTTGTAGCCCAGGAAAAAAGGTTAAAGCTCTTAATTCTGGGTAAAGGCCCCCTTGAATCGGAACTGAAAAAATTGGCAACAGCTTTGGGAATAGTTGATTGTGTAGAATTTATCGGTTTAGTGAGCGATCCGGAAGAGTACTTGATAAAATCGGATATCTTTGTTCTTCCATCAAGAGCAGAAGGTATGTCCAATGCGTTACTTGAGGCGATGTGTATTGGATTAGCTTGCATTGCCACTAATATCGACGGAAATGCTGAGTTGATCTCAGAGGATTCGAAAAAGGAGGTTTTATTTGGAGAATTCTCTATTGAGAAAAATGGAATTCTTATTAATCCAGAGGACATTGAAGGTCTTTACAAAGCAATTCTCTTTCTAACCCAGAGCAGAAAAGAAGGGGAGGATATCGGAAGAAGGGGCCAGGAATTTGTCCGGAAAAATTATTCAATCGATTTAGTAGCGGACAAGTATATTGCTCTATATCAATCGATACTGGATGAAAGATAATACATGTGTGGAATCTGTGGTGAAATAGACTTTAACAACGGTGTGAGGGTTGACCTCATCGGAAGAATGTGCGAGGTACTAACTCATCGGGGGCCTGATGACGAAGGGATGGTCCTATCGAGAGGGGATCAATATTTTGAGGCGAAAGGTCTACAGGAAGTTGCTGTGCCGGTGGGTGATTTTGAAGTCGCCTTAGGCCATCGGCGTCTCTCCATCATTGACCTCTCAGAGGCCGCTCATCAACCTATGTGCAATGAAGACGGGATGATCTGGATTGTTTTTAACGGGGAAATCTACAACTTCCAAGCACTAAGGAAGGAGCTTGAAGGCGAGGGACATCGTTTTAAATCCAAGTCGGATACGGAAGTAATCCTTCATGCTTATGAGGCATGGGGGATCGAGTGCCTCCAATATTTCCGTGGAATGTTCGCCTTTGCGATATGGGACTCCAACCTTCAACAATTATTCATGGCACGGGACCGATTGGGGAAAAAACCCTTAGTCTATTTTCATCAGAATGGTCGGTTTAGCTTTGCTTCAGAGATAAAAGCTTTTCTTCAAATTCCAGGGTTTGAGAGAAAGGTAAATGCCTCGGCCCTGCATCATTATCTGACTTATCAATATGTCCCGTCTCCAGACACAATTTTTGAAGGGATAAGGAAACTCCCTCCTGCTCATTACCTTCTTTACGATCGTCGCGGAAACCTAAAGGTAGAGCGTTACTGGAGGCTTAATTTCAATTCGAGCCATCAAACTGACACTAACGTAGAAGAGCTAAAGGACCGGATACGAACAGAACTCGAAGAATCAGTGAAGCTCAGGTTGATCAGCGATGTCCCTCTGGGCGCCTTTCTAAGCGGAGGGATAGACTCCAGCCTGGTTGTTGGAATAATGGCAAAACTCTGCGGAAAACCCATCAAAACATTTTCAATCGGATTTGAGGAAAATGAATTCGATGAGCTTTCCTACGCCAGAATTGTTTCAGGGCATTTCGCAACAGAACATCATGAATTTATCGTTAAACCAGATGCAGTTGAAATTCTGCCGAAGCTTGTGTGGCATTATAACGAACCTTTTGCCGATTCCTCCGCTATCCCAACCTATTACGTAGCGAGGCTGACGAAAGATTTTGTCAAAGTAGTTCTTACCGGAGATGCGGGCGATGAGAATTTTGCCGGGTATCCGAGGTATTTACGCGGTAAGTGGGTTGCCTCCTTCACAAGAATGCCAGAAAAACTGAGAAGAGACCTGCTGCCATGCCTTCTGCGGATCTTTTCCTCTCTGCATTGGAGGGAAAAGACGTCGAATCGACTTGCCGACTTTATGGAGGCCCTATCTACTGACCAAGCTGAAAATTACGCCGAGCAGATTAGGATATTCAGTGCAAAGGAAAAAGAGAATATCTACACGGATGATTTCCGCGAACAGGTTGAAGGAAACAACCCATTGGACTTTCTCCTTGGCAAATTTCAAGAATCAGGGACAGAAGATTTATTGGAACAATTACTCTATGTCGATATAAATTCATATCTTCCCGAAGATCTCTTGGTTAAAATGGACATTGCCACCATGGCAAATTCGTTAGAAGCACGGGTACCCTATCTCGATCATAAGTTCATGGAGTCAGTCAGTCAAATTCCGTTTCACCTAAAACTGAGGGGAACTGAAAGCAAATTCATCCTGAAAAAAGCCTTTAAGGATCTCCTTCCTGAGGCTATTCTGAAGAGGAAGAAAATGGGCTTTGGGGTTCCGCTGTCAAAATGGTTCAGAAATGAATTGAAAGAGTACATCTATGCGATCCTCTTGGACCCTAAGACTTTGAATCGGGGATATTTCAAGAGAGAAGGCATTGAGCGTCTACTGAATGATCATATCAGTCTTCGGCACGATCACTCGGCAAGGATATGGGCATTACTCTTTCTGGAAATCTGGTTCAGAGTTTTCATGGACAGGAGAGGTGACAATGGTTTGCATAACCTCTAGAAAAAAGGAAGTGGGACAACTCGATGCCTCTGAATCTGAAGCTGAGCGACAAACTCTCAGATTTTCCTTGATCTGTTTCTCCATCGCCTTATGTATCGGAGTCCTCTATTTCAATTCACTGGGAAATCAGTTTACTAACTGGGATGACGGGATGATTTATCAAAATTCCACCATCCGGGATTTAAGTTGGAAAGGGATCAAAAGAATTTTCATACACGAAAAGGCCAATACCTATCAACCCATTCGAATCCTCAGTTATGCTATCGATTATAAATTCTGGAAGCTCAATCCAGTAGGTTACCATATCACGAGTATTCTTTTCTACATTCTATCATGTATCATGGTTTTTTTCATACTCCGTCGTCTCTCAGCCAGTTTGAGGGAGAAGGCTTCCCCCGATTTCCATGAGCGGATTGCAGTTTTTGGGTCTTTTTTGTTTGCTGCTCATCCTGTGCATGTGGAGGCTGTGACCTGGCTCGCGGCCAGAAAAGAGGTCCTTCAAGGATTCTTCTTTTTTCTTGCATTTTATCTTTATTTAAGGATAAGGGAAATAACAGGACCAAAAAAGATGGTCTACCTTGGCATGGTTCTTTTTGCCATGCTTCTGGCTATTCTTTCGAAACCGTCTGCAGTTGTATTCCCTGCTACCATTCTCATTTACGAAATCGCACAGAGACAAAATAGATGGAAGAACTTTGTCAGGAGCCACCGGATATTTCTTGCCATTTTGATTTTGATTTCGATAATCTTTGCTTCCATTTTGATCAAAGTGATGTGGGAGGCTGGGGGTGTGAAACCATATCGAGGAGGTTCCTTTTTCAACAACCTGCTCATCAGTTTCACCATCTTTATCTACAGCATTAAACTTTTATTTCTCACAATAAACTACTCAGCGGCCTACACCATTCCTATCTCTAATCCCGTTTTGAGCCTTCAAACCTTGGTCTTTGTTGGAGCAGCTCTTTTACTTTTTGTGTTGAGTCTCTGGTCATTGAAAAAGATGAAGGTTCTTTTCTTTTCTTTCTTCTTCTTTCTTGTGACTTTGGCTCCCTATCTCAATATTATTCCTATTAGCACCCTTATGGCCGATCGATATGTTTTTATTCCTTCTTTATCTTATTGTTTTTTGTTAGGGATCGGTTTTGATAAGCTTTACAATTTTAGAATGGCGAGATTTTCTGACGGGTTTTTTAAGTTGCTTTCAATCGCGGTTTTTCTTTTTCTTCTGGCTGGCTATTCGTACATGACTATGAACCAAAATAGAATATGGAAGAATAGTTATACGTTGTGGGTGGACGCGGTGGAAAAGTATCCCGATAGTAACACTGCGAATGCATTAATGGGAGTGGTCTATATGGATTTAGGGATGGATGAAAAGGCATTGAAACATCTTGAAAAGGCAGTCCAGATTGTTTCCTATGATTATCAATCTCGGAATAATCTCGGAATCGTTTATGGCAAACTGGGCGAACCCGAGAAGGCCTTGAAGGAGCTTATGACCGCTATCTATTTGAACCCGGATGACGATACAATCAAAATCAATCTCTCGGTTTTTTACCAGAGACAGAAGGAATACAAGAAGGCAGAGGAAGTCCTGGCTTATTTACTATCGAAAAATCCCAAAGATGCTCAACTCCACTACAGGTTGGGAGTGCTTTATAGAGATGCGGGACGATACGAACAAGCTATTTCAGAGCTGTTGGAGGCGATGAAATTGGCTCCTCGTATTATAAATCCGTATGAGGAGCTTGGGAATACTTATGCGAGCCGGCTTAGGAATTTGGAGAAAGCGAAATATTACTATGGTAAGGCGATTGAAGCTGCGCCCAAAGCCGAATCAAAAGTAGAAGACCTACGGTGGATGATCCAGGACCTTGAGGCCTACAAATGAACGATGAACAATGGACAATGGACAACGAATGGTGAACCATATGGAGCGAGAAATAGATGTTGAAGAACAAAACAAGGAAAATAAGAAGAAAAAATCACTATTCCGGTTCAGAAAGTGGCCAGTCTACATAGCGGCCAAAACGTTTCGCAAGAAAATGAGACAGGTGGCGAGACATCTACCAGAGAGAGAACGCTACCTTTTGAGGGATCAAATGTCACGTCCCGCCGATTCAATATGTTTGAATATATAGCAGAAGGATCGAATAAATTATCAGATCTTGAATTTAGCAAATATTTAAATACATCAGATACATCCTTGGAAGAGGTAATATGTTGCCTAGATTCGGCTTTGGATGACGGCCATATAACAGAGGCAGACTTTGAATGCTATTTGCGAGAGGGTGAGAATTTAGGATCGCAATTAATTGCATTTGGAAAGAAGGTTCGTAAACAAGGGGGCCGGCTCTAAGGTTCACAGTTTATAGTGCATTGTTCATCGTAAGTGAGTTGCTATGTGGTACGTTGTTTCCATTATATTTGGGGCACTGATTGGTAGTTTTCTGAATGTCTGTATATTCAGGCTTCCTAAGGAGGAGTCTATTATCAGTCCAGGTTCACATTGCCCACATTGCCAAAACCCGATCAAGTTTTACGATAATATTCCCCTAGTCAGCTATATTTTATTGAATGGGAGATGTCGATATTGTAAAGAATCTATTTCTATTCAATATCCGTTGGTCGAGGGAGTTACTGCCCTCAGTTCGCTCATTCTGTTTTTGAAATTCGGGCCCACCTTGAGTTATCTCTTTTATTTTTCTTTGGTAGCAGCATTAATTGTGATTACTGTTATCGACCTTTATCATCAAATCATCCCCGATGTGATCAGCCTTCCGGGCATAGGCGTAGGTTTATTGTCTTCTCTCATTATTCCTTACGCTCATTTTATTGACTCCGTGATTGGGGCCCTGTTAGGAGGAGGGAGCCTTTTTATGGTGGCAGCGTTGTATCAATGGCTCTTTAAGAGGGAAGGCATGGGAGGAGGAGATGTCAAACTGTTGGCGATGATTGGCGCTTTCTTAGGATGGAAGGCTGTGATTCTAACGATTCTGTTAGGCTCACTGATTGGGTCCATCGTTGGCATTATTATTATGGTTACGAAGGGAAAGGATTTCAAATACGCCATACCCTTTGGACCGTTTCTATCGCTCGGCGCTGTCATTGCTCTTTTTTGCGGAGAGAATCTAATAAGATGGTATCTTTATCTAAATAGGTAATCGATTGTGAAGGCCATGGCTACCAAGCCAGCTTTATTACAAAAATTACGGTTCTCGGCGACGGAGCTCGTATCGAAATTTGAAACTGGAAAAAAGAAGCTCGGTCGTCCAGCTTTCATAGCAAGCGTCGATGCGGGTTTCCACAAGGATAACCGCTAATTGTTCTAATTAGGAACAGCATAATGAAAACACCCATAAGAAGTTTTATGGATCTGGAAGTGTATCAAAATACATACTTTGCTTCTATTGAAGTTATAAGCAAAATTGTTCCAAAACTTCCGCGGACCGAACAGAGCGATTTAGCAGATCAATTGCGTCGATCAGCAAAAGCTATTCCGCGCCTTATAGCCGAAGGATATTCTAAGAAACACCAGAAGAAGGGGTTCCAAAAATACTTAGATGATGCGATGGCAGAAAGCAATGAAATGATCGTATCTTTGAGCCATGTCCGTGATTTGTATTCGTATTATGTTGATCCTAAGTGTTGTGAAAATCTAATTGATCTTTATGACAAATCGAGCAGGCAACTGTATAATCTTGCTGTTAGGTGGAGAAACTTTAGGGAAAGATGATTAGTTTGTCATTAGTGACGACGTTCGTATCGAAGGAGGAAATTCCGATAAAGAGAAGCCGAAGCATCCAGCATCAATAGACCAGTTTCGATACGAGTATCGACAACGACAAACATTATTTCTTTTAATATGAAAAAATTCTGGTTATTCAAAAAAGTGAGTTTAGGCCTCAGAACAGAGGTCATCATCAATATCTCCTTTCTCATGCTGGCGGCAATCCTGCTGATCGGGTTTACAATCTCTAAGATCGTTGAGAAGAACATCGTCCAAGAAAAGGTCAGGTATGGGGAAAGGATGATCCAAGATTTCCAAGGCGTCATCGATTTTATATCGCGTGATAGAAAGGAATTTGCTTTAGGGCATCCGGTTACTAAAAAAGAGATCCAAGATTTTGCTCAAATGTACGCGAAAGGGAAAGGCTTTTCTAATTTATTGATTGTGGATCCTCAATTCAACATCATTTCCAGCAAGAAATTAGAGTTAGACAATAGACGATCCAGTGATCCCTTCCTGCGGAAGGCCGTCCAATCAGGGGAACCGAGAGTTGAAATTGAAAAATCAGGAAGCTTTCTATCCACTGTCTATAAGAAGATGATACTCTATTCTCCCCTATGGTGTCAGGGGAAAATCATCGGCGGGATTCAAACGGAGATCTACATCGGAGATTTAATGACAACTCTCTTAGAATCCCAAAAGATCATCTTAATCACCGTCGTCTTCGATGCTATCATCTTGATCATTTTCGGGAGTTTTTTGCTCTCCCGGGTTTTGGTTAAACCCATTAAGGATCTTGTTCGATTGTCTCAGAAGATCAGCGAGGGAGATTTCAGTCAACGCATAGAAGAAACCTCCAAGAATGAGATAGGGCAGCTCATTGGGTCATTCAATCGAATGACCGAAAAATTAAAGGAGAATCGGGAAAGTTTAGAGAATTATTTGGAATCCCTCGAATCGGCCAACAAACAATTGAAGCAGGCCCAGGAAGAACTGATCCGGACAGAGAAACTGGCATCTATCGGACGGTTTGCCGCAGGGGTGGCCCATGAAGTTGGAAACCCCCTTGGGGCCATTCTCGGGTATGTAAATATATTAAAAAAGGAAGGAATAGATCGTGAAGAAGCCAAGGACTATATGAAAAGGATCGAGGGAGAAATAGAACGGATTAACAAAATCGTGCGGGAACTTTTGGATTTTGCGAGGCCATCAAAATTTGAAATACGTGAGGTAAAGATCAATAAGGTCATCGAAAGCACGCTCTCTTTATTATCGTATCAAAAGGATTTTAAAAATATCGAGACCCAGTTAGACCTGCAATCTGACCTCCCTCTGATCAAGGGAGATGAATCTCAGCTGTCTCAGGTCTTTATTAACATCTTCTTGAATGCGATCGATGCGATGCCAATAGGAGGTTTTTTACAGATTCAAACAAGGGAACATGTTATAGAATACTCACATGACGACCGGACTCACCGGATATATGCTCCCAGACGTAAGGGTGATCCTGCGGAATCCGATTACTCCTATTTGCGCAAACATCGTCCCTTCCCGGCCGGGCTTACAAAATTCTCAGGAGGGGATCGACTTGTCAAGGCTCGAATCGCGGATACAGGGTGCGGTATCAAGAAAGAGGATCTTGAAAATATCTTCGACCCCTTTTTTACAACGAAGGCTCCGGATAAGGGGACGGGTTTGGGTTTATCGATTTCGTTAAAGATCGTTGAATCTTTGGGAGGGGAAATAAAAGTGGAGAGTGAGGAAGGAAAAGGTACAGCATTTGAAGTCTATTTTCCTGCCGCCGGTTAATAAGGGAGAAGAAAATGATTCCTAAGCGCATTCTCATTGTGGATGACGAAGAAAGCTTCAGACACATGTTATCCGTGATATTAATCAAAGAGGGATACGAGGTGGAAGCCTCATCCACCGGAAAAGAAGGACTTCAGAAGGCGGCGGCCTCTCCCTTTGACCAGATTCTTTGTGATATCCGTATGCCCCACATGGATGGTTTAGAGTTTTTGAGAGAAATAAAAAAGACCGGCATTGAGGCATCGATCATTATGATGTCGGCTTATGGAACGATGGATACTGCCATTGAAGCGATGAAGCTCGGAGCTTATGATTACATCTCGAAGCCCTTTAAACCGGACGAGATCGTGTTAACTCTCAGAAAGGCCGAGGAGAGGGAACAGTTAAGGAAAGAAAATCAATTGTTAAGAAAGGAAGTGGGGAAAGAATATAGTTTCGAAAATATCGTCAGCAAAAATGAAAAGATGCAAAAGATATTCGACGTTATTAAAAAGGTATCTCAATATAAATCCACCGTACTTATCACAGGAGAAAGCGGGACAGGAAAGGAATTGGTGGCCAGAGCACTACATTATAATAGCGACCGATCCCAAGAACCCTTCATCGCCGTCAATTGCGGAGCCATTCCTGAGAATTTATTGGAGAGTGAACTCTTCGGCCATGCCAAGGGGGCATTTACCGATGCCATTCGGACCAAGAAAGGTCTGTTTGAAGAGGCGGATGGCGGAACGCTTTTTTTGGACGAGATTGGAGAATTGCCCGGTCAACTTCAGGTGAAGCTTTTGCGTGTGCTGCAAGATGGAGAAATAAGAAGGATAGGGGAATCAAAGCCTATTCAAATCGACGTCAGAATAGTCGCCGCCACTGTTAAAGATCTTTCGAAGGAGGTGAACGAAGGTCGTTTCAGAGAGGACCTATTTTATCGTCTCAATGTACTTCCGATCCATATCCCACCTTTGCGAGAAAGGAAAGGGGATATTCCTTTGCTTATACAGCATTTCATCGGGAAATATAACCAAACCATGAACAAGAACGTGACAGATGTGGATCACGGGGCGATGGACACGCTGATGAACTACAAGTGGTTTGGAAATGTGAGGGAACTGGAGAACACAGTTGAAAGAGCCATTGTATTGTCAGAGAAGAATAGTATCGAGCTAGAGAATTTGCCCATCGAGATTCAGAATTTTAAGGAGGAGCTTCAACTTGAGGTTTTAACCAACGAAGAATTTTCGATTAAGAAAGCTTCTAAGTCGTTAGAAATCAACTTAATTAAAAAGGCTTTAAGAAGGACAAAGGGGAACCATACGCACGCTGCAAAAATACTTGAAATTAGCCACCGGGCCTTGCTCTATAAGATTAAGGAATACGGGATTGTCGAAAATGAATAAAAGGGGAATGATAGAACACTTCTTCTGGGATAGCGGGATGAATGCAAATAGAAGAAACGTTGATTTAGGGTTAAGTCGTAAATTTGAGAGCTATGCAATCTTTTCTTAATGAATTAAAACTTTTCATAAGAAGTAATTGCTGCAGTATTCAAACATCCCCGCCCTCACCATTTAGGCATAACTTTTAACCTGCTTAATTCGTTGAACATTCTGGTAGTCCTAATATTTTCGCTTAAAAGGTTAAACCCGGAAGGGTATTGGTATAGGTTTTGCAAATTCCGAATCAAAATCATTTTTTGGCAGAGTGAACTTTGAGACGCGCAAAAGAATCAAGTGGTTTCTCGTTGATTGAGGTACTGATCGCTTTAGTCGTCCTATCTATCGCATTATTAGGGATGGCTTCCCTTATGAGTTCGGCCACTAAATATAATGCATCCGGAGGCCGATTGACAGAGGCGACGACCCTTGCTCAAGATAAATTGGAGACGTTGAGGATCACCCCTTGGATACAGATAGTCAGTAGTGCCGCTGCCGATGCGTTAGTCGGGTCTAGAGGAACTAATTATACACGAAGCTGGGTGGTTGTCGCGAATGCAGATGACACCCTGAAAACGGTCACCCTGACAGTTGGCTGGAATGACGGGGTTGACCATTCCGTCAGTATTTTGTCCGCGATTGCCAAATAAAGAAGACCTTATTGGAGGAAAAGTTGAGAGAATATCTACGACCGAGCAATAAAGGCGTCACCCTCATTGAGTTATTGGTTGCGCTTGTAATGGGAGCAATGATTATTGCCGGGATCTATAAGGTCTTTATCGCTCAAAGCAAGGCATACACCGTGCAGGATCAAGTGGTTGAGGTACAACAAAGCATCAGGAGCGCTATGGAAACCTTGTTAAGAGATATCCGGATGGCTGGGTATGACGGTACCCAAACTCCAAGT
>JAPVTA010000038.1:0-37506 GCA_047519465.1 Thermodesulfobacteriota bacterium | reverse complement strand
GATTCGACGCTCAATTGAATCCGATCGCCCCTCTCCCCGATCTCGCTCAGGTAGATCTTCCTGTCTCGGACAATCAATCCCTGTCCCTCTCCTATTCCCCATTTGAAATAGATGGCCCCCAGCCTCTGGTTCATCGGATGGAACCCTTTCATATCTTCAAATCCGTAGTATTCCATGACCGCAGGGCTTTTCGTCCTCACCCCTTTGAGGACAACGGCATCTCCCTCAGCCTGAAATTCCTCTACGACAGGCTCTTTATAAATCGAGTGAATGTAGAACACGGAGAATGGTTCAGTCGGACTAATCCGGATACGGATCGTCGGCGGGTGATCCATATTCTCAATATGAAGGACTGTTACCTTCTTCAAAAATAAGACCCCTCCTGCGATGACCAAAAGGCCAACCAATATCAGGAGGGACCAAGTCCTCTGTTTCAATTACTTGATCTTAAGTCCTTTCTCTGTGAAATATCGAACGGATCCTGGATGGAACGGAATCGGCGAGCCCCCACCCGCCTGGTGCTCCAGAGATAAATTGCTTGCCTCTCTATGAGAGGCCATTAACTCGGGTTTATGATCGAAGAGAGTCTTGATAATATCATAGGACAGACTCTCCTTCATGTTTTCATTGCAAATTAAAAGATTCCAAACGACCGAAATCGGAATCTCCATGCTCTGCCCGGGATAAGTTTTGGCAGGAATAATTCCCTTTACATAAAGAGGCCCGTACTTTTCCCTCATTTTGGGGACTGCCTCTGCATGACCAATGAGCTTCATCTTCACCCCAGGCGTGGCCCCTAAATCAGTGATCGCTGCGGTTGGAAGACCTCCTACCCAGAAAAAGGCGTCAATCTTCCCGTCTTTCAATGCGCCGGCCGATTCAGAAACACTCAATCTATCTCTCGTCATGTCCTTACTCGGATCCAGCCCGTAAGCCTCGATGACTCTCAGGGCCATCACCTCGGTTCCACTTCCCGGAGCTCCTGTTGAAACCCTTTTCCCTTTCAGGTCAGTCACCTTTTCAATACCTTTGCCCTCAACCGTCACAACATGCATGTTGTTCGGATAAAGAACGGCTAATGTTCTCAAATGGACTTTCTCCTTAAACTGTGCCTTCCCCTGATAGGCATCCCATCCTGTGTCTGCCATAATCAGTGCTAAGTCCGCCTTTCCTTGGCCCACAAGAAGGCAATTATCCACAGAGGCGGTTGTAACTTCTGCGGTAGCCTCGGCATAGGGAATGTATTTAGATAGTACGTTGGCCATTCCTCCACCCAGCGGATAATAGACGCCTCCTGTTCCACCAGTGGCGAGGGACAATCGCACCGTCTTTTGGGCCCAAACTGACGAGACACTGAACATGAAGAGAAGCATGAAAACCAAAAGGAGTAGACGTTTCATAAGCAAACCCCCTTCAAAAGATAATATTTGTTCCACATTTATATTAGACCGACTCCTTGTTGTCAATAAGAAGTTTGAAACCCAAAAATTCCCCTCCCCCCGCCCTCTGCCCGCCCAAAGTCCCGCGGGACGAAATTTAAGAATCTTTCAAAGGACGATGGGTTACCCGGAGCTCTCCTTTTACAAGGCTGGAGCAGGTATTTTTTAGCCAATCGCGATCATCCTGATCTGGAAAATCTTTCCGATAGAAAGATCCTCTGCTCTCCGTTCGAAGCAAGCTTCCCTTTAAGATAGCTTTGAGAAGGAGAGCCACATTTTCTAAATCTCTTTTCTTGAAAAGATCTTCCAAGGTAGCAGGATAAACCTCCTCGATCGTTTTCTCAACAGAAGCCAACCGATCCAACCCTTCTTTCAAGGACTCTTCCTCTCGAACGGGGCCGGCATATTTCCAGGCCAAATCTTTCAGCTCATGAAGCAGGTCTCTGGGTCGGTCAAAAATCCCCCTTCTTTTCCTGAGATAAGATCGAACTTTTCGGTCCCATTTCTTGACAACGTTTTCAGAGAAAGGAGTGAGCGATCCTTGCTCCCGTCCTTTCTGACGGACATATTCGGCCGCCGCCCGGCCTCCTAACACTCCAAACACCGCACATTCCGTCAGGGCATTCCCCCCAAGCCGATTGGCACCGTGGACTCCCCAAACCACCTCTCCCGCCGCAAAAAGGCCGGGGAGAGATGTCGCTGCCCTCTCATCAATCTCCACCCCTCCCATAAAAAAATGGACTGCGGGGCAGACCAGAAAGGGTCGATTCCGAAAGGGGAACTTTGATTTCTTGAGAAAGTTGAGGGGATAATGTTCCCATTCTCCTTGAGGGACTTGGGTCAGGTCAAAGAACACATCCCCTTTTTGAGAGGCCTGATAAAAGGCGATAGAGAGGCGGTCCCGTTGGGTATCGACAGCTTGGTTCAAATCTCCCCGGAGGTTAAGCCTCTCCAATAGATCCTCTCCTTCCTCATCGAATAAACGAACTTCCTTTGGATAAGGAGGATAGAGGAGAAAAGAAGAGAGCCTTGGCTCTCCTAATACAAACGGATAAAATTGGACAAATTCTAAATCGAAAAGGGAAAGACCTGCCCGGAGAGCTAAGGCATACCCATCTCCGAGAATACTTCTCTGATTATCATTTCTACAATAAATTGCCCCTGCTCCACCGGTGCAGAGAATAACTGCTCTTGACTGAATCAAGCAGGGTTTGCCGTCTTTGAAGAATCCGAATGCCCCCCGAACCTCGCCTTCCTCGACGAGTAAATCAAAAATGACCAAGCTTGGTAAAAGTTTGGCGGAACTGTTTCTTAGTCTTTTGACCAGGGGTTTGATTAACAGGATTCCAGGGAGTTGAGAGGAGCCTTCAGGCCGGTCCACGATAAATCCAGTGCCTTTATCGAGGATGGGAGCTCCATACTCCCTCAATTCTTTTAAAGCATTCGGAGCTTTTTCAATGAGGGCTTTTACCAGTCCGACCTGGTTTAATCCCCTTCCAGATTCTAAGCTCCCTCCGAGATGATCCTCTTTGGAAAAACCGGCGTTTGCAGCCGTGAAGACACCGTTGGCCAAGGAAGTATTGGTCCCCATTCCAATCGCGAATTTTGCTACAAGGAGAACACGAAAACCTGTCTTCTCTGCTTCGAGAGCAGAAAGAAGCCCGGCCAAGCCGCTGCCGATCACAAGAATGTCGGTGGTGAGTTCTTCCATACAGAGACCTGCTGATCGCAGGCCATGCGGGGGTGGACAAAAAACTAAGCCTTTTTCTTCGGCTTCATGGTTTTTTCACAGCAGACGATGTCGCAGTAATCGACGCATCCGCAGACCTGATCCACGGTGACGGCCAGACCGCAAACGCTGCATTGATATACATCTCCCCTCTTCACACCCTTCTTTGCCACTTTCTTTACCGCTTTTCTTACCCCTTTCTTAGCCGGTTTCCTTACTGCCATCATGTCCTCCTTTCTTACGAAATTTTATTTATCTCATCTTGAACGCGGAAATTCCCCTCGCTTCTTTCATCCAAAACTTCCCGAGTCCATGGGGTTACTCGCCCAATGTCCCATTCCAGATCGGGAGGTTTTTGTTGGGACGGTCTCTCATTCCACCTTTTTCGAATATTCTTGGCTCCTCCTAATGGACTCCAATTCAAATTCGATATGACCAACGGGAAGCTCCAGCTCAATCAGGATTGGCGTCTTTTCTCCATCGGCAGTATACCAGATTCGGATTTTCCCCTCTTTTTCTTCAAAGGTTGAAAAAGAGGTGCTGGACTCGAGACACACCGCCTCCACCGCTCCATACATCTTTGACTTCACCTTCCCCTTTTTCGAATAAAAGACCATCTGGCGCAACCTTTTCCCGTCGAAAATAGACATCGGAATATCCTGCCCCGGACGAACCTCTTCTCTCAAATAGCATTTGGCAAACATCGAAAGGGGATCATAGGTCTCCTGCAAAAGCGGAAATTCCTGCTTCTCCTTTTCCTCTCCTTTTTCGGCCATCACTTTCTTATTAGGGAAATCAAACGTGAACGTTTGAAGATAATTTTTTCTCCCGACGAGGAACCCCTCCTGATCAATCTCCTTCACATACTGGACCGGAGAGCACGTCTCCGCATCCATCGTTGAGAAAAATCGGTTCTTCATTCTGAATAAGAATCCGAAGGAGACAGATTCCACAGAGGCATGAATCTGATAAAGAGGCTTTCCTTTTTCGGAAGACCCATTTTCAATTCTAATGGAAGCCTTGAGAATGGGGATACCCAACTTCTTTGCTGTATAGAAAAATACCTTTCCCGGTCCGGGTTTCGGTTCCGGAATTTGTTTCTGCTCATCACTATGGGCAACGAATCCCCACGCGGAAAGGCCTCCAACAAAAAGGAGGATTCCAACTCCCGACTTCCAGCTGTCCCGTCGCATGTCTTTGGTCCTGCAACTCAATACAACTATCTTAAACGATCTCCCAGTTTGGAAGCAAATGCTTCTCTGCTTTTCTTTTTCTCGGGGTTGCCTTGACAGGGTCAAGTCATGGCCGGAAGCCGCGAGGAGGAGTGTGTTTTCTCGCGAGAGGCGGACCGACGCTTTAAGACTTAAGTTACTGGGTTATGGGGTGATTAAGTTACTAGGTTATTAAGTTCTCTCTTAGGCTATGCCCTCTGCGCTTTGCTTGCCCACCCCAACGCTTCTGGAGGCGGGCGCAATGCTTCTGTTACCCGCAGTCTGAATAGCCACAGTAACATTTGGCACAACCTTCTTCAAAGACAAGGGGTCCTCCACATTCGGGACAGGCCCCTCTCTGAAAGACGAGACTTAAGCTTCGCTGAAAGGAACCCCCGTCTTCCTTCGGACCATGTTTTGGAACGGAGGTTCTGACCCGAGGCTCGGTCTTTACCCTCCCTTCCTTCTCTTGAAGGTGCCATTCGATCGCTTTGGCGACTGCATCTGAGCAAGAGAGAACCTTTCCTTCCCGGTACCAGACTGGCGTATGACAGCTGATGCCTTTCAGCTGTCGAACGATATCTTCAGGCTCAATTCCTGACCGAAAAGCCAGCGAGACCAGGCGGCCGATGGCCTCGGATTGCGAGGCAGCGCAGCCTCCGGCCTTTCCTATCTGATTAAAGATTTCAAAAAGCTTTCCCTCCTCATCTTCGTTCACCGTTACATAGAGGTTTCCGCATCCGGTGCGGATCTTTCGGGTAGAACCGTGAATCACATCTTGGCGGGCCCTTGGTTTTCTCTCTTCCTCCCGAAAATCCTCTTCCTCTTTCGATCGATCTCTGCCGACGGAATCCATCCCTTTATAAAGGACCTGTTTGGCCCGACTCCTGTCCCGGTAGATGGTCACTCCCTTACAACCCAACTCGTAAGCCAATCGGTAGACTTTGGCCACGTCTTCGACGGTGGCGTCGTGAGGAAAATTGACGGTCTTCGAAACCGCATTGTCCGTATATTTTTGAAAAGCGCCTTGCATCCGGATATGATCCTCAGGCGTGATGTCGTGGGCTGTCACAAAGAGTTTCCGGATATTCTCGGGAACTTCTTTGACATCCTGGATATTCCCGGTGTATGCGATCTTCCGCATCAGTTCTTCCGAATGGAATCCTTCCTGCTTGGCCAACGTTTCGAAATATGGATTGACTTCCAGGAGCTCCTTCCCCTCTAAGACATGGCGGATAAAAGCCAGAGCAAAGAGGGGCTCAATCCCCGAGGAGGTCCCTGCAATAATGGAGATGGTTCCGGCAGGAGCAATGGTCGTGACCGTTGCGTTCCGCATCGCATCCCAGCGGCTTTTCAACGTACTCCCATCAAAATTTGGGAAAGACCCCCTTTTCAGGGCCAACTCTCCGGAGGCCTCTCTTGCCCTCTTCTGAATAAAGGCCATGACCTTTCCCCCGATCTCTAAGGCTTTCGGGCTGTTGTAAGGAATTCCCAACAGAATCAAAAGGTCGGCAAATCCCATCACCCCAAGACCAATCTTTCGATTCGCCTTGGTCATTGCCTCAATCTGAGGAAGCGTATAGCAATTCATATCGATCACGTTATCTAAAAAATGGACGGCCTTTTCAGTCGCCGAACCGAGCCTTTCCCAATCGATGGCTCCGTTCCTGACCATATTGGAAAGGTTGATGGAGCCGAGGTTGCAGGACTCGTAAGGAAGGAGCGGTTGTTCGCCGCAAGGGTTGGTGCTCTCGATCTGTCCGACATGAGGAGTGGGGTTGTCCTGATTGATCCGGTCAATAAAGATAATTCCCGGATCCCCGTTCTTCCAGGCGTAAAGAACCATCTTTTCAAAAACCTCACGGGCGCTGAGAGAAGAAACGATTTCTTTCGTCCTTGGATTCCGAAGCGCATACTCCTTACCTTCTTCCACGGCCTCCATGAATTCATTCGTAGCCGCCACCGAGATATTGAAATTGTTGAAGTGATGGTCACCCTCTTTGCATTGGATAAAATCAACAATGTCAGGGTGGTCTACACGGAGGATGCCCATATTCGCTCCCCTTCGCGTCCCCCCCTGCTTGATCGTCTCTGTCGCCGTATCGAAAACGCTCATGAAAGAGACGGGGCCGCTCGAAACTCCCTGCGTCGAACCTACCACATCATTCCTGGGCCTGATCCGAGAGAAAGAGAAACCTGTCCCACCCCCGCTTTTTTGAATCAAGGCCATCTGTTTTACGGCGTCAAAGATTTCATCCATCGAATCTCCCACAGGCAGGACAAAACAGGCGGAAAGCTGTTGAAGCTCTCTCCCCGCATTCATCAACGTTGGAGAATTGGGTAGGAAGTCCAAAGAGGCCATCAAAGAATAAAATTCCTCTTCGATGGGAGGCAGATCGATCTCGGGATGATAGAACCGGTCCGCTTGAGCAACGTTCTTTGCCACACGCCTAAAAAGCGCCTCGGGCGTTTCCACAATGTTTCCCTGTGGGTCTTTTTGCAGATAGCGTTTCTTCAGCACCGTCATGGCATTTTGAGTTAATTGAGCCAACTCCATCTTTTTCCCTCCCCCACTAAATATAAGCAGTACTAAAAACCTTACCACAATATTTTGTGTTGTCAAGGGAAATTTTTTTTGAGAAAAGACTCTTTCTCGGACTGTCACGGATCCGTTCCCCGGGTTCCTCCCATGGGGCCCTTTGGAGAATCTCTGAACGCGTCATCTCCTGAAGGATGTTGAAAAGGATAAAGGAAGCGGCAAGCCCAGAGAAAAGGAGGCAAAAGAAGCACGGAGAACGAGAGGCAGCTTTGTAGTCTATTCTACAGTAATAAATTGGGTATTGACTTTTTGTATGAAATATTGTTATATTTTTGGTATGAAGACGGCTATATCTCTCCCAAACAAAATATTTGAAGAAGTAGAAAAATTTTCCAAAGAACACCAATACTCCAGGAGTGAAGTCTTCGCTATGGCGGTCAAGGAATTCTTGGAAAAAAAGAAAACGGAAGAGGTTCTGAAAGTCCTGAATGAGGTATATTCCGAAGCCGAGACTCCAGAAGAAATCACGGTTAGAGAAAGAGGCAAGCGGTATTTTGCAAAGAAAATCTTGAAGGAAAAGCGATGAACATCAGGCAGGGAGATATTTTCTGGGCTGATCTTGGAGCTCCGCAAGGTTCTGAACCAGGTTACCGTCATCCATACGTTGTCATACAAAACAATGTCTTTAATCAAAGTAAGATAAATACGACGGTCGTATGCGCCCTTACTTCGAACCTGAAAAGGGCCCGGTCACCGGGGAACGTCCTCCTCCAAAGGGGAGAGGGAAATATCAAAAAAGACAGTGTCGTCAATATTTCTCAAATCATTACTGTCGACAAATCAGACCTAGTGGAAAAGATTGGCTCAATATCTCCATCAAGGATCAAAGAGATCATTGAAGGTGTCAAATTTTTGATCGAGCCACGAGAAATTTAGGGAATCCTCCGTCGAGCATAGGATTTTTTCTGTTCTTCTCTCCCTATCCTTTCTCAGTAATGCGTTCGAACTCGTCTCACTTGTTTTCTTTAAAATAGACAAATTGTTGTTGATTCCTTTTTAAAATCCCCCTGTGTCCCCCTTTTTCAAAGGGGGAGCTACGATGCCTTTTCCCTCTTGAGACAGGTCATTTAGGGCCCTCAAGAATCACCAGAATCTTCAACACATGTGCTTTCAAAATGACGCTTTAGAACGTGTGGATGATCGTTAAATAAGTGTTGATCCCCTCGGGTCTGTTTCTGACCGCAATCTCGAAAGCCGTGTGGGCCTCGACCACCCATTTTTTGTAAGTCCACCACACTCCGGGCCCGATGGCAAAGACCCTTCCCAAATCATGCCTCACCTTTCCTTCGCCCGTCCTATCGTCCGTGGTTTGTTGATAGAAATATCCGGATGCTCCGACTCTGAATTGGTGTGGTGACCCTGTCTTGGTGAGGGCATACTCGACGCCGTAATCGAAGTGAAACTCTTGTCCGGGCGAAAGGTGAGTTTCTAAACCAGTTAAGCCGATCTTCCCAATTTTTGCAGCAACGGAAGGACCCAAAATGAAATCGTCATTTCTCGTATTGAAACTATAGTCCATTTTAACCCCTGCGGAGAGATTGGGGTGCCAGGGTAAGAAAACGGTGGCTGCCAAGACAGGCGAAAACCCCCAAACATTCGTCCCAATATTAACTGAGTGTCTCTCATTCCATGGGCCGCTTGGAACAGTGATATCGAAGCCGGTTGCAGCATGAAATAGACCGTTCTTAGAGTGCCAGGATAGATTAGGACCAAAGGTAATATCACCGATTGCATTTCGGTGCTCGCCCATTTCTGAAGTGCCCCCCGGCGTGGATACGTCCAATTTCAGGCTCGCCCTTACCCACGGAACAATCATCTGCGCTCCTAAAAACCCACCTAAAATTTTTACCGGAGAGATATAAAGGAATCGTGTGGCAGAGGCAAAGACTTCGAGTTTGTCTAATGCAGTACCATCTCTGGCAAGGCTTAAGGTTCGGCCGCTATCATTTTTCAGCTTGTCGGCAGTGTAATAGCTAAGATACTCCTTGACATAAATGCCTGGTGGAGGCAAGACACCCGCCAAGAAGGCTTCGGCCCCGAGGGGTTCATGATTTACACCTCCGGCAAAGGCAGAAAGAGAAAAAAGTAAAGTGATTGAAGCAACGAGTCCAATCAAAAACCATCCCGGCAACCTTCCCCCATACTTCACCATGGATTCCCTCCCTCGAAAATTCCTTCCTCTTTTAATTTCTTGGACTGAACTACCCTCGTCTTGAAGGCGAGGGTTTCTGAGTTAGAGATTGTATCGCAATAGGGATAAGTGGCAGAAATCCCCAAGAACGGGACAGAAAGACGGGTGAGAAAGCTTTAGACCTGCCTCGCCTGCTGGCTTCGGCAAGGCGGGGCGCCACCTTTTAACTATGAGAACCGGAGCTACAAGGTCATAAAGAATTGACTTTCTTGTGGCGACGACAATGACCTCTAACCTAAACGTGCGCATTCTAAAGCTTTGGAATCCCGCTGTCTGCCCCGTTTTTACCCACTTCCGTTCTATTACGACACAGTCTCAGCCAACTCCAATCCGACGCCGATAGGCTTCGGTGAGATAGACCTCGGGGTTGACGGTATTGGGAGCCCTCTCCTTTCTCAGCATGGCGAGGGCGTTGGTCGCAGCCAGGGTGGCCATTTTATCGCGAGTTTCTTTGGAGGCACTTCCCAGATGAGGAAGAAGTACTACATTTTCACACTCCATCAGTCCCGGAGCTAAGTCCGGCTCTTTCTCATAAACATCCAGCCCCGCACCTGCGATTCTCTTCTCCCTCAGAGCCTTCACCATCGCTTCCTCATCGATGATAGGTCCCCTCGACGTATTGATCAGATAAGTGGTGGGTTTCATCATGGAGAATTCACTCTCGCCAATCAGGTGATGCGTTGTTTCGGAAAGCGAGGTATGAAGGCTGATAAAATCACTTTCCCGTAAGAGGTCAGGCAATTCTCGATATTCCACGCCTTTTGTTCGTTCGATGGCTTCTTTTTGGAAAGGATCATGAGCCACAACCCGCATATCAAACCCCTTCGAGCGTTTAAAGACGGCCTGCCCGATCCGTCCGAATCCGATGATGCCCAAGGTTTTCCGCCTTCCACTCCCCCCAGGGCTCACATCCGTCCCAAGAAGAAGTTTGGGACTCCAGATTTTGAAACGTCCCTCTTTCACATATTGGTGTCCCTGGACAATGTTTCTTGCAACGGCCATGATCAGGGTCCAGGCTAGATCTGCTGTGGTATCGGTTAATACTCCAGGCGTATTGGTGACAGGAATACCCAGTTGGGTGGCTGTCTCCACGTCGATGTTATTGTACCCCACCGCGTGATCGGCAATCCCCTGGAGTTTGGGATTTGCCTCCATGACGGTGCGGTCGATTTCCTCCGTAAGAAGACAGAGGAGAACATCGGCCTTCTTGATCCCACGAAGGATCTCTTCTTTCGAAGGCGCTCCGTCTTCAGGCCCCGGCCAAATATCCACCCATGCCTCTTTTCTTAGCAGGGCCAGCCCTGCTTCAGGAATCGAGCGGGTGACAAAAACCTTCATGACTTCTTCAAAAAGACGGTATGTGGAACCGAGGCTTTGTGGCAAGTCAACGTTTCTTCGCGGTCAATCCCTTTACCTTCCAGAAGAGGCTCGATAAATCACAGAGCCTTCTTCCCCAGAAAGGGGTCGATGATTTTCTGGCCACGGGATGGATAAAGCAAAAATGACGGCATTTGACCTTCTGCAATGCCTCCTCAAATCCCCTCTCGTCTTTCTCCTCATCGAAATAGTCTGGAATCCAATATCCCAAAGAAGAAAAAACACTCTTGTCGCCGGAATGGTAATGGTAGAAATCCATAAAATGACCGAGCGAGGTTTTCACGCCATATTCCTCGGGGTCGAGATGCCAGGGCGAACCCGGCTCCATCTCAACGGTAAAAGTGCGAATCCCTCTTACATTGGGATACCGAACACGGATCATCTTTTGGAGTCGAATCGTCTGTTGAACATCCTCTTCCTTCTCGAAGGGTATACCAAGGGTAAAGAAAAGATCGCAGAAGACTCCTGCAGCCTTCAACTGGTCGAGACACTCCATCAACGCATGATTAGAATAAAAATGCCCTTTATGAATTCTCCTCAGCCGGTCCGACCCAACCTCCGGAGAAAGGGCGATCAGGGATTTGGGACCGGGGAAAGTCGCTTTAAAGGACCGGATAAAATCCTTTGTGGGGAGCCCAAAGGACTCGAAGAAACATTCCATCCTGATCTTTTCTTCCCGGATGCGGGCGAAGAGCTCGAGGAAATAGTCAGGTCTCTGAGGATAAGGATCGAAGCAGATATGAAAGGTCTCATAGCCATAGGAGATTGCTTCCCGAATCGATTGGAGAACACGCTCCACGCTTCTAAAGGTCACTTCTTTTCTGCCGGTAATGGTCTCCAGAGAGGAACGACCGCCGCCGCACCACGTGCATTGAAAAGGACAGCCCCTTCCCACGGTGAGATGATGAATGGGCGACTTCAAAGAATACATCCAGAAATTCTTTTGCTTCGAGACCCCTTTGATGTAGAAAGGCTGACCGATATAACGGATATAGGTGGGATAATTCTTCAATAAGGCGAAATTCGTGAAGGAAACGTGATTGAGCTCTTTCTCCGAGGCGACGTAGGAGAGCGGATTGATAAGAATTCTCCCTTTCCTTCTCCAGGTCAGGTTGGGAACGGCAAAAAGATCGCCCTTCCCTTGCAAGAGCGTACTCGCCAATTCCAAAACGGGAGCTTCTGCTTCACCCCGAATAATCCCATCAACCCCGTCGAAGTTCCTCATGATCTCTTCGTGGAAAAAACTGGCGGTGAATCCTCCCAAAAGAATGTACATCTGGGGAAAGGCGGCCTTGATCTTCTTGACATGCTCGATCACGTCGAAGCTCTGATGATGCCAGTGGAGGTCCATCGCCACAATCCGCGGGGCCTTCTCGCGGATATATTCCAGGATCGAAAAATTGTGATCATCAATCCACTCCACTCCCATGTGTACGACTTGACTGGTAATGCCACAATTTTCGAGAAGGTCGGCCAATCCGAGGAGGCCCATGGGCAGGAAGTTGATCCAGATGAAATGATTGACTGGCCGGTAATAGTTGATCAGCTTGGGGATATGAAGGAAAAGAAAGTCGAGTCTTCCCATCGGCGGAATTGTAAAATGCTCAGGCGTACTATTTCAACCTCATCCAAAAATTGGCATCACTCCCCTAACCCCCCTCTATTCCCCCCTTAAGTTAAGGGGGGATGAAGGGGGGGTACCCCTTAATTTACCGATGGAGAATAGAGGGAGGTTACAAGAGTGGGATAATATCTACGCAACATCCGGAAGAACAGAAATCTTTTGGCCTTACTCCCGATGCAGTTTTTTGAGGATGATTCTGCCAGCAATGAAGCCTGAAAGGCTTGCGCCCACAATGCCGTGCGACGGCCGAGTGTAGTGGCCGACTTGATACAGGCTCGGGATAGAGGTCTGATGCGGAGGTCTTAAATTCCCGACTTGCGCCGGTGTGGAGGCCAGGCCGTACATCGCACCCAATTCATTTCCGGTATACCGCTCCAAGGTCAGCGGAGTAGCGGCTTCATAAAACAGAAGATGGTCTCTCAGACCCGGGATGAGCTTTGATTCCAATTGGCGGAGGATCTTCTGGGAGAAATCCTCTTTAATGCGTCGATACTTCTCGGGATCTCCTCCTCCCCATCTCCCTTGATAATGATAAGGGACATTGATCAAAACACTCAAAACGTGCTGCCCAATAGGGGCCAACGAAGGGTCCAGCATCGTGGGGACGGATACCATCATGGTCGGGTTCTGGGGAATCTCCCCCCTTCTCAACATCCGGTCCTCTTCCTCTAAATCGGACAAGAAACGGAGATAGGTAAAATACGGAAGGCCCATTCCTCTTAGGTCCAAATCGGTGGCGATATAGAGGACGAAACAAGAGAGCGAATATTCGAGGTGGCTCCACTTTTTTGCAAAAGGTTTTTGAATGTCAAGGGGAAGCATCTTGACTAAAAGATTCGGATTGATGTTGGAGATGACCAACGGGGCTTGGAATATTTCTCCATCTTTTGCCTGCACCCCTTCGACCTTGCCATCTCTCATCTGAATTCGATTCGCCTCCGTTTGAAGATGAAGCTCCCCGCCAGAACGAAGAAAAGCGTTCGCCATGGTTTCTGAAATTTTTCCCATCCCCCCCTTTGGATAAAAGACCCCTTCCATCAAGGCTTTATTAATCATGACGGCGAGGAAGAGAAAAGAAAGCCTCGAAGGAGGATCCGTGACTGGAAGAGAATGGAGAGCCATCTTAATCTCCCCTCCCCTGAAAAGATTGTCCAAAATCGTTTTGTGACTAGATCGATGAAACCGAACCAGATTCCTGAAATAGAAGGGGAAGAGGATCTTCTGGATCGTCGTTATCTCTGAATACGATCGTATTTCCTCCCCAATTCGTTTGACCATAGAGAGATAGGTTTTCAGCCCCTTCTCCTCCTGCGGAAAGAGGCCAAAGAGCGCATCGGTATAAGAATGAAATCCACCCGGACGGAGATGAATCTCAAACCCAGGATAGATGTTTCGGACGTGGTCGATCGGAATAAATTCAATTTCCTCATGGGCACCGATCTCACTAAGGACCTGATAAAATTCTCCTCCCTCCTGAGATCCTCCGACAAAGGCACCTGTGGCGTCGAAGGTGAACCCGTGCCTTTTGAAGGAGACGACATAGCCTCCCACTTGGTCCTCTTTTTCGAGGAGAAGAGTTTCTAATCCCTTCTTCGCTAACAGGGCTGCCGCCGTCAATCCTCCCATCCCAGCTCCAATGACGATGGCATCGTATCTCTTGGGGCTTTGCATATGCTTCTTTCAAAAAGAGGCGCTTGAACTAATACAAACGCGTTAAATTCTTTTAAATTTGCGCCCCTCACCCTTTCCCTCTCCCCAGTGGGGAGAGGGCGGGGTGAGGGGGAACCGATCCAAATGTCAAAATTGTTCCTGCGTTTGTACCTAATGCCCACGGATTATAACAGATACGCCGAAGAAATGTAAAAATACTCCCTCCTTTCCACAAGAATACAGTGTTTACCCTATTTATACGGGAACCGGTGCGTACTAATCTGTCCCTGTGCGCTTTCCTCATGAATAACCTTTATGAAACTTTTTGAGATGGTGACGGGTAGATCATCTTTGCCAAGGGGGGTACGGAGATGAAAAGAGGATGGATTTTTGCATTATTAGCGTTTGGGATCGCGTCGTGGGCCTTTTCCCTTGCTCAGGCCGAAAAGGAGAGAAAACCGGTTCAGAAGCCGAAGACGGCGGTGGTCAATCGTATAGATGAAAGGACGTGCTTCGCCTGCCATCAGGAAATCCAGAAGCTCATGACCAACGGGAAGCATGCGGGGTCAATAAATTGTATCTTCTGCCATCCCGAAACCTCGGCCCATATGAAGAATAGCACCGAGAAACCGGCCACCCGCCTGGACCCGGAAGCCTGTGCCAGCTGTCATAAAGAGCAATATCAAAGCTCGCTAACCATCGGCTGGAAATCGAAGGCCAAACTGGAAAAGTCTGTCCCTACAGGGAGGTCGCCGAAGTCCGATTTATTATTAATGCCCCATGGGTTCACCAAGGAGCACAACGAGCCGCGGTCCCACGTATTCATGCTTTCTGATTACATGATTGTCGACAGAGCCTACGGAGGTCGTTTCCAGCTGAAAGACTGGACCTATATCGATAAAACAGGTAGACTTTGGGACATCATTGTTGATACGGGAAAAGAGCTTCCTCAGACCGCCAAAGCGGCCAACACGGTCTGCCTGACCTGTAAGACCTCTGATGCCGTACTGAAGTGGCCCTACCGGGGGGACGCCAATCCCAATACGCCTCTGAAGCGGGCTCCCAACCCAGCCGCTATAGAGATGGCTAAGGAGGTCCAGTCTCCCATGGGCTGCATCCACTGCCACGATCCTCATGCTGCCAAACCGCGGGTAATCCGTGACGCCCTGATCGAGGCTGTCGTAGATCGCCGTGAAGGGACGTATCCCTACGACCCGCAAAAAAGCAAAGAGATCACGATGGAAAAGATCTGGTTCAAGCGTGGAGGACAGGATTTCCGGGCCATTGGGATTCTCAACAAACCCGATTCCAACCTGATGTGCGCCCAGTGCCACGTGGAATACAACTGTAACCCCGGCATCGACACGAAGACCATGCAGGTGGTCCCCGTGGACGACCGCCGAGCCAATTATTTCCCCTGGGCGAACGTCTTCGATGTGGGGAAGAAATACGAGAGTGTGGATTTTAGGGATTTCAAGCATGCGATCACGGGAGCGTTGCTGACCAAGCTCCAGCACCCCGATGCGGAGACCCAATGGGGAAGCAAACACGAAAGGGCCGGCGTGGAATGTAAAGACTGCCACATGCCTAAGATCAAGCACAAAGGGAAGGAGTATACCGTACACGGAGTGGGGAGGCCCCGGTATATGCTGAAAGACAGTTGCTTGCGGTGCCACCCCGATTGGACAGAGCAACAGGCAGAGTATGAGATCGATGCGATTCAGGCTTACGTAAGGGGTAAGATGCGTAAAGCAGAGTTCTCGCTGGGGCAGCTCATCGAAACCTACGCCCTCGCTAAAGACCTGGGAGTCAGTGAAAGTGTCCTAAAGGAAGTCCTCAAAGAACATGATAGAGCGCACATCCTCTGGGAGTGGTGGACAGCGGAGAATAGCGACGGATTCCATAACCCCGAGCAGGCCCGGCAGGCCTTGGCCGAATCCGTCAATGCCTCCCAGAAAGGGATCGAGATGCTGAACAAGGCGATCAGCCAGAAAATCGCACCCAAATGATGCGGTAAAGTAGTTTGAGAGGCGATTACAGAGAGAGGTTGATCGGCAAGAGTTTCCCGATTACCAACTTCCGCCGCCGCCGCCTCCGAAGCCCCCTCCGGAAAAACCGCCTCCTCCAAAGCCTCCGCCACCCCCACTTCCTCTCGGCGAGGAGAACATCGCAGACCCCAGGCTCGACGTGACGGCATTAAAGGAATGAGTAAAAGCGGAAGGAGTAAATGTCCTGAACCCACCGGGAGAGACATACCAATCGGGTGGTTCTTGATAAATCTCTTTAAACGCCCGGGCCCAATTGTCCGTCACATCGAGGGCAATCGCATAAGGCAGGAATTTGGCGAAAAGGTTCTTGTCTCCCATTCTCTCCAGCCTATCCTTCTCGGCACGATTCATGAATTCCTGAAAACCAAGAGCATTCATATAGGCCGAGGCCCCTGTTCTTGTCTTTGCTGGCATTACCCTTCCGAAAGCAAATAATGGAATTCCGGTTAATACGCCAACCACATAGCTCTTGATCCCTGCCCCGGTCGCAAGGATCATCAGGGCACCGATCAAAAAGACCGTTAAGACAAACGCTACGGTTGTATAGGAATTTCTCACCTTCTCGGGGCTGCTGAGAAAATATTTCTTATCGACCAGATCTTCGTAGATCATCTTTTTCAGCCGGGGGAGGTTCGTATAGAACTTATTTTTCAATTCAGAGACCAACGTCCCTGTCTGATAAGCCGGGACAAGGTCTTCCATCAATTCTTTTTCAAAAGGCGTGAGGTTTTCATCCGGCCCTTTCACTTTTTTGAGATAGTAATCCGTTTTGTCAAAGATGATTCCTTCCCTTTTGGTTTCCTCAATCTTGATGTACCCTTTAACGGCGAGACCAACAATCGTCGAGGTGATGTCCCGTGGGTCGAGTTTCTCATCGATCAGCGCCCCAACTTCTCCAGGGGTAAGCGGTTTATTGTCAAACTTGGGCGGCTCATACATGACGGCGACAGATTCTTTGACTCTCGGATCTCTTCCTTTTCGATACCAAAGGGTAAACATATAAAAGAAAGAAATAATGGGGAGCAGAAAGACCCAGTTTTCCCTAAGGTCGATGGCCCACAAGAATTTTTTCCAAGAGGAGGGAGGAAAGACAAACCCCTTATCCCACCCAAAGGCAACGGTCAGCCCTTCTCCAATATTGAGGTTTCTCTCCGCAAGAAATTTTCCGGTGTTCTCATACGTCTCATAACTGCATTCCTTCTCCTTCGAGCCGTAACCTCCCGTATAACCGGCTGCCCATAAGTTTTTGCTCTTATCCTTTGTGGTCAGGAACACCGTTGCGGAGGCTTCTTTGATCGGAGCCTTCCAGTAGTTCCCGGTTACATTCCAGTACAGCTCGTCATGGTCCTTAAGAAAAAGAATCACGTTTTCCACTTCATAAGTAATCACGTAGGTCTGGTTTCCATCCACATATCGCTTTGCATCCCCGATTTTGACGTGTATCACCGGGCCTGACCTCTCAACCTTGTATTTCCACGCTTTTCCCGACCCATCCACCACAGACAAAACTTTTATCGGTGTCGTGATCAACTTTCCCAAATCGTCTCGATACTTGAAAGGGATCTCCCGGTAAATCCCATGTCTCGCTTGCTGAAACTCCACATCGATTGTCTCTTTGACAATCACGGATGAATCTTTATCGATCATGATGTCCGAGTGGAATTTGTCGATGCTAAAGTACTGAGCAAATGCAGGCGAAATAAGAAAGATAAAGTTAAGGTTTAGGCTTAGGATCAGAACGGCTAACAGAGATGATTTTCTTAGTTTCCAGTAGCTTTTCATTGATTTCTCCTCATTTTACTCCGCATTCCGCAATCCCTGCCTGCGCGAAGCCGCTTCGGCGAAGGCAGGCGCATTCCGCAATCATCAAAAACTGACCTTCACGGGTTTCCTTTCTACCTCCGGTGCCTCGAGTTGAAACAACTCCGCCTGTTTGAAATTGAACTGTAAGGCTATCAGGTTGGAAGGAAACGACTCGATAAGGGTGTTATAGTCACGGACGACCGCATTATAGTACCTTCTTGCGGACTCAATGTTATTCTCCAGCTCTTGCAGTTCGGACTGAAGCTGCATGAAATTGGCATTCGCCTTCAACTCGGGATAAGCTTCGGCTACAGCAAACAGGCTCTTCAGGGTATCCCTCAACATATTTTCAGCCTTTGCCATCTCAGCGGGAGTGGTCGCTTTCATGGCCATCGATCTCGCCTCTGTGACCTTTTCGAAGACAGTTCTTTCGTGCGAAGCATACCCCTTCACCGTCTCGACCAGATTGGGTACAAGGTCGTATCGCTTCTTGCACTGGACATCGATATCCGACCACGAGGACTTCACTGTGTTCCTGAGCCGGACGAGCTTGTTATAGATGGAGACCACAGCGATCACAAGGATTCCAACGATGATGAGAATGATGATCAGGGTCATTGTTTTCCCTCCTGTTCTTCGAGATATGGCGTAGATTACTTAATTTAGGAGATTTTTGCAAGGACAAACGAGTAAACGTGTCTCTCAAATGAAAGTGTCAAAGGGGAATTTGGGGGTTCAATTTTCTAAAATGCTGCTCTGCTTTTTTGACGGCGGGCCAGAGGCCGAAATTCATCGGGCCGAAGATGATCAGGCTTCTTCTGATATGAAACGGGTTGAAGATTCTCTTCAACATTGAGGGCAGGGAATAGAAAGATCGATTCACCTTCCAGAACCCTTCCTGAAGTTCTTCGACCGTCATCCGTTTGGGTTGAAAGACCACCGTAGCCATATCGTATTTTGACCAATCCTCCGTCAGGAGCCTTCCCTCCTGCTTTAACCGCTGGTAGATCCGGGTCCCCGGAAAAGGGGTGAGAAGGGGAAGGAAGGCCCCTTCGATGTGGTTTCGTTCGGAAAATTCCAGAAAATCGTCAAACACCGAGGGATCATCGTAATCATAGCCGAAGACAAAGGAACCATAGACTCCGATGCCAGCATCGTGGAGTCTTTGAATCCCTCTCTCATAGGCTTCAATGCGGTTGATGCGCTTCCCCATGAGATTTAAGTTTTCCTCACGAAGGCTTTCAAACCCGATAAAGAGCCCGTGACATCCCGCCTTGGCCATCAGGGAAACCATTTCTTGATCCTCGGAAATATGGATGGGTCCCTGACTGACCCAACGCAATCGATAACGGGAAAGCATCGTGAGAAGCTCTTTCGCATGGGAGAGGTTCCCCACCAGGTTATCATCGACAAAGAATATGTACGCCTTTGCCCGCTCGAGGGATTGAATCTCTTTTTCGACTTCGGAGACTGGCCTCATCCGATAAGATTTCCCGTGGAGAGCTGTCACCGAGCAAAACTCACAATCATAAGGACATCCCCTGGTGGTCTGAATCAGGTTGTGAAAGAGGTAGCCCTTGGGAGGGAAGAGATTCCTCCTTGGAATGGGGAGACGGCTCAGATCTGTTCTCTCCTTCTGACGATAGAAAGGCTTCATCGTTCTTTTTTCAACATCTTCCAGTATCTCGATCCAAACCTCGTCGGCTTCGCCAATGGCCACACTATCGGAATGAGCTTTGGCTTCTTCAGGAAGCCAGGAAGCGTGGATACCCCCGATCACCACCTTCTTCCCTCTCCTGTGAAATTCGTCCGCAATCTCATATCCCCTCGGGGCCAAAGGAGTGATGGCAGTGATGGCGACCAGGTCCACCTCCTGATCGAAGTCGATCTCTCCGAGGCTTTCGTCGATGATGCGGAGTTGATGATGCGAGGGGGTGAGCCCCGCGAGAAGGGAAGATGAAAGCAATGGGAACTTGAATGCGATCACGTCCCAGAAGCTGTCCTTTGGCCATCTGGGAATGACGAAAGAAATCTTCATTCCAGCTTTTTTCCCTTTAGGAATTGGGATAGCGGTTTCGTCTCCACCCCTTCCGGAGGATCCCACTCAAACGTGTCCTCCGGCAAGGGTTGATTGACGGAGATTTCCTTCAATTTCATGTCAAGACGAGTCTCCTTCTCCGGCATCTCGATACGAATCCGGTTTGGAACCTCGCTGCCTTCGGGTTTTTCCGCAGAAATCTTGATATTCGCCTTTGCGATGAGATCCCTGAACTCTGACATCTCTCCGGTATAAGCCCTATTCTGTAACGGACTGAAAAGGACAAACTCTCCGTTCCGGTAAAGGGCATCAAACACTTCCATTCCGAAGGGATGATAGCCCAGGATGCGAAGCTTATCCGGTTTCTCGTAGTAAACAATGCCGTTGAGAAGGAATTTAAACTCCTCCCCTTTCCTCACGGTGTCGATGCGGACCGAAGCCTTGGCCCGGAGAGATTCTACAGAGGAAAGGGCTTCAAAAAGTTTAGCCATGGGATCCCTGACAGGAGGTGCTTCTATGGAAGGAATCCTCGCCACTTTCTTTGGACACCCCGCCAGGAAAAAACTAAGAATAATGAGACTAATACAAACGCACCAAAGCCTGGTGAACCAGCTTCGATTCCCCCTCACCTTATGCCTCTCCCCCCGGGGGAGAGGGGAAGGGTTGAGGGTTACGAATGGATAAGAGATAGATGCAGAGGGTCTTCGAACCATTTCGTTATTCTCCCTTCTCAAAGTTGCTCAACACCGTTTCTGCAGTCAGTTCTCCTGAGGCAACCACTCCGGCAATCCCTCCCCCGGGAGATGTCCAATGTCCAGTCAGATAAAGATTCGGGATGGGAGCGGTCCGGGGAAGACGATAAATCCCGGATTGCCTCGGGATCTGTGCCCATCCGTAGGCTGCGCCCGATCGATTTCCGGTCCATTGCTCAATCGTCTTGGGAGTGGTTTCAATCTTGACCAGGATCCTCCTCTCCAGATCAGGAACGAATGCTGAAGCCTTATGGATGAGCCGTCGGGAAAGTTCATCCTTCGTTTTACGATCCCAATCCCGGCTGAAACCATACGGAGCCTTGCAGCTCAAGCAGAGTGTGCTTTTCCCCGGGGGCGCATGGGATGGGTTGACTTTCGATGGAACGAGAAGGTAGAAGGGAGCCTTGTCGGAAATTTGATCTTCGTACAAGAGGTCAAATTCTTTCCGGAGTGAGTCCCCAAAAAAAACTTCGTTATTTGAAACGGGAAGTTCGTCCACACCTCCTTCGATTCCCAGATAGAGAATGAAATAAGAAAGAGAGGGCCTCATCCGCCTTAACTTTGACCGAAAGCCGCTTGGGATCTCGTTCTCTCCTATGAGGACCGAAAATGTGTGATGGGCATCGACATTGGAAATGACGACCTTCCCCGTCATCTCCTGGCCATTCTTCAGCCGCACCCCAATTGCCCTATTTCCGTCCATGAGAACTCGTCGAACCTCATGATCCCTCAAGATTTCTCCTCCCATCTTCTCAAGGACCTCTCCCATTTTAGTCGGGAGCTGTTCCACCTTTCCTTCGACACAAGACACTCCGTTATTAAAATAGGACATCTCAATTCCTGCCATCGCCACCGCAGAGACTTCCTCCGGAGGAAGCAGTGCATAGGAGCTCCGTATCGAGAGAAGGGTCTTCAGGAAAGGATGGGAAATAAATTCGTCCAGAAGTTCTCCATAGGTCTTGTCCCTATACCGTGAGAGAAAAGGATATTGGGAACCAAAGGAATAAGGTTCAAACCAATGGAGAGAGGAGCGGATGCTTGAAAATTCTTGGAAGATCTTTTCCAGGGCCGCATAGACCTCTTTAATCCCTTTTTTTTCCGCTGGGAAAAGCGAGGAAAGGGTTTCGATGTGGGTTTCCATTCTGGACGATTGACTCACTCTCCGATCTGGAAAGTGATATTCCCTTGCGGGCTCAAGGGGGATGAAGCGGATTTGATCTAAAAGGTTCAATTGCCTTAAGACTCTCCATACTCTCCCGCCTTGCTGGCATTCACCCAACGATTGCACTGAGAGGTCGAACGAGAATCCTTCTTTTTGAAAAGAGGTACAGCAGCCGCCCACCTTCTGATTCTTCTCGATCACCAGGACCTTCAATCCCTTTTGGGCGAGAAGGCAACCGCAGGTGAGCCCTGCCACCCCGGCTCCGATGATGATGACATCCGTGTCTGACATGACGAAAAAGTATAACACAGCATTTGATCTTTCGTCGAATTGCCCACCTTTTGTGAATGATTAAGTAGCTGATCAGGCTCGATCGTTTTACAATGAATGTTGCTGAGAACGCAAGGCTACGTTCAACTTTAACCCCCCTTCATCCCCCCCTTAGATTAAGGGGAGAAGGTGTGAAAAAATTGGCCCCCTCGCAAAGGGCGGGCAGGGATGTCGTAAAAGTTTTACAGCGATACCTCTTCACGTTAACTACTGACGATGAAAAACTTTGATACATGTTGAGTACTTACAAACTTCTGTTACCCTACCCTCTCAGATGATCGCATTTGTAAAACTTTGGAGATATCCTTGCCCGACCGATTCCCCGAATTTTTTCACACCTTCGGGGGAACAGAGGAGGGTTACTGATTTTCACGATTCGAGGGTGTCGTAGCCATTATGAAACATTACTAAGGTTGATATGGCCCAAAATGGAAAATTTATTTCAGCCGTTGTCCCCCCGGAGCAACGATCAGAGCATGCCTGGTGGTTCGTTTTCCGGGGGAACAACCTTCTCGTTTACCAAGAGCCTTCCTTGGTAAGTCCTCTCTATCTTGTTGACTTAGGAGAGTTAGGATTAACAGTTTTATCTGAGCACTACCTGGGTCGGCTCGACAGCCGACCTTGTTATGCTGCCGAAGTCGTTGAAGGAACGAATCCACCGGCAGGCATGACCTTCGAAGGCTTACGCCAACTGTACGGCCGTTTGAATGAAGACCTGTTCTGGATCGCAGCCCGGGCAGTCCAAATTGTCGATTGGAACAAGACCCACCGCTATTGCGGCCGATGCGGAGTCCCTTTGAATACGAAAAGCACCGAACGAGCGAAAGAATGTCCCCAATGTGGTCTTCTTCATTTCCCTCGTCTGGCTCCGGCGATCATTGTTCTTGTTGAGCGAGGTGACAAACTGCTTCTAGCCCGATCCCGCCACTTTATGCCAGGGATGTACAGCGTCCTTGCCGGATTTGTGGAACCGGGCGAGTCGTTGGAGGAAGCAGTGATGCGTGAGGTCAAGGAGGAGGTGGGATTAGAGGTCAAGGACATTCATTATTTCGGGAGTCAGCCCTGGCCTTTTCCCCATTCGCTCATGATTGGATTTACAGCGACTTACGCTAGCGGTGATATCTCCCTCGATGATTCTGAAATCGAAGATGCAGGTTGGTTCACAATTGACAGCTTACCGCGTATCCCCGGGAAAATCAGCATTGCCCGCAAGCTCATCGATTGGTTCATAGAGAAACAGAGGAAGGATGGTCCTGAGTAATGTTCATCGTTCGTGCCTGCCTGCCCTGTACCATAATAGGTTCAGGGCCTACCGGCAGGCAGGGGTGACGATCCTGCCACGAAAGATTAATCGGTTCGGTCCTTTGGGCCTGTTTCTTCTGTGACAACACCATAGACATTATAGGAAGGAGGAGTACCTCTTTTCTCGGCTGAAACGGTAACTTCTCTGTAGTCGGGACGAAATGCGCGATTATGAGCGATGAGCGCCTTGACCACATCCCACCCTACTTTTTTCTCTTTCGCCATTTCAGTGATCTCCTCCAGGGCCGTTCGATTATCATAGGCTCTGGATCGATAAGGTCGGGGCATGATCAGTGCATCGTAAATGTCGCTCACAGCGATGATTTCCACTAACGGATCCTCAAGCAAGATGCCTCGGGGATATCCCGAATAGTTTCTCCTTTCATGATGATCAAGAGCCACCGTACAGGCGAGGTGTCTGCGGTTTTTGAAGTAATAGCCAAGGAGCACATAGCCGGCTGCTGCGTGATGTTCCAAGAAACTCCGCTCCGTTCTGGTGAGAGGCGTCGTCTTTTTGAGGATGTGCAAGGGTACGCAGATTTTCCCAATATCGTGGGTAGGACCGGTGGCAGACAACTGGATACAGTCCTGGTAGTCGGGTATCAGGTCCTTTGCCAGGAGGGTAGATAAGGCAAACACCATGAGAACATGTGTGTAGGTGAAGAAGTCACGCTGCTTAAAATAGTCCAGCGATTGTAGAACGGGGATGGGAAAAAGAACCGTTTCTAAAAGGTTCAAGAGATCATGGATTTCTTTCTTGTCCTGAAAAATGGCCGTGTAAGGAGGGACGCTGAGAAAATTCAAACAATCTTCTCTAACTGAACCGTACAAAAGGAGCGGACAGGTCTGATAGGAGTCGGCCCTGTGCGAATCGATAACGGCATCCAGCGCCTCCTCCGTGAGAAGGGTCCCGGCGGGCAATAATAATTGATTATCGAGGGTTCGTATCGGATGCTGAAGCGTTAAGCCTGGCATAAAGGAACACCTTTGGCGGCTAAGCTATCATTATAAGTCACTGATTGTCAATATATTCTCCCTTCCTATCCCGTACGTAAAATGGAGTATTCCATTTCAAACAGCCGCTGGTATATTTAGAGAAATGGGTCGTATCCTGATAGTTCTCTTGTCCATCATCGTTTTCTCTGTCATTTCATGGCATTTTATTCTCACAGAAGGTCAGGAAACAGGTACGCTTTCAGTTATAACCACTCCCGTGAGCGAGGTCATCTAGACTGCAGAACGTGGAAGCCTTTGCTCTATCCGATAACCTGAAGGCCTTTGCAAGGACATTCGTAAAAGGGACTTTCCAGGACTGGAGTAGCGTTGAACGTCGGTGGAAAACCTCTTTTATTTAGGATATAAAGAATACGATAAATATTCGATGCATCTAAGGTTGCAGCAAAGGGAGCAAATATGGAAAGAAATGGCCACATTAAAAATCCAACGAGTTTGATTGAAACCACGATAAAAGATTTCATTAACAACTCTCCGGAAAACACACTCAAGAATAGTGAAGATGAAAAAGCCTGGGAAGAACCACTGGTGGGATTTTCAAGAGGAGATGATCCACTGTATCAAGAATACAAGGAGTATGTCGGACCCTTCCATTGGACCCCTCCGGAGATATTTGGCGACACCTTTCCCGAACTACAGATACAAGCGGAAGACTTAACAGTTATAAGTTGGGTTTTACCTCAAACCGAAGCGACAAAGTCAGACAATCGAAAAGAGACGACCTATCCCTCTGAAAGATGGGCTAGGGCACGAATGTTTGGCGAACAAGTTAACGTTAAGCTGGCCAAACATGTAGTCGCAACTTTACAAGAAGCTGGTTTCAGGGCTGTCGCACCCTCTCTTCTCTCCCCTTCTTTTAAATGGGTAGTGTCTGAATGTTATACCATTTCCTCCACTTGGTCTGAGCGACATGCGGCCTACGCCTCTGGCCTCGGGACGTTCGGTCTTTGTGACGGGTTGATTACCCCTAAGGGCAAGGCGATGCGTTGTGGGTCAGTTGTTGCCCACATCAAAATTCCTGCTACAGAACGGCTCTACCACAGTCGGCATGACTACTGCTTGTTTTATTCAAAAGGGATCTGTGGAGAATGTATCCAACGTTGCCCGGCCGGAGCTTTAACCCCCGGCGGACATGACAAAGTCAAATGCAGAAATTACCTCTTTGCAAATATCAAAGACTATGTGAAATCCAATTTTGGTTTTGAAGGTTATGGTTGCGGCCTCTGCCAAACGGATGTTCCCTGTGAATCGACCGTCCCCGCACAAAGCGACCTAAGGTGAAAAAGCCAGGTTCGTGAACATCCATTAAGGTATACGCTCTTTCAACTCTTAGATCGTCTGTCTGTGGTGCGGTATCAGACATGAAATGGGGAGCGCCTGCCTTTTTTTAGAATGAGGAAAACAATGAAAACCAATAAAATCGACCACATCTGCATCGCGGTGAAGGACCTGGATGCAGCCAGGAAGGTATGGGAGCCTATCATGGGGAGATCGGAACCCGACGATCCCTATATGGATGAGCCTGAGAAGATCCGCGTCGCAAGGTACTGGTTGGGTGGGATAGGATTTGAGCTTATGGAATCGACTACTCCCGATGGTCCGGTCGCAAAATGGATAGAAAAAAACGGCGAAGGGGTGATGATCATCAGCTTCAATGTAGATAGTACGAGAGAAGCCATAAAGGAGCTTGAGTCGAAGGGCTACCCCTTCATCCCCGCTCCGGGAGGAGAGAAAACCAGACCCTTCAGAGACTGCGAATTTGCCTTCATCCATCCGAAGAAGGTGAACAACGTACTCCTTGAACTAATCGATTACAAGTGGGATGAGTTGAAGGAGAAATAGACGGTCAAGCGTAGTGCTTAAACCACAGCGAGATATTCGCCCCCCCGTTCGAGCAACCGTTCAGCAAAGCAGACCTTATCTCTCCCTTTTTCGACTGATCAAGGACCACATTCAAATCGCATTCTGGGTCAAGACGCTTTGTTCCAACAGTCGGCGGGATCATCCCGTGATAAAGGCTCAGCGCCAATCCGCACGCCCTGATCCCTCCCGAACCGTCGAACTCCCCAAGCATCGATTTAAGGCCGCTGACGGAAATCTCTCTTGCCCTCTTTCCAAAGACCCTTCTGATCGCAAGGGTTTCTCCTCGATCGAGATCCGGTGTCGAATTGGCGGCCGCTGAAATATAATCAACGGTGTGGAGTTCCTGCGCTGCCAGAGACATCGCCCTTGCGATCGAATCTCCTTCGGGATCGTATCGAAGAAGTCCGACCGTGCTTCCCGAAAGCCCGGCGCCAGCCATTTCGGCATAGATTTTTGCTCCTCTCCTCTTCGCATGCTCCAATGTCTCCAAAACGAGGATTCCACTTCCTTCGCCCAGGACGATCCCGTTCCGATCCTGGTCAAAGGGCCTCATCCCTTCCACCTCTCCCTTCCCTCTTCCCGGGGATAAAGCCCCAAGCATCGAATAGACATGATAGAGGGGTTCACTCAACTCATCGCCTCCTCCTGCGAAGAGGACATCTGCTCTTCCCTCTTTCAACAAATGATAAGCAAAAATCATGGCCATCTCTGTAGAGGATTCTTTATGAGAGAAAGTGATGTTGACCCCCTTGATTCCGTATTCGATGGCACAATGGCTTGTGATGGCATTGGGAACAGCGGTTTGAAACAGCATGGGTGCCGCTCCGAGAGGACCCTCCTTTAAGAGAGAACGGAAGAACTGGTCCACGGTATCCGAGCTCCCCAAGCCCGTGCCGATTGAAATGCCTATCTGGCCGGGATCCTCCTCCTTTAGGTCGAGACCTGAATCCTCTATTGCCAATCGAACGGCCGAGGCCACGATTTTGCCAATCCGGTCCATCCTTCTGAGATTCGCTGGCTTGATGAAGGCTTTGAAATCGATCTCCGGAAGTTGGCCGCCCAATCGAGAGGGGTAAGAATTCACATCGAACGTCTGAACCGGCTTAATTCCGGAAACGCCTCTGAGACAATTCTCCCAGAACGTTTCTCTACCGACGCCAATAGAGGAAACTACTCCCAACCCCGTAATGACAACGCGATGATCCATTTTCATCACTGTGAGGAACTCCCCTCACCCTTTCCCTCTCCCCTCTGGGGAGAGGGTGGGGTGAGGGGGAAATTTCCCAAACACTAAGCATACATTATTACCGCCGAAGGCGAACGAGCTTGAGAGGGCCACCCGGACATCCTTCTTAATAGATCGATTGGGTGTATAATTCAGATCGCACAGGGGATCGGGTAGTTCATAGTGAATGGTGGGAGGAATGATTCCTGTCTCCAACGTCATCACAGTTGCCACAGCCTCAATGCCGCCCGCAGAGCCAAGGCAGTGTCCTATCATGGATTTGATCCCGCTGATGGGAATCTCTTTTGCCTTTTCCCCAAAAACCCGCTTGATCCCCCTCGTCTCAGCAATGTCATTGAAAGGCGTCGCCGTACCATGGGCATTGATGGTATCGACCTCCTCCGGAGACACCCCCGCATGGCGTAGAGCGAGGCGCACCACTCTTTCCACGCCCTCTCCGTTGGGTTCGGGCGCAGTGAGATGATAGGCATCAGCACAAATTCCGTATCCCAAAAACTCAGCGTGAATCGGAGCCCCCCTCCTTAAGGCATATTCCAGTTCCTCCAGGATCAGGATCCCGGCCCCTTCACCGATGACCAAACCCCTTCTTCTCTTATCGAAGGGCTTACAATTTTCAGGATCAACCAGCTTCAGGCTGCTGAATCCGCTGTAAGAGACCTCGCAGAGAGAGTCGCTTCCACCCGTCACCATCACATCAGCTAAGTCCATTTGAATCATCTCGCAGGCCACACCGATAGACGCAGAGCTTGAAGAGCAGACCGTTGCGGTGGTCGTTCGGGGCCCTTGCAGATCTCGTTCAATGGCGATGTGGTCTGTCGTGGTGGCGAGGGAATAAGAGATCAAAAGAGAGGGAGAAGCCTTCTTCCTTTCCTGGTAATAGTCTCTAAAATATTTTTCGACCGAGAGAATGCCGCCGGAGCCTGCTCCCAATACGACTCCCACCCTCTCCTTATTGTAAGAATCCTGGTCAAGATGAGCAGATTTCCAGGCCTCTCTGGAGGCAATTAGGCCGAATTGGTCGCATCGGGAAAGGCGTCGCATCTCTTTTTTTGAAAAATGGGCTTCAGGGTCCAAATGGGAAACCTCCGCAGCGATCTTCGTCCGATAGCCAGAGGGATCAAAGACCGTAATCTCCTTTGTCCCGTCTCTTCCCTCGACGAGGGAGTCCCAAAATTCAGGGACGCTGTTTCCCACCGCGCTCACCACACCCAGACCTGTAATCACAACGCGTTTTTTCATTGGACCCCCGCTACTCAAGCACGTGTCCGTGTCCGTTTTTCGTGCTCGGAGACCATCCCGCCCTGGCCCCTGGTTCTTTTTCTGTCATTCCGGCCCCGTATCAAGTACGGGGTAAACTCCAGCCGGAATCCAGTCTTTTTATACTTTATGAACTGACCGGACCTCGGTCTTCACCGGGGTGACGGCAAAAGTCAATTTTCTCAGAGCTTCAAGGGGATAGAGGCAACTTGCGCTCCCTCACTTCAAACCCCTTTATAAGCCAATACGGTCTTGCTCACACCCGGAAAAAGAAATTTTCTGCCACTCAGATGAAAAAGTCCTTCCCCGAGACTTCCAAAAAGAATGGAGGAGATCCGTTTTCCCAAATCCTCCGGCAATGTGTACCCTCCGATTGAATGTTGGCACTTGTCAAAACCGATTTTCTCTAAACAGTGCTGGATCATCTTCGGCGAGAAATCGCACAGATGAGCAGGCAAATCATATAAGCGGTTTTTAACGCCCAAGAAACGCAGGAGATTCTTGATGGGGGTGGTATGAGGATACCGCAGCAGGAGGCGTCCTCCTGGTTTGAGAACTCGGTAGCATTCCCTGAGAAAGGTCTTGGGAAAAGGGAGATGCTCGACGACATAGAAACCAGTAACTGCATCGAAATGATTGCCGGGGAAACCCACCCTTTCCAAAGGTCCAGGATAGACTGCCAGTCCTAAAACGTCCCTCGCATAGCCTATGGCTTTTTGCGAAATCTCAACGCCTACTGCATCCCACCCTTTATTCTTCATCTCAGCGACAAAAAATCCAAAACCAGACCCCACGTCCAACAGCCGTCCATTGCTTCCGTACCGCGTGAGCAGATTGGCCGCCCGGCGGAAGACAGGCTTCATCATCTTCTCCCATGATTCAATCGATGATTCTTCTTCCGGGAGATACGTTTGATAGAAACGATGAAGAGATTTAGTCGTGGGCCGAGGGTTGAGAAAGACGAATTGACATGAGGGACATCGGACCATCTGGAAGGAGCCCTCAAAGTGGAGAGGGTCCCCTTTTGACCTTTCACAGATGGGACAGTTGACTTCCTCCATTTCAAAATTCATAGTCAATTGGGCTATCTCCCTTACACTAAATCCCTCCTTCCCTCCCTTTACAAAAGGGAGGAATCCCCCCTCTTTAGTATCCCTTTCCTGTTGTGAGACAGGCAAAGAGGGGAAGGGGAGATTTTCACAACGATATGTCTTTTCAGTTATGGACTTCAATTAAGAATTCGGTTTTACCGATTCGATCCACATCTCTACGGTGCGTGTGTAAAGCTTCCAATGCTCCAATTTCGATCGTTCTAAGAAGTCCTGACATTCCTTGAGGGTATAGGAGGACTGGATCGATTCCAAAAAGCCTCTCCTTGCCTTAGGATGCCTTCCGAAAAATGCCTTCCAAAGAAAATTAAAAATCTCGATAAAAACGAAAGGGGCGTCCCGATGAAAATCAACTATAACAAACGCTCCCCCCTCCTTCAACGATCGGGCAACCTCGTTGAAGAAGTCAACGGGGTGTTCTAAATGGTGGAGGGTGGTGATGGAGAGAACAAGATCGAGCGAATGATCCTCAACAGGGAAGGAGTAGGCCGAGCCTACCTCAAACTCGATTTTGTCGGCCAACCCTTTTTCCTTCGCGTTCCTTCTCGCAATTTCCACCATCACCGGCGAGAGATCAATCCCTTTGAATCGAATTCCCGGAATGGCCTTGGACAGAAAAATGGGGAAGGTCCCGGGACCTGTTCCAATGTCAATGGCCCTTCCCTTCTCAATCCCCCTCGCCAATATTCGCTTGAGAACCCTCTGACAAGGAAACCTTCCATATCGCTTGGCCATCCGGTTGTAATATTCCGCCACCTCCTGATCTTCGATAATCCCGGGCTCTGTGATTCGTGTTCTCATTCCCCTTCCGCCAGCCTCTTTGCCACAATAAGTGTTCCTTCAGCGACGATCTCCCCTCCCACTCTGGCAAGAACCTTCACCTTGGCCAAGTCTGAAAATGTGTGTAAGACTTCTGCTTCGAGGATCAGTTGATCTCCGGGAATGACACTTTTTTTCAATCGAAATTCTTCAACCCTTGCTAAAACCGGTATCCCCTCTTCTTCCTTTTCAAATGACGAGTGAAAGGCAAGCCCCCCGGTTTGCGCCATCGCTTCCACGATCAGAACCGCCGGCAGAATGGGCTCTTTTGGAAAATGGCCCGAAAAATAAGGCTCACCGATGCTGACATTCTTAAGGGCGACGGCCTTCTTTCCCTTTTCGATTTCGAGAATCCGATCAATCATACGAAAAGGAAAAGCGTGGGGGAGTCTCGACAACATCTCGTCAATGTCGGCCATCTTCGTCTTGATCCGTAATTAACCCAGATAGAATTTCAAATTCCAAAATCCAAATGTTAAATCAATGTCAAATGATTAAATATCAAGTTCATTTTTTGAAATTTGAACTTTGGACTTCCTTTGAACTTTGACATTTGACATTAAGCATATCCTTTTGCTCACGGATGCCTAAAAGAGAGAGATTATCTTAAAGATTCCATTCGCGATCCCCATGATAATGAATATACCTATGAAGGAACCGGTCATCAGGAGAATGGTTCCTTCGATCCTCCCCTTTTTGAGAAAGAAGCTAACGATGCTTGCTGAAAGGATTCCAAAACCCCGAATCGGAAGAGCAGAAAGCAGGATCAGCCCCACGTTTCCTAGAGACACCACTTTTCTCAAGAGCGGTCTTTCATCCATGCGGGCCAAGACATGATCCGCTTTTCTCTTCAACCATCCTACGGGGAAAAGACTCCTGCTCGAATGCTCCAATATGGCACCGTACACTGGAATTTGAACATAGTCATAAGCCAGGGCCAGGGGAAAGTAGAGGAAGACAGGCACTTGGTTGAAGATGGCAAAGAGCACAGAGAAAGATCGACCCAAGGTAAAGTGGATAAGTGTGAAAACGAGAATGAGTTTCCAAGAGTCCGCTATCCATTCCATTCGACACCTATCAGGATAGAAGAAAAACAATTCCCTGGCGAAACCCCTAAATGGAGGACTGTCCGAATCGTGCGGTCCAATCTTTGATTGACCACATAATGGAGATCGCAGACCGGGTCAGGGTTCGAGTAATTGAGAGTCGGTGCAATGAAGCCGCGATCCATCGAGAGCATGTTGGCTACCATCCTCATCCCCCCGGATGCAATGGCTTCCCCCGTCATTGACTTGATTGAACTGATGGGAATCTGAAGATACTCCGTAGGAAATGTCTTTTTGACCGCTTTGGCTTCCAGGGCGTCCAATCCCTTGGATGAATTCCCAGCCCCGCTGAGGTAATTGATGGAAGGGTTTTCTTTCGCGTGGAGTGCCATTTTCACAGAACGACTTAAATCCTCTGACCCATCCCCTTTAGGCGATTTCCCCGTTAGACTATAACCCAAAATATAGCCGTAAATTCTTGCTCCCCTCGATCTGGCATGCTCTCCATTCTCAATGACTAATAATCCAGCACCCTCTCCCAATACCAGCCCGTTCCTCATTTTATCGTAAGGGCAGGACTTTTCTCCGGCTCCTTGATCTGTCGCTAAGAGACGAAGGTCTGAAAATCCTCGGAACAAAATCTCACTCAACTCATCCACTCCCCCCGTAACAATGAGGTCTGCCTTTCCTTTTCGAAGCTGATCACAGGCAAAAGAGATGGCCGCCTCCGCTGTACAGAAGGACTGGACCAGTGTGGAATTGACCCCCTGGATTCCGAGTTCGATGGAGACATAACTTGAAGGAGCATTCGGGACCGTATTCGGAAAAAGCATAGGGTTCAAATCTAAGAAACTTTCTAAAACCTGTCCTCGATGAAATTCCGCTGAGCTCGAAAGGCCGCAAAAGCCCGAGCCTAACACCACTCCAACCCTCGAGCTATTCTGATGAGTCACGCTGAACTTGGCATCGGATAAGGCCAGTTTTGAAGCGGCGATCGCGAACTGGCTCGCGCGGTCCAGACGTCGGATCTTGCTCGCAGGTATGAAATCCTTTGGATGGAAGGATCGGATCACTCCTCCCTTTTGGGAAGGGGAAAAACGAGTATCGAATTCTTTAATGTCCTCGATGCCGGATTTTCCGTTCCTTAAGGATGAAAGGAATTCTTCCTTTCCGATTCCGATGGGAGAGACGACTCCAACTCCAGTAATGCAAATACGATCCGTCATTGTCATATCTATGTCGTTATTTCGAGAACTCCGATGCCGACTTCGATGTGATTGCTCAAATCCCAATATCCAAATCCCAAATTCCAGGCCGCGGTTCAGAACAAAGACGGAAGAGACGGTTGAGTGGACGGCTTGCCGGGAAGCGGCTTGTCAAAAGATGAACGAGACGCTTCCCAAAGTCTTAGACCTGCCTCGCCTATGGGGCTTCGGCAAGGCGGGGCCGCAACCTCTAAATGTGAGATTCAGACGCCTCATATCCTTGAGATGAGCCCGCTTTCCAGAAGCATCGATTAGCCATTCCTAAAAGACCGCATTCTAAGACTTTGAAACCTGACCGTCTCTTCCACCGAGGCTGCGATTCTGGCACAATTACTCATAGACCTTCTCTTCTTCCCCTTCGAGGTCCATCGCGTCTTTTTCCACATCCCTGACGTCACGCTCTCCCTTCAACATCTCCCTGTAGTATTCATGCTGGATGAGGAGATTCATGATCTCATTCGTACCGGTCCAGATCATCTGTAACCTGGCATCGCGGAAGAAACGCTCGATCGGATAGACATTCGTATATCCGATCCCGCCCATCACCTGCATCGAATGGTTGACAACCTCCCAGAGCATTTCCGTGGAGGTCTTTTTTGCCTCGGAGACCATCCGTCTCGAATCAAAGCCTTCATCCACATGCCTTGCCGTCACATAGACGAGGCTCCGAGCAGCATCGAGTTTTGCAATCGAATCGGCTACTCTAAAACTGACGCCTTCAAATTTTCGGATCGTCTCTCCAAAGGCCTTTCTCAGGTCGCTATATCGTGTCGCAATCTCCAGACAACAACGCGCCATGCCAAGGGCTCCAGCTGCAGTGGTCAACCGCTCGGGAACCATCATCCGGTTGAAGACTAGGAAACCTCCGTTCAACGGCCCGACGAGGTTTTTTGCCGGCACTTTGGTATCGCGAAAATAGAGGCGACCTGTCCCTCCTCCCCGCGAACCAAGGAGTCCATAAACATGTTTGACTTCTACATCGTTATCTCTTTCGACGATGAAACAGGAGATCGATTGGTGGGGCGCTGCCTCCGGTGCTGTCTTTGCATAGACCAGAAAATAGTCAGCCCCCTCCGCACCCACCACAAAACGCTTCTGGCCGTTGAGGATATAATGGCTTCCGTCTTTTTTGGCAACGGTCGTGGCGCCGAAAAAGTCGGAACCTCCCCGGGGTTCGGTGAGAGCCTCCGCACAGCAGAGCTTCCCCTCAAGGGTGGGTTTCAAATATTTTGCCTTCTGCTCCGGAGTGCCGAAATGATGGATTGCCTCGCCGCAGATGCTCACCAAAGAGTAAAGGCAACTCATTCCTGATCCAAGAACGCCGATTTCCTCAAGGGCCGCCACCTCCCCTGTCCACTTCATTCCCCTGCCTCCCCATTCTTTGGAGAAGCGAAGGCCGAGGAGATTTTGCTCCGCCAGACTTTCCATGTACTCTTTTGGATATTTCACCTGGTCCGCATCCATCGCCCGGATCAGGGAACTGGGGACCTTTTCCCTGACGAACTTCCTCACCTCCTTCTGCAATTTCTTCTCCTCCTCCGTCAGCAGAAAGTCATACATGGCTTTCCCTCCCTTCTTAAAGCAATATTAACCGCTCCCCCACCGTTACCCTCTCCCCTTGCATATTGTGTCGTAGTTGAGATAAGCGTCAGAAATTCTAAGAAACGGACAGACAGACGGGTGAGAAAGCTTTAGGGCGCAACCCTCTTAACCGTGAGATTCAGAGGTTTCAAGGTCATGAAAAAATTGGCTTTCTTGTGACGACGACAATTCCCTCTCACATTAAACGTGCGCATTCTAAAGCTTTGGAACCCTGCTGTTTGTCCTGTTTCTTCCCTTCCTCCGTTCGATTACGACATAGTCTCTTGAGGGGGAGGGGCGGGGCGGAGATGCTTCTTTCATGATGAATTCATTACCCAAAAATCATAAAGAATCAAGGGATTTCTTTTCCGAAGCTCACCAGCAGCAGCCCCTTGTGTTTTCAGGAGCGATTGATTAATATTGGATGTTATAGGAGAGAAAAGTAATGCTGAGAATAATGAGAGAACATGCGCAGTCATGGATGCTCAAAGGCATCCTGATCTTGGTGGCCGTAAGCTTTATCTCCTGGGGAGGATACTCATATTTCCGGGAGAAAAAGGTGACCTATGTGGCTAAGGTGAATAGTGTCACCATTGAATGGCGGGAATACAACGACGCTCTGCAGAATGCGATCAAGCAATATCGTGACGCCTTGGGCCCGTCCTTTTCGGAGAAGATGATCGAAGAGCTCCATTTGCAAGAGAAAATCTTGGACGGCCTCATCGACAAGATTCTCATCCTCCAGGAGGCGAAAAGATTGGGGCTTTCTGTCTCTGATGAAGAACTGAGGGAGGCGATTGAATCCATTCCGGCCTTTCAGGTGGATGGCCAGTTCGACAGAAGGGGCTATGAATGGTATCTCCATTCAAAGCGCATGACCCCGGAAGAGTTTGAGCAGAGTCAACGGGAAAATCTTCTGATTTCAAAGGTCGTTAACCTGATTAAGCTGAACGAAGGAAAAGTGTCTGATGACGAAGCGCTGGACACGTATCTCTTTGAGAACGAGCGGATCAACCTCAGCTTCATGAAGATTGGCCCCGACTCTCTAAAAAGCCAAGTCAACGCAAATGAGGTTGAGATAAAGGACTACTATCAAAAACATCAAGAGGAATTCAGAATTCCCACTTTTGTCCAGGTTCAATATCTCCTCTTTCGTCCTTCTGATTTTGAGAGGAAAGTCCAGGCCTCGTTAGACGAAGCCAAACGATACTATGATCTTCGAAAAGATGCCTTCAAGATACCTAAACAGGTAAGAGCGAGGGATATCCTGATCAAAGTGGAACCGCAAGATACCCCCGATAAAATACAGGCGAAAAAGAAGAAGGCTGAAGAAATCTTGGAGAAAGCCAAGAAGACAAACGATTTTGCTTCGTTGGCGAGACAGTATTCTGAGGCAGGCAATGGTCCCAAGGGCGGAGACCTGGGTTGGATTCAAAAAGGAATGTTGGGCGAACAAATTGAATCCATTCTCTTCAATATGAAAGCGGGAGAGCTGAGCAGAGTCCTGACAGCAAGAGATGGGTTTCATATTTTTAAGGTCGAGGAGGTTAAGGAGGAGAAATTAAAACCCTTCGACGCCGTAAAAGATCAGATCCTTCTGACCCTGGGAAAAGAAAAAGCAAAAGCAGAAGCCTCCCGAAAAGCGGATGACGCCTTCTACTCCCTTTTCAAGAGTCGCGATTTGGAAGGATATTCAAGGGAAAAGGGAGTCCCAATTAAGACCACAGACTTCTTTAAGGAAGGAGAGGAGATCCCGGAGATCGGCAGGAGCCCTCTCTTCTCTTCCAGCGCCTTTTCCTTAAAGGTGGGAGAGATCTCTCCAGTGGTGGACATCCCGCCAAATTTCTATATCTTGAAGCTACTGAACAAGAAGGATTCACGGATTCCCCCTCTGAATGAGGTAAAAGAGGAAGTGACCCGAAAAGTCATCGAAGCAAGGGCGGAGGAGAAAGCCCGACAGGTAGCGGAAGAAATTCTCAATCAGATCCGAACGGGCAAGAATCTCAGGGAGGTCGCAAGGGAGAAAGGCTATGCTCCGGAAGAGACCGGTTTTTTCACCCCGACGGCGGGGATGGTCCCCAAGATTGGTCCTGCCAGAGAATGGATGGGAATACTTGCTTCACTGACAGATAAGAACCCAGTCCCCAAGGAAGTCATTCGTACAAGGGATGGGTATTTCGTGGTGAGGTTATCCGGTTACGAGCCTGCAGACCAGAGTAAATTCCCATCGGTGAAGAAAAACCTTGAAAAGCGGCTGAGCTACCAGAAACAGGAAGAGGCGATCCAGAATTGGGTCGATCAACTCCGATCCAAAGCCAAAATCGATAAAAACAAAGACATCCTCAAGGGTTGATGGAGTCTCTCCATCAAGAACGATCAATGCTTTTTCCGGGTGGGAAGGGAGAGTTGTTTCCCCGATTCTGCATAGGGGATTCCGAAATGCTGGTAAGCTAATTCTGTAGCCTTTCTTCCATTCTGCATTCTTGCTACAAAACCGATCTTCAGGAGGAAGGGCTCAATCATATCGACCAGTGTATCCGATTCTTCCTGGAGGGTCGCTGCAATCGCCTCAAGGCCCACCGGCCCTCCTTTGTAATAACGGATGATCGTCTCCAGAAATCTTCGATCAAGGCTTGTCAAACCGATCTCGTCTACCCCCTCCAAACGTAATGCCTCATCGGCGATGGCTTTGTCGATCTTGCCTTGACCACGAATTTCGGCAAAATCTCTGACCCTTTTCAGAAGTCGGTTGGAGATTCTCGGCGTGCCTCTCGACCGCTTGGCGATCTCCTCTGTTCCCCCATTATCGATGGGGATTCTTAAAAGGGCTGAGGAGCGCCGGACCACCTGGCAGAGTTCTTCCACAGAATAGAAATCGAGGTTCCTCAATATTCCAAAGCGCTCCCGGAGCGGTGCGGAAAGAAGTCCTGCCCGGGTGGTGGCGCCCACAAAAGTGAACCGTTCCAACCGATACCGATGGCTTCTGGCATGAGCCCCTTTATCGAAAATGAAATCGATGCAAAAATCTTCCATGGCCGGATAGAGAAATTC
>JAPVTA010000037.1:0-3177 GCA_047519465.1 Thermodesulfobacteriota bacterium | reverse complement strand
TGGCAACGACTAAATCGATCCCTTATCAAACACTCATCAGGCATTGGCTCTCACAAGAAATCAGGAAAGAATTGAATCTCTTGAAGTGAAAAACAGGTGTCATCCATAAGAAAGTTGGCGCATTCCAAATCGAATATGCGTTAATGGATTAATGGAAGAATGATTGGGAAGGTTGAGAAGGGATTATCTCTTCGATTTCTTGCCTCTTCTGTCCCACTCTCCGCCGTGGCTCTGGTGATCTCGATTTTCTATGATCGTGTGATCGATAACTTCTCCACAAATTAAGCACCGCCAGCTAGAGAAGGGACCATTTGGACCAAAAAACTCCTCATGAATCATCATCCCGCTACATCGATCGCATTTCACATCAAGCTCCCAAAAATTATCCGTGTGAGGTCACGGGGATTGAAATAAGGTAAACGCCGTAAATTTCCATCTCTTGATTTGGTTATATATCGTTCTGGAGACAACTTTTATTCTGCTTTTCGCTCCATAACGTTCTTTTATTTTAACCTACTTTCCTTCTTAGGGCCATCTGGGAGGGGAATGTATTGTAATTTGGGGGCAGACCTTGACACGTTGATATCCAGGGGGACGTAGGTGAAAATTGACACTTTTTTAGGAGGCCTTCGGCCACAAAGCGTAACGAGGCGTCAGAACTATGGGGACGTTCGTGCGGGGCGTGCCTAGCCAAGCCCTTAGCAAGATGGCATCAAAAAGTGGGTGCATCCTCATCCTAAGAACTTGGCCATGATTTTGAGGATTTCGTCCCTGGAGCGAGAGTTAGGTTTGAGCTTTTTGGCCCAAGGGCGACCGGGATGAATTACATCCCAGGATGATCGCTGTTGGTTGTAACGGCCTGCTCCCGGATCATGGTTACCAAAGCCGTCAAGTATTTGATTCCAGAGTGGTGAGAACATCGAGATGAGAAGCGATTCGCCGAGAGGGATCCAGATGTCATCAACAATCAGGTAGCGGCATTTGAAATCGGAAAGAGAGAGATTCTCTGCCTGGTCAATGGATTCTGAATGCTCTCTCAGCCTTCTGTACAAAACTTCGCCGGGAGATTCACCCAAGCCGTAGCCACCTTTGCGCGCCCCCGGCGGAACAGCCTTTCCGACATAGATTGGTGAAGCCCATTGATCCTTCGCATTCCGTTCCGACACCTTACGGTAAGGTGGAAATGGCCCCGTATAATAAAGGGCATATATTCCCGCCCCGGAAAATGTCTCGGAAGGCGGTAGAACCGAAACAGGACGGGCAAGCAAGGCTTTGGCTACGCTTTCGCCTAAGCGAAGTTTATCGAGAGGATTGTACGCTTCGTTAGTCATGTCTCACTGTTTCTTAACCACAACGGCCCACTCGGATAAGACGGCGTTATTTCTTTCGCCGTAGCGGACACAAGACCGGGTAATGCTTGCACCTACACGTTTCTCCCTGATGCAGTATATTCCGTCCAAAGCCAACCCCTGCATCGCCCCTATTTGTCCAAGGATTCTCTCTGTGCGAATATCCAATCCCTGTATAATCGAGTTGCCGATGACAACAACTCCCACACCACCCCGAGCCAGCAACCGATTGAGCGCAGCCATAAAACGAAAACAGTCGTTAAAATAGGACGCCACGTAGTTAGCCCACCCCGGTCCCCCATAAGCGCCCTTATCTGCCCTTGTTCCGCGCAATTTCTTCATAATCTTTTCGAGGTCTCGGAGCTCAAACTTAAGAGCTATCGGGGCAGCTTCTCGAACATTTTGCCAGTATGGGCCGAAATTTTGCGTTTCCAGATATTTCTGTTCTGCTGGAGATGAAATAAAGTTTAGCCAGTATAGTTGCGGCCGCGTATTTCTGACATAGTGGTAATTATTCATATAGGGGGGCGACGTCACCATTAGATCTACTGAATCCGGATCAATTTCGGCATTTCCCTCGAAAAAGTTGGAATGAACGACCTTGCCCCCGCCCAGGCTTTTCCCTTTCGTCTCTCCCTGAACCCAGGCGATATCCGTCCGCATCTGATAGAGTTTACCAAGAAGAATCTGAGCGACATCGGCGTTGTCAATCAACGGCTTGCCAGCCGCCAGACGGGAGCCAAGGCTAGGCTCATAAGAGTAGTTGGAGAAACTAACCATCACAGCGCCAAAAGCTGCCCGAAAAAGGTTGCCAATGGACTCGGACTCGATGCGATGGATGAATTGCAAACCGTGAAGCACTTGCCTTTCGACTTTGGGACTAAAGAATGGAAGGCGTGATTTAAGGGGGGGAGCGTGAACGCCTGCCGGTAAGACATCATTTTGCCATTTTCTCGAAGCCTTCCGCATCGAGAGGAGGGCTGAATCAAGTTTATCCAGATCGATTGTTAGAGCGCTTAGTTTCGCTCGGGCGACGAGGGCCGGGTACGGGTTGATTTCAAGACCGATGGCATTGTGTCCGCGTAAAACGGCCTGAAGCAGGGTTGTGCCAACTCCGCAAAAAGGGTCGATTACCAACGCACTTGTTTTCCGATGTCCGAGGTAAGCGGAGATAACATCATCAACGAAAGATGCGGAGTAGCCTGCGATCCATGGAACCCAGCGATGAATGGGGAGGTTCTTATTCTCGCCGAAAGCAGAATCACGAAATGCCGTTCGGCCGTTCCCATTTCCGTTAGGAGGAAACTTAAACAAGGGAAGCGGCATCTGTTCTCCCGAGCGATTGTATTGGACCCGGGCTTCGGCAACTCGATGTATTTCACGAGATTCTTGAACAATAATTTTCGTATGATAATTGCGCATTATGAAACTCTTCCGTCACATTGTCCTTGAGGGAATCCGCACGCTATATTTAGTGTTCGGGCAGAACACGCCTTAGGGTAAGTTGAATATACGAAAAACGAAGTTGAATGTCAAACTTCTATTCCGAATGCGGAATGCTGGCGCTGGGCTCAGGCTTGAGAAACTGCAGTAGACTCGGGGCAGCCCTTGACACTGGACAAATGCAGAAATAGTGGTGTCATCCCTAAAAGAGTTGGCCCTTCTTTAATTTCAAATTTCAGATTTCGAATTGCAAATTGAAAACATCTGAGGAAAAAGATACCTCCTATGCGGAATGCGCCCTCCTACGCCTATAGGCTACGGCGGACAGGGATTTCGGATTGCGGAATTCAAAACTAAAAGTACCGTAGAGCAAAGCGGAAAGTTC
>JAPVTA010000036.1:0-51941 GCA_047519465.1 Thermodesulfobacteriota bacterium | reverse complement strand
GTGGGGTGAGGGTTAGAATTTAAAGCCTCCGGGAAAAAAGTATCGGACCAGATCGTTACGGATGGCAAAGAGCATCAGGAGGATAATAAAGATTAAACCGATCTGCTGGGCGATTTCCATTTTCCGGAGACTGATCGGCCCTCGCAAGACTGCCTCCAATCCCAGAAAAAGGAGGTGGCCCCCGTCAAGGATAGGAATGGGAAAGAGGTTGATGACCCCGAGGTTGATGCTGATGATAGCCGTGAAGAGAGCCAGACTCAGCAGTCCCCTTCTGGCTTGCTCACCCGCCATCTTGGCGATCATGATGGGACTGCCGATTTCCTTTGCTGGAATGACCCTCTCGATAAGTTTTACAATCCCTATCACCGTCAACTCAATCACCTGCCAAGTTTGAGTGAATCCGCTTCCGACAGCTACAAGAGGACCTACTTTTTTGTAAACAGGATTGACGGGGGTATGGGTCACGCCTATTTTGAAGGTACTTATTTTTTCCCCGAAGAGGGTTTTTTCACTGTATGACTGGGGGATGACGTTGATCTCAAGGATTTCACCGTCGCGTTTCACTTTCAGAGTCAGTGGCTTTCCCTGGCTATTTGTTATGGCGGATTGTAATTCTTCCCAACTTGAAATATCCTTCCCGTCGATTGAAAGAATGAGGTCTCCTTTTCTTAGACCTGCTATCTCCGCCGGGTAGCCCGGGCTGACTCCCTCTACGATCGGAGGGATTTCGGGTAGGGAGGGTATGCCCACGATGAGGTTGGCACCGGAGAAGAGAACCGCCGCAAGAAAGAAATTGAAGAAAGGACCGGCGCTGATGATCAGAGCACGTTTCCAAATCGGCTGTGCCCAAAGAGAACGATGACGGTCTTCCTCCCTAATTTCCTCATGAGGATCCTCTCCCAGAGGTTTTACGAATCCCCCTAAAGGAAAGACAGCGATTTGGTACTCTGTTTCTCCAACCTTCTTTCCGATGAGTTTGGGTCCGAAACCCAAGGAGAACTTGAGGATACCCACGCCCAATCTTTTGGCCAGGATAAAATGGCCCAGCTCATGGACGAAGACAAGAATCCCTAAGACGATAGCGGTTGCGAGGATAGTGGTCAGCACGTTTTTCTCCCTTCTAAAAGGACCTTTGCTCTTTCTCTGGCCCAGTGATCGGCCTTTAGGATATCTTCAATCGTATGAACAGGTTTTACCTCGTGCTCTCCCATCACCCTTTGGAGGAAGAGAGGGATTTCTGTGAACTTGAGAGATCCTTCTAAGAAGGCGCTGACGGCCACTTCATTGGCTGCGTTGAGGATGGCGGGCATGGTCTCTCCCATCTCGATGGATTGATAGGCCAGCCGGAGACAGGGAAATTTTTGCAAATCGGGGGGCGAAAAAGTGAGGGCCTCGCTTTTTGAAAGGTCGAGGGGAGGCAAGTTCAGGTTGAGTCGTTCGGGAAAGGAGAGGGCATAGGAGATGGGAATCTTCATATCCGTAATCCCCATCTGGGCGACAATAGAGCCGTCGACATACTCAACCATCGAATGAACGACGCTCTGCGGGTGGATCAGAACAACGATCTTTTCAACGGGGATATCGAAAAGCCAGTGGGCCTCGATGACCTCCAGTCCCTTGTTCATCAGGGAGGCAGAATCGATGGTGATCTTTTTTCCCATCGCCCACCGAGGGTGGTCCAGGGCTTCTTTGACGGTGACTTCATGTAGCCTAGAAAGGGAGGAGTTCCGGAAAGGCCCTCCCGATGCCGTGAGGATCAGGCGATGAACATCCTCCTTTTGGTGGCCGAGCAAGGCCTGGAAGATGGCGCTGTGTTCACTGTCCACGGGTAGAATCTGGACGTGGTTCCTTTTGGCCTCTTCCATCATAATCTTTCCTGCCATCACTAAAGATTCCTTGTTGGCCAGGGCGATCGGTTTTCCGGTCTTGATCGCAGAGAGAGTAGGGATGAGGCCTACCGCACCCACGATGGCCGAAACAACCTGATCGACCTCCGGGTGGGTGGCTACCTGAATGAGCCCCTCCACCCCGTGAACGATTTCGACGGGTATGTTCGGAAGCCCCTGTTGAAGGGCCTCCGATAATTCTTTATTCAGGACTGAGACCATCTTCGGCCGAAACTGAAGGATTTGCCGTTTGAGAAGCTCCGCATTGAGGCCGGCAGAAAGGCTGACCACCTGAAATCGTTCCGGAAATTGGCTGACGATATGGAGCGTATTGACCCCGATCGAGCCTGTGGATCCCAGGATGGAAAGACGCTTCATGGAGTCTCCTTCAGGAGATAGAGGAGGTAGTAGTAGAGAAAAGGGGCGGAGAAGAGGAAGCTATCCAACCGATCCAGCATTCCCCCATGGCCAGGAATAAGATTCCCTGAATCCTTTACCTGAGCACTTCGTTTCAGCATCGACTCCGTAAAATCTCCCAGCTGGCCCAAAAATCCTATGCCGGCGGCCAGAAGGATACAGGTTTCCTTCTTAACGTGGGGGAGAAATAGCAGGACGAAGGCGAAGGCCACGATGATGGAACCGACGATGGCTCCTCCTAATCCTTCAAAAGTTTTGTTTGGACTGATCTTGGGGTAGAGCTTGTGTCTGCCGAGGAAGGAGCCGCTGATCAGGGCAAAGACGTCCCCTGCCCAGACCGTGATGATGAGAAAGAGAACCCAAACCCTTCCGTTCGGGATGTTTCGAATGAGTGAGACATAGGCAAGAAGAAATGCGATAAAAAGAATTCCGAAGAGGGTAATCCCCATCTTCGAGATCGTTGATGGAAGGTCTTGTGAGAGGGCCATGAAGAGGACGGCGAGAACGAGAAGGATGATGACCAAGAATGGAGAAATTTCTTTCATGCCTCCAAAGGAAATGATGATGGAAAGAATCAATCCCAATCCTATTCCCACGGCTCGTTCGATCCATCTGGAGTGAGGGAGGACCAGGTTGTAGTACTCTCGGAGTCCGAGGAAAGTAGCGAGAAGCACCATGAGGTGAAGAACGGAAGAATGGAATACCGCAATCAAGAAGATAATAGGAGGGATCATGCCCAATCCCACCCATACCTTCCTCTTCTCAATGATGCCCATACCATCCCTTTGAAATCGGATTTGAGATTGCGGATTTTGGAATTCCCCTCACCCCGCCCTCTCCCCTCAGGGGAGAGGGGAAGGGTGAGGGACAGCAATCTGCAATTCGATTATTCTTCACGTCCGTTCAGCTGTTCGCTGGTCAGACCGAATCTTCTCTCTCTCGACTGATAATCGGAAATGGCCTTCACAAGTTCTTTTCGGTCGAAATCCGGCCATAGGGTGTCGGTCACATATAACTCCGTGTAGGCGATCTGCCAAAGAAGGAAATTGGAGATACGAAATTCGCCGCTTGTCCGGATGAGAAGGTCCGGATCGGATATCCCGTGAGTCCAGAGGTACTGAGAAAAGCGTTGAATCGTAATCTCCTCCGGCTTGATTCTTCCCCTCTGGAGGTCGGAGATAATCCCCTGGACCGCGTGAAGGATCTCCGAACGACCGCCATAACTCAGCGCTAAATTGAGAAGCATCCCGTCGCAGCGCTCGGTCCTTTTCTTGGTTTCTTCCAAGGTCCTCTGGACATCGAGAGGAAGATCTTCGATGCGGCCGATGGCATTGAGCCGGATATTGTTCTGGACCATTTCCTCGCACTCTTTTTGAAGATATTCTTTCAGCAGTCCCATCAGGGCCTTCACCTCATCCGCCGGCCTCTTCCAGTTCTCGATGGAGAAGGCATACAGTGTCAATACCTTGATCCCCAATTCCCGACAAGCGGTGACGACCTCCCTGACGGCGTTCACTCCTTTGATGTGGCCGCTGATCCGGTTCAGAAGCTTCTTCTTGGCCCACCGACCATTTCCGTCCATAATGATGGCGATATGGCGGGGGAGGTTTTCTTTATCGATTTCTTCCATGATGGAGAGGTCGTCTTGAAGACCGAGACGAGAATTTTCTTCGTGCAAGCGTCCTCGGACGAGTGATTTTTTTAAGTTACCATATCACATAGGGTTTTTCAATCCAGGATTCATAGCCAAGATTCAGAGCGGGCAGGGTGGGTAGAAAAGAAAGATCCTTAGAAAGAACAAAGGGGAAGATGCTCGGTAAGATTCCACTCCTCCCCTCGGTTTCATTTTTCCACAATCGCTTCAACGGGGCATACCTCAAAACAACTCCCACATTCCGTACATTTCTCTTCGTTGATGGCATAGGGTTCCCCCTCTTCAATGGCTTCGGCGGGGCATTCTTCCGCACAGGTCCCGCAGGCCACACATTCTTCCGTAATGACATAAGCCACCGGTATCACCCCCTTTCATCTTAAGAGATTTCTAAGATTTCTTTCTCCTTAGCGCCCAGGACGGCATCCACTTTCTCGATAAATTGGTCCGTCGATTTTTGCACCTTGTCCATGGACTGGTGGAGCTCGTCCTGAGAGATCTTTTTATTTTTCTCCAACCCCTTCAACTGATCATTTCCCTCTCTTCGGATGTTTCGAATAGCCACTTTTGCCCCTTCCGCCATCTTTCTCACCACCTTGACCAGTTCCTTACGCCGCTCTTCCGTCAGCCGCGGGATGTTGATGCGAATGATCTTCCCGTCGCTCACCGGGGTCACCCCGAGTTCCGACTTCAGGATGGCCTTTTCAATTTCACCGATGACGGAGGTATCCCACGGTTGGATGGTGATCAGTCTGGGCTCGGGGACGGACAAGGTCGCCATCTGGTTAAGAGGCGTCGGCGTCCCATAGTAATCCACCCGGATATCGTCAAAGAGGGCCAGTGAGGCCCTGCCCGTCCTGATTTTATTCAAATCCGCCTTGAGGGAAGAGAGCGTTTTTTCCATCTTGGCGACGGTTTCTGTATACGTTTTCTCATCCATGATTCATCCTCTCACTCTTGTCCCAACTTTTTCTCCCAAGACGACCCGTTTGACATTTCCCTTGCGCCTCAGGTTGAAGACGATGATGGGAATCTGGTTGTCCATGCAGAGGGAGATGGCCGTTGCATCCATCACTTTCAATTGTTTCTTGAGCACCTCGAGATAGGTGAGCTCATCGTATCTGCGGGCACCCTTATGAAGCAGGGGATCGGCATCGTAGACGCCGTCGACCTTCGTGGCCTTGAGGATGACATCCGCGCCGATTTCCATGGCTCGAAGGGAAGCCGTGGTATCGGTCGTGAAGTAAGGATTCCCGGTCCCTCCTGCAAAAATCACCACCCGGCCTTTTTCCAGATGGCGAATAGCCCTTCTCCGGATGTAGGGCTCGGCGACCTCCCGCATTTCAATGGCTGTCTGGACTCTCGTGTGAACATCGATTTTTTCGAGAGCCTCCTGTAGGGCAATGCCGTTCATCACGGTGGCCAGCATCCCCATATAGTCCGCGGAGGCCCGGTCCATTCCTTTCGCGCTCGCGGCCATCCCCCGAAAGATGTTGCCTCCGCCAATGACGACCGCTACCTCCACCCTCAGCTTTCTCACCTCCTTGATTTCCTGAGCAATCTTCTGGATCACGGCGGGATCGATTCCGAACCCTCCCTGGCCTGTCAATACCTCACCACTCAGTTTCAAGAGGATCCTTTTGTATCGGGGTCTTTGCATGGAGGAACAAACGTTTGGGTCAATGGGTTTCTTTCCTGCCCGGTCCCGATATTTCGCCCCGCCCGACTGGAATTTCTAACGGGGTCTATTTCGCCGAGGCAGAGCAGGTAGGTGACGGCTGAGAGGATAGCCCTTCACCCAGTTGAAATCTTGCAAACCGACGGATCGAAATGTTTTCCCCGACCTTGGCGATCATGGCATCCAGCAATTCCTTGACCGTGAGGTCAGGATCTCTGACATAGGTCTGCTCCGTCAGGCAAACCTCGGAATAAAACCTCTCCATCTTACCTTCGACAATTTTATCGATTACCTTTTGAGGTTTTCCTGCATCCTGGGCTTGAGTTCGATAGATCGCTCGCTCCCTCTCCAACACCTCTTCCGGAATCTCCTCCCTCCGGATGTATTGGGGATTGGCCGCGGCGATATGCATGGCGATATTTTTTACGAAGGTCTGGAAGTCTTCGGTCTTTGCGACAAAATCGGTTTCACAGTTGATCTCCACCAGGACCCCCATCTTCCCCCCCGCATGGATGTAAGAGGAGACGAGGCCATCTGTTGCGATCCGACCTGCCTTCTTGGCGGCAATGGCCAATCCTTTCCGTCGGAGGTAATCGATCGCTCCTTCCATATTTCCTCCGGCCTCTTGAAGGGCTGTCTTGCAGTCGATCACCCCGGCCCCTGTCCTCTGTCTCAAGTCTTTCACCAATTCAACCGAAATTTCCATTCCTTCCTACTCCTCCTCCACTCCCTCGACCACCTCTTCCATTTCTATCGGTTTGGAAGGCTCCACTTTTTCCGTACGCTCTTTATCTTCTTTCGCTCCCTCTATTTGGAGCTGTTTTTCGTAGATCTGCTTTCCCTCGATGACCGCATCCGCCATCTTGGAGGCGAACAGCTGAATCGCCCGGATGGCATCGTCATTTCCCGGAATAATGTAATCCAATTCTTCGGGATTACAATTGGTATCCACAATGCCGACGGAGGGGATGCTAATTTTTCGAGCCTCCCTCACGGCAATCCGTTCCTTCTTTGGATCCACGACGAAGACGGCCCCGGGAAGCCGGTCCATATTCTTGATACCCCCCAGCGATTTTTCCAGCCGGCTCCTCTCTTTCTCCAATTCCAAGACCTCTTTTTTCGGCAGAAGATTGTAGATCTCCTCGTTTTTCATCGCTTCAAGTTTATTCAATCGATCAATGGATCGCTTAATCGTCTGAAAGTTGGTCAGCATTCCTCCCAACCAACGATGATTGACGTAGAACATTCCGCAACGCGTGGCCTGCTCAGAGATCGTCTCCTGAGCCTGTTTCTTCGTCCCGACAAAAAGGATATATTCTCCTTTGGCCGCGACGTCCCGGACGAATTGATACGCTTCTTTGAAGAGCTGGACGGTTTTCTGGAGATCGATGATATAGATTCCGTTCCTTGCCCCAAAGATATACGGTTTCATCTTGGGGTCCCAACGTTTCGTTTCATGGCCAAAATGAACCCCGGCCTCCAGGAGCTCCTTCATCGTTACCGCGGACATCGAGCCCTCCGTATCTTTTTCATTTTTCCTCCTTTGGAGATAAATAGCCGAACCAAATTCAGTTAACACATGATTTAGTAATTTGCAAGAGAAAAAACCGGACCAACCGCAAGGATGACCGATGGGACCTCAGCGCGGCGTTATTCAGACTCCTACGTTCTTGATTTATAAGCGATATCATTAAGTTAAGTCATCTTCGTCTCTTTTCGCTGCAATTTCCTCCATAGGATAGGGCCGGAGAATCTTGCCCGTTAACTTTAAGGTATCCAGTTTGACATAAGTCAATGAAATTTCCCTTATATGTTGGCATAATATATACAGATATTAAACGAAATAGTTGAAATTTCCCCCCCCTCTCCCCAGCGGGGAGAGCAGGGGCAGAGATGATAGAAGGGAATTCTCAGATTAGTTGAGTAAGGGTCTACAAAAGGAGAAAAGATATGAAGTGTCCAGGGCAGGATATGAGATTTTGGAAGCCGGGTGATATTTTTGAGGCTCCATGTCCTAAATGCGGGAAAAGGGTTGAGTTCTTCAAGGACGAGGTCAAACGCAAGTGCCGCTGTGGGCATGAAATCGTCAACCCCAAATTGGATTTTGGCTGTGCTCAGTGGTGTCCCTATGCCGAGCAGTGTGTCGGTGCTGTGCCCGAAGAGGTGAAGGAGAGGCAAAAAGCGGAAGAAAAGGATTTGCTCAGGGGAAGAATCGCAGTGGAAATGAAGAAATATTTCGGGACGGATTTTAAGCGGGTCCATCATGCGATCAAAGTTGCCAGGTTTGCGGAGCAGATCCTCAAGATGGAAGGCGGAAATCCTCTGGTGGTGATGGGGGCCGCTTATCTGCATGATATCGGGATCCATGAAGCGGACAGGAAATATGGAAGCCACTCGGGCCATTACCAAGAGAAGGAGGGGCCCGCTATTGCCAGGGAGATTCTGGAGAGATTTAGTGTACCCAAACAGATGATTGAAGAGATCTGTGACATCGTTGGTCACCATCACAGCCCGAGAGAAGAAGAGACGCTTAATTTTCAGATCCTCTATGAGGCGGATGGACTGGTGAATATCGAAGAGGAAGGAATTTCAAGAGACCGCAAAAAAGTTGAGGACTTAATAGGAAGAATCTTCAGGACGGTCACCGGAAAACGATTGGCAGAGGAGCTCTACCTCGCCTAAGCGACAAGGGAGAGAGTCGCGGTGAAGAGGGGAGAGGACTTTCTGGGTGCCTTAAACTCAGGCTCCTCTTTTAACTTTTTCCATTGTTCTCTGAATTCACTCCATCTGGAATGAGAGATGAGTCTTTTCTTCATGAAAAAGAGTATCCTGTCCTTCTTTTTGTAAATCCAGATGGAATGATGGGCTTCTTTGATAGGATCCTCGATCAAGAAAACGGCCCCCAGTTTACCGAAGCTTCCCAGCCGCCTAAGGCTTATCTGGGTTTCCGGCTCCCCCCACTGACTGAGGAAAAGGGTTTGGTGGATACCGGCTAACATAAGGTGCTGGTATCCCCTCGAGGGTTTGGACGGACCCTTCCCGAAGCTTGGAATAAAGTTCGTGGCTAAAGCTAACATAAAGTGGTTTATAGGTATCACAAAATTCGGTCATTTGCAAGCAAAAAATGTTAAGGGGCGATTCGGTCTTGGGATACGAATTCTTTAAGGGTCAGGGCGTTTTTGACGGCGAACCCATAGGCATCATTGTTGAAATAGACGAATACAGTCTTGCCATCTTTTCTCCAATCTTGGATTTTTTCCGCCCACTGCTTTAGTTCCTTGTCCGAATAATTAGAGCCGTAGAGCGATTCACCGCCGTGAAGCCGAAGATAGGTAAAGTCGGAGGTTATCTTCTCTATAAAAGGGAGGCCTGACCCGTGAGCAATACAAAAAGCAAAGTGAAATTCTTCCAGGATTTGAAAGGCCTCGTTGCAGAACCACGACTCATCTCTAAACTCAAAGGCATGGCGATGAAGTTTAGAACGGGGGAGAGTTGAAAGAAGAACGGAGAATTCCTCCAATCTTTCTTTCTGAAACTTGAATCGCGGGGGAAGCTGCCAGAGCACCACCCCGAATTTATCTTTTAGTGGTGACGCATGATCGAAGAGAAGAGTAAGGGGCTCCCTGCAATCCTTGAGTCGTTTGACGTGGGTGATGAACCGGCTCCCTTTGACGGCAAAGACAAACTTCTTCGGCGTGCGCTTGTACCAACCTTCGAACACCTCTTTCTTGGGCAGGCGGTAAAAGGATACATTCAACTCGACCGTGGCAAAGTATTCGGCGTAGAATTCAAGCCATTTTTTCTGAGGAAGGTCGGAGGGATAGAAGGTCCCGTTCCACCAATGAGGATAGTTGTAACCGCTCGTCCCGATAAAGACTCCGTTCTTGATTGCGGATTGCGGGTCGCGCCCGCCTTGATGAGCCCTCCGCGAGGCAGGATGAGCCCGTGGCGAGGCAGGGAATGCGGAATTTGAAGAAACCATCTCGATAGGCACCAAATGACAAGCCCTGTACCTGACATGGTGCAGGGCAAGCGCCAGATCCCAAACAAATTCCAATCAAAAAAGTTTGAAATATTCCCCTCACCCTTCCCCTCTCCCCTGAGGGGAGAGGGGAAGGGTGAGGGGGTCGTTTTGGTAATTAGATTATTTGGGATTTCATATTGCTTAGTTCTGCAGTTGATTCAAGCGTCGAGCATCCCCAAGTCGTATTTTAATGATAGTAATTCCTATCACCGGGGCCTCTCTGGGACCACTTCCGCTTATAATATTCTCGGCGAAGTTTTTGACGGATCGTTGGATAGGCCATATAGAGAAGGGCGACGAGAAGGCCGCCGAGATGAGTGAGGTGGGAGACGCCCCCTCCCGCTCCCTCTATCGAAGAAAAGAATTCGATGAGGCCGAAAATGATGACAAAGTACTTGGCAGGAATGGGGAACAGAAAGTAGATGTAGATAAGCCGATTTGGAAAGAGCCAACCGAAGGCGAGAAGTAGTCCGTAGATGGCGCCGGACGCTCCTATGACGGGGATGCGTCGATAAACTTCTGGAGTAAAGAGAACGGTACAGATACCCGCACCGATGCCACAGTACAGAAAAAATCGCAAAAACTTCTTCGATCCCCAGTAGTTTTCCAATTCTCCGCCGAACATCCACAGGGCCAAAAGGTTGAACAGAAGATGGAAGATCCCTCCGTGGAGAAAGATGTATGTACCCAGTTGCCATACGAAGTATTCCCGCCAGACCAAGATGGGGACGAGTGCAAGATAGTAAAGAAAATAGTAGAAGTAGGCCTGGACATTGCCGAGTTCAACTACCTTTTGAAGAAGAAAGACAGCAACCATGATCACGAGCAGATTCTTGATCATGGGTGTCAGGCCGTATCCGAATGAAAAACGGTATCGGTAATAGGTCATTTTAGTTCTCCAACTTTATACCCAAAAATCTTACCATGTCCGGCTCTAAATTCCAAATCACAAATGAATTTCTCTCCACCCTCTTCAAGCAGAGGCTATGTAGCAATGTCATTGCGAGGGAGTGAAACGACCGAAGCCTTGTCCCGAGCAGAGCGAGGGAACTCCTGAGATTGCCACGGGCTTTGCCCTCGCAACGACTTCGTCGGATTGCCACGGCTGCGTGCCGAAACGTGAATCGGGTGCCTCACGCAGATAAGCACTCCGGGGTGCAGGCACGCTCTCTTCGTTCGCTCGCAATGACAAAAAGGAATCACGACACAGTTTCCCAGGCGAGGAGAGACTACTGCCTCATTCCGTATTTTTTCATTTTATACCGAAGAACCCTTTCACTGATACCAAGGCTCTCCGCGGCCTTTGTCTGAACTCCCTGGTGTTGATGGAGGGCCCTCAGGATGAAATCTCTTTCAACCTCCTCGAGAGATTCGGGGAGACTTTTTTCTTTTTTAGGAGATCCCCATAATGTTTCAGATTTTTCATCTCTGAGGTGGAAAGGAAGGTCCTGGGTCGTGATCATCTCTCCCCGGCAAAGGATTACTGCCCGTTCGATGAGGTTCTCTAGCTCTCTGACGTTTCCGGGATAAGGGTAACGAAGGAGTAAGGCTCGCGCTTCTTTCGAGATATCAGAAATTGATTTTTGATTCTCCTCCGAATATCTTTTAAGGAAAAGGTCGATCAGAAGAGAGATGTCCTCTCTCCTCTCCCGCAGGGGAGGAAGGGTGATCGAGATCACATTCAGCCGGTAGTAGAGATCCTCTCTGAAAAATCCTTTCTTGATTGCCTCCTCCAGGTTCCGGTGAGTGGCCGCGATCACTCGCACGTCGGTCTTGAGGGTGATGTTCGACCCCAGCCGCTGGAATTCTTTATCCTGTAAGATCCTCAGAAGTTTCACCTGAGTGCTCGGTGAGAGGTCTCCAATCTCATCAAGAAAGATGGATCCGCCGTCTGCCTCTTCGAATCGGCCTATTCTTCTCTGCGTGGCCCCCGTGAAGGCTCCCTTCTCGTGACCGAAGAGTTCGCTTTCAAGGAGGGTTTCGGGAATCGCCGCACAGCTCACCTTCACCCAGGGCTTTCCGGAGCGAGGGCTTGCGTAATGAATGGCATCGGCAATCAGTTCCTTTCCTGTTCCGCTCTCTCCGCGGATAAGGACAGTGGCTTGGCTGGGAGCCACCCGGGACACCAGCCCCATGACCTCCTCCATTTTAGAGCTTCCGGAGATGATATTTTGAAAGGTAAAGCGCTCTTGGAGTCGAACCTTTAGTTCCTTATTCTCCTGAAGCAGGCTGGAGTGCTCCAATATTTTTCGAAACTTGATGAGGAGTTCGTCAAGATCAATAGGTTTGGTAAGATAATCCAACGCCCCTTCTTTCATGGAAGCCACGGCAGTCTCTATCGTTCCGTAGGCGGTCATCATGACGACGGGCAAGTCTGGATAGAGTTTTCGAATCTCACGGAGGGTTTGCAGACCGTCGAGTGTTGGCATCTTATAGTCGATCAAGGTCAAATCGAAAAGATGAGCCTCGAGCTTCTGAAGAGCTTCCTTGCCGTTGGCGACGGCCTCCACAGAGAAACCTTCTTTTCTCAAGAACCCTTCTAAAAGGTCTCTTTGGGTTTTTTCGTCCTCAGCAATTAGGATTTTGGCTTTTTCCATTTGGCAAATTTCCCCTCTCCCTTGACGGGAGAGGGTTGGGGTGAGGGTGATACGCATCTTTCCCCCTCCCCTTCATCCCCTCCCGCCTGGGAAGGGGATATTTTCTCATTCACTAAAAGGGTAAACTAACCGTTACCTTCGTCCCGGACCCTACTTGACTTTCTATTTTCAATTGGCCGCCATGGGCCTCAATAATCCGATGAGCAATAGGAAGCCCCAACCCCACTCCTTTCTCTTTTGTTGTATAGTAATAGTCAAAAATTGTCTCCATCTTTTCCGGTGGAATTCCACAACCAGAATCCGAGATCATGACTTCCACACCCTGCTTCGAAGTCTTGGCTTCGATACGAAGGGTTCCTCCCTGTTCCATGGCCTGCATTCCATTCTTCATAATATTGATAAAAGCCTGTGTCAATTTTTCAGGATCCATCGTGATCAGAGGCAGTTCCTCGGGGATTTCTGCGCCGAGAGTGATTCCCAGAGAAGAGGCCTCTTCCTGGAAGAACGTGACCAGATGCTTCAGAAGGTCTCGGAGCGAAGATTGCTTGCGGTTGAGTTGAAAAGGTCTGGAGAGAGTTAAAAATTGTTCGATGATATCGTCGACCCTTCTGACTTCTTTGAGGATCAACTCGGTAAAGGAGATATACTCTTCTCTTTTCGATTCCTCCAAAGGGAGAAATTCTCTTTTGAGCCTCTGGAGACCCATCCCCATGGCGTTGAGGGGATTCCGAATCTCGTGAGCGACGCCTGCGGCCAAATGGCCGAGGGATGAAAGTCTTTCCGCCAGTTGGATCCGATCCTCCATCTCTTTTATTTTTTTGAGGTGGCGATTTTGGGTGACCCCTATCAGAGTGATTGCAGAAATTCCCAGGATAAGGAAGAAGAAGACGGAAAGGAAGACATTCTTTTTGATCTGATGAAGGATGGGTTGAATTTCTGCCGGGGTATACCCAATTCGGATGAGTCCAGCGGTTTCGTCCTTGGAAGAGAGGGACTTTACTACTTCAAAGATCTTCTGCCCCTTGGAGGATTGATAGTGACGGAAAAGAACCTGTTTGGCTCGGAGGGAATTCTTTAAGAACGGGTCCTCCTCCTTTGTTCCAACAAAGCTTGAGTCCGTACTCGCAATCGTGTTGAGAGAAGCATCCTGGACGGAGATGTAGAGGATACCCTCTCTGACGCCGATATCGGAGATCGCTCTTTGGATGGCGAACTGCCGGAAAAGCCTTTTCATCTGTTCGCCGTTGAGGTAAAGAGCGACAATCTCCGGCTTCGTTTTTCTCAGGACAGCCGCCGAGAACCATTGACCTTCGGAAAGGGGTTTGTCAAAAAGATCGATTACCACCGGCTGTTTCTTCCCGATCAATTCACGAAGAAGAAGTTTTTTCTCAGGGGGAGAAAATGAAGAGGGCCACCCCCGGAGGGAATTCCCTTTGGAGTCATAGATCTCGATTGAAGTGACGTGGTATTGTTCGATGAGGTACTGGAAATCAGAGGAGTTCAGAGGCCTTTCTCTGTCGATTTGATCCACTCGATGGAGCGCCTCCAGAAGGTATTCGGCAACGGAATCCTCCAGGCCGAATAAGAGCCCCGAAAAAGGACCGTTGAGAGAAACCTTCTGGGGTTCCCTTTCGACCCATCGGAGAGAAGTGAGGGCTTCTTGGATATTTTTCTCGAAGTGCTGGATCAGAACAATCGCTTCCCTCTCCAGCAAGAGATAGAATCCTTTTCGGGTTCGATTGATTTCCAAGAGTCCGTTGATGATGAGAATGACGAGAATGATTCCAGAGAAGAACCCGAGATAGATCGGGGAGAAACTTTTTTTTATCTTGTTCTGTTCCTTGACCAAAATATACCCGTCCTGATTCGCCTCTGGGTTACTCCGGTGGAGGAAAGATCTTCTTCGGATCCGTGTGTCCTGAGGGCCCGGCTCCATACCTCATGTGTCGAAAAGCGGGGAACTCTTGTTCAGGACACCATCTCTGTAATTGTTCTGGGGTGAGGAGGTTTCTTACCTTGATTATATATTCAGCGGCCTTTTCCTGCTGCTTCGACTGGAGTTCCACGATCTCGGAAGATTTTGCGCGAATAGACTCCGTGCTCGCAGCCGAATTGGTCAGTAATTCACGGAGCTCCAAACGCTTCGTGAAAACCTGAAGTCTGAGAAGCTGGAATTCGCGGTAGTAAGTCTGCTGGATCAGATCAAGGCTTTTTCTCTGCTCCGAGGAAAGGTCAAAGTCGGACGCCCTCGAGCAAGGACTTTCTTCTCTCCACTTTCTCATTCCCATTCCCGGAGGCTGTGAAAAAGAGGAAGTCGTCATGAGGAGTGTAAGAAAACAGAGGATAAGTGTTCGCATCCCTGATCTCATGCTTTCCACGGGCAGCCAATCCTAACGCCTAACACATCAGCCGCCACTTTTTCCCAGTTGATTTTAAAACATATCGAAATCATTTTGAAATGTCAAAAATAAAAAGGGGAAGAACCAAGCCTTCCCCTTTTTCCACTCATCCTAAGAGTCGGCGGCTAATAGCATCCATAACCAGGACCCATTCCACCTTGGCCCATTCCGTACCCGCCGCCCATCATGTGACCGCGCCCAAAGCCATGCCTCATTCCCCGGCCCGGCTTCCAGTTCTGAATCTGTTCAGGCGTCAGGAACTTTCGGGCCTCCAGCCTCGTTTGGACAGCCTTATCCATGAGCTGATTTTTGAGGTCTCTCAGCTCTTTTTCCTTGTCGAGAATCGCCTTGGAATCAGCTTTCGGATCGGTCCATAAAGACTGAAGTTCCAGCTTCTTGGTCACAATTGCACCGATCAGTTTTGCATTTTCCTCTCTGAACTTTCGGCGCAATTCTTGGAATTTTGCCCTTTGTTCGGAAGTCAAGGGATAGTCTCTTCCGGGGCCCCAAGATTCATGCATTCCTCTATGTCCAGGATCAGGACTCGATCCCTGAGCATAAGCGTAGGCCACACCTACAACCATGAGTGCCGCTATTCCTAATGCAACCATCGTTCTCTTCATTTTTCTCACCTCCTTTCGTACTATCAACCTAATCATTATACTGTAAATAGAGCAAGGACTGTGCCAAGCTATTTCTCGGAAATTGGATGAAACGACCCGCCGCTCTTCGGGTGGCGATTTATTCAAAAGTTTCAACCGCTTCACCTGCTTTTACCAATTGGAAAAATTCAGATTTCATCATCCTCGATTCTTAATGGGTTCTACTTCAGGTAGGAAAGACTTGTCGAGCCTTATTAAGAGAGATAGTCTTTCATTGAGAGACCATAAGTCAGCAGTAGCAGTTCCGTCGCAAAGACAGACAGGGATTCAATAGGTTACGAATACTCACCCGGATTGTCTGCACCATCATCTCAGTCACCATTCGCTTCGACAATCCTGACGATGTTTTCGACAGGAATTTCCTATGAAGAGGTACAACTTAAACAAAACCTCAAGGAAAATGATTCATTGAATAAATAAGCAAGTGAAGCTCCCCGCCTACCCCGTTAGGACGGGGCAGGCACGGCGGGGTTTCCCGGGCACGCCAGTGGCGAACCGAATGTGAGCAAAGGAAATTTCGTTCATATTGTGCCCCTTCCTGCCTGCCGGTAGGCAGGGACCCCGCCTAGAAGGCGGGATTTGCGGGGCACGTTCCGGTCACAAAATTCTACTTGAAAAAGAAGGGGAGAAGAGGTAGAAAAAAGTTATTGAAAAAGGCTGTGGCATTTTTGTAATTTTTAGAGGAAGGGGGTACGTTCATGGCTGAAAACGAAATGATCGATTCCTTCGAGATGGCAAAGAAACAAGTGGACCTTGCGGCCAAGTATTTGAACCTGGATCCTGGGACGATTGAGAAATTGAAATACACAAAGAGGGAGCTGATCGTCCATTTTCCAGTCCAGATGGATGGTGGAGACGTCAAGGTTTTTACCGGATACCGGGTTCAACACAATGTCGCCAGAGGGCCGGCCAAAGGAGGGATAAGATACCATCCCGATTTGGACCTCAACGAAGTGAGGGCTTTGTCGATGTGGATGACCTGGAAGTCAGCCGTGGTCAACATTCCATTTGGAGGGGCCAAAGGAGGGGTTCAGTGCAATCCAAAGGAGATGTCGCTTCACGAAATAGAGCATTTGACGAGGCGGTTTACCTGGGAAATCTCCATGATGCTGGGGCCTGAACAGGATATTCCCGCCCCGGATGTCTATACGAACCCGCAGGTGATGGCCTGGATCATGGACACCTTTAGCATCCTGAAGGGCTACTCGGTCCCGGGGGTGGTGACGGGCAAACCGATTGAGCTGGGAGGATCCCTGGGAAGGTTCGAAGCTACGGGGAGGGGGGTCGTGGTCATCTCTCTCGAGGCCTTGAAGTATCTCAACATGTCGATGGAAGGAGCGAGAGTGGTCATCCAGGGATGTGGAAACGTGGGAGGGGTTGCGGCCATGCACTTCCATCGTCTCGGGGCGAAGGTCATTGCCATCAGCGATTCAGAAAAGGGGCTTTACAATGAGAAGGGATTGGATGTGATGAGAGCTCTGGAATACAAGGCAAAATACAAGTGTTTTGTCTGCGAGACAAAGGACGAGACTGAGATCACCAATAAAGAGTTGTTAGAGTTGAAGTGCGATATCCTAGTCCCTGCAGCAATAGGGAATCAGATTGTAGAGGAAAACGCTCCCCGGATCAAAGCGAAGATGATCGTCGAAGGGGCGAATGGTCCGACGACCCCGAGAGCGGACGAGATTCTGAACGAGAAGGGGATCTTTCTGGTTCCCGACATCTTAGCCAATGCAGGGGGAGTGACAGTCTCTTATTTTGAGTGGGTCCAAAACCTGCAGGAACTCCTCTGGAGTGAAGAAGAGGTCCAGGATCGATTGACCAGGATCATGCAGAAGGGCTTCAAAGAGGTTCTGGACATCTCCCTTTCCAAAAAAATTCCTATGAGAACGGCGGCCCTCGTGCTTGGAATCGGGAGGGTGGCCGAGGCTTCAAGACTCAGAGGAATCTATCCGTAGGTCCGTACCCCGTGGGAACGCATAGTTGCGTTCCCTCCCTTCTTTTTAAATATTATACAAGCCCATTTCATGAATTGACGTGTACCCCTCAACCTGCCATCTCCCCTATTTGGGAGAGGGCGCCTGCCTACCGGTAGGCAGGGAGTGAGGGGCTCTTGGCATAAGATTTGCTTTTGGATTAAGGCGAAAGGGGGAGCAAGTCTAGAAGTGAATGAGTTTGTCTTCTCAACCTTATTCATAATTTGCCTAATTATTCTCGGTGGTTTCGCATTCTTAAAAATAGTGAAAAGGCGGTTGGACGATTGGTAAATTAGCTCAATGACTCCACAAATTTGCGCTCGACTTACAAAATTGTTGCGGGAGCAATAGGTGCTCGGTAAAAAAATTCTTGGGATTGAGGCAACGGAAGGGAGAAGAAAAATTGAGATTAACTTTGAGAGAGTAGTCGGTTGGACACTGGTCTTTACCAATGCCTTCATCATCTCCTGCTTCTTTGCCAGGCTGTTTCATTGGATTTAGAAGTTCCGAGAAAGTACTGTGATCTGTAATAGGAGGACGAAAACAGTTTTTCAAGGCTTTTACTTTAGCAATTTTGATACCTCCGAAGCTCTTCGATCCTAGCCTCCTTCAATCCTCCAAGGGCGATGACCTCGATGATCGAGATCATCGCCTCTTTTTTATCCGTCTCGGGGCGATCTTCCCTTCGAATCTCTCTTTCTCTCTTCTCCCATTTTGCTTTAAGCTGAAGATAGCAGAAGGGAACGAAAACTCTGAAGTTGAATTCCGAATCGATATATTCTATTTGTAGAACAAGCGGACAAATGATCGTCGTTCTCCATCATAAAATATGAAGTTCAACCAGAGCGTCCTGACCCAGTTTCATCCATTGGTTGCCCAGTGGTTCCAGGAGCGAGTGGGCGAGCCCACCGAAATACAGCGACTGGCCTGGCCCAGGATCGCAGGGCAAGAGCATCTGCTCATCACTGCGCCCACGGGCACGGGGAAGACGCTGGCTGCATTTCTTTCGGCCCTCAATCAAATGATCATCGGTCGATGGTCTACCGGACATACAAACGTCCTGTACGTTTCTCCGCTGAGGGCGCTCAATTACGATATCCAGCGCAACCTGGTCGGCCCTCTGAACGAGCTGAGGCAGATCTTCGAGGAAGCGAAGGAAGATTTCCCGGAGATCCACGTATCCACCCGAAGCGGGGATACGCCCCCATCCGATCGGCGGCAGATGCTTCGTCATCCTCCCGAGATCCTGATCACCACTCCGGAGAGTTTCAATCTGCTTCTCAGCTCCCAGGGAGGCCGGTCGATTCTGACGGACCTCTCCCTTGTCATCCTGGACGAGATCCACGCCGTTCATCATACGAAGCGAGGTGTCTATTTGATGACTGCGGTGGACCGGCTTGTCCGTCTTTCCGGGGAGTTCCAGCGCGTTGCTCTTTCCGCGACGATTCAACCGCCGGAGAGGACGGCAGAATTTGTGGCGGGGTTTCGATTGGAAGGAGAACCCGACCATCCTCACTACATGCCGCGATCCATCGCGATCGTTTCTTCCGATGTGAGAAAAGCGTATGACCTTCATGTTCGCTTCGTGCAAGGCTCTGGAGAGCGGGAAGAGCCGAGCTCCGTATGGGATCCGTTGGTTGACGAATTGAAGAAGATTATTGCGAAGAACCGGTCGACTCTGGTCTTCGTCAACAGCAGACGCCTCTGCGAAATGCTTACGCTCATGATCAACCGGGACGAAGAAGAACCGTTAGCCTACGCCCATCACGGCTCGCTTTCCCTGGAGATACGCTCCGAGGTAGAACGAAGGCTCAAGGCCGGAACGTTGCGAGCGATCGTCGCAACCCATTCCCTGGAACTGGGGATCGATATCGGTAGCCTCGACGAAGTCGTCTTAATCCAGTCGCCTTTTTCGATCTCTTCTGCCGTTCAACGAGTGGGACGCGCTGGGCATCGGGTGAATCAGGTCAGTCGAGGAGTCCTTTTTCCCACCCATCCCAAAGATCTCCTCGAGGCCGCAGCCCTTGCCCCTGCCATCTTGAATCACGACATCGAGTCGTCGAAGACGGTCGTCTGTCCCCTTGACGTTCTGGCCCAGGTCATCGTCTCCATGGTCGGTGTGGAGACGTGGGATATCGACCGCCTCTTCGCGTACCTGAAGACGACTTATGCTTATCGACACCTGAGCCGCGTGCAATTTGACCTGGTCGTGAATATGCTTGCCGGCCGTTATGCGGAGAGTCGCATCCGGGAGCTGAAACCCTTGGTCTCCATCGATCGCCTCGACCATACGATAACTGCTCGGAGGGGAGCATTGCAGACACTCTATCTTTCCGGCGGGGTTATCCCGGACCGTGGATATTTCCACCTTCGCCACCAGGAGACCCATGCCCGGATCGGTGAACTCGACGAAGAGTTTGTGTGGGAAGCATCGGTGGGAGATACCTTCACCTTAGGAGCACAGAACTGGAGGATTCACGGAATTACTCATAACGATGTCTTGGTCCTTCCCGGAAATCCAAAAGCGGCAGCCGCTCCCTTTTGGAAGGCTGAGGAAAACGACCGCGATTTCCACCTTTCGGAGCGAATCGGGCAGTTCCTTGAGGAGGCGGATGGCCGGCTGGAGGACCCAGACTTTCCTGTGACTCTCCAGAAGAAGAATCAAATGGAGCCGGAGGCGGCAGAGAAACTCGTCGATTTCGTGAAAGAGCAGAAAGCGGCAACCGGATGCTCCCTGCCGCACCGCCACCATATCGTAATTGAGTCCGTCGCTGCAGGGCCGGGCGGGACGCCTCAGGCGATCCTTCACACAGTCTGGGGAGGACGCGTCAACCGGCCCCTGGCCATGGCGCTTGATGCGGCGTGGCAGGAGAGATTCGGTTACCGGCTCGAGCTCTACGTCAGCAACGACTGTGTTGTTCTTCAATTACCCCACGAGATCGCAGCCGAGGAACTGCTCTCCTTGGTGAAGAGCGTAAAGGTCGAGTCCCTTCTTAAGTTGCGGCTCGAGGGATCGGGGTTCTTCGGAGCCAGGTTCCGAGAGTGCGCCGGAAGGGCCCTGCTTCTTCCGCGGTCTAAGTTCAACGAGCGCATGCCTCTCTGGCTGAGCCGGTTGAGATCCCAGAAGCTGCTCGAGGTGGTTCTCAATTATGAAGATTTTCCGATTCTTCTGGAGACATGGCGAACCTGCATGCAGGACGAGTTTGATCTTGAGAGTCTGAAGAAGGTTTTGGCGGAATTGGAGTCCGGGGCTATTTCCTGGACAGAAGTGCACACCGCCCTCCCCAGTCCTTTTGCGAGGAGTGATTGGTGGCGGCAGGTCAATCAATATATGTACATGGACGATCAGCCGAGATCGGACAAGGCCTCGAAGTTACGTGGCAGCCTACTCCGGGAAGTTGTTTTCACCCCCGGTCTCCGGCCAACCGTCACCCACAAGCTAGTAGAACAGTTTGAGCTGAAACGAAAGAGGTTGAGCCCCGGTTATTCACCGCAGACCTCTCGAGAGCTCGTTGACTGGGTGATGGAAAGGGTGGCTATACCGAAAGGAGAGTGGGAAGATCTTTTGGAGGCTGTGCAGAGGGACTACGGCGCAGGCCTGAAGTCCTTTCCCGACCTGTTAGACAAGCTGATCCAATTTCATCCACCCGAGGCGACAGATCCTCTGATCGTTGCGAGGGAGATGCTTCCGAAGACGCTTGGTTCTCTATACGGCCGGCAGAGATCGGTCCATGTCGAATCGTTGACCGGCGTTCCATTGCCATTAGAAGAAAACGTATTCACTAAGGAGGATGGGGAAAGTAGCGATGATCTCATCGGGCAGTGGCTTCAGTTTTACGGGCCAGTGACAGCCGAATTCATCCGCGACACCCTCGGGGTTGAAACGGAGCGATTACAGTGGATCCTCGAGGACTTGATCGATTCGCAAAGCATTGTTCAGGGGCAGTTGGTGACCGACGGTCAACCCGATGAGGTCTGCGACAGCGAAAACTTCGAGAGGCTGCTGCGCATGGCCAGGATCGAAGCCGCGCCATCTTTCGAGCCCCTTGGAATCGAGTGGCTTCCCTTATTTCTCGCAGATTACCAGGGAATTACGAAGCCTGCAGATCGAATCCCCGGAGTCGACGGGCTCCGTCGGGCGGTGGAACAGCTGCTCTGCTATCCTGCCGAGGCAGGCGTTTGGGAATCGGAAATCTTTCCTGCGCGATTGCAGCCGTATGATCCATCATGGCTGGATACACTGATGCAGGAGGGAGAATTTCTTTGGATAGGTGGGGAAGGCCATCGGGTAACTTTCTGCTTCGAATCAGAACTCGACTTCCTCCAGGAGGCATCCGCAGAAACCGAATTCACATCCAGCATCGAACATCCTCTTCCACGGATGCCACGGGAAGAGGTGGGCCTTTCCTCTGATTTCTTTCCGGACGCCGCCGGACGTTACGATTTTTCGACCTTGCTTCGTTCATCCAAAAGTAAGAGCGCTGAACTGGCCAAGAAGCTATGGGAGGCGGTGTGGAAAAGTAAGATAACGAATGACACATTTCTATCCCTCCGCCGGGCGTTGGCAAACCGATTCAGAATACCGGAGAAGGTTTTAGAGAATTTCGAGAAGCCACGCGGCAGGGAAAGCCGGCTCAGGCGGGTGAGCCTTGCGGACAGGCAAGGCGGTTCGGCCCATTCATTTTATCCGGGAAACTGGCGCATGATCCCAAGACCCAAACCGACGGAGGATCTCCTCGAAACAGAAGAGCTGAGAAAGGACCGCGCTCGACTCCTATTGGATCGGTACGGAGTTCTGTTTCGCGAACTGCTTCAGAGGGAGTGTCCCAGCCTGCGGTGGTCGGGTGTGTTCCGTGCCTTGCGGATTATGGAGTTGTCGGGAGAAGTGATGACAGGCGTCTTTTTCCACGGGATTCCCGGACCGCAATTTATTTCCCACAGGGCATTCCGGCGATTACAGCGGAAGCTGCCGGGGGACATCGTCTACTGGATCAATGCGGCAGACCCGGCTTCTTTGTGCGGAATCCAGCTCGATTCTTTTCGGGGGATGCTGCCTCCCCGGGTGGCGACGACACATCTCGTCTATCGGGGAAACAAGTTGGTAGTCGTGTCAAAGCGCAACGGCAGGGACCTGACGTTCCACGTGGCGGCCGACGATCCGAGCTTGGCGGAATGCATGGTCTCCCTCCGCCACCTCCTGACACGGAAGTTTCAACCCGCGAAGCGGGTATCGATCGAGACGATCAATGGCGAGAACGCAACCGACAGCCCGTATCTTTCCGTCCTACGCACCGTCTCTGATGTCGCCGTCGATTATAAGGGCGTCACGCTCTATCGCAGGATGTGGTGACCGGAAAGCGCCCCGCAAGCCCCGTCCTTCAGGACGGGGCCAAGGGGGACAATATAATGAAACTACCTTGCCGGAAAGCCCTGCCCTTTAGGGCGGGGAGCTTTACTTGCTAAAACAGACGCATTAAATGCTTTTAGACCGTCATTGCGAGCGACCAACGGGAGTGTAGCGATCTCGCCGCATAAAATATTTTGTAGGGCAACCCTTTAGGGTTGCTTGAAGCAAGGCTAAAGCCTTGCGCTACATGTAAACTGATTTAACGCATTTGTATTAGTAAGAGGGGTGCAGTTAATTTTTCGGAGCCAAGAAGTATCGGAGAACTCTTGATCAATTTCTATGGAGGTGATATGAAAGAACTAAGCGACGAAAGGAGATCTCTTCGGGTTCGATGCTACGGTTGATGGTTCTGCGACGATATCTTATTGCCTGGTGGAAGCTCTCGCGGGTTCCGTTTCTTTTCGTGGGAATTCTTCCGCTCACCTTGGGATTTATCCTCGCGTGGCGTTTAGGTTACGGAGGACCGTTCGAACTTTATCTGCTTTCGGCGACAGCGGTCATTCTCATCATGTGGATGACGTATTATCTGGGAGAATGGAACGACCTGGAAGGGGATCGCATCAATCAAAACTTTAACCGCTTTTCGGGAGGATCGAGGGTCTTGGTGAAAGGGATCCTCCCTGCCCGGATTTCGCTCCGATTGGGATATGGATGTTTAGCGGGGGCTATCCTCATCGGTTCTTATATCTATCTTCAATACCGGCCTGATCTTCGAACGCTTTTGTTAGGAGGGCTGGGCATCGTTTTTGGGTTTTTTTATTCGAGCAAGCCGATTCGATGGTCTTACCGTGGCTTGGGGGAGATTCTCATCGGATTCTGTTATGGGTGGTTGCCCATCGCGACCGGTTTTTTCCTCTTCACGGGATTCTTCAGCTCACAGGTCTTGCTCCTCTCCATCCCCGTCGGGTTTTCAATCTTCAACGTGATCTTGATCAACGAGTTTCCGGATGAAGAGGCAGATCGGGCCATTGGAAAGAGGACCCTCGTCGTCCGGTTTGGGAAAGAGAGGATGGGAGACCTTTATATCGGACTCTCCCTATTGGCCGGGTTTTCCTTTATCAAAATGATGTGGGGCTTTGGCCTGACTCCGGCTTGGCTTCTGGCTCTTACAGGAGTTCCGCCCGCGCTCGTCCTATGGAACCTCATTCAGGTCTGGTTAGGGAATTATCGCGACCACAAGAAACTGGAAGGTCTCTCTCTTAATACTCTCTTGGTGAATCTTACCATGACCATGCTTTTGACAATTCAGCAGACGATCATCCGCCCCCATTAACCCCTCCCGCTTGAGGGGCTGTGTCACAATTGCAGGGGCTTGATTTATCAAGCCCACCAATCGGGCTCAATGAATTGAGCCCCTACAACATATTGTGTGTGTCTATTTGGTAAATCATATTACGGCACACCCTCTTATGGGGGAGGGTGAGCCTGCCTGCCGGTAGGGAGGGGTGGGGGTGATAAGCAGTATTCCCCCTCACCGTATCCCTCTGCCGCCAGTGGAATGGGGTTTTTCTTTATTTTTTGGAGAGAGCAGAGAGACGCAAATGCAAGATATTCAAGCTCTCATTGAGCAGCTAAGAACCGATATTTCAAGTGGAAGATCAGAAGAGGAGATCTTTCGATCTCTCCTCCCTCTGTTGGGAAAAGACCCGGAAACCGCCGGAAGGTTAGCCGAGTCAATGGTGACCATCCCGAACAGACTGACCGGGAGGCTTCTCTGGCGATTGTTTGAGGTCACCGGGGACAAGAAGATTCGAAAAATCATCAAACGATCCGTTTATCGCCTAAGAAGTAAAGGCATTTCCGTGGAGGAGACGTCGTCTGACCAAGAGAGATCTATCCTTCGTCCTTTACAGGCAGACCTGATAGAAGGTTTCGCGACCGGGATCGACTTTCTGGGCTACCGGCTTCTGTGGCTCATCATCCCTCATCGGGGCCGAGGTTTAACGGTCATGCATGGGGTCGTCAGTGACAGAGAGGGGATCGTTGACTTCTCCCGAGAGGAGATGACGCGAAAGGGGTTTAGGAGTTTCTTTGAGGAGGTTCGAGAAAAGAATCAATTTCCTACGGTTGAAATGGAACCTTCCTATGTCGCCTTTCTCTACGTACAGGCCTACCGATTGAATCTTGACAGAGAAGGGACTCTTTCCCAAGACTATCGCCGTGCGAAGAGTGAAATAGACGGTATCAAGAAAGACTATGCCAAACCGTTAATCTATTCCTATCTTCAAGCCAATGATGTCGCGGGAGACGATCGCCTATTGAGGGGAGGAGGCGACCTTCTTAAAGCAGATCTCTTCTCCGGTTGGGGAATTGAAGAGGAACAAATCCGGCCCTATGCCGAAGAAGTCTGGGAGGCGGAGGAGTCGAAGATCGTTCTCCATCCGGCTCAGAAGGAAGTGCGATTCCAGGGGATTTACCAAAAGGCATTGACCGAACTCTTTTCACGAGAGAGGAAATTTCTGTATCAGCGAAGATTGGAGGAGATGGCTTACATTCTCCTCAAACTGGGAAGAGAAGAGGAGGCGAAGATTTCCCTGTCTGCCGCAATGGATCTCGAAAAACCTCTGAACCCAATTCAACCCAACCCTTTCCTTTTCCAATTGGTCATCAAGTCCATCTTCAGCCTTTTGAAAGAGGCCTACGAGAAGAAGTCGAAGGATGTCTCGTTGATTGTGAAACCCTGACATCGGTTTGGAGTGATTAGTTCGGAGTTTGGAGCAATTAAGCTTTGAATTCGATATGCAGATTTTGATCTGGATTTTTTCACGTCGAACTCCTTACCCCGAATTCCTAACTTTCTGTGGTATGGAAGAAGAGGTAAAAGAATGAGAAAATGGTCCATCCTGGTCGGCGCTCTTGCGGCCCTGCTCACCGGTTTGTATTTTGCCTTGACCTTCTATGCAGTGAAACTGATTCAGCCACACGTCCAAAAGGCGATAGGGCCTGGGTTTACCCTGGAGAAGATCAAACTCAGGACCACCTACCTCTCCGCTATGGGAATTCGATATGGAGACCCCGATTCAAAGCAACTATTCCTTCAGACTGAAGAAATAAGAGTTTATCCATCTCTTCTCTCCTTTTTGAAAAGATCTTTGCGCATAAAGGAATTGACCATCCTCCGGCCCTCCTTTTTTTTCTATCGATCTCGAGAGGGGCACATGGCTGGTCCTTGTGTGACGGTGAGAAAGGAGAGCAAAGGGAAAGAGGTTTCTGAGGGGAGCGCGGAAAAGAGTGGAGAGCCCGTTCAATTTCGGATTGATCGGATTCGAATCGAGAAAGGCTCAGTCGATTTTGTGGACAGAAAAGTGGGAGGCCCTCCGGCACAAATCAAATTGAGGGACACGGATTTTGAAATAAGGGATATCGGGTATCCCGTCACCTCCGTGCATTCTCCCGTCCAACTACATGCAAGAATGGACGGGAAAGGGCAAGAAGGAAGCATTGCCGTCGGAGGATGGGTTGACGCAAAAAATATGGATACGGAAACTTCCCTGAAAATCCGAAGAATAGAGGTCAAGACCTTTGAACCCTATTACCGGAAAAGGGTGACCGCAGAGATTGAGTCTGGGACGATGGATATGGATTCCAAGATTGTTGTGAAGGAGGGGAAGATTGATGCCCCAGGGGAGCTCGACCTGATCAATCTTCATGTCAAAGAGGGAGGAGGAATGGTCCTCTGGATCCCGGCGGAGACTCTGGTTTCTTTACTGGAGAAAAACGGGCATCAGATCAAGGTTAAATTCCATGTAAAGGGGAATATGGAGAATCCCCAATTCAGCCTTCAAGAGACTTTTCTGACCCAGGTCGCGATTGCCATCGCACAGGCCCTGGGGGTTCCGATTAAGGTGGTGGGTGAGGAGGTTCTTCAAGGAACTTTAAAAGGAGAGAAGGGGCTTATGGAGGGACTGCAGTCGATTGAGGGACTCTTTAAGAAAAAGAAGGAGAAAAAGAGGTGAGTATTCCTAAAATCTGGAATGATGGAAAAATGGAATCCTGGAATGATGCGTAATAAGATAATAACCAATTTTCAAGCACCCATATCCAAATAAATTTTACATGACGAGTTCATCACCCGCGAACGATGAAAATATGACTAAGTCCCCTCCCCTCCGATGGGGGAGGGCGAGCCTGCCTGCCGGTAGGCAAGGGTGGGGGTGAACAATTGAGCTCATTTCCCCCTCACCTCAATCCTCTCCCACCAGGGGAGAGGAGGTATTTTCTACGTCATTCCAATTTCCAATGACCAAAAATTATCACCTAATTCTTATTTGAGTAATTGGTGATCAGCGCTTGTTTGGAGCCTGGGATTTGGCGATTGGAATTTATTTTTATCGGAGCCCTTCATAAGGAAGTGAGATCAGATAGTTCCCTTTAGATGGATCGTTTCCATTTTGCTTGCGCCCTTCTTGCGGAAGCGCAGTATTCCTCTGGTTCGGCCGACCCGGATCGACTGGAACCCTTCTCTTCCCCCGGAGACGATTGAGATTAATGGCCACACGATTTTTTATACGGTGAAAGGAGAGGGGAAGCCCCTCGTGTTGATCCACGGCTATGGCGCCGGGATCTGGGTATGGGAGAAGCAGATCGATGTCCTCTCCCAGTCCTACCGGGTTCATGCTTTGGACCTCATCGGTCATGGCTTCTCAGACCGGCCGAAGATTTCTTACACCCCGGAGACGTACGTTCATTCTCTGAGAAACTTCATGGATGGGATGGGGATCGAGAAAGCCGCCCTGATCGGAAATTCGATGGGAGGCGGGGTCGCCTGGGCCACGGCGATCCTCTATCCCGAGCGCGTAGATCGACTTATATTGATCGATTGTGTTCCTCCGGATGTCCTCTGGCAGGTCAAGAATGAATCCTTGCGAGCCCTAGTAGCCGTCAAAAATATTCCAATCCTGCCCTATCTGGTCGTAGCAGGGCGTGGTAAACATTCGATCAAATGGATTCTTCAGGAGTGTGTTTCGAATATCAAACTGATCACGCCGGAGATCGTGAGCCGACAGTTTCAACTCTCTAAGATCAAAGGGACGACCTGGGTTCTTTATTCCACCCTGAAACACGCTGAGGAAGCCTTGGAGCTAAAGGATCGGTTCACGATGATCCACCATCCTACTTTATTCGTTTGGGGAGAAAGGGACCGCATCTTTCCTCTCCAAGCGGGGATGGTCCTTCATCAAGCCATCGCAGGCTCAAAGTTTCGGGTAATCAAAAAAAGCGGCCATATTCCCATGTGGGAAACTCCGACTGAAGTCAATCGAGCCATCCTTGATTTCCTTAGAGAATAGTTCGGATTATTTGGTTCGGAGTTCGGAGCAAAAGCCGAGAAGCAAAAATTCAGAAAAACTACTCCGAACTCTCAACTTCGATCTCCGAACTTAATCATTTCAGTAGGGACAGGCTGAGCCATGGGACATAAGTGATGATCGCCAACACAAACAAGAGCACAGCGATGAAGGGAAGGGAAGCCATGATGATCTTTGACATGGGTTGTTCAAATCGAAGGCTTGAAATGAACAGGCTCATTCCAATAGGAGGGGTGAGGGCTCCGATCTGGAGATTGGCAAGGAAAATGACGCCGAGGTGAATGAGGTTGATCCCATAGGCATTTGCGACGGGAGTGATGAGAGGCACGACAACGATCAGAGCGGAGAAGATGTCCAGCAGACAGCCGACGACGAGCAGAAAGAGATTCAAAAGAATCAGGAATACGTAAGGGCTGTCCGTGTAGGCCTTGAATAAATTGAACAGCTTCGTCGGGACTTCCGCATCGATCAGATAATTCGTAAAACCAAGGGCTGATCCGAGAATGATCAATATTCCTCCGACGAGCAACATACTCTTCCGCATGACCACCGGAAGTTCTCGCCATTTGATATCCCGGTAGACGACCACTTCAACCAGAACGACATAGGCGGCTGTGATGGCCGCCGCTTCGCTGACGGCAAAGTATCCGCTGTAGATTCCTCCAAGGACAACGAGGGGAAGGGGAAGCTCCCAGATTGCCTCTCTTACCGCCTTGGACACCCGAGACGCTTTGAATTGGGTTCGAGGGACCTCCGCGGCGACTGCCTTCTGCACACTGAACGCTGTGAGCAGAAGGATCATCAGGATACCGGGCAACAGGCCTGCAAGGAAAAGTTGGCTTATCTGGATCTTGGATACAATCGCGTAGATGATGATGGGCAGGCTCGGTGGAAAGAGAAGGCCCAACGTCCCTGAATTGGTCACCAGCCCGAGAGAGAATTTTTCTGGATATTTTCCGTGCAACAGGGCAGGGAGAAGGATGCCTCCCAAGGCAATGATGGTAAGACCGGTAGCGCCTGTTAGGGCAGTGAAGGCAGAACAGGTGACAAGAGCGATGATGGACAACCCCCCCGGCAGCCAACCGAGAAAGGCGTCGGTCAGCCCGATCAACCTTCTGGGTGCTTTGCTTTCAGAAAGAAGATATCCGGCAAAGGTGAAGAGGGGAATGGCAATCAGGATGGGAGTAGTGGCGATTCGATGCATCTCAATGATCATGGCCGAGGAATCGATGTGGGCGGAAAACAAAAGATAAAGAGTCAGGCCGGAGAAAACCGTGAAGAGGGGGGCGCCGAGAAACATCAACAGGAACGCAGCGAGGATCAAGAGAAAGGTCATATTCCTTCCTCTCGGCCACGAAGGGGGTTTGGCTTTCCCATTTCAGACAGATTCTTGAAGGCACGGAGGCCGAATCGAAAGGTCATCAGGCCGAATGTCACCGGGAGGATGATCTCGGGGATCCAGGCAGGAATACTCAACAAGGTTCTGTTCCCCATCTGAGCTTCGTTTTTGATGAACTTCAATGCGGCATACGTCAGGAGGCCGCATACTGAAAATGAAAAAAGATGGGTCAAGAGCATCACGATATTCCTCTCCAGAGAGGGTAGCCATCTCGAAACGATGTCGATGTTGATGTGCTTTCCTTCCTTGGTGGCAAGGGTAGCCCCGAGAAAGCCAATCCAGAGGACAAGATTTCTCAAAAACGAGTCCCCCCAATCGAGACCCGTAGAGAAAAAATTTCGGAGGACGACTTGGAGAAGGGCGACGACAATCATGAAGCTCAAAAAGGCGACGACGAGGGTTTGTTCGACCTTGGCAATGGCCTCATCGGCCTTTTCCCATCGATTCCCCCCGTTAGAAATGATAGCCCGCCCCCCTGCGGAAGGGTCGGCTCCCAGAATATTTCTGGCGGGGTTTGAGGCCCCGCTGGAATTTCTAACGAGGTCCACTATTTTCCTCCTCTTCGATAACTTTCGAGCATAGAGGTCACCTCGTCCAAGACTTTTTTGGAAAATGTCGGCCCGCTGATGTGACCCATTGCTCTATTCGATAACCTCTTAAATTCTTCGATTTGATCCTTAGAGGGGGTAATAATTTTGATCCCGTTCTTCACCATCACCTTGATGGCATCTCGATTTTCGTTTCGAGTGATGATTTTCAATTGTTCCAGATGCTGTTGGAAACTTTCTAAAATGAGATTTTGGTAGGGCTGAGGGATTTGCCTAAAGATGTCTTTTTTCACGACGACCCCTCCCGCCAGATAGATCAACGGGACATCGGTGAGGTACTTGATCTTCGTGAACCATTGAAGCGTAATGGCTCCCGTGGGAGGGGCGTAGACCACTTCCACCAATCCGGTTTGGAGTCCCACCAGAACGTCGGGAATCGTCAGGGGGATGGCCTTCACCCCGGCCTCACCGAAAATGGCTTTGGACATCGGCGATTCCTCCCAGATCCATACCCTTTCCTTCTTGAGGTCGGCCAGACTGGCAATCGGGACCGTGGACATCAGGTAGACAAACCCTGCTTCTGACCACCCCAAGAGGACATAGCCGTTGTCCTCAAGGCCTTTTCTAAAAAAGGGGTCCATTTTTTTCAAAGTGGCATCGACTTCTTCGTAGTTCTGAAAAAGAAATGGAGCTTGGAAGACGTCTATTTCTCTAAAGATTGTGGACAGTCCAGCGGAAGTGAGAGCGACTCCCTGAATCTGGCCGATCTTCAGTTTTCGGAGCATATCCATCTCGTCGCCCAACACCCCACCTGCATAGATCTTGAACTGAATCGCATCTCCTGTCTTCTTCGTCACCTCGGTGCTCATGGTGTTGAAGGTTCTTAGCCAGGAGCTTCCTTCCGGGGCAAGCGTCCCGATTTTAATGAGAAAAGCCTTCTCTGCCCCCAGGGTGACCTGGGTTAGAAAAAGGAAGACCCCTAAACTGATTCCCAAAATTTTGACAGCCTTCTCTTTTCCCATATCTTTCTCCTATTCGAAATAATCTCCAACATGGCTGAGCAATTCTTTTGCCTCTTTCTTGGCAACGGTATTGGCAAGAATCAAGTCCGGTGAAGTCTCGGCGGGAGCCTCCAAGACTTTTTGGAGGGTGGAAACGAAGAGTTCCCTGTCCATCGTCTGTCGCGCGTAATACTTTGCGTAATAGACATAGGCCATCAAAAATTTTCCTCCCCCCAGATCCAATGCTCGCAGGAAGTGTTCTTTGGCCTTCTTGAGGTCTCCGCCGGCTATTTTCGGTCTGGAGGCGAACCAAATCCCCATGAAGAGATGGGGGCCTCCGTAGTAAAATCCCTCGTCGAGTTCCAAGGTTCTCCTCATCATCCATTCCACTCTGGGCAATTCCGATACGGCCTCCATCGAATCCAAGTTGAATCGGATCCAGTTGGCCCAGCAGGTTGCCGTCCAGAAGAGATAAGGGGTGTCTTTCTTGCCGAGACGCTTCAACGCCTGTCTAAAGTCATCGAAGGGTCTCTCGAGGGGCTCCTTGATCCCTCTGATTTCGAGAGATCTCAGCGCATATTGCTTTCCCCTCGCATAAAGGGAATTCGCATACTCCTTATCTTGGTCATCAACAAAGAAAGAAGCAAAGGAAGAGTAGCTCTGGGCTCCTGCGATTAATAACCGGTCATTGTCGGGCAAGGCCTGGATCATCCCGTCGATCAACATCAGATAAGCGGGCATCCCTTCCCGGAGAATTCTGAGGTCCGACTGTTTGGAGGAAGCCCTCGCGACCTCTTCCAGCAAAGTTGCGGCGGCGCCGACGGTCAACTTCTTGTTTGGGAGACAAGCAGAAGGAAGGAAGAGGAGGCATAAACAAAAGAAAGGCCAAGCTTGAATATGAAACCCTCTCTTCTTATCCACAGACACCTCGAAAAGGTTGTTTCGACCTTAGAGGAATTTATATTTCTAAACCAAAAGGATGTCAACCCTATTGTTGAAAAAAATGGGGTATAGGTTTTAACACATTTTTCGAGATCTGTATCCCATTCAAGATGCTTTTCGATACAACAACAGGATGGACCTTTTTCACCAAAATCGTTTTCGCCTTGACAAGTAGCGGGACAATGGATCAAAATTACGCATCGGCCTGAAAAGGAGACAAGCGTGAGGAATTATAAAAAACGCGTGGTGATCACGGGAGTCGGACCGGTCACTCCTGTAGGGGTTGGAAAAGAAGCTTACTGGGAAAGCTTGGCCGAGGGAAGATCTTCTTTTCGGCGGGTTTCCTTTCCTGAAAAGGATATGAGCCAATACCGATGTCAGATTGGCGCACCTATCGAAGGGTTTGACCTTTCTCATTTCGTGGAAAGGTCAAAACTTTCCAAACACCTCGGAAGAACATCTCAATTCGCAATTGCCGCCGCCTGGCTTGCCCTGACCGACGCCGGAATTGAACTCGACAGAAACGATTTGGAAAAGGAAGGCCTGTCCAAACATACGGGAGTGTATCACCCGAAAGATTTGGACCCCTTTCAAATAGGCGTCATCCTTGGAGTGGGCGTAGAGGCGATGGACCTGCTGGAGCACTTTCATGAGCGTTTTCTATCGAGGGGGCCGAAGGGCATTTCTCCTTTTGCTCTTCCGAATATCTACTTGAGTGCGATTACCTCGCATGTGGCCCAATATTTTTCGATCCGGGGCACTTCTTACGCCGTTTCGACAGCCTGCGCATCAGCCACGCATGCCATGATCAACAGCTTCCTCCAGATTCAGGGAGGCGGGGAAGACATGATGGTGACAGGTGGGGCGGATGCCTGCATCACCCCTTATGTTTTTGGAGGATTTGACGTGTTGAGGGCCATGTCAACACGAAATGGCGACCCGCAGAAAGCCTCCAGGCCCTTCGATCGTGAAAGAGATGGGTTTGTGATGGGTGAGGGGTCCGGGGTGCTGGTCTTCGAGGAATTAGACCACGCTAAGAAAAGGGGAGCCCACATCTACGGCGAGGTGGTTGGGTGGGGGATGACAGCCGATGCCTACCATCTCACCGACCCCGATCCTGACGGAAAGGCTTTGGGGAAGGCTGTCAAGGATACGCTTGAAATGGCAGGTATCTATCCGGAGGAGATCGACTACATCAATCCCCATGGCACCTCTACCCTGCTGAATGATAGGGTAGAGACGAGGATGATCAAAGGCGTCTTCGGAAAACAGGCGTACCATATTCCCATTAGCTCTACCAAGTCGATCACCGGCCATTTGTTAGGGGCGGCTGGAGGGGTGGAGGCCATCTCTGTCCTCTTAGCCGTCGAGAAAGGGATCATCCATCCGACGCTGAATTATGAGTTTCCGGATGCGGAATGCGACCTGGATTATGTTCCGAATCAGGCGAGGAAGAAGGAGGTCAATCTTGGCCTTTCTATATCAGCGGGTTTCGGGGGAGTCAATAGCGCCATTCTGATAAGGAAGCTCGAAAAATAGCTCTCGCAAAGCCACAGCAAGTCCTACCATTCTCCGCATAATCCGTAATCGAAATTCAAAACCTTAACGATATCCCTGTCATGTGGAAATTTTTTCAGCCTCTCTCATTTTCGGTAACCCATGGATCCTGAAATCGTTAGACCCTGAACTTGATTCAGGGCAAGGTTCAGGATGACGATTACGGATTACGGTCCACGCAATCCTGTTGACACCCTTAGCGAAAGGTTTATAATATCGTTATCCTTCGCAGTTTAATATCCTGAGCCTCTTTGACCTCTATGGACCGTTTAAAAACTGATCAACAGGTTTTGGAGTCCATCGCAGCCAACCTGAAGAGAGAGGGGTACGCCCTTTCCCCCGAGGAGGTGACCAGGGTGGTGGACCTGGTCATAGAAGAGGTGATCTACGAGTACGTGGACCGGTTGATCAGTCAGAGCGAGGCCGTCCTCGAGATCAGTCCCTCTCTCACCGAAAAGGAGATCCTCGAGATCGTCGCAAAAAACGTGGTGGAATTTCTCGGGGCGAAAGCAGCGAGTATACGAATCTACGACCCCGGAAAAGAAGAGATGATCTCTTTCGGATCATACCCCGGTCAAGCAGAGGATCGTGAGGAAACGATCCCCTTCGAACATACGATCGCTGGCGAGGTCGTGAAAACGCATCGTGCCTATTTGGTGCCCAATATTTTAGATGAGGGAAAATATAAGAATAAGGAAAAGGTTCAAAAATACGAGATCCATTCCATGTTGGCCATTCCGATCTCCATCCCCCGGTTCTCGCTTCGGGATGTGGATACTGAAGGAGCCCTCCAGATCTACTACAGCGAGAAAGACAAGACATTTACCCCTCTGGAAGTCACGATCGCGGAGATGCTTTCGAGACGGGTAAGTTACGTCATTGCCAGAAAACGCATCATGGACTTACAGAAATTGAATTTGACCAAGGATAAGATCGTGGAGCAAATCTTCGTGAAGCTTGGGCGACGGGAGGGGATCAAAATGAAGGATGTCTTCAACCTGGTCATCCCAGAGTTAGTGGACATCATGCGGATCCAAAGGTGTTCCCTCTTCTCCGTTAGCGAAGATCGGAGCCATGCCGTTTTGGAGGCCGGGTATCCGGAGATACAGCATGGGATCGGGAAGACCTTTTCCGTTAAGGATGAACCCTATATTGACGCCGTGGTGAACCAAGTTGGCCCTTTCGGTGAGTTTGAGAACGAGAAGATTCTTCCTTCTTATATTCTCATCCATAACCCGCCAGAAAGCCGTCTCCTCCCTCCGGACCTCAAACGATTTCTGGAGATCCAGCAAATCCATTCGGTTCTTTACATCCCCCTGAAGGTCAACGATGTCCTCAACTATTTCTTGGCTTTCGATGCCCAGGCCCACCATCGAAAATTTACAGATGAAGAGATTGAAATTTTCACCTTCTTTGGCAAGGAATTGATGAAAGGGCTGCGGCTGGAAAAGATGGACGATATCCTTCACGATTTCAAAAATCCGGCCATTGCAGCAGCGGGGTTTGCCAAAAGGATCAAGAAGATCTTGGAAGACGGTGAGTTTTCTTCCAAGAAGGAGAAGGTGGCTCAGGCCCTGGATATTATTCTGAAAGAAACATCCCGTATTCAGGAGTTAGCCTTGACCCTGCACGGAGAGGGGAGGGAAGAAGCGGTGGACTTGACGGAGAAGCTGAGAAAACGCTTCCTCATCAACGAAGAAGCGATGAAGGAGTTGAAGCGGGAGAATATTCAGCTTGTCGAAGGCGACTTGGAGTCTCCATTGTGGATTCGATGCTACCCTTTGCACGTCGAAAGGGTTTTGGACAATCTCTTCAACAACGCTTCCAATGCTATCCCTGAAGGAGGGGGGGAACTCTCCATTCGGTCCTATCGAAAAGACTCTTGGGCAGTGGCTGAAGTGACCAATACAGGGGAAATTCGAGAAGAGGATAGAGACCGATACCTCCTTGGCGAGGGGAAAGGCAGAGGACTCCACATCACCACCCGATTGGTCAAACAGATGAAAGGAAAGATGGAGGTAGAGTCAGGAGAAGGTAGGACGACCTTCCGAGTGATGTTCCCTTCCGTGGAATAATAAAAACACACGTCTAACCCTCGTGGCACCCTTTTCACATGGCAAAAGGGGTGGCGGGAACGGGTTTGAAATCGGCTGGGAAGACGTTTTGCAGGAGTTGCATAAGGAACTTCTTCGAGAACTTTCTTGACAACTCTTTCGTGAGCGATTAAATTACTATGACTAAAAACCGCTCATGCTTGTCAAGAAAGAGAATCTGAATGTTCCAAATTCAAAAATAGATGTGTTTAGGAGGTAGACCTATGCGGGGAGTCAGCCGAAGCCGGATATCTTTATCTATCTTGTTAGTTGGTCTTATGCTCTGTGTTATTTTTCCCTGTTTGACAGTTGCCCAGGAAGAGAAGAAGGACCTCAGGCCGGAACGGGGCATCGCCGTTTTTCCCGAATTCTCCGGAGTCGTTGTGCCCAAGGGAGAAAGCGTCAGGATGGATTTGATCCTGGAGGATAAGGGCCGCACGGATGAAACCATTGACGTGAAGATTTCGACGGTTCCAAAGGGATGGAAGGCCACGCTGAAAGGCGGAAGTTACGTGGTCTCGGGGTTATATGTTCCCGCTGGAAAGACAAAGAACCTGGCCCTTGCCCTGGAACCTGATAAGACCGTGGGACCTGGAACCTACATGTTCCAGTTCGATGCGCGGACGGCTGACGGAAAGTTCACTACGTCGAATAAACTGGATGTAACGGTTCAGGAACGGACCGCAGGTCTGGAGGACATCCAGATTACAACGTCCTACCCGGTACTCAGGGGGCAGACCGATGCCAAATTCGAGTTTTCCCTGGACATTATGAACAAACTTGAGACGGATCGGACGTTCAACTTAGCAGCGGTTGGACCAGAGAAGTGGGAAATTAATTTCAAACCCTCCTATGAACAGAAGCAGATCTCCAGTTTCCGGATTAAGGGAGGGTCGAGTCAGTCGGTGGCAGTGGAAGTTACTCCCGCAAAAGAGGCTTCTCCGGGAGATTATCCAATATTGGTGAGAGTGACGTCGGGAGAAAAAAAGGCAGAAGTAAAATTGATGGTTGTCCTCACAGGCATTTACAAGCTCGACGCGGGAACTCCCTCGGGAATACTCTCCCTGGAGGCTATGGCGGGGAAACCGGCCAATTTTTCTCTCTTCGTAAAGAACACGGGTTCTGCGGCTAACCGGAACATCACGTTTTCTTCCTTCAAGCCTGAGAACTGGGATGTGACGTTTAAGCCTGAGAAGATTGATTCCCTGGATCCTGGCGGGTTGAAGCAAATCGAGGTCACAGTCAAACCGGCAGGGCAGGCCTTAGTTGGAGATTATTCAGTAGGGGTCATGGTCAATGGAGAAAAGTCGGACAAGACTGTTGAAATGAGAGTAACCGTGAAGGCTTCCACCGCATGGGGTTGGGCCGGAATCGGCATCATCATTTTTGTGATTGCTGGATTGAGTGCATTATTCATCTGGTTAGGGAGAAGATAAATTGGAAAACCGAATGATCATCGAAACTGAAAAGCTGACGAAGAAGTATGGAATCCAGGTCGCCGTGAATAACCTCACGCTTCAGATTCAGGAAGGGGAGGTGTTCGGATTTCTCGGCCCAAACGGAGCGGGCAAAACAACGACCCTTCTCATGTTCTTGGGTCTTACCGAGCCTACCTCAGGGAAGGTTCGAGTGATTGGGTTCGACCCAACACGCGAACCGCTCCGCGTGAAAGAGAAGGTCGGATATCTGCCTGAGAATGTAGGTTTCTACGACGATATGGATGCCCGGCAGAATCTTCGGTTCATCGCTCGCTTAAACCGTATGCCTGATGGAGTCTCTGTCAAGAGGGTTGACGAATTGCTGGAAGAAGTTGGCCTTTTGGAAGAGGCAAAGAAGAAGGTGGGGACGTATTCGAAAGGGATGAGACAGCGACTCGGGATCGCGGAGGTCCTGATCAAGGAACCGAAGCTCATCTTCCTCGACGAACCAACCATCGGTCTCGACCCGGATGGAACCAATCGGATGCTGGACCTTATCCGCTCCTTGAGCCGGGAGAAGAATATTACGATCTTTCTTTCCTCCCACCTGCTCGATCAGGTTCAGCGGATCTGTGATCGAGTGGGGATCATGATCAAAGGAAATCTGGTTGCCTTTGGGCCCATTCAAGAACTGGCTGAGAAGAAGCTGGGTATCGATAAGGAACATTACACGCTTGAAGAAATCTACATGAAATATTTCAAGGAGGCTTAACTTGCGCGGAATCCTCACCCTGTTCAGAAAAGAGCTGGAGGACCACTTCAGCAGCGTACGGTTTCTTATCATCGCTGCATTGATCGTGATGGTAGGCGTGATTATTGCCTCCATGGTGGGCATGGGCATCCAGGAAGAGGCGAAAGGAGCGGCGAAACCTACCCTCCTCTTTTTGTGGCTCTTTACCTCCACCGGAAAACTTTTCTCCTTCGTTCAGTTCATCGGCTTTTTTGGTCCCCTCATCGGTATCTTTCTTGGATTTGATTCGATCAATCGGGAAAGAGTCTCCCGGACGCTGAGCAAGCTCGCTTCCCAGCCTATCTACCGTGACTCGATTATTAATGCAAAGTTTCTCGCGGGCGTGACTACGATCACGGTCGTGTTAGTTGGTATTGTCCTGATCATCTCAGGCCTGGGTATTCGGCTGATCGGGGTGGTGCCAGGATCGGAAGAAGTATTGCGTCTTGTGATCTATGTGATCACCAGCATCCTGTATATCTCCTTCTGGTTAGGGATATCGATCTTTTTCTCGGTGGCCTTCAGGAGCACAGCCACTTCTGCCCTGGCTTCCCTGGCCGTTTGGATTTTTTTCTCCTTCTTCGTGGGGCTGGGGGCTGGTTTTATGGCCGATGCCGCGATCCCGATCAGCCAAAGTGGCACGAACGTGGATCCTAATGTATTGATGAAACATGAAGAGGTGCAGCGAACGATCTCCTATTTTTCTCCAATGACCCTTTACAATGAGGCAACGACCACCATTCTCGATCCGACAAGAAAAACTACGAGAGGCCTGGTTTTGGTGGGACCCCTGGAGAGGCTCTCTCTGAGTCGTTTTCAGAATCCCCTTCCCCTTTTACAGAGCCTCCTTATTGTCTGGCCATTTCTGGTTTCCATCGTTGCTATCACTTTCCTCTGTTTTGGAGTGTGTTACCTTGTTTTTATGCGGCAGGAGATCAGGACGATCTAAGATAATAACCCAGCTCCGAGCACCAATAATCAAACGATGACCAAAATTCCAATGACCGAAATCTTGTCCCTTTCCCCTCCGGAGAGAGGAGAAGGGTGAGGGGTGTTTTGGTTGGTTGGATATTGGAGAATTGAAGCTTATTTGGAGCTTGAGATTTGGATATTGGGATTTAATTTATGGCCCGGTAAACTCGCATCGTTGAGACTTAAATTTTGCGGAGTCCCTCAATAAATTGGGTCGTTCAAAAACGAGAGATCTTCGGCCGGGCGATGTATGATTTCGCCGCTTCCGCTTTTGCCACCATCCTCCTTGTAGTCATCTTCAACCAATATTTTACCACAGTATCGTAGCCGTCTTTTCGCCTGCCTTGGGTGCGGTGGCAGGCGCCCCCGGGGCAAAGAGAAGTTTCTTGATAGCCTTTTGATCGCCGTTATGGGCGGTGTCTGATCGGCTATCCTTTCCATCCTTCTCTGCCTCGTGGCTGGGATGGCGATCCTATGAACCGTCGATTAGAGGAAGGGAAGATTGACTTTTTTAGAGCAGCATTATATTTAATGAGAAACCATCGAGAAGATAAGCCTCCGTTATGATCGTCCGGGATTATCTTGAAAAGCAGGCCATTGAAAGACCGCACAAGAGTGCGATTTTGTTTAAAGAAGAGAAGATCACCTTCTCCGACCTCAACGCCATGTCCAATCGCTTGGCCAACCGCCTTCTCGGGATGGGAGTCAAGAAGGGGGATCGCGTCGTTCTTCTGTTTCAGAACTGCCCCGAGTTCTGCGTGGCCTATTTCGGTGTTTTAAAAATCGGGGCGATCGCGGTCGTCCTTGATTTTCGTCTCAGTCCCGCCGAAATGGAGCCGATCTTTCAGGAAGCAGAGGTTTCCGCCATCATCACCACGGTGAGGCAGAAGGTGTTTATCGACCGGGTGAAGTCGATGGTTCCTACCCTGAGGCATGTGATCGTCACAGGAAGGGAAGATGAGGATATCAGGGATTGGCACTCCTTCGAAGAGATCCTTGAAAAGGAGTCCTCGGAGAAGATTTCCATTCCCCTCAGCGAGGAGGATGAATCGGTCTACCTCTATACTTCCGGGACGACCGGAAGATCGAAAGGGGTGGTCCTAACCAATGATCATCTTACCTATTTCCCCGAGACCATGCATCATGCCTTGAAGTGCTCCGACGCGGACACCTTTGGTATTGTCCTTCCCGTCTCCCATATTGTGGGGCCTGTGGTCTTGAATTTGATGGCAGAGTCTGGGATGTCCGTCTCGATCGTAGATGAGATGACTCCCAAAAAGATCCTCGATGCCGTCCAACATCATCGGATTACGATGACTGCTGCCGTTCCCCCCATTTATCAGTTGATTTTGAACGTCCCCCATTGGGAACGGTACGATTGTTCGAGCCTGAAAATCGCCGCGATGATGGGAGCGGTTGTTCCAGAGTCATTGATGAAGGAATTTGCCGAGCGATATTCTCACCTGCATGTAATACAAGGCTACGGAGCCACCGAAACCTCTCCTCTTCTCACTCTCACTCATTTGGAAGATGCGCATCGGAAAATGGCCAGTGCTGGGAAAATCGCCCCGAGGGTGGAGATGAAAATCGTTGGGCAAGACGGCGGGGAGCTTGAAGTTGGAAAGATTGGGGAGGTCGTTGCGCGGGGGCCTCAGATCATGAAAGGGTATTTCAAAGATCCCAAAGCGACAGCTAAAAAGATTAAAGAGGGATGGTATTATACAGGAGATTTAGGACGACTCGATGAGGATGGCTACCTTTATGTCCTAGGCCGGACCGACGATATGGTTATTACCGGAGGTCTCAATGTCTATCCGTCGGAGGTGGAGACCGTACTGCTCAACCATCCTAAGGTTCAAGAAGCGGCTGTGGTGGGGATCCCGGATTCAAGAAGAGGACAGATCTTGAGGGCAAACGTTGTATTGAAGCACGGAGAAACGGCGACTCGTCGAGAGATCCTCAGTTTCTGCAAGGAGAGATTGGCCAGTTTCAAGATGCCGCGGCAGGTCGAGTTTAAAGATTCCCTGCCCAAGTCAAGATCGGGAAAGGTCGCCAAAAGACAGTTGAGGACCACCGAGACCCCCTACGACAAATGGCGCGATTTTGTCCTTGAAAGAGAAGCCTTCATTGGTCCCTTGGCGTTGCTTCTCGTTTGGTATTCAGTTTCCACCCTTCGGTTGGTCAACCCCTTTTTTTTGCCGTCGCCGTGGAATGTCTTTCTCGAATTAAAAAACTTGCTCTTCTCCCAAGGGGTTTACATCCACCTTGCGAAAACTCTCTATAGGATGTTCAGCGGGTACCTTTTAGCCATACTTTTAGGGGTTCCTCTCGGGATTATGGTCGGATATTGGGAAAAGGCTTATAACTCCTTGGAATTCGTTATTGAATTCTTTAGAGGTTTTCCAGCGACCTCTCTCTTTCCCCTTTTCATGTTAGCCTTTGGCATCGGAGATGCAGCCAAAATTGCGATTGTCATTTTTTCCTGCAGTCTGGTCATCACGATCAATACGCTATACGGAGTCCGGAATTCATCCAAGACGAGGCAGATGGTGGCAGAGACGATGAAAGCCAGTAAGGCTTACATCTTTGCGAGAGTGATCCTTCCAGACGCCCTTCCTTATATCACGGCAGGGCTTCGGACGGCCCTGTCTTTAACGCTCATCATCGTCGTCATTTTGGAGATGTTTATCGGGACGGATAAGGGATTGGGCCACCTCATCTACAACGCCCACATGACCTATCAAATTCCGGAAATGTATGCCACCATCATCATCACCGGTCTCATCGGGTACGGAATGAACAAGGGATTTATTAAATTGGAAGAAGAAGTGATTCATTGGGGAGGAAGATAGAATAGAAGTTATAAGTTAAGAGTTCTGAGTTAAGAGTTATAGAACCCAAGCGAGGATCTCAGTAACGGGAGGAAGCGATGAAGGAGCAATGGCTCGTTGTCCTGGTTTTCCTATTTTCGGTGACGATTGTTTCTCCGAACCAATCCATGGCACAGGATGAGGTTAGGATCGGGTACTTAGGTTTTGTTCTGGCTCTACCCACCTTTGTCGCCTTGGAGAAAGGTTATTTCCAGGAACAGGGGTTGAAGGCGACTCCCACGCTTTTCGAGTCGGGGACGATCATCACCGATGCCTTGATCACGGGTCGTATCGATGTCCAGACGGGAAGTGCCATCATCGCCTCCTGGCTGGCCGAACAGAATATGCCCGGCACGTATAAAATTTTTATCATGTACGGGAATCGCGAAGTGCTTCAGGATAACACCATGGCTTTGATGGTAGCGAAGGATTCTCCCATCAGAGCGATAGCAGATCTGAAGGGGAAGCGAATGGGGACCTTTCCCGGGATCGCTTCTATTGCTTTGGCAAAAGCAGTCTTGAGGAATTCCTTTGATCCAGATAAGGAAATCACTCTCGTCGAAGTCCCGCCTGGCAATATTGTCCAGGCCCTGGCCGCAGGCCAGATCGATGCTTACTTTGCCCCGGAACCCTTTGGGATGATTGGCGAGGCTAAAGGGGTAAGCCGGCGTTTAATCAAAAGCCCTCTTCTCTTGCTCAACCTCAAAACCGGCATCCCGGGAGCACCCTTTTCCTTCAATTCAAAATTCATAAAAGAGAAACCGCTCGTGGCCAAGAAGGTAAAAGCCGCCTATTATAAAGCGGTCGACTTTATTTATTCAAATGAGACAGAGGCAAGAAAATTCCTTCCTAAATATACGAACTTGCCCGAACCCTTTGCCATGAGAATTCCTTGGGAACATTGGGTCAAGGTTGAAGAATACGACAAATCGTGGGGGCAGCCTTACTTTGAGCTTCTCAAGAAGGAAGGGCTATTTCAGAAGCACGTGGACACGAGCAAACTTTTTTATCAGGAATAAAATGGCGCGAATCGGAATTAAAGATTATCTGAAAGTGGAGGGCCTGACAAAGACCTTTTCGAGCAACTCGGTCAAAGAAAAGGGATTCCAAGGAAGCCTTCGCGTCCTGGATAACGTTAACTTTTCCTGTAAGGCCGGAGAGTTTATTACGCTGGTAGGTCCAAACGGATGCGGAAAAACCACCATTTTCAGAATCATCGCCGGGTTAGAAGATCAGGAATATGGAAGAATCACCATTGGCGGGAAACCTTCCTACGAGGCAAAGATTGGCTACATTTTCCAGAACTATCGTGAATCCCTGTATCCGTGGAGGACATGCTTTGATAACCTCCTGGTCCCTTTGGAGCTGAATAAGGTTCCGAGAAAAGAGAGAAAGAAGCGGGTCGAACAATTTCTTTTCAACCTCGATTTCAAGGTCCAGGACGATGCGTATCCGTATCAGTTGAGCGGAGGACAACAGCAGCTCCTCTGTATTCTCCGGGCCCTTCTGTATCAGCCGGATGTTCTCCTTATGGATGAGCCTTTTAGCTCCCTCGATTTTCAAACGACCTTGTACATGCATGACAAAGTGCTTGAGATTTGGGAAAGGGCCAAGGCTACCGTTCTCTTCATCTCTCACGATATTAATGAGGCAGTTTATCTTGCGGATAAGGTGGTGGTATTGAGCAAGAGACCTGCTCATGTGATGGATGTGATTGAGGTGGATCTCCCAAGGCCGCGAAAATTGGAAATGAGCGAGAGCGAAGAATTTTTCGCTGTCAGAAATCGAGTTCTGGATATCTTCAAGGATGAAATTGCGGACAGCCTTATCCGGATGGAGATGAGCGGTTTTTAAATTGGAATCCTACCTGTTAGACGACCTCATCATCACCGTCGACAAAGAAGGATCAAAGGAATTCTCCAAGGTCAGTTTTCCAGTCCGATACGGTCGTTTTTCAGAGATAAAGAATCCAGATTATATTTTTCAATTTAATCTAAACGGAGAGATTAAATTCATCCAGGGGTTCGGTCAAGGCTGGCCTCATCCTGCGGAGTGGTTGAAACGAACCGCGGCGAACGATTGGATTTACTACTCGGCGGGTGATTATAAGGATATTTACGACTATTTTGGCGAGTATTATTTTCCCTGTCTTTCCTATCCGAGTAATTCTATTATTGAGGGCGATCCTTTCAAGGAAGATGCCGTAAATACTGCCATAAGGTCCCTGCAATTGCTTCGGGCCGGGATAAGAGAGCGACTCTCGAACGCCAGGCCACGGAGCCTAAAAGATTTATTAATTCGTGTCGCTAAGAACAATGACGAGACTCTGAGATTGAGAGCCCTCCAGTTTCATCGTCTCATCGGAGGGCAGGTGACTGTGCTTCCACCCGATACCCGGCATGTGGACTATGAGGTCATTCCCATCGTTGTGGCAGATGGATGTCTTTACAACTGCGGCTTTTGTCGAGTGAAAACAGGACAAGATTTCGTTCCTCGATCTCCCAAGAACATCGTCGGCCAGATTAAGAACTTAAAACGGTTTTATGGGAAGGACCTTCGCAACTATAATGCCATTTTTTTGGGCCAGCATGACGCTCTTTCAGCGGGCCGAGAACTCCTTGAGTTGGCAGCTCTAAAAGCGTACGAAATATTCGAGCTGGAGCGTTCCTATCTAAAGGGAAATTTTCTTTTTCTTTTTGGGAGCGTCGATTCCATGATTCATTCCGAAGAAAAGCTCTTTGAGTCGGTCAACCACCTTCCTTTTTCTACTTATATCAACATAGGGCTTGAATCGAATGACCCCAACACTTTGAAGGTATTGGAGAAACCCGTTTCTGTTGAAAAGGTTCGCGAAGCTTTAACCAGGATTTTAGATATCAACAGAAGGTACGAAAGGATTGAGGTGACTTCGAACTTCGTTTTCGGAAGAGATCTTCCTGCAAGCCACGTACCCTCCCTCCTGCAGTTGATCGGAAACAGACCAAATCTCTCGTGCGACAAAGGAGCGATCTATCTGTCCCCCCTCATGGAGGAAGGGATGAGAGATAAGGAGGATAAGAGGAAATTGCTGAAGGGGGTCCTTAAACTGAAAGCCCAGAGCCGTCTTCCTATGTTTATTTATCTAATTCAGAGGTTGTAAACGGCCGGCGGTGTTACACCTATTTAACGCTATATTTGAAACGCTGACTCCCCGGTAAAACCTTTGAAAGATCGTTGCGAAATAGGCTGATATTTTTGTGCTACACCACCAGGTTCTCCGCTGGCCGTCATGATCGATGAGTGGAAGCCAGGCCCATTGGTCTTTTCAGTTCCTCCAAGATCCATTTTTTACTTTTTGCTTTGTGTTCCGATGAACTGATAGATCGTTTCTACATATTCTCTTCCGGAAAGTCCTTTCTTGGTTGCACCATTCACATAGCTATCGATCACCGGTCGAATCGCATTGGCCCAGCGGCCCTCCTCCTGGATCGAAAGGGAAGCGACCTTGTTCCCCAAACTGAGGGTGTATTTTCGACCTTCTTGGTCGCTGGCATCCCAGGCTTCCCCGTGTTTTGTGATCCACTCTGCACTGACCTCATCAAAGATCTTCTGGATATCCGGAGGCAAAGAATTCCATTTCTTGAGGTTCATGATGAGATACATGCCGGAGGTATAGCTGACGCAGCAATCGTCGACCGTGTATTTAATTACCTTAGCCTGGTTCCATCCCTTCAAAACCTCCATCGGTCCGAAGGTCGCGTCCACCCGATTATTCAGCAGTGCCTCGTAGGTATTGTCCTGGGACATCGCCACTGGTACTGCGCCCAAGGCCTTCGCAATCCTGGCGCTCATCCCAGTGGAGCGAATCCTCATCCCTTTGAGGTCCTCAAGCTTACTGACGGGCTTCTTGCTGTGAAGCAGGCCCGGGCCATGGGCGTGGAGATAAAGAACCTTCACTCCTGCAAGCTCTTTGGGCTGGAATTTCTTATAGAAGTCGTTTATTACCAAAGTGGCCGCCTTTCCGCTAGGATATCCCAGAGGAAGGTCGATCGCCTCCATGACGGGAAAGGTTCCTAGGTTATAGGAGAAGGCGGACATGCCGATATCTGCTGCGTCCTTCAGAACCCCGTCAAATGTTTGTTCCCCTTTGAGCAGCCTTCCGCCGGGATAATAGGTGATCTTTATTTTACCATTAGCTCGCTTTTCTACCTCCCTGGCCCAAGCCTCGCCCAATTGTGCCTGAACTTCTTGGGGGATAAAAAAATTACTGTAGGTAAGAAGGACCGCTTTTTGTTCAGCGGCATGGACCGGCAAGAAAGGGCATGGGATCAAAGACAGGACGAGAGAAGTCATGAAAAACCATCTATTGCTTTTCATGGAGGCCTCCTTTCTTGAAGATCAATTTGCCCTGATCCATTATATTAAGAATGTTGACTCAAAGCAAAAGTTATTTTGAGGAGGCCTCATCTATCGCGAAGTTGGCCGGAAGAAAAAAACATCAGGACGGGGGAAGCAAAGTATCCCATAGATTGCGGACAGTATTTCCGAAGGGGCTTCCGCTCAACCCATCCATCACGATGGAGATGAGAAATACAATCGAAAGGATGCCCAGAAGGACAAAAAGAACAAGGTCGTGTTGGTGATAGAATTTCCCGACCCATTGGGCCGTGTCGAAGAAATAATTTTCTTTAGCGGATGTCTTTGGAGGCATTTTTCTTCCTCTTGAATAATAGGGGGTATCAATTCCCGAGAAGAGGAGAAGAAGCCTTGAACCGAGATAGAAGAAGTAGACGAAAACCGAGGTGAGGATGACAAACTCATAAGGAAGATGGAGAAGCATGACGATCAAATAGGTAAGAAAGGCATAGAAGATTCCTCCGGTCACTGCCAAAGCGATGCGGATGAGAAGAGAATTAAAAAAGCCCATCCTTTTCCTCAAGAAGATGAGCTTATCGTAAACAAAAATCTGAATTTATTCAATTCATAACAAATTCCTATCCCTTTCTGCTCAGCAGCTCAGCGAGTCCCTTTAGTTGCTGAAGAAGACCCTCTCTTATTTTCTTATTATCAATCTTTCGGAAAAGTCGGAGCAGCTTGGCTTCCTCTTGGGTTATGTCCATCGGCGTCCCCATAGGGGAATATTCTTCGAAGGGCTCTGAAACCATCGGAACTCTCTCTCTCTCGAAAAAAGTATTCACGGAGGTCCCTAAGGCCTTCGCAATCTGCTGGATCCTTTCTACAGAAATCTTATTAATGCCTTTTTCATATTTCTGAACCTGCTGAAACGAAACCCCCACTTGCTCGGCCAATTCCATTTGAGACATTCTGCGGGCCTCTCGAATTCTCTTGATTTCAGCCCCTATCTGTTTGTGGCTTCTCATGGCCTGTCGCTCCGGACTCGCTGGCCCGTGTTTAACTAAACGAATATAAAGAGACAACTGGAATGTCTATAAACCAACGGTTGTATTTTCTCCTTGACATATACAACCACTGGTTGTATTTATCTACTTAAAACAAGTGGGGTGAAATGAAAAGAATTTTGGTTGTCGACGGCCAAAAAGAATCAAGGGAGCTCTTATCGAAATTCCTTCTTTCGAACGGGTATGACGTGGAGGATGTAGAAGATGGAGAAGCGGCCCTGGCGCTGGTAAGGAGCAAGCAATATGATCTTGTCATTGCGGATTTCAAAATGGTAAAGATGGATGGCCTTGATCTGACAAGAAAGCTGAAGTTGTACTATCCTTCCTTGTCGATCTTGATCGTGTCCGGCTCCGGCGTGGGCGAACCCTTTTTTAGAGAGGCAGGAGCCGATGGTTTCATAACAAAGCCCTTGGATCTCTCGAGCATGAAGAGCTTAGCGGAAGAAATCCTGAGCTGCAAGAGAAATCCGGTCTAAAGCTCTGTAAGGATAGATTCTGAGGAGGTCCGGTTCATCTCCCTGCGGTAAGAAGGAGCGTATATTTGTAAAGGTTCACAAGAGCCTTTGCTGCCCTTTCCGGCGTAGGGTAATTTGGAATACCCGATCCTTCGAGTCGCTCGATTTCATCGTCCCAGACCCCTGGCGGGGAGGAGAGACAGCACAGGATTGGCTTGTTTGGTCTCCTCTCCGATAGTAGATCGGCTAAGACTTCTACAGCAGACCTGTTGGCCGATGCGAACATGAGGCATACGATCACGGCATCGATCCTCTTATCTTCGAGAACAGCCTGTACAATCCCTTTGATGGCCTCTGAGTCGTACCATGCCGGCCCCATATCCACCGGGTTTGATCGAATGGCAAGAGGAGGAAGAAGTTCGTCCACTCTCTTCTGAGTTTCTGTCGAAAAAGGAGGGATCGTTAACCCCTCTGTCTCGCAGACATCACAGGCCGCCATCCCCGGGCCAGCCTGACCCGAAAGCACGGCCACTTTGGCTCCTCCGGGAAGCGGACACATGGCCAACGCCTTTGCCGTGTCCAAAAGTTCTTCCGAGCTCCCCACTGTCAGAATACCCGCTTGCCTAAAGGCGCCTTCGTAGATCTCATGTTTTCCTGCAAGAGAGCCCGTATGAAACTGGGACGCCTTATCACTCGTTAAGGATCGCCCGACCTTGTAGGCGAGAATAGGTTTTTTCCGATTTCCTCTCTTCACCGCATCCATCAATTTCTTCGGGAAATCGATCCCCTCCATATAGAGGGCGATTACTTTGGTCTGATCATCGTAGAGGAGGTATTCGACCATCTCCGCGAAATCCACGTTACAGCGATTTCCTAATCCGACGATTTTGCTGAACCCCGCCTTGTCTTGAAGAGATAGAAAGGCCATCAGGTGAGACATCCCTCCACTCTGGCTGACAAAGCTGATGGCCCCTTTCTTCATCCGGGAGAATTCCGGCGTGAAGGATGCGTTCAGGGGAAGATGGAGGTTTACAATTCCAAAGGTATTGGGGCCGATGACCCTGATACCGGATCGGGATGCCAATTCTGTTATCTCTCGTTGCAGCGTCTCTCCTCTTTTGTCCTCAATTTCTTTAAACCCGGCGGTAATGAGGACGATTCCCTTAACTTTTTTTTCCTGACATTCTTCTATGATTCGGGGCACCTGTTCGGCCGGGAGGACGATGACAGACAGATCAACAGCATTCGGGGTTTGAGAAAGGGACGGATAGGCTTTGATTCCGAGGATTTTATCTTTCCCCGGATTAACCGGATAGACCCTGCCAGGGTATCCGCCTTCCGTCAGACTTCTCATGACATGAGAACCCAGTTTTCCCGGATTGTCCGAAGCCCCAATGACTGCAACAGATTCTGGGTTAAAAATCGATTCGATTCCCGCCAAACCTCTGCCCATATGTTTTCTCCTTCTGACGATTGCTCCTGGGATGCGGATGGCCAACCGATGGCAGTAAGGAATTTATTTTCACCCCCTCCTTCATCCCCTATACTCTAAACCAATCCAAGAGGATGTTCAAACAATCTCTTTCGGACCTGTACAGATTCGTTATTGTCGTGGGTTCTTTTTAGAGCTATATTAATTCCAAAACAGAAACAATTTTGACATTTGGTTCGATTCCCCTCACCCCGCCCTCTCCCCGGTGGGGAGAGGGGAAGGGTGAGGGGTGGATTGGTTTCGATGAAATCTGCGAGATGGGTTTTGTTTTCAGTCATGGGGTTCTGCGGTCTCCTCTTTTTGGTCGAGCCCCTTGCGGTCTCCGACGCTCAACCGCCTTGCTGCTCCGAAGACCCGGGCCTTTCCTATTTTCTTTTCCCGAAGGCATCCCAAACATATCAGTATCTTGTGCGATATGAGACTTTTTTTTCAACTCAATTGAAGAAAGAGAAGGGCTTTTTCATCATCCTGCCGGAAGATTTTTTTCAGAATCCAAACACCAGATATCCCGTTCTGTTTCTTCTTCATGGATATAACTTTCATCGAACTGGGATCTGGTGGAAGGTCTATTTTCCTGAAAAAGCGAAGAGGCTACTCTGTGAAGTGAAGGAGGAAGAATACCATTGGCTTTTTCACGAGGCTATTGCCGTCATCGCCTATGCGATGATGAATTCGAAAAATCAGACTTACCGAGATTTGGAACAATCGTTGGAAAAGCGATTTCAGGAGCTTTCCCAATACGGCGGCCTCTCCAAGAGTGATTATACCCCAAAGGAGATTGCCCAATCGATTGTTTCCCATAACCTTCATTCTCGGGGAAGTCCGAACGATCCGTTTCTTCCGCTGCAGAAGATGGTCATCGTCCTCCCCGACGGAGACAACGGATTTTACACGGATGAGAATGAGGGAAAGAGGCTTTTCCCAGAGACGAAGAATGAGAAGGCCTGTGATGATTTTTACCCCGGAGAGGCCCTGAATTATTCACTCCTCCCTTTCCTGTACATGAAGCCGGGAGCTCTGGGAAAATATGAATCCTACTTTCTTGAACTGGTTGAGTACCTTGAGTCTCAATCCGCCTACAGGGAGAGGTTTCTCCGAAGAAGGGGGCTGGGTGGGGTTTCGATGGGGGGATTCGGAGCCATAAAACTCGGGTTAAAATACCCGCAGCTCTTCGAATCGATGAGCAGCCAGAGCGGACTTCTCGACATCGGACTGCTTCAAGATAAGTGGATGCTCAAAATGGTTCTGCCCGAATTCTTGGGGGTCTTCGGCCGACTCGAGCCTAATAAACTTCCTTCCGGCTCCTCTCTTGATTCGAAATATATCCAGGCCAATAATCCCTTGGACCTGATCAAGAAGAAGGGAATGAGTAGGCTGCCTGGCTGGCTGTATTTCGATTACGGATCGAAGGAAGGGTTTGATGGGATTGCGGAAGGGAATAAAGAATTTGAGAAGCTATTGAGAGAAGTTAACCATCAGATTCCTGTGCAGCCGTTTAACGGGAGATCCGGACATAACTATCAATTCTGGCGCAGCCGGACCGGAAATATCCTCCGGCATCATTCCGATGTCTTGAAAGGAGTTGAGGGTTTGGGGATCCGGGACCACGATTCAAAATGACTTTAGACTCCCGGGAGGGTTTCGGGGGACATCCCGATCTTTTCGCTAAATCATTACTGCTCCATCAAAAGGCGGCTCAATTTTTCTTTATCGATTCCCAGACGCTCCCAGTTTTCAATATAAACGGGTTTCCCTTTCTCGTCGTAAGGATCGACCAGAACCTTCCTCAGGAAGAAATGAGATGTTTTGGAATGGCATTCTTTACAACCCCCGGCGCCGATGACATCCGGTCCGGACATCACATTATGGCTGAGAGAGAAGTCAAGGGCTTCCGCCTGTTGATGTTTGGCTTTTTCCACTTCTCCTTTCTTATCCAGTTGATAAAGAAAGCCGCCTTTCATCAGCACGGGATGTTTGGCTACCGGATTTCCAAATTTATCGTCCCCGCTCAGTGCTTTTAAAAAGGCCTTGATTTCGTCAAGCGTATTCACCTCGGGAACGCCGTCTCCGTTATCATCCTTGAGAGGAGGTTTTTTCAAATCCTGTATCTTCCAGAGGGAGATCGGTTTCACCACATTGGTTTTTGGATCCAGGTCGCCCCAGTAGATGACCGCCAAGGACTTGACAGGAACCAATCTGCCCTTCCATTTCATGAGGGCAGGGTACCAGATGTTCGCGTCTACGCCCGGGACGGACCTTTTGGGATCCAAAGGATCGTTGGAGAGGAACTTCGAAGTGTCGAAGACAAGAGTCCCTCCCGTTGAGGCACAATCGTAGACAAGGTCTGCGGCTGCCGTCTGAAAGGGAATATGACAGGTCTGGCAGGCGATCAGTTTCAAGTGCCGCGGGGAGAAAGGATGTTTGTATCTGGGGGCTCTTTTATCCTTGCCTCTGTAATGGCAGTCTTCGCAGGAATGCATGCTGTTATTCAGATCATTTCGTACAGTTTGCTGGCGGGGATCCCCCTTGGCAAAATTATGCTCCTTATCACTCGGGTGACAGGAGACGCAGTGGAGGCCTTTCGCATTATGAACATCTTTTTCTGGGTTCCATTGTCGGCCTATCCTTCTTCCGTCGGCTGCGGCGTGGCAGGACCAGCAATTCTCGTCGGGGGGACTCCTGACGATCTGAAACTGAAGATTTTCAAAATCAGCCACATCTTTCTTGGCATAATTCACTACCACCTCGTCCACCTTTGAATTTCCTGATTCATCCTGAGAGAGTTTAATATCTGCCCACCCGGCTCCGACCGTAGGCCCGTCCCTAAAAAACTTTCCTCTCAAAGTTGCTCCCCGTTCTTTCCACTGATACCCCTTTAGGTGGCAGATCAGGCAATCAGCCTCGCTCACACCGCTTTGATCCCAGGGAGCTCCACTGTTGGGGTTTCCATTACTGAATTGAGTATAGTCCCCATCCAGCAAGGCATTATCGCCAGACACTTC
>JAPVTA010000035.1:0-3514 GCA_047519465.1 Thermodesulfobacteriota bacterium | reverse complement strand
TCGATGACATACCCGCGAGCGGCGACTCTCAGCGCGGCCCTCGCATTCTGTTCAACGAGTAGGATCGTCGTTCCATCCTTTCGTAACCTTCTAATCACATCGAAGATTTCGGCCACAACGAGAGGGGCAAGGCCTAAAGAGGGCTCATCTAAGAGCATCAATTTCGGCCGGTCCATGATTGCCCGGCCAATGGAGAGCATCTGTTGTTCTCCCCCGCTCAGAGTTCCCGCCTTTTGATTTCTCCTGTCTTTGAGAATGTGAAAGAGTTCCAGGACAGCGTCCAGGTCTTTCTTGATCTCTTTCTTGTCTTCTCTGGAGAACCGAAGGTAGGCTCCCAATTCCAGATTTTCCAGGACGGTGAGAGGATTGAAGAGCTGTCTTCCTTCTGGCACCTGAACGACTCCCAGGCCAACGATCTTTTCCGGAGTCAGATGGGTGATTTCACAGTCGTTAAAAAGGACGGAACCCGAACGGATGGGAACAACTCCTGAGATACAGTTCAGAAGCGTGGATTTGCCGGCACCGTTCGAGCCGATGAGGGCAACGACCTCCCCCTCTTCGACCTCGAGGGAAACGCCTCTTAAAGCGTGGATCCCACCGTAGTAAGTGTTGACACCTTTAACGGTAAGCATTCCTCATTCCTTTCCCAAATAAGCCTGGATGACCTTTGGATCCATCCGGATCACTCTGGGCGTTCCCTCCGAGATCTTCTGGCCGTAATGGAGTACCATGATTTGATCCGAGATTCCCATCACGAGATTCATGTCGTGCTCTACCAAAATGATCGTGATCCCCTTTTCCTTGATCTTCAAGATGAGTTCGGATATCTTTTCCGTTTCCCTAATGTTGAGACCTGCCACGGGCTCATCGAGAAGGATCATTTTCGGCTTTCCAGCCAGAGCCCGGGCAATCTCCAGACGCTTCTGTTCTCCGTAAGGGAGGTTCGAGCTCAACCAGTCTGCCTTTTTTTCGAGGTTGAAGAAACAGAGGAGCTCGTAGCCCTCTTCCTTAACGATTTTCTCTTCTTTCCTCACCTTTGGCAGATGGAGAAGACAACTGCAGAATTCGGATCGGGTCTGCGTATGAAGTCCCACCATGACATTCTCAAGGACCGTCATATTTTGAAAGACCTGGAGATTCTGAAAGGTCCGCGTGATACCTTGAGAGGCGATCTGAAAGGGTTTAAACCCGGAAATCCTTTTTTCTTCGAAGAGGATACTTCCTGAAGTGAGAGGATAGACACCGGTGATCAGGTTAAGAATGGTCGTCTTCCCTGCACCGTTGGGACCGATGATGGCAGTGATTTGGTTTCTCGTCACGTCGAAGGAGACATCGTTGACGGCCAGAACTCCCCCAAATGCCTTTCGGAGCCGGTCAGCGCTCAGCATGGTTTCAGAACGGTTCATGAAATCTGTTTTTATTCCCTTTCGATGAGGGCCTCCGCCTTTCGTTTCTGATAAAAGCGATAGAGACCTACCAAGAAACCTTCTGGGAGAAAAACAAGTACCAACGTAAGGAGTGTTCCATAGGCGATGATATTATACTTTTCGGCCACATGAAGGATCTCCGAGAGAATGGTCAAAAGACCGGCTCCGAAGAAGGCCCCCCAAATACTCCCCATCCCTCCAACAATCACCATCGTCACCACCTGAATCGAGTAATAAAAGTCGAAACTTCGAGGACTGATAAAAGTAAGGTAGTGAGCGTAGAGGCTTCCCGACAGAGAAGCGAAGATGGCACTCAGGACGAAGACCTTTGTTTTGTAGTGATCCGTATCGACTCCCAGGGTGTTGGCTGCTACCTCGCTGCCATGGATGGCCTTCAAGGCCCTCCCGACTCGGGAGTTGACCAAATTCAGGGAAACGAGGATAGAAAAGAATGCAAACGTCCAGATGAGACAAAAATTTTTGTAATCATTATCAAAGGTCAACCCGCCGATCGAAAGGGGTGGAATTCCTGGAAAACCGGAGGGGCCCCCCGTGACTTTGTCCAGTTCCACCATAAAGATGTTGACGATAATACTGAAACCCAGAGTGGCCATCACTAAGTAGTGTCCTTTCAATTTCAGTGAGGGATATCCCACCAAGTAGGCCACGACTCCGGTAGCGAGCATCGCAATGACCATCGTCGGCCAGGGTGGAAAGTGGTATGTGGTCGTAAGAATGGCGGACAGATAGGCTCCCATTCCATAGAAAGCGGCATGGCCGAGGGAGATCTGTCCGGCAAAGCCGATCAATAGATTGAGGCCCACCACCACGATGGTGTTGAGACCGATGACATTCATCACGGTGAAGTAGTACTTATTCTTTACGAATACAGGGATGAGGATGATCAGAAGGGCAAGAATGATTAAGAAGAGATTCTGTCTCTTTCCGAGAAACATGTCAGACCCGCTCCGCCTCCCCATGGCCCAAAAGGCCCGAAGGTTTGAGGAATAGAACAAGGAGCAATATCAAGAAGGCGAAGGCATTCTTAAACTTGGAGGAAATCAAACCTGCGCCGAGGGATTCCAGCACCCCTAAGGTCAACCCTCCTACAATCGCGCCAGTGCTGTTTCCGTAACCGCCCAAGATGGCAGCGGCAAACCCCTTCAGGGACAACATCACTCCGGTGTCATAGGAGGTCGTACTGATAGGAGCAATGATCATCCCTCCGACGGCCCCGAGCCCCCCACTCATCGCAAAGGAAAGCAGGATCATCCCGTTCACATTGATTCCCGCCAGGGAGGCGGCTCTTCGGTTAGCGGATACTGCCCTCATCGCTTTTCCGGTTAAGGTTCGACGGAAAAAATATTGGAGAAAAATGACGACCCCAATGGTGATGCCGAAGATCCAGAGGTGTTGGGGAAGAAGGGCTGCACCGAAAATCCGGATCACCTTCTCACCGGAAAAGGATGGAATGGGCATATTATCGGGACCCCACAGTAAAAGAGCGGTTCCTCGTAGGGTGGAGGAGATGCCAATGGTGACAAAGACCAAGACGATAATCGCTTTTGATTTGGCCATCCGAATCGGGCCTCTTTCGATCAAGGCCCCAATAAATGTTACTGCAGCCGTTGAGAAGAGAAAGGATAAGGGAAGGGGGACTTTGAAAAAAGAGTAAAAGGTATACATCAGCATTCCGCCCAAGGTGACAAATTCAGCTTGGACGAAATTGACGATTCCCGTGGCATTGTGGATGATGTTAAATCCCAGGGCGACTAAGGCGTAAATGGCCCCAAGAGTTAATCCTGAGATGATATACTGAAAAATTTGCTGGTGTAATTCCATATCCTTCGATATGCGAAAAGAATTGGGATCTACGCGGTCGTGATTGGCCGGAATCCAATGAATGAACTCCGGCCAATTTCTCATTACTCGACCAGTTTGAATTTACCTTTTTCCGCCCTTACCAGCACAATATCTTTCACGGTCGTTCCAGCATGGTCTTCGGGAGAGAGATTGTAAACGCCGCTGAGTCCGACGTACCCTTTCGTTGCCTCGAGGGTATCTCGAATCTTTGCACGGTCCGGGCC
>JAPVTA010000034.1:0-4810 GCA_047519465.1 Thermodesulfobacteriota bacterium | reverse complement strand
GGGGGGGGGATTTTCGTTTACAGCGATGTCTTTCATCAAATTCTTGGGCACGGCAGGTGCTCGATTTGTGGTGATGAAGCAACTCCGGGCCTCCGGGGGCGTTTGGCTCTCGGTCGGCAAGACGAATCTCTATCTCGACCCGGGGCCGGGTGCCCTGGTGCGGTGTCTCAACAGCAAACCGAGATTAGACCCTTCCACGCTGGACGGCATTCTCCTGACGCACAAACACTTAGACCATTCCGGAGATGTCAACGTCATGATTGAGGCCATGACAGACGGAGGGTTTAAAAAAAGGGGCATTCTATTCGCTCCGAAGGATGCTCTGGGGGAGGATCCGGTTGTTTTAAGATATGCGATGGGTTATGTTGAAAAAATTGAGGTTCTGGAGGAGGATTCTGAATACCGGATCGGAGACATTCAGTTCTCTACCGCGCGGAAACACCGTCACCGAGTAGAGACCTACGGCCTTAACTTCAAGGTATCTCCTCGTACGATTTCCTTCATTACCGATACAAGATTTTTTCCGGAGCTTCCAAGCCTTTATCGAGGGGAGATTCTGGTTATTTACGTCGTTCGTCTTAAGCCCGTTGGCGATGAGCCGATCGATCACCTCTCAATAGAGGACGTAAAGAACATCGTCAAAAAGGCCAAGCCGAAATTGACTATCCTGACCCATTTTGGAATGACGATGATCAAGGCAAAACCCTGGGTCATTGCCGCGGAATTGGAGAAAGAATTGGGATTGAAAGTCATCGCTGCGAGCGATGGTATGAAAATAGACCTGGAGGAGGTTTGACGATGGAAAAGTGGATGGGAGGAGATATGCATCCGAGCTACCGGATTCTGATGGGCCCCGGGCCGAGCAATGTCCACTACCGGGTCTACCAGGCCATGTCCAACCCGGTCATCGGCTATCTCGACCCCCAAATACTGGCCTGTATGGACGAGATCAGTGAGATGCTAAGAGGCGTTTTCCAGACAAAGAACCGGGTCACGCTGGCAATCTCTGCTACAGGAAGCTCCGGGATGGAGGCCTCGTACGTCAATTTCGTCGAGCCCGGAGATGTGGTGGTCATCGGAGTCAACGGCTTTTTTGCAGACAGGATGACTCAGGTGGCTTCTCGGTGCGGGGCGAAAGTCATTCGAGTCGAGGAGGAATGGGGGAAGATCGTTGACCCTGACAAGATCATCCGTACCCTTCAGGAACATCCCGAGGCAAAGATATGCGGGGTCGTTCATGCTGAGACGTCCACAGGGGTGAGGCAGCCTCTCGAGGAAATTGGAGGGTATTGCAACAAGGTGAATACCCTCTTTGTGGTGGATGCGGTCACCTCCTTGGGGGCGTGCGAGGTGAAAGTGGACGAGTGGGGGATTGACGTCTGCTATAGCTGTTCTCAGAAAGGGCTCAGCGTTCCGCCGGGACTATCCCCGATTACAGTAAGCCCCAAGGCCATGGAGATGCTTCACTCTCGCAAATCAAAAGTTCAGAGTTTTTATCTTGATTTGATTCTCCTCGAAAAATATTGGGGAGAAGAAAGGGTCTATCACCATACGGCGCCTGTTTCCATGTTTTATGCCTTGAGAGAGGGGCTGAAGATTGTTTTTGAGGAGGGGCTCGAAAGGAGATTTCGGCGTCATGAGGTGCTGGGCGACCGCTTAAAGACGGAGTTGGAGGGCTTCGGATTCAAACTTTTTGCGCAGGAAGGATATCGCTTGCCCATGTTGACCTCAGTGGTTCTTCCGGATTGGGTGGATGACGCCAAAACACGGTCGAGGCTGCTGAACGAGTATAACATCGAAGTCGGGGCCGGCTTAGGGGGGCTGAGAGGAAAAATATGGAGAGTCGGCCTTATGGGAGAGAGTTGCAAGACCAGGTATATCCATTGTCTGATGGGAGCATTGCGGGAGATACTGTCGTAGTGCGTCAAAAGCTCCTTTGTTTTGATTGTCATTCCGGGCTTGACCCGGAATCCGGTATTTCTAACCCGGATTCCCGCTTTCGCGGGAATGACGGCTTCAAAACTAATGTAAAGAAACGTTGGGCGCACTGCACTAACGTAATTACAGACTGCTGATTTATCGCTCTGCGCCGCCAGATTTTCCGGATCAGCCTCTTCTTTTCATCAGCTCGAAAATAGCACCACCCGGCCCCCCTGCATCCAGATAGGCAAACCTGCCCGGATCATGGATGAGGAGCGTAGCTCCTTCTTTGACTAATTTTGCCACCTCTGTGTCGACGTTGTCCACGTAGAAACCGAGATGATGGATACCTTCTCCCCACTTGTCAATAAACTTCGACTGAAAGATCCTTCCTTCCAGGCACTGAACGAGTTCGATCTCCACGGGTCCTAAGTAAGCAAAGGCCATTCGTATCTTCCAGGGGCGCCCTTTTGGATCCGTGCCTCCGTTTTCCATGAAGGTCCACGGCCCGATGCCGTACAGCCGCGACCACGCCTCGACGACCTTATCGATATCGTTTACGGCATAGCTGATGTGATCAACCGATCTAATCTGCATTCGTTTTCCTCCTGTACAGGCAGGGGATTATTTCTTTTTCATATGCGCGGGTTCGCCGTGGACACGGCCTCCGTCGATCACGATCGTCTCTCCGGTGATGTACTTTCCCGCATCCGAAGCCAGAAACACGACGGTGCCTGCGATTTCTTCCGGCTCGCCGAGTCGAATCAGGGGAATCTGGGCAACTGCTTTCGCACTGACAGCCGGATCCTTCCACAGGGCTTCGCTGAGGCGCGTCTTGATGATCCCCGGTGCAATAGCGTTTACTCTGATGTTGAACTGTCCCCACTCCTTGGCCATGACCTGGGTGAGCATGATGACAGCGGCCTTGGTCACACAGTACACGCCTAGTTCGCCCGCCCTCAAGCCACCGATGGACGAGGTGTTGATGATGCATCCTCCCCCTTGAGCTTTCATGATTTTCGCCGTTAACTGGCTCAGAAAGAAGAGACCCTTCAGATTGACATTCATGGTGATATCGTAGGTCTTCTCATCCTGGTCCATGAGCGGGCCGTAATAGGGGTTGGTTCCCGCGTTGTTCATGAGAATGTCGATTCTTCCGAATGCTTTCATGACCTGATCGACCAGCGCCTTGGAGTCTTCTATTTTGGCGATGTGAGCTGCGATCGCCATCGACTTGACCCCCTTGGTCTTTATTTCCTCGGCCACTGCTTCGAGATCGGCGATTTTTCGACTGGCGACCACCACGCTAGCCCCGGCGTCGGCGAGGGCAAGAGCGCTCGCACGTCCTATGCCGCGGCTCCCGCCAGTGATCAGGGCTACTTTTCCCTCAAGAGAAAACGACGAGAGATTCATGGTCTTTTCCTTTCTTAGAAGTTTTTTTAATTAACACCATATTAATCAATTCATGATTGAACGGACATATCCATGCGAAAATCTCCCCTGACCCGTCTTTGCCAAAGAGGGGGAATTCCTCCCTTTTGTAAAGCGAGGGGAGGAGGGATTTAGTCTTCCGCACTTGCACCCGTGCTCATTTTTTCTTTGCCGTTTTCGGGATGCTTCGATACGATTCATCCACATCAGGCATTTTTACCTGTTCTTTTGTGTGTAAAAGCTTTCCGTAGGTGGGATCATCCTGCCACCCGCCGATACGAGCAGCCCGTTTGACCGCAGCGTGGTATTTTTTCCAGGGGGCGCTACCGTAAAGAAACATCTCTTGGGCGGCCATGGATCCTTCACCGTGAATGGTGTCGACCTCCCAGTGGTTCCCAGTCAAGTCCTTGATGAGGCGCAATATGCGAATCCGGTCCTCCGTGGGCACCCCGTCTTTGGCCGCCAGATATTTTTCGATGAAGGGCCTTATGGTGGGATTTTTCCAATCCCGGAAGGCCGGCACTGTGGTGGTCAACCCGCCCCCGATATCCTGCATGTGCTGGACCATCTGGTGAAAGTTGCTGGCGTAAGTGAACTTTGAGGCATTAATGGCCATCCGGTTGGGCATCATCACATCCATCCCGAATTCAGTCACCGGATCGAGGCAGGCCTGTTTCCCCAGCATTTGCACCGTTTCGGTGATCATGGCCATCCAGGCCAGCTTTTTCCGGACATGAGGGGCATTTTGGACCCCGTTATATTCGGCGATCAGACTGGCTGCCCCGGTCATGATTTCGAGGGTTCCGGTCATCTTACAGGTGCCGAATAAGCGGTGGTAGCTGGCAAAGGCGTAGGTTAGAATTTGGGAATACTCCCATTCACCGCACATAAACACCCGTTCCCAGGGCACAAAAACATTATCGAAGATAATCAGGGATTCTGACGGCTGCATGTGGTCCGACATGGGGTAATCAAATTCACATTCCTCACCGTAGAGCCTAACATTTGGTTCAACACCCAAAAGCTTGACCCCGGGTGCATTGACCGGTACGGCGAAGGCCAAGGCATGGTCTTTGTCTGCTTCGCCATGGGTTCGACAGGGCAGGCAAAGCAGCTCATTGGCGCAGGGAGAGGCACTGATATGCACTTTGGCCCCCCGGACCACGATGCCGTCCTTCTGCCGGTCCACTTTCCTCAGGTAAAAGTCCTGGTGCTGCTTCTGCTTGGAGGGATGAAGGCTTCGGTCCCCCTTGACATCGGTCATGGCCCCGGTAATAGCCAGGTCGTTCTTCTGCAGGTGCTTTCGGTACTGCTCGACCCGCTCCATATACCCTGTCTTGAGCTTGCTATCCATGACCTGGGCAGCAACGGTAAAAGCGGCCAGGGCATCGGCGCCCATACAATGGACAATGACGCCTCCGCCGGATCTGATTCCGACCGTATAACATTCCCGCCGGCG
>JAPVTA010000033.1:0-91117 GCA_047519465.1 Thermodesulfobacteriota bacterium | reverse complement strand
CAGGCGAACGGTTTGCTCTATGACCATTGGATCACCGGCATGCCAGCCGCAGGCGATATTGGCTGAGGAGATATATTTCATGATTTCCTGATCCTGGTCGAGTCTATAAGTGCCTAAACTTTCTCCCATGTCACAATTGATATCGATTCGATCGAACATTCGTTTCTCCTTATTCTATAGGATCTCTGCCGCACGGGATACAGAGGGGCCGGGAGCAGTTCCATCAATCCTTCAATTTCTCAAATTCACCCGATTCCTTATTTTTTCTCACGTTATCCCAGAAAAAAATCTTTCCATTCATTGTAATATAAACCCCCTGCTGGAGAGCCTGAACTGCAGCAAACGCGCAGCCGAGATTGAACAACGCGTCAGAGGCCCCGAACGCATAGGGAATCATGGCCCCGACAAGAACAATCGTTTTACCTTTGACATGATTGCCGAGAGCCAGGCCGGTTTCGACCATCGTATCCGTTCCGTGCGTTATGATGAGTTTATTCTCCTGGCGATCAACGCACCTCTTTAGAATCTCTTCCCTGTCAGCACTCCCCATCTGGAGACTGTCTTTGAGCATCACTTCTTCGACGACAAACCTCGCCCTACATCTGACTTGACTTAGTATATTAGACAAATGGGACTTCGCAAACGTCAGTTCACCAGTGAGCGGATCGTATTCCTTATCAATCGTGCCGCCGGTGATCAAAATTCGGATAGCCTCTTCCCCTTTCATGTCGACCCCTCCTCCTCAAGCGATCAGATCCTTCAGTCTCTCTTCCAAAAAACGTGAAAGTAGCCTTTTCTCGCTCGTGCATTTCTCATCAATTAGAACTTACTAAATCGGGATGAGAACGTCAACGCGTCCGTGCAAGCCCGTCACTATTCGCCTCATAGGATTCGGAACGGATGCTTTGGCCAGGATTATCCTGCGTTGACATTTTCCAATCATATCTGTTAGACTTTGTGAAAAAAAGCTCTATCAGAAGACCTTGCAAATTGGGCAGAAAGGTCAGCCCTTATGAAGGCAGTGATTTTTTATGGCATTCGCGACCTGAGAGTTGAAGAGGTTCCCGACCCCAAGCCTGGGCCCCGGGAGGCAAAAATAAGGGTGAAATATTGCGGTATCTGCGGATCGGATCTGCATGAGTACCTTCACGGTCTATTTCCTCTGAGTTCCTTCGGCCATGAGGCTTGCGGCGAAATCGTGGAAATTGGCCGCGAAGTCGAGGGATTTGAAACAGGAGACCGGGTGATTGCTGTCCAAAAAGGGGCCTATGCCGAATATTTGGTATGTCCGCAGGAGAGGATGATAAAGAAGCCCGGGAAGATGAGCTGGGAACGGGCAGCCGTGGTTGAACCTCTTTCCGGTGCCGCTTATGCAATCGAAAAGGGAGGTGTCCAGCCCAGCGACACAGTTCTGGTCGCAGGTGCCGGGCCGGTCGGACTCATGGTCTTGCTCGGTCTAAAAGCGACTGGGGTAGAAAAGATTTTCGTAACGGATATTTCAGAAAGAAGAAGAAAAAAAGCGGAAGATCTGGGTGCCACCTTGGTTTTGAATCCTGTGGGAGAAAAAATCCCCGTTAGGATCAAAGAGCTTTCTGCTGGCAGAGGAGTGGATGTGGCGGTTGAAGCGGTGGGAATCGAAGCCACCCTGAAAGATTGTTTAGCTTCTGTCCGCTACCAAGGCAAAGTGATTGTCCAGGGAATCTTTACTGACCGGGTCCCCGTACATATGCTCGGATTTGTGACACGGGAAACCACCATGATTGGGACGAACTCTGCCAATCCCGCTCTCGCGATGGCCTGGATCGAGTCCAAGGGGATCCGACCCGAGCTGATCATCACAAAGATCATCCCGCTCGAGCAAATATCCGCCGAAGGATTTGAAGTCCTGGCAAGAAGGGAGAAAGAGGAAATCAAGATCCTGGTTGCTCCTTAAGGGAATTTAGACAGGGATTCTTAGAGGGGATCACAGAAAATTGAGGTAGTTTTTTTTGCCCAACAAAAAAGATGCGTGCAGATGATCTGATACAGTCTGGCCTGAAGAGGGGACAAAAGGCACTCTCCGAGTATGAGTCGAAAAAGCTGCTTGGCCTCTACGGTATCCCCGTTACGAAAGAAAAATTGTGCCACAGTGCGGACGAAGCGGTTTCCGTCGCAAGCGGCCTCGGTTTTCCGGTGGTGCTCAAGGCATGTTCAGCCGAACTCATGCACAAAAGCGAGCGAGGTTGTATTGAGCTGAATCTCAGGGGTGAGGGAGATGTCCGTGGAGCTTACGAACGCATCATCCGAGGTGTCGACGTGGAGCTCGAAGGAGTACTGGTCCAAGAAATGGTGGCGGGGCAACGCGAGTTGGTCGTCGGCTTGACCCGCGATTCGCAGTTCGGCCCTTGCGTGATGCTGGGAATGGGCGGAGTCATGACGGAGGTGTTTAAGGATACGGTCTTCCGGATGGCCCCCTTCGACATGATCGAGGCGAAAGACATGGCCGAAGAATTGCGGTTCAAAGCGATTCTCGGTGCCTTCCGGGGACAGAAACCCGTCAGTATGGAGATCCTTTGCCGCACCCTTGTAGCGGTTGGACAGATCGGGTTGGAACTTGAAACGGTTTCCGAGCTCGACATCAACCCCATGATCATCACTCCGGAAGGTCGCCTGGTAGCTGTGGACGCCCTCGTCGTGCTGAGAAGAAACGTAAAATGATAGAATCGATCAAGGCCAGTCCTCTATACGCTATTGCCAACCCGAAAAGCATTGCCATCTTCGGGGCTTCGAATAACGCGACCTCGATGGGAACGGGTCTCCTGGGCTCGCTTTTGGCCCTTGGATTTCAGGGTGAGATCTATCCCATTCACCCCAAAGAGGATCAGGTGCTAAATCTCAAGGCCTACCGGAGCGTCCTGGATCTGCCCAAGGTGCCCGACCTGGCCCTGATCGTACTCCCCACGCGTATCGTGTCCGAAGCAATGGATGCATGCGGAAGGAAAGGCATCAAGCACGCCATTGTGGTGTCGGGCGGTTTCAAAGAAGTGGGCGCTGAAGGGATAGATCTTGAAAAAAACCTCGTCGCGGTGGCCAATAAATATGGCATACGATTCTTGGGCCCGAACTGTATCGGCGTGGCAAATCCCCGGTACAAGCTGAACACAACTTTCATGGTCTTCGAGGGCACTCCCGGCTTTATCGGCATGGCTTCTCAGAGCGGGAGTTTTGTCACACAGATGTTCAGCTATCTCTCCCGCCATGCGTTAGGATTCAGTACGGCCTTTAGCGTCGGAAACGAAGCCAATCTCGATATCGTCGACTGCATGGAATATCTTGGCGCCTGTCCCGACACAAAAGTGATCGCCCTCTATATCGAGGGCATCCGAAGGGGCCGGGCGTTTGTGGAAATGGCGAGATCGATCGTTCCAAAGAAGCCTATCGTGGCCTTCTATATCGGCGGGTCGGAAACGGGAAGGCGAGCAGGCCTCTCACACACCGGGGCTATGGCAGGACCGGATAGGCTGTACGATGGTATCTTCCGTCAGAGCGGGATTATCCGGGCACGGTCGATGATGGAGTTGTTCGATCTCTGCCGGATGCTGGGATCCTTTCCCGGAATCGCGGGACGGCGTGTAATGATTCAGACCCACTCCGGGGGGCCGGGAGCAGAGGCAGCCGATGCCTGCGGACGAGCAGGTCTTGAGTTGCCGCCGCTTTCACCGGAGACGGTAAAGAACCTAAGCCCTTTTGTCCCCCACACGGGGAGCATCAGCAACCCCCTGGATTTCACCTTTGGTAGGAACATCGTGGATTACTACTGGGGCATCCCGAAGGTGTTGCTGGAGGATAAGAGCACAGACCTTCTTCTCTTCTATTTTTCGATGTCAGGGGGGACACTGGAACGGACGATAAGACAACTGGGTGTCCCCCGGGATCAGATTCCAGAAAAGATCTTAGAGATGATCAATTTGCAGTCCGATTCCATCATTCGCCTGCTTAAGACTCACGACAAACCTTTTGTCGGCTATACGTTTCTGAGTCTCAAAGATACTCTGGTGAGAGGGCTCGTCGAGCGGGGTATCCCCATCTTCCCGGGTCCGCAGAGAGCTGCCCGGGCGATTGAGGCCGCGTACCAGTACACGTGCCTTCGAGACAAGATTGTAGCTTCCGCCTCTTATGAAGAGACGGCTTCTCGGTGACAGGCTGACATGCTCCCTGCCCTTCTGCATATATTTCCCCGCTTCTTCAACTTTCTGCTCACTTCCCAATTTATTCACATCCTGACCGGAACGCGCGCCGCAGACCCTGCCTGCCTGGTCTTGACGTGATCGATGGGGAGCAACCTTGTTTGCTGAAAAAGGAATGATTATTATTGCATTAAGGATAGGAAAGTAGACCCCGTTAGAAACGGCAGCTTTTTTATCCTGCACTAAAGAAGAGGATATTTTTGGCTTGCGTTCTATCCCCAGCATGATGAAAGGGGTTTTCTCTTATGCCCCTTGAGAGGAGGTGTCTAACATGAAAAAAAGCCTAAGCTGCAGGGACGTTGGCTCTGACTGCGATTTTGTCATCTGTGGTAAAACAGAGGATGAAATTTTCAAGAAAGCGAAAGAGCATGCCCGAAAGGTACATAAAATGACTGAGTTTACACAGGAATTTAAAGACAAGGCGCGTTCGGCGATTCGAGAAGTGGAAAATTGTTAAGATCTGAAGAGGCCACCCGAGACGATTCCGGGTGGCTTCTTCTTGTCGCCGTGTTGGCTTTACCTGTATTCGTGGTTGTTCCGATGATTGGCTCGAAAAAATAAATAGGTTATAATAAAATTAAGAAAGGAGAAAAAAGTAGACACCTTGTTAATATACAAACGGATTGAAAGATGGAAGTTTCCCATAGGTAGGGGGTAGGCGCGTGGCCGATCCCCCAAAGATTTTTAGAGACCCGTTGCGTTCCTGGAAAGGAACCGAGAACGGGCTTCTAAAAAAAAGAAGGACAAGGCTAACCGTTAAGGTTAGCCTTTTTTTGTCGAAATCTCTTCTCATTATTTAATCATGCAGGACACAGGGAGCACTAAGTTTTTCCCGTCTTTAAGCTCTCCTTAATTCCCGATATATCTTTTTTGTTGTTGGGGTGCGGATTCCCAGTTTTTTTCCGAGATCGATAATCGTGCCGCCGAAAAGTCCCAGCTCACTTCCGCCTTTTTTCTGACGGATATCTCTCTGTAACGAAGTTTGTGTGTCGCGAGGAAACATCGCCGCCTTCTTGAGAGAAAGATCTACAATTCCGTCAGGCAATCTGATATTTTTCTTCAAAGCAATGGAGAAGACTTCATTCATAATTCCCACCGTCTCATCTTTGAGCGAAGGGTCTTCCAGAATTTCCCCGAGAGTTCGATCATAGCAAGCCGAGACCAGACCGAAACTGGCTATGAAAAGATACTTCTCCCAGATGGCGGGACTTGCATCATCCTTCCACTCATAATCAATCGAAGATTTTTCAAAGAGCTTGAATATGCCATGAGGAACGTAATCAAGATAATCCGGATCTTTCCCAAAGATGATCCTTCCCGGTTTTCCATTATGAACGACGACCCCCGGTTCTTCGATATGGGCAGAAACATAGACACAGGCGGGAAGAATGATTCCGGTTTTGATTTTTTTACGGATTCTTTCCTGGATGTCTGCTCCGTTGAGAAGAGGCAAAATGATCGTATTCGCCTTTACGTAATCTTTGATGAAGGCAGCAACGTCCATGAGATCGTATCCCTTAACGCAGACTAAAAAGATGTCAATTTCGGAAAGATCGCTGATTCTCCGAGTAGCCAAAGTGGGTTTACAGGTAACCCTTCCGAATTCGGGCGATCCGAGGACAAGCCCGTTTCGTGTGATCGCCTCCAGATGCTTTCCACGGGCGACAAAAAAGATACGGGCATGAGAATTCGAATTTGAAGGGAAGGCACGGGCTAATTTTCCCCCGAAATACCCTCCAACACCGCCCACACCTATGACACAAACATTTACATTATTCATCGTCTACCCATTTCCTTTCGCAAAAGAATCTCTTCTAAACGAACCTCGAATCGCCGATCATCTGCCGATGTTCTCTTCTTCGGCCCTTTGGTTCTGCCACCTCCTCGACGGAATTTTGCTTTGACCTCCCGCTCCTCCAACAAAAAACCAATCTTTTCCGGATCAAACTCCCTACCCATCGGGCTCAGACATGTCGCTTTCTTCCCGAGCACTATGGCCGCCAGTCCCCAATCTTCTGTTACGATGACATCTCCTGCTTCGGTGAGATTCACAATTTTCATATCCGCCTCCTGAAAATCATCTCCCACCACAATAGGGTGATCCGATTCGATACGGTGGTTGAAACTGGCAACGGTCCAGACCGGGATATTATATTTTCGCCCAAGTCTCACGCAGCTCCGCAAAACGGATCTGGGGCAGGCGTCAGCATCTACCAGAATCTTCATAGGATCAAAGAATAGATTCCCTTCTCAGGAGATCGCTTCCAGAACAGGCCTTGATTTGTGCATAAAGAAGTAATTCATCCTTATCTTACCATGAAGAGAGGAATGGTATCCCCATAAATTTATCTAACAAAAAAGGGCAGAACCCATCGGCGCTGCCCTTTGGTCTCTCTCGTCCGCAGTACCTGCCGCCAGGAGGCCCTGAACCTAATAGGGTACAGGGGAGGCAGGAATGCCGGCGCTACCTGCCGTTGAAGTATTCGTGAATCGAATTGGCCGCTTTTCTTCCTGCTCCCATGGCTAGGATCACAGTGGCTGAACCTGTCACGATATCCCCTCCTGCCCAGACTCGGGGTTTTGTGGTCTTTCCTGTTTCGAGGTTAGCAACAATATAACCCCTCTTATTTAATTCCAGACCCGGTGTCTGTGTGGGAAGAAGCGGGTTGGCACCCGCGCCAATGGCCACGACTGCCAGATCGCACTCCAACTGAAACTCTGAACCCTTAATGGGAACCGGTCTGCGTCTCCCTGACTCGTCTGGCTCTCCCAGCTCCATCCGGAGGCATTCCACACCCGTGACCCAACCGTTATCGTCTCCCAGAAATTTTGTAGGAGCGGTCAAAAGATAGAATTGGACCCCCTCTTCTTCTGCATGGTGGACCTCTTCGATTCGAGCCGGCATTTCATCCCTCGACCGGCGGTAGACGATACGAACCGTATCGGCTCCTAATCGCAGAGCCGTCCTGGCCGAATCCATGGCCACATTGCCCGCTCCGAAGACCACCACGTTTTTTCCCCGGGCAATCGGCGTATCATATTTGGGGAAGAGGTATGCCTTCATCAAATTGGACCTTGTCAAGTATTCATTGGCTGAATAGATGCCGCAATAGTTCTCCCCGGGGACATTCAAAAACTGGGGAAGCCCTGCCCCTAAACCCAAAAAGGCAGCGTCATATTCGTTAAGCAGTTCATCGACAGTCTCGATCCTTCCGATGACACAGTTACACTCTACCTTTACACCCAAACGTTCCAAATAGTTGACCTCCGACTGAACGATGTCCTTGGGAAGACGAAATTCTGGTATGCCGTAGATCAGAACGCCTCCGGGTTTATGGAGGGCTTCAAAGATCGTGACCTCATGTCCTTTGAGGATAAGGTCGCCTGCCAGGGTCAAACCTGCCGGTCCGGATCCAACGACCGCCACTTTCTTCCCAGTGGGAGGAGCTTTTTCAGGAATCGTGACCTCCCCCTTTGTCCTCTCCCAATCCGCAGCAAACCTCTCCAACCTGCCGATGGCAACGGGTTGGTCTTTCTTACCAACGACGCACACCTTTTCACACTGGTCTTCTTGGGGACAGACCCGTCCGCAAACGGCGGGGAGACTGTTCCGCTCCTTCAATTTCCGGGCTGCGCCGGCAAAATCCCCGTCTGAAATGAGCTTGATAAAAGCGGGGATCTCGACTTCCACCGGACACCCCTCAATACATTTCGGTTTTTTGCATTGAAGGCAGCGACTCGCTTCTAACTGGGCCAATTCGGGAGTGAATCCGAAAGGGACCTCGTCAAAATTCTTCGCCCTCACCTTGGGTTCCTGCTCAGGCATTTTCTGCCTTGAGATTTTTTGTTTTTTCTCTTTCTCCTCTTTCTCTGCCATCTCAAACCCCCTTATTTTCCCGACGCTGTAAATTGTTCCATGGACACCTTTTCCTCTGTGAGATAGGCCCTTTGCCGTTTCACCAGTTCATCATAGTCAACCTCGTGGCCGTCAAATTCCGGACCATCCACGCAGCAAAATTTCGTCTTACCTCCCACGGTTACCCGGCAGGCTCCGCACATTCCTGTCGCATCTACCATGATGGGATTCAAACTCACCATCGTCTTGACCCCGTATTCCTTTGTCAATTTGCATAAAAACTTCATCATCGGGACCGGGCCAATCCCTACGACCAATTTCACATCTTTCTCTTGATCTAAAATTTTGCGAAGGACATCGGTCACAAACCCGTGATGGCCATAACTCCCGTCGTCTGTCGTCACCCTCAAATCATGGCTTGCTGCCTTCATCTCGTCCTCTAAGATCAGGAGGTCTTTCGTCCGGGCACCGATGATGGCGATCACATTGTTTCCCGCCTCCTTGTAAGCTTTGGTAATCGGGTACATTACAGCCACCCCTGTTCCCCCTCCCACGCAGATGACCGTTCCAATCTTTTCAACATGGGTCGGCTTCCCCAAGGGGCCGATGATGTCTTGGATGGAATCGCCAACGTTCAGGGTTCTCAGAAGAGCGGTGGACTTTCCAACGACTTGAAAGATCAGGTCGATCGTCCCGGCGACCGGATCCGTCCCCCCCATGGTCAGGGGAATTCTCTCGCCTGTTTCGTTGACTTTCAATACGACAAACTGTCCCGGCTTTGCCTTCCGGGCAATTCTATGCGCCTCTACTTTAAAGTGGCATACCGTTTTTTCGGCCATTTCCCTTTTGTATGTAATCGTATGCACTCTTCCTTCTCCTTTCCGATAAATTTTTCCAGAAGTTTATCCTGCAACCATTAGTCATATAAATGAACCGAATTTAAATGTCAAACATTTATTAGAGGCATCGTTTTTGGAACTTCTTAAGTTTCTATCAGATTCTGGGGGTACAAAGCTTTCGAACTCGTTTAAGCGCTTTGCCCGATTTTTTGAAACTTGGAAAAATATAAATTTCACATGCCTCCATCTTCAACATATCGATATTACAGCACAATAACATTTTTCATCTTAGAACCTGGAAAAACTCCCATGGAATTTAGCTTGACAGAAGCTGAAAATTAGTCCATAAATGAAACCATCTGAGCTTTACGGAGAGGTTTTGGAAATTCCCGGATGCTGTTTAGGAAAGTCCCGGGGATGCTAAAATTGACGAAGGAGAAAAAAGATGAATTTAAAACTTTACGTAGGAAATCTCCCCTTCGGGGCTTCAGAAGAAGACTTAAGGAAGCTTTTCTCTGAAGCAGGAACCGTTCAGTCGGTCAAAATTGTTACCGATTCTTATTCAGGGAGGTCTAGAGGATTTGGTTTCGTAGAAATGACTTCCCAGGAGGAAGCCCAGAAAGCGATCTCCCTCGTCAACGGAAAAAGCCTTATGGACCGGACGTTGATCGTTAGCGAAGCCAAGCCCCAGAAAAAAAGGGGTGGCGAGTTCAAAGGTAGAGGGGAGAGGAGCAGGTAGAGGAGACGTCATTGGAAGTTAAAGTCCAAGATAATCAGATTGAGAACGCGATTAAATCCTTGAAACGCCAACTCGCCAGGGACGGAATCTTAAAGGAATTAAAGAAAAGAAGGTCCTACGAGAAACCCTCCGTGAGAAAGAAAAGAAAGCAGCAGGAGGCGAGGAGGAGAAGGCAGAGAGCAGCTCGCAGGTTTTCAAGGTAAATCGTTCTTCTCTAATTTTCCTCGCAGGCGGACGGGAAAACTAACCCGCACGCCCCGGTGGGTCTACCGCGATCAAAAGTTTTCCCTCTTCTGTCTGGAGAAGACCTTTTCTGGAGAGGAGAGCGACCGCCTCGGAGGAAAAGGCTCGAACATCTTTAAAGTCAAGGATGACTTTCTGAATCTTAACATTTAAAACACCCTTGAGCCTCTCCACGAGCTCTTTTGCTCCCTCCCGATCCATCGATCCTTCGAGCCTGACGAACAGAGTTCTAATCCATTCATTATAAGTAGAATAAAGCTTGAGTGTATCGGTTGCTTTCTGGCCGATCCGAAGTTTCTTCTCCGCGATTTTCTCCCCCACCCGCTGAATCAAATCCCGAGTATTCTGGAGAGGGATCGTATCGTTCGTTCTCTGCAAAATTTGTGAAAGGCTTGGAAGATAACCCTCCGGCGTCCTCTGGGCAATGCTTCGGTAAGCGATATTCGAAACGACTCGGGTGAAGAATCGCTGTTGGGGATGGAAAACCCTCTTGAAAATGGAACCCCAAGAATAGCCCTCTTTGCACGCCCAATGAAACCCCCGCTGGAGCGTCTCTTCGGTCATCAATCTCGGCTTGAAGACAACCGTGGCCCCATTATATTGGCCCCAATTCTTATGCAGAAGCCTGCCTTCTGAATCCATCCTTTGAAATAAAGCGGTCCCGGGTAAAGGGGTGAGAATGAAGAAACTGGGCAGTTCAATCCGATTCCGTTCGCAGAATCGAAGGGTCCTTTCAAAGACCCCCTCATCATCGTGATCCAACCCGAAAATGAACCCCGCCAGGATCATAATGTCATGGTCGTGAAGGGCTTTCATCGCTTCCTCGAGTGGGTAAGCTTGATTAAAGGCCTTATTCACATCCTTCAGATTTTCGGAAGAGAGGGATTCGACACCGATGAAGAGAGAGACGCATCCGCTCTCCGCAGCAAGCTTCAGAAGTTCGAGGTCACGGGTCAAGGTCATACTGGCCTGGCTGGCCCATTTCTTCTTGAAAGGCTTCAATCGGGTAAAGAGCTCTTTGGCGTAACGGCGGTTTCCTGCGATGTTGTCATCGATAAAAACAATAAAATCCCCCTCTAACCGCTTCACCTCCTCCATCACATCATCCACCGGTCGATAGCGATAGGTCTTTCCAAAAAAATGGGTGACGTGACAAAAATCACACTGGTGAGGACACCCCCGGGTCGTCTGAACACAGTTGACCGTCATGTAAGCTTCTCTCCGAAGGAGATCAAGCCTCGGGAAGGGAAGTCTTTCCATCGAGCAGAAGGAGGGTGCCCGATAGAAAGGCTTCAGGCCTCCGTCCTTAAAGTCTTCGATTAATCCCTTCCAGACGTTCTCCGCTTCGCCGATGACCACGGCATCCACATGTTCCTTGGCTTCGAGGGGAAGGCTCGAGGCATGAGGCCCGCCCATGACGACCGGGATCTTTCTCTCGCGAAACCTCCGCGCAATCTCGTAAGCCCTCGGAGCGTGCATCAACATTCCGGTCACGCCCACCAGATCCACATCCTCTTCAAAGTCAACGGCCTCGACATTCTCATCCGTTATCTTCACTTCAATGTCCGGGGGGGTCAGAGCAGCCAGCGTGGTCAGTGTGAGGCGGGCAAACCAGATGTTCTTGATCACCTTTTGTGAATGGCTGATGTAGGGGTGGTCATAGGCTGGGTCGATCAATCGGATTTTCAAACCGGTCTCCCGTGAAACGATCCCTTCTGCGGCGAAATAGGTAACGAGAGGGGATAGGAACTAGCGAGTGTGTTTACAGCTTAGGAACGTATAACTTAATTGCCGGTGGGATGTCAATGATTTTCAATTTTATTCAGAGTTCTCCGACAGATTGTAGTAGCTCCCCTTGCAGGAATCCCTTAGAAAGATGAGAGATTCTCTGACCTCACTAAAGGATTTCTTCAGGGTTTCGTACTTTGCCTCCAGATCCCTGTTTACCGTGAGAGCCTCCTCCAGTCTGGACTGCAGATCTCGGTTTTCCTCGGAGAAAAGAAAGGCTTCTCTCTCCTTCAGCTTCCCTCTTATTTTGACCACCTCATTCTGCTCTAACTGGGATTGCAGATCGCGAATCCGATCAAAGGTCTCTTCCTTTTCCTGAACCGCTCTGGTCACGGCTTCCTTCATCTCCCTCAACTCCTGTTGAAGGGCTTTGATTCTCTCCAGGGCGTCCGCATTCTCCTCTTGAAGGTAGATGGATTCAGACTGGGATTCCTTGAACCTCTGATTTTCTTTACCCAGGGTCTCCAGTTGACGCCGTAATTCTTGATTATCCCGGACCAATTGCTGGATGCTCTTTTTGTAAGAAGCCAGGTCTATCTCTAGAGCCCTCTTGGTCTGGGCCGACACGAGAAGCTGACCATGAAGATCTTCGATCAGTTTCAGGATATCCAGCCCCTGCTCTACCCCGACCCCTTTCTTTGGAGATTCGAAGATCACCTTCTTCTCTGCGTGCGTCTCCGGAGTGCTTATCTCCGTGATGGGCCCGATTGGATCTTCCCCCAGAGTCTGGGGCTCCGCCTCTAAGGATGAAGGAAGGGGTTCTTCCAGCTTTCTGATCTTTGGCATCTTCTCCGCAACATTCGTATCAAACCCATCCGCCGTGAGCGCCTGACTTTTTGGCTTCATCCTATATCCTCCTCAGCCATTCGGCCCTCCTTCCCCTGGCTCACTGTAAAGGGGAAAAGAGATCACTTGATCCGTTCTCTCACGTATTCGTCCATCACCCTTAACATCTCGACAATCTTCTCCACTTCTGCCTTGACCCGGTTCACCTCTTCAAGGATTCGGTTGGCCTTCTTCAGGTCGAGTTCCAGGGCGGATCGCACCGTCAAAGAGGAACGAAGCTCGGAATAGAGCGTATCAATTCGTTCTGTCAAAGTATCTTTCTTGGACTCCACCACAGGTTTCCTTAAGGGAGAGAGGACACAAGCCTCCTCAACATCCCACGGCCTTTCGACCGGGTCCTTATTCAGTGTGTTAGGGAATTTTTGTGCAACGTTGTTCGTAAACTCATCCGACATGATCCGCTCCTTTCAGGTCTAATATCTCATCGATTAAGCTTTGAATATCCGCCGCCCCCTTCGAGGATTGGGCGAATAGAAAGATCGGGGTCCCTTGGCTCGTCGCCTCCGCAATCTTTGTATCCTGACGGATCACCGTGTTCAGGAGGTATTTCCCATAGTGGGTTTCCAGCGCCTTCTTCGAGCGTTTGCAGATTCGGTGGGACTCGTTGTAACGGTTCAGGAAGATAAAAATATTTTCAAAGACGAAAGAAAAATCCTCTTCGATCGTGGAGAGGGTCTCGAAAAGAATCTTGAGTCCATGGTAGGAAAGGAAATCAGCCAAGACGGGGATGATGAGGTCATTGGAGGCAAGGATTGCATTGAGGTTTAAGAGCCCGATGCTGGGGGAGGCGTCCATCACGATCAGATCATAATGCTTCTCTACGAAATTGATAAGCCTCTTCAAACGAAACTCCCTTGAATTCATGGAGAAGAGCGAGAGTTCAACGGGTGAGAGGTTGAGGTTCGAGGGGATGATATCCAGCGTGGGGAGATCCGTTTTGACAATGATCTTTTCCATCTCTTCTTTTTCGATGAGGGCACTGAACAGGGTTTTGGGAAACTGTTGGCTGTTGACGCCCAGGCATTGTGTCAGGTGGCCTTGTGGATCCAAATCGATCAAGAGTGTTCGAACTCCCATCTGAGCGAGGCGAAAACCGTAAGAGGCAGAGATGGTGCTCTTGCCAGTCCCCCCTTTAAAATTGAGGAAGAGCTGCTTCCGGATAGATTTGATGGGAGGGGGAAGACCTAAGTAGTCCCTGTACTTGCTGATGTCCTCCGGCTTATAATAACGCTCCTGACTGGAATCCCTATTCGGAGGGGGAAGGACTCCTCTCGCCTCTTTTTCAAGGAGGTCTTGTTTCGAAATTCCAAGGAGCTTGGCAAAGGCCATCGGCGAGTAGACGATGTCTCCTAAGATCTGGGCCTTTTGAATAAGGGGTAATGAGTGAGTGGGCATCGATCCTTTTTTCGTCCTCAATCTCGGTTGGTGAGGAAAGCCCTTTTTCTTTTCAGCGGCCTATCCGCTATTCTCTCTAAAGTCAATTTCACCCATTTTCGAAGCCCCTGGTCTGAATCGGTCATGGCTTCCATCAGGCGGTCTTCGCTCTCGTCAGGATAAACCGTGGTCAGAGAAAATAGGGCTGCCTTTCTCACCATCGGATCCCGATCCTTTGACAACTCCACCAGGACGGGTAAGGCACCCTCTATTCGCGCCCACCCTAATAAGGTGGCCATTTTCCGTCTCACCCAAGTCGATTCATCGCTCAAGCATTGAAGCAGGATGTTTGGGTCCATTTTTTCTTGATATTGAAACATCCCTTGGAGGGCAGTGATCCTGACCCTTGGATCGCTATCTTTAAGATATTTTTTTAGTAAGGGGGAGATGATGGGACTTCGAAATTTGATGAGGGACCGGAGCGCTTCCGCCCTGACATTGGGGTCTCGATCGGACAGAATCTCATGGAGAACGGAAAGAGGGATGGAAGGGTAAGATTTCTCTAAGTAATATTTCATCGCCAAGGTTCTTACCTTTGAATCGGGGTTCTTCAGGTCGGCTTTGGCCTGCCTTAGAATGGCTTCGGAGGAAAAGGTCTCCGGAATATGACGCTCCGAAAGAGGAGAGAAGTCCCCCACTTTTCTTTCGGTATCCGCACGGGCATAGGATGAAAAAGATTCGGAGAAATCGGTTCTTTCGAATGCCGTTGATTTTAAGTAAGCCAATCGGAAACGGTCTGCCACGTTACCTTTCCCTTCCAGCCGTCGGGAGCGTAAAGAGCAATTACCCTTTGAAATACTCCTTAAATTCGAACTTCAACTGCTCAGAATACTTTTCCAAAAGCATATCCAGGGCCTCCCTGACATAGACGGACTGGGGGACCTTGGTCTTCTCGGATAATCTCTTCAAAGCCTCCATCTGTTCATCATTAATGTATATGGTGCGTGCGACCTTTTTCTGTGCCAAGGAAATCCTTTCGATATAGGTTGAAATACAATATAATACAATACATTTATGCTGTCAAGAAGAAAACACAGAGTAAAATGTTCAACTTCTATTTCAATTTCAATAGATTATAATTCTTCATAGGTGTTTCACCCATTTCCCAAATTCTTCCTCGATCTTCTTTGTTTCAGCCAAATATGCGTCATTGCTATCGCTGGACAAATACGTCGCGCCAATTCTCAGACATTTCTCAAAAACTTCAGCCCCTCGAAAATCGATGGATCCATTTCTCAGAATCTGTTTGACCGGGGAAACCCGGAATCGTTTCCCAGGTGCTCTGAAAAAAGACTTGACTTTTAAAAGGGAATTTTTCATAATTGGGCCATAGTAAGTTGTAAGGAGTAGTTGTTTGGATCGTAAAAAAAGCCACAAAAGTCTGAACTCGTACTTTTGTGGCTTTTTATTTAAGACCAAGGGCTATTACAACTTACGTCAGTCCAATAATGAGGGGAGGTGAGTTGTAGTGGCCAAAGGTCGTGTCAAATGGTTTAACGAGAAGAAGGGCTACGGATTCATTTCTAGAGAGGACGGGGGTGATGTATTCGTTCACTTCTCAGCCATCAAGAAGGATGGATTCAAGACCCTTTACGAAGGGGACGAGGTAGAATTTGAGATTTCCGAAGGTCCGAAAGGCCCGCAGGCAACGGACGTGACGGTTCTGGCCTGAGTGAACATTGGTTAAACGAAAATGAAAAGAGACCCCGGTTCTTATCTCGGGGTCTCTTTTTGTTATGGATGGAAGGCTAAGCGCTCGATACCATGTTCATCGCGCCATGGAGATTCAGACGTGGGAGAGATTAAATCCACTTTGGAACTGGCGATGGAGAAAACAAAAAAGTTTGCCATCTCCGAGACGGAAAGAGAAGAGATGAAGAAAAAAGAGGTCTTGGAGAATGCCACCCGTCTTTCTCACCGGTACCTTGAAGGGTACCTGCCCCTGAACGATATCCTGAGGCAGATTGAAAGAATGGACAAGAAGACGGCGGCCACGGTGAAAGAATTCCTTCTCTCGCAATGGATCGATGCCCTCTCTCTGGACGGCGAAGAGGAAACAATCCTCAAAGGGGTTGAATTGTTGGGGCAAAGAAATATCGATGAGGTGAAGCAAAAATTCCGCCGCCTGGTTTCCCAATATCAAGAAGAAAAGGAGAAGGCTGAAGAGAAGGTGAAGACTCAACGGAAAGAGGTCTTGAGGAAGGAACGGATCTACGGGAGCGCGGTGGAGCCGAAACTTGAAGGAGACGAACTCTGGGAAAAGGAAAATGAGAAACTGGATCGCTCTTATCAGATAAGACTGGACGAGATCAAAGAGCAGTTGAGGCGGTTATAGATAAGAGACCCAACCTCATTTGGCAGACATTGTGAGGTTTATTCCAGGCTAGCGATCTTCGGCACAAATCAAGCGTCCAAATCAATATATGAATATCATATCCTCACCTTCCTGAATGGCTCAAACAGCATATTTATAGCAGATATCGTGCCTCTTAAAAAGAGGGTTTCCAGCTCGCCCGCCTGTGCTCCTCATTTTTTCCAAATTCCTGCTTTCCCAGTTCTTAACTGGAGATATCCGAATTCTTTGACTCTGATGGACACCCCTTCTGCTCGATGATGAAGGGCATCACCCAAGAATGCCTGGACAAATACTTTCAGAATGATGGATTAAGATACTGAGTGCCACCGGTCAACCTCCCCCTGCGGAGTATCCTTCCCTTTTACGGGAAGATCGATCGTAAACGATGCCCCTCCTTTCGGGTTGTTTCCAGCATGGATGACTCCCCCGTGCTGTTCGACGAGACGTTTTGTAATGGAGAGGCCCAGCCCTGTTCCCTTAGGCTTTGTCGTAAAAAAGGGCCGAAAGATCTTGCCGATCATACTCTCGTCGAGTCCGGTGCCGGTGTCTCTTATGCCGATGCGCAGAAAAGGAGAGGCCTCTTCATGCGATGTCTGAACTGTGACCGTACCCCCGTTCGGCATGGCGTCGACCGCGTTCAGAAGAAGATTCATGAAGACTTGTTGAAGTTGAACGGGATCGGCTATGGTTTTTGGGAGAGAAGAATCGAAGTCTCTCATGATCGCGATGCCCTTTGATTTCTTCGATAGAAACAGGGGATGTTTTTCCGCCAGAGAGATCGTTTCTTCCAGAATATTGTTTACGTCGATAAGCAGGAAATTCGGCCGGGGCGGTCGCGCGAAATCAAGCAGGCTATTGAGGAGGGATTCGATCTTCTGAACCTGCTGGGTGACTTCCAGAAGGATACGCCTATGTTCCTCGGAAAGCGAGACATTTCTGGAGAGAATATCGATCGCACCCATGATGCCGGCGATCGGATTCTTTATTTCATGGGCCAGCCCACCAGCCATTTCTCCGAGCACGACAATTTGTTCCGCCCATTGCATTCGGAGGTAGTGTTCCTTGAGTGAAGAAGCCATCTCATTGAACGACTCCGCCACCTCCCGATACTCGTCCCGTAGTCCCTCGATACGATAATTCAACTCGCCTGCTTTCAGCTGTCGGGTTGCGGTCAGGAAGGTGTTGACCGGCCTCGTAAAGCCTCTTAAGAAAAGGATAGAAAGACAGAGCACCACAAGAGGCACGCCGCCCAGAAGCAAGTAAAATATATTTTTTGTCTGAGTGATGTCCCACAGTGCAGCTTGTGTTTGTTCCTCAAGTTTCCGGTTTGTCATGGATGTAACATCTTCCAATTCCGATATGAGCTCTGTACCGATCTTGAAAGCATCGTCCTCTTCGCCTTCCAGCCTCTCCCTATTCGCCCGGATCGTAATGACCCTGCTCAGGGCGCTCTTATATTGTTCCACGCGGTACTTCAAGTCATTGAGCTTTTTGGCAACCTCAGGGGCATGGTGACAGTTAAAGCACACTTTCAGGGCAGTATCGATGGTCTGCACGTGCGTTACGACCGTATCAACGCTCCGCGCATAGCGAGTATTACTAAGGTAGAGGTCTGATTGCGCCCTCTTCAGTTTTATCAACAGATGTTCCCTCAAAATCTCGACTCGGTGGAGGTTGATTAGATTCCTTACTTTGCCGGTGGCTTTTTCAATATTCACTGCGATATAAATACCGCTCAGGAGGAAGAGCAAAGAAAACACGCTTAAGGCTATAATGATTTTTCGTTTCATCACTCGTTCTTGTAATCATACCTGGTGAGGTTCAGGTTAATTTTCTGCGCATAACGGTATACGGGCTGGTAATCTCCGTCGCTCGTTTCGATAAAACGGCTCGCGCCGAATTTTTTTAAGATCATTACCCCTTCAGGATCCCCGTTCATTGTGATGAGCGTTTCTTTAAACTTCTTTTTCAAAGAATCGTCAAGATCCTTTCTAACGGCCAGGCCGTTCTCGGGCACATCGGGAGAACGCTCCAGAATCGTTAGATCCTTTTTTATCCTTTCGTCAGAGGCGCTGAGTCGTTCATAAACGGTATTTTTTGCCGAGCCAATATCCGCCTTTTTATTGAGTACATCGTAGATCGCATCTTCGTGAGTACCGGTAAAATAGCTCTCCTTAAGAAAGGTTCTATAGTTCTTCCCGTGCTCTTTAAAATAGGCCAGTGGAAGGAGATACCCTGCCGTCGTAGCCTTATCTACAAAGGCAAAACGTTTTCCTCTCATATTGCCTATGGATTTGATGCCACTGTCTTTCCTTACGAAGATCAACCCGTGGTATGTCGATGCCCCGTTCAGGTCTACTGGCCTCGCGAGGGCCTCTACGCCGAGTTTCTCGTGAGCCAGCGCGTAGGTAAAACTGCCGAAGAAGGCTCCATCTATGCCTGTGGAAACGAAATTGTCGATAATATTCCCGTAACGGGGGAGGACGGTTAATCGAATGGTAATGCCGAGTTTTTTTGAAAGATAGGCCGCAAGCGGCTCATAACGCTCAATCTGTTTGAAGATATTCTGTTCGGGTATAAGGCCAATCACGAGTGTTTTCTCCCCTATCTGTTCAGTTCCTGATTTTTGTTTCGACTGCCTTTCCGGCCTATCGCAGCCTGCGGCGAGGAGAATCACCACGAGCAGTAACAACGAAACGATTCGTCTCTTCATGGCAGTATTAAAATGACAAAAATTTTGTTCAAGTTGGTTCTATGGTACAACAGAAAAGTAGCGAGGTCAAGAAAACACGATCCGGCTAAAAAGTTGCTCGTAAGACTATCTTTTGCCAATTTGGCCTCTTCGAGTTTCAGCAAACATGGCAAGAGAAACCGCATCATTGCTTCAACAATGACAAGCGAATTTGAGAGGATTTCCTCTTTCCCTGCAGACGCTCCAGACCATCAAGATCGCACTTAAAATGAGTAATAATCCCTCATATCACGGGCAATACAGCTTGCCACTGTACGCTCCTACCGAAAGGCTGGGATATTGAAAAGAAATCAACATTTCAAATTGAAACAGTAGATTTCGATGAAATGTATATCGAGGGAGGAGTGGACCATCGACTCTTACAGGTCATAGATAGGCGTAAAAACTCTGTCGTATAAATTCAAAGTTCTGAAGTACTTTCTCCTTCCCCATCACCACCTCTCCGTGGCCTGGGAGCAAGAGCTCCGTGTCCAGACGGGATATCCTTTCTAAACTCTCCTTAATTGTTTTAGAATTGCCCCCCGGAAAATCTGTCCTTCCAATTCCCCTATAAAAAACGAGATCGCCGGTGAAGAGGACCTTCCTCTCCGGCCATTGGATCGAAAGAGAACCAGGGGAGTGGCCAGGGGTCTGGTAGACATAAAAGGTCTCCTTGCCCAAATGGAGTTCTCCTTCCTTCAAGTAAAAATCGATTCGAAATGGAGGCATGGGTTGCCCCATCATTTCAAAAAGGAGTTTTCCATTCTCCTTGAGGTAGACCTCTTCCTCCCGGCTCACGGCGATCTTGACCGATTTATTCATGAAGGCCTCGAGGCCTTCAAAGTGGTCTGGATGGGAATGGGTGATGAGGATCAGATCGATCTCTTCTGGGGACAATTCGTCTCCTTCCATCTGGTGAAAGAGACTGGGAACGTGGCGGGAATGGCCAGGATCGATGAGAACTGTCATCTCCCCATGGATCAGATAGGTGTTGCAGTTGTTCTCGTAAGGGTCTTGCCACAGATAGGCATAAAGGTCCTTCTCAAGCTTCATCCTCTTTCCTTTACAGTTTTGACTTCGGAGTCTGGAGTTCCGAGGTTAAAACCACGATTTCTCCGAACTCCAACCCCCCTTAGCAGGATTTCCCGAATTCGTTTCATTTCCTTGGGTTTTCGCCAGTCGGAGATAGCCACTAACCGCTTGTTCGCCACATCCGCCTTGAAGAACTTGACCATTTCAGCAGGCGCATGACTCTTTGAGGTATAGGTGACCGGTGGAAGGACACCTCCGGTACTATATCCCTTAAATGTCTCCAGCGCGGTTTTCAGACTATCTGGAGTTAAGTCTCTGCCCGCACGTTTGAATGCCTCTCCAAAGAGCATGGAGACGCCGATTCCGTTAATGTAAAGCGAGGTCAGGCCGATTTCAGTCCGATTGTATTTTTGAGCAATTTCTCGTACCAGTTTAATCCCAGGGGAATCATCCCACCAGGCACCGACAAAATTGACACCGATATAGTTTTTTGCCGCTTCCCCACAAGCCTTGACGAGCATATCATCCGTTGCCCAGTTAAATCCAAAAATGTGCTTGGGCCAGTAGTTATATTTTTCCGCTGTTTTCACAAAGGTGATCGTCGGTGGAAGGAGGAGGCACGTGACCACATAATCCACCTTGTCATTCATCAGGCCGAGAACTTGAGAACTCGCATCCACAGCTCCTGTTGGCAGAACCAATTCGGAGACGAGGTCCACTCCATAAGCTCTTGCCCTCCTCTTCACTGCTTCCATGGACTTAATACCATATTCTTTCTTTTCGTATACGACCCCAATACGAGGTTTTTTCTCTTTCAAGTCATTGAAGACATAATCAACAATGACTTCATATTGGGCCTCGTATGTGGCACCCATGGCGAAGATATAAGGCTGGTAAGGATCATAAAACTCCTTCATCAATGCATTGGGTGTCTATTGAAAATTGAGGTTTAAATTACTTCGTCATTCTTCCTCATTCAGGAATCCTATAACCTCACGTAAAAAAAGTTCAGGAGCCGTGTCCATCGCCGCATGGCGTTGGCCGGGCATCCTCGCGATTCTGCTATGAGGAATTGATTTTCTTAGAGTTTCGATCGCGGCACGGTAGAATGGAGGACTCTCTGCACCCAGGAGAAGTAAGGTCGGTATTTCCATACGGGAAAACCGCTTGGGGTTGAGAATGTAGGAGTCGACACTCGCCTCCTCCCGGGGAATGGTGCGGGCTGTAGCGACCCTTAAGAGCCAAGTGGGCATGGATCTCAACCTATTCATTTCACTCGTTGGGATTCCGACGATCTCCTGAAGAAAAATGAGCAAGGCTTTCTCGCCTTGTCCAACATGCAGGCAGGAGTTGATTCTGTCCATCGCGTCGAGAGGGTAATTTTTCTTAATATGGGTCGATATGGGAGGTTCGTATAAAATCAGCTTTCGAAGGTTGTGCGTCTTCAGAGAAGCTTCCAAAGCACATAGGCCGCCAAAGGAATGCCCGAGTAGGTTCACTGGACGAGAAATAGAATCCACGACGGCCACCACATCATCATATTCATGCTCTATAGCGTAGGATCCAGCATCCCCGCTCTGACCGCGACCTCTGCGATCTATCGCATAAACGGTGAATTGGTCCTTCATTTTCTGGAGGGTTGGCCTCCAACGTGTGTGATCCGCAGCCGACCCATGGACTAAAACGAGCGGTGGTCCTTGGCCGCAACGTTCATACGCAATGGGTACACCGTCTTTCGATGTGACATGCTCCACGCTTACCTCCGGCAAGCCACAGGATTCGAAAAGGATACCACTCTCCTCAATCTCACACTCCACCCTTTCGCCCTCCTCGAGAAACGCCATAAACCGGTGCCACGTTGCAGCATATCTTATAATGGCGGACTTTCACCCATTCCGCGGCGCGAAGCCCTTCGACAGACTCAGGGCCACGATCTCTGTCGAATGGCTCCGGCTTTTAAGGCGGAGTAAAAAGCGCCGCTCAGGGTGAACCCTGAGCCCCTCGGCCTGAGCTCGGGTCGAAGGCGAAGCGCCGGCTTTGACGCCGGGGAGTCGCAGGGTTCACTTTTTGATATATTTAAGATCCCCTTTAACTACCTTACCGGCGGGATTTCTGGGCAAGGCATCTAGAAATTCGACGTGTTTGGGAACTTTATAGTCTGCCAGGTGTTTTGAACAAAAATTCGTAATCTCCTCCTCCTCTGCATTGTAACCGGGTCTTAAGACGATCGCCGCTTTCACCGCTTCACCCAAAAATTTATCAGCGACAGCCACAACGGCTACTTCTAACACTTTTGGATGCTTCGCTATTACATTTTCAACTTCGAGAGAGAATATCTTTTCTCCTCCCCGATTAATCATATCCTTCTTGCGATCAAGGATGTAGAGGTAGCCTTCGTCGTCCAATTTTCCTATATCGCCCGTATGCAGCCAGCCATCGACGATCGTGGCCTTCGTCGCCTCGGGCTTGCCCCAATACCCCTTCGTGACGGTTGGGCCTCTCAGAACAATCTCACCCATACGGTTGGGGGGTAACTCTTCTCCTTCTTCGTCCACAATCTTTGCGGCCACCAGCGGGAGAACCTTACCTGCCGCTTCAATTTTCCGAAAGGTATCCTCGTAGGGTGTTGTTGAAGCAATTCCGTCGCTCTCGGTCAAACCATAACCGATGCTCAATTTGAGATGAGGAAGTTTACTCAGAATCCCCTTGACCATCTCTTCTGTGGCGGGCGAACCGCCACACATGGCTATTTTGTAGGAATTAAAATCATAATGGTCGAACTCAGGGTGATTAATCATCAACCAAAGGATATTAATCACGCTAATGGTCTTGGTAATCTTTTCGGAAGACATGATTTCCAGAAACTCTTTTACCCTGAATGTTCTTACGTAGACACAGGGGATGCCGCTGAAGATATGGGATAGCATAATCTGGGCAAGGCCCGTGATATGAAAAAGAGGGACAATGCAGATGATTCGATCTTGAGGTTCGTAAGCGATAAAATCACTGATATGCATTGCCGTTGCGATAAGACTCCGATGATATAAAATAGCCCCCTTGGGTTTCCCCGTCGTACCCGAAGTATACATAATGACCGCATCATCTGTTTCGTCTAAGTTTATTCTTTGAAATATCCCTTCTTGGTTCTCCCTCAACTCATCAAAAGAAAAAACGCCCTTAGGAAGATCTGGCCCATTGAAGAAAGTTTTTTCAATGGTTTTCAAATCATACTGGACGCCCTCAATCGATGGCCAATATTCTTGATCAACTATGAGCATTTTGCTTCCGGAGTCATTGATCTCATAAGACAATTCTTCACCTTTGTACCGTGTATTTAAAGGGACTGCGATCGCACCTAATTTCATTAATGCAAAGAAACATAAAGGAAATTCCAGACCATTCCCTAAGAGTAGAGAGACACGATCCCCCTTCTTGACATCCCATTTTTGTAACCCCCCCGCGATTTTATTCGCTATTTCATCAAATTCCTTAAACGTTAATTTTCGATGATCACAGACAAATCCTATACGGTCGGAATACTTACGAACCGTGTTCTCCAGCATTTCGATGAGACTCTTTGGTCTATTCTTAAAAATTCTACCTTTAAAATCGGGCCATTCCTCTTCCACGATCTCCCAACCCATCTTACTCCCCAGGCCTTTCATTTAGCCTCCACCTAAATCCCCAGATAAGCCTTTCTCACATGATCTTCCTCTAAAAGTGTCTCACTCCGTCCTTCCAAAATAATTCTTCCATTCTCAATGACGTATCCCCTTTGAACGGTAGAGAGGGCGAGATGCACGTTCTGCTCTACTAATAGGATCGTCGTCCCTTCTTGGTTAATCCTTTTGATCACTTCAAAGAGATGCAGAACGATCAAAGGGGCGAGCCCTAAAGAAGGTTCGTCCAACATGAGGATCCGGGGAATGGTCATTAAGCCCCTTCCGATCGCTAACATCTGTTGTTCTCCACCGCTGAGCGTCCCTGCAAGTTGAAACTTCCTTTCCTCAAGGCGGGGGAATAAGGTGAAAACCTTAACCAAGTTCTCCTTCCGATATCTTTTGGCCGTCCCGATATAGCTTCCCAATTCAAGATTTTCGACCACGGTCATTTCTTGGAAAATCCTTCTCCCCTCGGGGATCCGGACGACTCCTTCTTGAACAATCAGGTGAGGTTCTAAAGAATCAATCCGTCTGTTTAAGAAGGTAATCTGCCCCTCTGCAGGCCTAAGAACTCCTGAGAGTGTAAGAAGCAAAGTCGTCTTCCCTGCTCCGTTCGCGCCCAACACGGATACCATTTCTCCCTTTTGGATCTTCAGGGAAACTTTATGAAGGATTTGAATGTCGCCGTATCCTGCAGAAATTTGTTTAACATCAAGCAAAGCGATATTTCTCCCCTAAATAGGATTTGATGACATTTGGATCTTGAGCTACCTCTCGAGGAAGACCCTGTGCAATAATTTCTCCAAAGGATAAGACGAATATTCGATCCGACAAACTCATGATGATTTTCATCGTATGCTCAATCACGATGATGGTGATTCCTTCTCCCCTAACCTTTTTTACTAACTCGATGATATGCTTTTGTTCGACCGGGGTCAGACCCGCCATGGCTTCGTCCAGGAGGAGAAATTTAGGGTGAGTAGCCAAACTCCTCGCCAATTCTAAGCGTTTTCGTTCTGCCAAGGTGAGACTCCCCGCAGGTTCATTTCTCTTCGCCCAAAGTCCCACAAATTCAAGCAATCTCTCAGATTGATGGTTTGCCTTGGAGATCTCCCTTTCCCGATTGAAGACCGCAGCCCTTACATTTCTCATGACACTGAGATGAGAAAAGGGTTTGACAATCTGAAACGTTCTGCCGATTCCTTCTTTACAAATCTGATGAGGTTTGAGACCCATTAAACTCTTCTCTCCTAAATGAATGCTCCCCGTATCCGGCGTGAGAAAACCGGAGATGAGATTAAATATGGTAGTCTTCCCTGACCCGTTTGGACCGATGAGACCCACAATCTCCCCTTCGTCGACTTGGAATGTCACGCGATTGACCGCCGTCAAACCGCCGAATGACTTGGACAGATTTTCTATCTTTAAGGATGGCATATTTTTTAGTCTCTATACTATTTCTTTAAACTGCTCAACCATCCGTAAATCCCTTTGGGAAGGAAGACGATCACGCCAACCAAAATGGCCCCGTAAGTCATCAGATGGACTCCTTGATATCCACCCAACATCCCCCGAGTCACTTCGCCCAAAGGACCCAGGACAAATGCTCCGATGATGGGACCATACACGGTCCCCATGCCCCCGACAATGGGCCTTAAGAAAATTTCGATCGAGTTGCCAGGCCCAAAAGTGACTGCTGGATCGATGTAGAGGAAATACTGGGCATAGAAGGTTCCCCCCAGGGCAGTGAGAAAGCCGCTGATCGAGATCGCCAAGAGCTTATATTCAAACGTATTCACCCCTATCGCCTCTGCGGAATCTTCGTCTTCTCGGAGGGTAGAAAAATAATCACCGATCTTTCCTCCATCAATACGGCGGGTCAGCCAAATGGCGCCGATCAACATCAGTAAGATCACAAAATAGTAAAAAATCTTCGATTCATGTTGAAAAGAAAGGGGGGCATTTCCTTTGAGTGGAATAAGGATGCCTATTGCCTTCCCAGTCAGTTCCAGGTTGAGAGAGATCAAACGTAACAACTCAGAAAACGCTAACGTCGCCAAAGCAAAGTAAGGACCTCGCAACCCATAGTGAAAGCAAAGAGAGCCGATCAACAGCCCTAGTAACAATCCGAGAAGGCCCCCAAAAACCATCCCGATCCATGGACTGACCTGCCAATTGACGAAGGCTAATGTCGAGGTGTAAGCACCGATTCCAAGGAAGGCCGCATGTCCAAAAGAAAACTGACCCGCATATCCTCCGAGGATGTTCCAGCTCGTCCCCAAATATCCATAGAAGAGAATCATGATGAGGACATGGACAAAATACGGGGGGAGTACAAAGGGAAGCAGGAAGGCAATCAAGATAACAGAGAACCACAAGAAGAGCATTTTTGAAATTTTCTTTTCAGACATGCTTTTTCCCAAATAACCCCTTCGGCCTGAGCAAAAGAGTGAGAATGAAGATGGAATAGATCGGGACTTGCTTTAATGAACCCGAAAGTAAGACTTCTCCAAGGGATTCTGCGATTCCGACGATCAGGGCTCCAAAAAATGCACCCCAGAAGCTTCCCAGTCCACCCAAGACGACAATTACGAAGGCTGTAATGACGAAGACCAATCCGACCGAAGGGGTGATATAAAAAAAGGGGGTGATCATGGTGCCGGCTGCAGCAACACAGGCCGATCCGATTCCAAAGGCGACGGAATAGATGATTTTCATATGGATGCCGATCACATGGGCTCCTTCTCGATCTTGAGAGATGGCTCGAATCGCTTTCCCACAATCGGTCTTCTTCAAAAAGAGGTACAGGAACACGGTCATACAAAGAGCTGCTCCAAAGGCGACCATCCGAGGCGTGCTGAACATCAGGTGACCCGCATGGATCGCTCCTGCTAAGGTTGTCACCTTTACCATCCGGAAGTTCGGACTCCACAGAAATAAGGCCAAATTCTCAAAGAAAAGGGCGATCCCTAAAGTCAAGAGCAGTTGATTGTGTTCGGGAGCCTCGATGACTCGATTGATCAGACCATATTGGATGAGGAAGCCGATCGCGAAGAGAGCGGACATGCTGATGAGTAAGGAGACATAGGGATGGATACCCAGAAAGACCGAGACCCAGTAAGTGAAGTACATGCCAAGCATCATAAAAACGCCATGGGCAAAATTGATGATCTTCATCACCCCAAAAATCAGGTTCAGGCTGACCGCAACCAATGCGTAGACTCCTCCCATGAGCAGTCCGCTGACGATCGCCTGAAGCAAGATGTGGGTATCCATCCCTACCCTTTCGGCTATTCGTTAAAGTGGATCATTTACGATCTTTCCACTTCGGCATCGGCCAAATCGGCTCCCGGGAAGCGAACTGCACAGGAAAAACGGACCGACGTTCTCCGTCCTGAATCTGGGCGATGACCGTCCTCGCATCTTTATTCTGCCCCGCCTCTTCAAAGATAATGGAACAAGGCTGAATGTTGCCCTTCTCTCCGGGCTTCAAATGGGTCTTCGCAAGAGCGTCCCGTATTTTTTCACGATCCGTTGAGCCTGCTCTCTCAAGAGCATCTTTCAGTATATAAACGCACGTGTAGCACATAGAAGCGACACAGTCCATCTCCACTCCATTCCTCTTGAGAAAATTCTCGTTGGCCTCTTTGACTCCAGGGATTTTCAAATCATTTTCCCAGTTCTCACATACGGAGACGTATTCTGCCAATTTCCCCAACGTCCTGATGTAGGCATCATCTTGATGCCCTCCGCCCATGCCAATGATGGCCTGCGCGTTGAAGTCAAGATCTTTCATCGTCTTGGTTACGAGAATGGCGTCAGAAATGTAGGCAACGGTCATGGCCACATCGGGATTGGCAGCCTTTAGTTTTGAAATAATACCCGTCACGTCTGAAGTGGCGTGAGGATAGGGGAGGTCGGCTACGATCGAATATCCTTTCTCTGCAGCCAATTTCTTCCAAGCTTTTGCACTGGATTGACCCCAAAGGGTATCTTCGTAAAATATCCCAATGGTCTTGATCTTGATCCCCTTTTTTTTCTGAATATAATTCAGATATTCATACTCGTCACGGATATGCCATGCGTCGGTGGCGATGGGTCTGAAGGTATACTTAAATCCACGCTGCGTGATCGACTCAGCCACGCCAACCCCTACGATGAAAGGGGTCTTATACTTTTCAGCGACCTGGGTGGTAGCGAAAACAACGGCACTTTGAAAGGCTCCCATGACGGCAACGGCACCCTTTTGGATATGTTTCTCCGTCTCTGCCATCCCCACCTCCGGTTTCCCTTCGCTATCCCCAAGCATCAGCCTTAATCTGGCACCACCTAAGGATTTGATTCCACCGGCTGCATTGATCTCATCCACTGCCTGCTCGTAGCCTCTTCGATCACTCAAACCCAGGGGAGCCAAAGGACCGGTCAACGGTTCAACGACGCCAAATTTCACTTCTTCTGCGGAATGGGCCAACCGAGGAAATCCAGAAAGAGTGACAGCAGCTCCCAGTGCGCCCATTCCTTTTATGAATTCTCTTCGATCAACGCCTCCCTTATCCCTCTTTTTCATACGGAGCCTCCTTTCAAAACAGAATTCGTGAGCTAAGGAACATAACACGATTTTTCTTATTTAATAAGATGACCCCTATCACCCCCTTTCAATTACCATCGCGAACCCTAGGCCCCCTCCAACGCAAAGCGTAGCAAGCCCTAAGGTGAGATCCCTTTTGGCCATCTCATGAATGAGCGTGACAACCAAACGACATCCCGTTGCCCCTACCGGGTGGCCCGAGGCGATGCCACTTCCATTGACATTGACAATGTCCCTATTCAATCCTAACTCCTTCTCGCAGGACAAATACTGGGCGGCAAAGGCCTCATTGATCTCGATAAGCTCAATATCCTTTAGGGAAAGACCCACTTTGTTCAACACTTTCTTGGTCGCTGGGACAGGGCCGATACCCATATAGGATGGGTCCACCCCAACGATCGCATAACCCAATATTTTGGCCAAAGGCTTTAGCCCCATTTCTCTCGCCTTCTCTTTGGACATTAAAACCGTTACGGCTGCTGCGTCATTGAGCCCTGATGAATTTCCTGCTGTCACGGTTCCATCTTTTTTGAAAGCCGGAGTCAGCTTGGCCAGTTTTTCCAGGGTCGCATCAGGTCTTGGATGTTCATCAGTATCAACAACCTTTGCCTCGCCCTTTTTCTGCGGAATCAAAACAGGTGTGATTTCGTCCTTGAATCTTCCTTCTTGAATGGCCCTGCAGGCTCTTTGTTGGCTTAACAAGGAAAACCGGTCCTGTTCTTCCCTTGAAATTCCATATTTCTCTGCCAGGTTCTCTGCTGTCAATCCCATCCCTCCTCCGATAGGATACTCCTGCATAGCTCTCCATAACATATCAACCAATTGTCCATGCTGAAGACGCTGGCCCCAACGGGTCGTCGTTAATATATAAGGAGCGTTGCTCATGCTTTCAACGCCTCCAGCGATCACAGTATCCACATCGCCATCCCTAATCGCCTGAGTACCACAGATGATGGCCTGCATCGCGGAGGCGCAGTTGACAACAATGGTGAAGCCAGGCGTTTCGAGGGGAAGACCACACTTGACTGCGGCAATTCTCGCAACATTTTGATCCAGCGGTTCAAAACAGTTCCCCATGATCACCTGCTCGACGAATCTCTTCTCGATACCAGCCTTCTGAATAGAGGAGCCAATGACCGTCATCGCTAAAGAGGTAGCCGACACGTCCTTTAATGACCCGCCAAAATCTCCAATGGATGTTCTCGTCGCACTCACCATCACAACTTCTCTCATCATTTCCTCCCTTCTTCTTTCTTTTTTCCAAAAATGGTTCTGCCCTTCTCATAGGATCATCTGTCTGAACCTATTCCCTGGACCCGAACTTCTAAGGCCAGCAGAGAGGGGAGATCATACCATCAAACCCTGGAGCATAATTTTTTTGAACGTATTCACATACGCCTCGCCGTCGATCTCATCCTTATTCATAGACCACTGAAGCAATATCCCCACATGAAATGCGATGATGACGAGTGCGGCAAGATTTTCGTCAATCTCCTTCTTAAAAACCTTTTCCTTTTTTCCTTGAACAATTAAGTTTGATAAAAATTTTTGATATTTTTTATAAATTCTTCTAAATTCAATCTCTACTCCATGATGAGCTCCCACGAGTTCTGCGGCTAATGTGTCAAAGGAAACGCACAACTCTCGGTTGTAATAGGCAAACGCCGCATTGTACCGAAAATATTTCTTAATCTTGTCGAGAATACTTCCTCTCACTTCACTCACGGCTTGAATCATACCGTCCAAAAATCGCCCTTCGTATTCTTGTATTATTCTTTTGAGTAGATCTTCTTTGCTCCGGAAATGCCAATAAAGGGCGCCTTTCGTCAGCTTAGCGGCTCGAGTAATATCGTCGATTGAAGTCCCGTGGTAGCCCTTCTCCAAAAAGATTTTCATGGCCTGATTCAGAATACGGTTTGCGGTCTCGTGGGATTGGAGATTCTTATTATGGAATGTTTTCTTTCTTTCCATACTAAACATTTAGTATATATAAAACGATTAGGATGTTACGAAAGTCAGGAAAGTATGTCAAGAAAAAAATTTGAAGATCAGACGTTCATCAATTATAGTAGCAGAAGATGCGTTGAGGTGGAGGAAGGACATGGTTGTCAAACAGTATGAGGTCGGTAACTTTGCGGTGTTCTGCTATCTGATCGGAGATGAGGAGAGTCGAGAAGGGCTATTCGTCGATCCCGCGGATGATACTAAGACGCTTCTTGCGGAGGCGAAGTCCCTTGGTTTGAATAAGATCAAATACATCGTCAATACCCATTCCCACGTGGATCATATCATGGGAAACGCAGAGATGGCCAAAAAGACCGGAGCCAAGATCATCATCCACGAAGAGGATGCGACGGCTTTGGTTCGGACCCCTTCCTATCTCCTGGAAATGTTTGGAGCCACACCCTCTCCCCCTGCGGATGGCGTGGTCAAGGAGGGGGATGTCATTCAGGTGGGCAACGTGAAGCTGAAGGTCATCCACACACCCGGTCATTCGGCGGGCGGGATCTGCCTCTATCTCGACGGGATGGTGTTTACAGGCGATACCCTCTTTGTGGGCTCAGTGGGAAGGACGGATTTCCCAGGGAGTTCATGGGAGGTACTGGAGGCGTCTATCCGGCAAAAACTGTATGTCCTACCCGGAGAAACGGTCGTCTTCCCGGGTCATAATTATGGATCCGCACCCACCACGACCATTCAGTACGAGAAGCGACACAACCCCTTTGTCCGTGGGTAAAGGCTCAACCTGGCCAGAATCTTTGAGGATGCCTCTGCCCTCGTCGGCAGGTTTGCGTACTTGAGCTTCGAGGAAGCACCAAATACCAAGCTCCAAATAACAAATAAGTTCCAATGATCAAATTCCAAACAGTATCTTTTCGTTTATTTGACATTGGAGCTTGGAATTTGGGATTTGTGGTTTAGCCATGGTTAAACGCTGTCCCCGCTGGTTCATCGTTTTATCCTTTTTTCTCCTTCTTCTTCCCATTGCTTATCTTCTCTTAATGCCCGATCTTTCGAAACTCAAAAAAGAAAACCCGAAGAAGACGGCGCTCATGGAATATCGAGAGAAAGCATCCAGAGAAAAAAAGAGACGATTCAGGATCGATCAGAAGTGGGTATCTTTTTCTAGAATCTCCCCATATCTCGTCAAAGCCGTTCTTATTGCGGAGGATGATAAATTCTGGGCACATGAGGGGTTTGATTACGAAGCCATTCAGCGGGCCCTTGAGAAGGACTTCAAGGCCAAAAAATTCAAGTCTGGCGGAAGTACGATCACCCAACAACTGGCAAGGAATCTCTATCTCTCTCCTGAAAAGTCCTTGGTCAGGAAAGTCTCCGAAGCCATCATCACCCGGAGAATAGAGAAGGTTCTTTCAAAAAAAAGGATCCTCGAACTCTATCTCAACGTGGCCGAGTGGGGAGACGGGATATTTGGTGCGGAAGCCGCTTCGGAGCATTACTATGGAAAATCTTCCTCTGAACTGACCTCCGAGGAAGCGGCCAGACTGGCATCCGTCCTACCGAACCCGAGGAAATACAGCCCGGCTGGGGATCAGCGATACGTCATCAATCGGTCAAACGTCATTTACAGCATTATGGTCCAAAGAGGAATCGTGATCCCAGAATATAAAGACGAAACGGGAGAAGAGGAACCCCTCTCTTCGGGCAACTCGAATCCAGACCGAGGGTTTGAACCTTGAGCGCGACGAAGAAGAATCTACTCATTACTGGACTTCCCGGGGTAGGTAAGACCACACTGATTAAAAAACTTTACGAAAGGCTAAGAGACTTTGGGCCGGTTGGCTTCTATACGGAAGAGGTGAGAGAGGGAGGCCAGAGGAAAGGATTTGAGCTGGTCAGCCTCGAAGGGAAAAGAGGCCTTCTGTCCCATCAGCAGATAGAGAGTCCTTACAGGGTCGGTCAATATCGAGTGGACGTGAAGAGCTTTGAGGGTTTTCTTGGTTCGATTTCATTCCTCGAGCCCTTAACGCGTCTCATCATCATCGATGAGATCGGAAAGATGGAGTGTTTCTCTAACCAATTCAAGAAGCTTCTGGGAGAGATTCTGGACTCGCAAAAATGGGTGATCGCGACGATTGCGTTGAAGGGAGCCGGACTGATCGCAGAAGTAAAGCAAAGAAAAGATATCAAGCTCTTTGAGATAACAAAGCGAAACAGGGAATCCCTCTTCGGTGAAATCTTGACAGAGGTGAACATCAAGGCTGATGAAGAGACCTGAGGAAAAAATTGGGGTCATTGCTTATTCGGGCTACCGGGGTGAGGAGACCCCGAGGACGATCCTTTTTCGGCGGAAAAGAATCGAGGTCATCGAAATTTTGAAGCAATGGCTTGAAGAAAGATCTGACGACAGGGAAATCAGAAGGTTCTACCACGTTAAAGGGAGGGATGGTGACCTTTATACGATATACTATGACGAGAAATCCATGGAATGGTTCCTGGTCAACAAAGAGTGAAAAGGTTACATACAGCTTTTTGCAAAAGAAAGGAATCAAGGAATGGAAATAGCGCTAGTGGCGGTTGGCGAGATAGACAGAAATGTCATCGATTGGCTGAAGGATGATTTAGCCAAAGTATTCAACAAGCAGGTGGCCATAGCCGAAGGAATGCCCAAACCGAATTATGCCTATGATCATAAAAGAAAACAGTATCTTTCCACAGCCATATTGAATGCTATCGTGGAGCAAAAAGAATATGCCCCTTATGAAAAAATCTTAGCAATTGTGGACCACGATTTATTTGTCCCCGAATTAAATTTTGTCTTTGGCCAGGCGGGCCCAAAAGCCGCGGTTGTTTCGCTCACCCGTCTGAGACAATCTTTTTATCACCTGACCGAAAACCAAAACCTTTTCCATCAGAGAGTTTTAACCGAGGCTATTCATGAATTGGGACATACCTATCGATTGGGACATTGTGAAAACCCACAATGTGTGATGTTTTTCTCAAATAGCTTGGTGGACACGGACAGAAAGGGTTCAAAGTTTTGTCTCAGTTGCAACAGCAAAATTCATCGCCCCGTTATCCGTCATCCTTCTTAAAATCTGCATAAAATAAGTAATTCCTTTTATTGACTTTTCATAACTTCAGTTATTAGATTAAGATTGAGTGAATAAAATGGATCGTCGGATTCATTTTTTGCAGAGAGAAAGGAGAAAAAAGATGAAACTAAACCGATATTTCATTTATCTAATGGCCGCCATTTTTTTGGGAGGATTTGTCGTTGGATGCCACCATCGAACGGACCCAATGACTGCGGCTGAAAAGGTATTCATTAAGAAGATTGACAAGACCGCAGGAAAGCTCGATCTTAACGAGGATCAAAAGATAAAGCTGGAAGGTTTAAAGGTCGAAGTCCGGAAGAACTTCGAGGAAGGTCGGAAAGAAAGCAGGGATGCCTGGCTGAAGATCAAGGAGGAGGCAGCCAGGGAAAGTCCGGATATTCAAAAGATGACCTCTCTACTTCAGGGGATCCTTCGCGATGAGACCCAGCGCTTTAATAAAGGCTTTGATTTGCTGATGGGCTTCCAGAGCAATTTGAACGATGTACAGAAGAAAAAGTTAACCCAGATGATTTCGGAAAAGGTAAAGAAATGGGATTAAGAAAAATGTTAATTTTCTGCGCTGGCACTGCAATAAGACGCTCCTGAAACAAACGCGAAAGTATTAGCCGGGCAAACAAAAGGGATTGAAGACTTAACTTCGATCCCTTTTGTTTATCACCGGTACTCCCAATAACCTGGGATCCAGGTCCTCTCCCAACCGTAGGGGCCCCATCTTCTTTCCCAGTGGCCAGGAACCCAAACTCTATAAGGGGTACTGTAATAGTAACCCGGTCCATAGTAAGCAGGCGGGGGATAGTAAGCTGGAGGACCCACCCAAAAAGCCGGAGGGCCGATAAAGATCCCAAAATGAGCGCGATGCCAAGCAAAGGCCTGTCCGCTTGACAGAAAAATGGCTAATAAAATCAAGCTGATAAATATGATCTTTTTCATCTTTATCCACCTCCCTAATTCTCTTCAATATCCCACACTTAAATTCTAATACACTTTGTACTTTCCCTCAACATCTGGGAACAACCCCTGACCTACCTCCCTTTTACTATTTTTAGACGCAGTCAGTGTGGAAATTATTCAATCTCCTTCTCTTATTCTGTCAGGCCTGCCACGGTGTCCGCATCAAGCTTTTTGATTACAGCCACAACAAGTTCCACGGCATGATCAAAGTCATCCCGGCAGAGGATTCCTGCATGACTGTGAATGTGCCGGGTCGGGACAGCGATGACCAGATTCGGCACCCCGTGGCGATGAAGATGAATCGCACCGGAATCCGTCCCGCCCCGTTCCAACATATCGAATTGGTACGGAATCTTCAATGTCTCTGCCGTGTCCACGAAAAGATCCCGAAGCCTCAAGTTTGGGACCATGCTTCCATCTCTGATCACGATGACCGGACCCTTTCCAAGTTTTCCCTGGGCGTCGTCTTTCTTGACGTCTGGAACATCTCCGGCGACGCCTACCTCCATCGTCAGCCCGACATCAGGCTCGACCACCCAAGAGCTTGTTCGTGCCCCTCGGAGGCCCACCTCCTCCTGGACAGTACCGACTCCGTACACCGTGTTCGGATGTTTTTCCCCGCAGAGGCTCTTGATCACCTCGATAAAGAGCGCACATCCTACCCGATCGTCGAACGCCTTCGCCAGATAGGTCTTGCCGGTGCCTAAGACAGTAAAGGGGCAGATGGGAATGACCGGATCACCCGGATTGATCCCAAGCTCTTTTATCTCGGCCGAAGAGGTCGCCCCCACATCGATGTACATGTCCTTGGGTTCTTGAAGTTTCTTGCGTTCCTCTTCCGACAAGATATGGGGAGGTTTCGAGCCGATTAGACCGACCACATCGCCCTTCCCGGTCTTGATCACCACGCGCTGGGCGAGCATCACATGCCCCCACCATCCTCCGACGGGACTGAATTTGATGAAGCCCTCGTCGGTCACAAGTTTAACGATGAATCCAATCTCATCCATGTGTCCTGCCAACATAATTTTTGGTTTTTCCGTTTTGCCATCCTTGCGACACACGATACTCCCCAGCCGGTCCTGCTCTATTGTCGTAAGGTCTTGAAGATGTCTGCGAATGATCTCACGGACCTCCTTCTCATAGCCTGAAATACCCGGTGCTTCAGTCAGCTCCCGTAGCAACTCCATCGTTGCGTCTCCCATAGATGATCCCCCTTTCCGTCGTTCTCAGTGTGATGACATATCCTAAAGTTCATTATACTGAGATACGACGATAATTCAAAGAGGCTATGTTGCTGGGTTCTCGATTATTTATTTGCAGACGGGATTTCTTAAGGGGCAGTCTTTATATGGCAAAAAGATACTCTTGATGTTCTGGAGGCATAAGCGGTAAAATAGCCCCAATAAGTTTTGGGAGAAGACTCCGATCATGTTTTGGAAAAGGAAGCCCGTCGGTCTTGCCCTCGGAGGCGGAGGGGCCAGGGGGCTCGCCCATATCGGCGTGTTAAGGGTAATTGAGAAAGAGGAGATTCCTGTTGATCTTATTGCGGGGACCAGTATCGGCGCTTTAGTGGGCGGGGGCTATGCGAGCGGCAGCAGCTCAGATGAATTGCAGAAGAAGGCGGAGGCGTATCTAAACAGTCACGAATTTCGTTCGTCGACCATAAGGGCCTTTGAAGCGGCTCACGCCAAGGGTGAGGTACGTCTGGCCCAAAAGATTGAGACCTACTTAAGGAATCATTTTTATCTGATCCAGGCCATGTTCAAACCGGGCATACTTTCCAACGAGGATTTCCAGGTCACCATCGACTATTTTATTCCCGACATTCAGATTGAGGAGACCCGAATTCCCTTTCGGGCCGTGGCCACGGACCTGGTCAGCGGCGAAGAGATCACTTTTTCTGAGGGATCCCTGCGACAAGCCGTCATGGCAAGCTGTGCCGTTCCCGGGGCCGTCATGCCGCTTAGAGAGGGAGAAAGGCTTCTATCCGACGGAGGCACCATCTGCCGGGTTCCTACTTCTGTGGCGAGACGAGAAGGAGCAGACATCGTGATCGCCGTGGTGGTAGACCGGGGCATTGGTTCGGAAGAACTACGGACGGTTGTGGACGTCTATCTCAGGGTGAGTGAGATTATGGGAGAAAGGCTCAAACAGTACGAGCTGGCGGCCGCTGATGTTGTGATTCTCCCGGAGGTAGGAGGAACACACTGGTCAAGCTTCTCCCAGGCCATGAATCTGGTTGATGAAGGCGAAAAGGCTGCGAGGGAGAAGCTTGATGAGATTCGGCGTATCGTACCCGGCCTCAAGAGGCGCATGAGATTTAAGAAAATCCCAAATTCAGATAAAACTTAACTCCTACTGTCGATCACAGGAATTTCATCCTGCCTTATCCGAATGAATCCGCATGGATTTCCAAATCGACTCTTCTCCACTTAAGTTCCTTTCCGCTGGAGGACGGGACGGGTTGAGTTGCCAAGAGTTCGTGAAGTGCTTAAGTTGATAGTATGATCCTGATTAGAGATTTGGTGGAGCTTTCCAAAAGGGTTGCCTCAACCACGAAGAAAAAAGAAAAGGTTTCTCTCCTTGTCTATTTATTTAGAAAGGCGAAGGGACAGGAGATAGCCTTGATCGCCCGTTACCTTTCGGGTCGGCTCTCTCAGGCACGTCCTGGAATCGGGTGGGCAACGTTGCAGGAGGTCTTGCAAGACCTTCCTGACCAATTTCACTCTGTCAGCCTTATTGAGATGGATCGCTTATTGGAAAGGATTTCGCGGGAGAAGGGAACAGGGTCTTTGGAGAGAAAGGTTCGCCTCCTTCGCGGCCTCTTCTCATCTATCCAGCACGATGAAAAAGAATTTTTGACCGGACTGATGATGGGTGAAATTCGGCAAGGAGCCTCGGAAGGTCTCATGCTCGAAGCCATTGCCCAGGCATCTTCTCTTCCCGTTGATGGCCTGCGTCAGAGTTTGATGTTTTCAGGAGACATTGGTAAGGTGGCACAAGTCGCCTTGGAGGAGGGGATAGCAGGTCTTTCTCATTTTCAACCCACGCTCTTTTCCCCTATCTCGCCCATGCTGGCCAATCCGGTTGAGGGAGAGGCAGAGGCCTTGGAGCGTCTGGGCGAAGCGGGGTTCGAGTTCAAGATCGATGGGGCGAGAATTCAGGTCCACAAAGAAAAAGAGGAAGTGCGGATCTTTACACGACATTTGAAGGATATCACAGACAGCATTCCAGAGATCGTTGAGCTGACCAGGACATTTCAATTTGAAAATGCCATCTTCGAAGGGGAAGCCATTGCTTTGAGAGAGGATGGCAAGCCTCTTCCCTTTCAGGTCACCATGCGCCGATTCGGCAGAATTCAGGATCTTGAGCGACTGGAAAAAGAGATTCCCCTTGCACCCTATTTCTTTGACCTCCTCTACTGTGATGGGGAATCTCTTTTTCATCAACCTTATCGAGAGCGATTTGACCTTCTCTCTCGGAAGGTTCCGTCCGAGCATATGATCCGCCGGGTGATCACTGGAAACGAAAAGGAGGCGCAGGATTTCCTCAAAAGAAGCCTTGAGGCCGGACACGAAGGACTCATGGCTAAAGGCCTGGGTTCTCTCTATACGGCAGGTCATCGAGGGTACGCCTGGCTGAAGATCAAACCGGCCCAGACTCTCGACCTCGTGGTGCTGGCTGCCGAATGGGGCCATGGAAGGCGGAAAGAATGGCTCAGCAACCTTCATCTCGGTGCAAGAGATCCGGGAAGCGGAAACTTCATCATGCTCGGCAAAACCTTTAAGGGTTTGACTGATGAGATGCTTCGCTGGCAAACAATAAGGCTTTTAGAACTGGAGATCAGCCGGGATAAATGGACAGTCTATGTAAAGCCTGAATTGGTTGTAGAGGTGGCCTTCAACGATATTCAGGAAAGTCCACGCTATCCTGGCGGATTGGCCTTAAGGTTTGCAAGGGTAAAAAACTTTCGAACGGACAAGTCTCCTTTGGAAGCGGATACCATTCAGAAGATTGGGCAACTCTTTGAGGTAAAGCGGAAGTGAAGCGGCACGGGCAGAAAAGGGAACGATCTTCCCGCGTGAAAAATTTGATATTGATATGGCTTCTAACTTTTTGTATTGTGAAATAATAACTCAAAGTGAAGCTCCTCGCCCCTGCCTACCGGCAGGCAGGCAGAAGGCGGGGCTTGCGGGGCACTTACCGGCCAGGAGACGGATCTCGAAGGAAGGCTACATGCGTAAGCCATCAGTAAGGCTGCTGGTGGTCGCTGCCTTTTTGCTTACCGGTGTCATCGGATGCAGCCGGGAGCAAGGCGCACCAAAACATGAAAAAGTCACTATTGCTGTGTCTTCCTGGCCCGGCTCTGCCTCCCTCTATGTAGCCTATGAGAAAGGCTATTTGAGAGAGGAGGGGCTGAACCCCACGCTCCACCCGTATCCATCGGGGCATCTGGCGCTCGATGCCCTGCTTTCTGGAAAGGCAGATATTGCTGCGGCGGGTGACACGCCAATCGCCCGCGCTGCCGTTGACGGAAGGCCTCTTGCGGTCCTTGCCACTATCTCTGAAATCAAATCGGCGATCCTGAGTATCGCAAGAAAAGATAGAGGCATCTCCGCGCCCGATGATCTCAGGGGTAAGAAGATCGGTCTCTCCTTAGGCTCCGCTGTGGAGTTCTTCCTCCATGTGTATTTGACGACTTCCTATATCCATCCAAAGGAGGTCCGAGCCGTCAACATAGCAACGGATAGTCTGGTCGATGCCTTACTCAAGGGAGAGGTTGATGCCGTAAGCACCTGGTCGCCCTTCACAATCGTGCTCCGGGAGAAACTCGGCAGCAAGGCGCTCATCCTTCACGATCCGACTATTTACACGCTGATGTGGAATCTCACAGCAAAGCAGGATTTCGTTAAGACGAACCCCGAAGGCGTGAAGAAATTCCTTCGGGCCGTTATCCGAGCAAACCGTTTTATCGAAAAGCATCCCGATGAGGCGCGCACCATTTCCGCGACACATATTGGCACGGACAGCCTTCTCTTCGAGAAGGAATGGAAAGACTTTACCTTTACCGCTGAACTGGACCAAAGCCTGATATTGAACCTCGAAGACCAGGCACGATGGATGATCAAGAAAGACGTTGGTAGGGCTCGAAGAACCCCCAATTTCTTGGATTTCATTTATACCGACGGCCTGAAAGCAGTCCGGCCTCAAGCGGTCACACTCGCCGGTGGATAGGAACAGATATGAAGATCAATACAAGATTGAAGCTTGCTGCATTGTTACCCGTGCTCATGGCGTTCGTGATCGGCCTCGCCTTTCTCTTCTCGTACGAAACGATGGAGGAGGCCCGAGAGAAGAGCCAAGTCGCCCATCGGATCCAGGTCGGCACGAATGATCTCAACAACTCCGTGCGCTCTTACATGCTCTTTCACGAGGAACGGCCAAGGTTGCAGTTCCTGAAGGAATACGATTCAATAACGAAGCTTATCAGCACGACCAGGTTCGGTAACAGCGAACAGCAACGGCTTCTAAATGGCCTTCGTTATAACAGTGAATCGATGAGGGACACTTTTCTAAAACTTGTCTCCAACTATGAACGCCATGGCTCAGTCAAGGATACTGCCCTACTCAGGGAGGCGGAGGAGCGGTTGGCAGGCCAGATCCTGATAAGGTCGCGTGATGTGTTATCAGACTCATTGCGGCTTGAAAACTTGATCAGTGATGAGTTAGCCACGAGCCAAAGAAGACTCGCTGCGCTTATCTTTATCCTTATTGTTACTACAACTGTTCCTATCACCGTGGCCTCGATCCGGATAAAAAGAAACATCGTGACATCGCTTGCTATCCTCGGCAAAGGAACTGAGATCATCGGAGCTGGCGACCTTGATCACAGGATCGGTTTGCCACCGGGTGACGAGCTGGGAGAATTGGCCCGATCATTTGATCTTATGACGGAACAGTTAAGAGTGACTACGGTCTCGAGAGACGCATTGAGCAAAGAGGTAGAAGAACGCAAGAGGGCAGAAGAGAGCCTCCGCGAGCAGCGGGAGTGGCTGCGCGTTACGCTTAGCAGTATCGGCGACGCGGTGATCACCAGCGACACAAAAGGCCGGATTACTTTTCTCAACCCCGTCGCCGTAACACTGACCGGCTGGCAAGTTGAGGAGACCGTGGGACAGCCGATCCAGAGCGTATTCCGGATAATCAACGAGAAGACCCAAGTGCCTGCTGAAGACCTCGTGGCGCGAGTTCTGAGTGAAAAACGCGTTGTCGCTTTAGCCAACGACACCGCACTGGTCACAAAGGATGGCCGAAAAGTACCCATCGAGGACAGCGCTGCGCCGATCCTTGATGCCGCCGGCAACCTGATCGGAGTCGTCCTTGTTTTCCATGATGTCACCGAGAGGCGGCGTGCACAGGCGGCGCTACGCGAAGCCCATGAGCGGGCGGTCTGGCTGGCGCGGTTTCCTGACGAAAACCCCAATCCCGTGCTACGGGCATCCGCGGATGGAATTGTTCTCTACTGCAACCCGGCCACCTCAAAGTTCAGCGGGTGGACTTGTGAAGTGGGGCAGCCTATACAAAATAAACTGCTTCCTCTGGTTCACCAGGCAATGGCAGAAGGAAGGGAAGTGCAGAAGGATATTCAACTGCATGGAAAGTTCTACATCGTGTGGGCTGTACCGTTCCATGAAGAACGCTATGCTAACGTTTACGGTCGAGATATCACGGAGCGCAAGCGGGCTGAGGAGGCGCTGCGCGACGCTCACGAGCAGGCGGAGGCCGACCTCGGGGGCATGACGAGGCTGCAGAAGCTCGGCAACTTGTTCCTTCACGAAGGGAACCTGGAGCCAGTCCTGGCGGAAATCGTCGACGCGGCGATCGCGATTTCTGGCGCTGACTTTGGCAACATTCAGCTCTTGGACCCCGATTCTTCTGATCTCAAGATCGCGGCTCATCGCGGGTTTCCGGAGTGGTGGCTGGACTTCTGGAACAGCGTTGGCAAGGGCCAAGGGGCTTGTGGGACGGCACTCGAGCGCGGAGAGCGTGTTATCATCGAGGACATTGAAAAAAGCCCGATTTTCATCGGCACCCCCGCTCTGGAAATCCAGCTCAAGGCCGGCGTGCGAGCCGTTCAGTCCACACCTCTGGTGAGCCGGTCGGGAAGGCCTCTCGGCATGTTCTCAACCCACTACAAGAAGCCCCGTGGGCCAGACGATCGCGTACTTGGGCTGCTGGACCTGCTCGCCCGCCAGACGGCTGATATTATCGAGCGAGCACAAGCGGAGGAATTGCTGCGCGAGAACGAGCGGAGGTTGAATCGCGCGCAGGAGATCGCCCATCTTGGCAGTTGGGAACTGGATGTGGTCAACAACCGCCTGACATGGTCGGACGAAGTCTACCGCATCTTCGGGCTTCAACCGCAGGAGTTTGGCGCGACCTACGAGGCGTTCCTCGAGGCCGTGCATCCTGGCGACCGTGACACCGTAGACGCCGCATATTCTGCGTCGTTGCGTGAGGGGATAGACACCTACGAGATCGAGCATCGGGTGGTCAGAAAGTCAACGGGTGAAATCCGCACCGTCCTCGAGAGATGCGAGCACATCCGAGATGCGTCAGGCCAAATCATTCGGTCCATCGGGATGGTGCATGACATCACCGAGCGCAAGCGGGCGGAAAAAGCGCTGCGCGAGCGCACTTTGGAACTTCAACAATTGAGTGAAACGTTGGAGCAGCAGGTACAGGAACGGACAGAAGAGCTAGAGGTTGCTAACGAAGAACTGAGGACCGAAATTGATGAATGTCAAAGGGTGGAAACCGAATTGATCAAATCGCAAGGTGACCTTCGGCGTCTCTCTATCGATCTCGTTAACGCTCAGGAAAAGGAAAGAAAACTGGTTGCCGGGGAAATCCATGACAGCATTGGATCATCCCTATCCGCGATCAAATTCAAGGTGGTTACTGCACTTACAGAAGTTGGTGATCGGAGCCCTGAGACAGCCGCTGCCTTACAGAGCCTTATCCCCATCGTTCAGGGAGCGATTGACGAAGCCCGAAGAATCCAGACGAATTTAAGACCTTCCATGCTGGACGATCTAGGGGTCTTGGTAACCATCAGGTGGTTCTGCCGTCAATTTGAGTCGACGTATTCAAAAATCCGCGTAAGACAGAGTATCGAGATCGAAGAGCGTGATGTGCCCGACTTCTTGAAAACCGTGATCTTCAGGGTTCTGCAGGAGGGGTTGAACAATATCGCCAAACACAGCAAAGCAAACGTGGTATTGCTCTTCCTGCAAAAAACAAAGCAAGCGATCTACTTGGTCATCCGGGATAATGGTCAAGGATTTGACCTATCGAAGGCGCAATCTCCGAGTGGCACGACTCAGGGATTGGGGCTTAAAAGTATGAGAGAACGCATCGAACTTTCCGGTGGGTCATTTGCTATTGAATCCGCCGAGGCAAAAGGAACGGCCATCCGTGCCTCATGGCCATTGGCTAAAAAAGAATGACGCACAGGGCGTAGCTTAGTATAGCCACTCCATCCTTTCCTTCCATCGAAAGGGTCCCTTCACATGGGATGACGTCGAGGCGCTTGTGAGATCGATTTCATTAGCTGCGTGTTAGAAGTTTTTCCTCCGGGGCAACCCCTGATCGAAATGGATAGAGTTGATTCTTCTCATCTGAAATATTGACTGGGATTCTCCATGAAGGTCTTATAAATCCGGTAGTATTCCGTATCTTCATACGGAATCGTTTTCAGCGGCGTGTGGTCAAAGCTGTAAATGACGGCACCAGGGCAGGCTAAGAGAATCGGGGAGTGGGTGGCAATGATAAACTGGGCATGCCCCAGAGAACCCATCTCTCGAAGAAGTTTCAGAAGCTCCAACTGGCTCTTGGGCGAGAGGGCTGTTTCCGGCTCGTCCAGAAGGTAGAGTCCTTTGATCTTGTAGCGCGCCTTGAAGAAGGACATCAGAGATTGACCGTGAGATTGGGTCAACAACGATTTCCCGCCAAAATATTCGATCTGCCCCGGATTGTCTGCCTCCCACATTTCTACCAATCCGGCAAAATTGCGGAAGATCTGTGAGGAGAAGAAAGAGCCGGGAATAATGCTATCGGTCCATTCGACCTGGAGATACAGGAACAACATTTCTTCATAAGGATTGGGATCGACATGGGTGTTGTCCACGCCGCTCCAGATGTGGATATGGCACCTTCGGGCCAGAGCTTCCAGCAGGGTGGTCTTTCCCGATCCGTTCTCCCCGACAAAAAAAGTGACGGGAGAAGAAAATGCGATGCCTCGAGTCTCTTGGAGGACGTCAATGTTGAAGGGATAATGGTCCTTGGTCGGGTATTTATCGGACAACAACCTCACTTCCTTTAGATGTAACAACTTAGAGCGCCTCCGTAAACGATGGTATGTTAAGTTGAGAATACATTTCCAAGTCCCGTCTGCCTACCGGCAGGCCCTGAACCTAACATGGTACAGGGCAGGCAGGGATTCCTCGCAATGACAATTTATTAAATGCGCTTATAATAGAATTCATTTGACTTCCGACGCCTCTATTTCGTTATAATAATTGCTCCGGGCTGTTTTTCTGACCTTTCGATAGAGGCCCGTTACTCGAACCTTTTGCCCTGGCTTGAGTTTAAGGCTTCCCCAGATAAAGACATTGATACGACCCCCTGCTTCACCAACGAGTACAAAAGTTGTGAAGTCGTCCTTAACATTTGCAGTCTTAATTTTTAGATTTGAAACAGTGCCCTTAACCGAGACCTCCTTCCCATCAAAGGAATCTTTGTTGGCAATAATCTTCTCAGCCGTCGTATCCATGGCGAGACAAACCGGGACCCCCCAAAAAATGATAGTTAAGACCAAAAGAATACTGAGCAAAAATTCTAAGGTGTAGCGTTTCATTGAATATTCCTCCTATCTTGGTGGCAAACATTGAATTAAGTAACGCCTTCCTGAGCTTCTTCCCACCCCTTTGCTCGCTCAACGGCCTTCTTCCACTTCCGGTAAAGAGATTCCCTTTGTTTTGAACTCATCCGGGGAATAAACTTCCTCTTTATAGTGTAATTGGAGGCGATTTGCTGTTGATCCTTCCAAAACCCGACAGCCAAACCGGCGAGGTAGGCGGCGCCCAGGGCGGTTGTCTCCGTTGTCTCCTGGATCACTACTGGAACCCCGAGAAGGTCGGCTTGAAATTGCATTAAAAACTCATTAGCGGCAGCCCCTCCGTCCACCCGCAGTTCCTTCAGCTTCATCCCTGAATCCCCCTCCATGGATTCTAGAACATCTCTGGTCTGATAGGCGATCGACTCCAAGGCCGCCCGGGCGATATGAGCGGGCGTCGTTCCCCTGGTGATTCCCAAAATGGTTCCTCGTGCATACATGTCCCAGTAGGGCGCTCCCAAGCCGACAAAGGCTGGAACAAAATAGACACCCTCATTCGATTGGAGGCTGCTGGCCAACTTTTCACTTTCGGAAGCTTGCTGGATGATCCGCAACCCATCCCGAAGCCATTGTACGACAGCTCCGCCAATAAAGACACTCCCCTCTAAGGCATACTCAATTTTCGGGCCGATTCCCCAGGCGATCGTCGTCAGGAGGTTTTTCTTGGAAAGCACCGGTTCCCTCCCTATGTTCATCAGCAAAAAGCAGCCCGTTCCGTAGGTGTTTTTGGAAAGGCCTTTGCGGAAGCAAGTCTGGCCGAATAGAGCTCCTTGTTGATCTCCTACGATTCCCGCAACGGGGACCTCCAGTCCCAAGAAGGCTTCCGGAGAAGTGCTTCCGTAGATTTCGCTGGATGCTTTGACAGCCGGCAGGATCTGCCCGGGAATGTCCAGATATTCTAAGATCTCCCCATCCCACGAAAGATCATGAATATTGTAAAGCATCGTGCGGGAAGCGTTAGAATAATCCGTAATATGGAGTTTCTTCCCTGTCAGATTGTAGGCCAACCAGCTATCTACCGTACCAAAGGCCAGTTCCCCTCTTTCAGCCTCCCGGCGAGTTGTTTTTTGCTGGTCCAAAATCCACTGGACCTTGGTTGCCGAAAAATAGGCGTCGATCACCAAGCCGGTTTTCTTGCGAATCTTCTGGGCGACTTTCGTCTTCTTGATTTTGGAACAGGTTGGGGCGGTCCTGCGGCACTGCCATACGATGGCATTATGCACAGGCCGGCCGCTCTCCCTGTCCCAAATTAAAGTGGTCTCCCTCTGGTTGGTGACCCCGACGGCGACGATTTCTTGCGGTGAAAGGTTGCCGGAATTAAGGGCCTGCCTGGCAGCTTCTCTTTGCGAGTCCCATATTTCCACAGGATCATGTTCCACCCATCCAGGCCTGGGATAGATCTGCTTGAACTCCTTGGCGGCCATGCTAACAACTTTCCCCTGGTTGTCAAAAATCACCGCTCGGGAACTCGTGGTTCCCTGATCCAGGGCCATGATATATTCCTTTTCCATAGATCGAACCCTTCTCAACGCCGAAGTCGGTTTTACAAATAAATCAAGGCTGAATATGAGACACAGTCAAAGGAAGGGTTGGGATCAATGTACCAAAAGTTATAAACCTTATCAAGGAGATTCGTAAGGGAACATCTTTCAGCGTCAGTAAATGACGGCGTTGCGACAAATTTGAGATTGCCTCTCCCGCCTCAGGCGGGATCGCAATGACTCAGGAAGACAATTTGACAACTCAATCAAAAGGGGATAATTTGGGGACGATGAAAGAAATTGTTGAGGTGGCGGTCGGGCTTCCTGTTTTTAAGACATTCCACTATCGCATTCCTGAAAAAATGATAGGCTCCCTTCAGATCGGGATGCGAGTGCTCGTCCCTTTCAAGGGGAGAAAAGTCACCGGGTTTTCAATCGATCTCTTGGATCAACCTCCAAAGGGTGTTGAAGAAAAGCTGCGGGAAGTTGAGGATCTCCTCGATGAAGCTCCTCTGATTGACCTCCAGATGCTCCATTTTTGTCGTTGGCTCTCTGACTACTACCTCTATCCCTTGGGAGAAGTAATCAAGACCGGCCTCCCACCAGGGCTTCAGCTAAAGAGCGAATTGATTCTAACTCTCACTCAGGACGGGATGGAATCTCTCGGGCGAGGAGGACTGGACGCGGTTCAGGAGAAGGTCTTTAAGGAAATTGCAAGGTGTGGGAAGGTCTCTTTAAGAAGAACGTTGAAACATTTTCCCGGAGAGGCATCAAGGCCTCAGATTTTTTCCTGGCGGAAAAAAGGCTTTCTCAATATTGACCCCGGCATCGAAGGAAAAGAGATCAAACCGAAATTTGAGAAGGTCGTCCAATATAAAGGAGGTGAACCAACTCAACCGATTTCAAAAAAGGAATCTGAAATTCTTAACTGGATCAAAGAGAAAGGAGATATTCTCTATTCCGAATTGAGTAAGAGGTTTAAGTCTCCTTCCAAATCCATCCAATCCCTTCAGGCTAAGGGGCTCCTCTCACTCTCCAGGAGAGAGGTCTGCCGCGATCTCTCTGTTCGATCGGAGCTAAAGCCTTATCCGAAACCCGAGCTCACTCCTCGTCAACAAGCCGTTCTCGACGAGATCCTGAAAGGAATCCATTCGAAACGATTTTCTCCGTTCCTGATTCACGGTGTCACGGGGAGCGGGAAGACGGAGGTTTATCTTCGCGCCCTTGAAGAGGTGCTGCTCAAAGGCCGGGAGGCGATTGTCCTTGTTCCGGAGATATCTTTGACCCCGCAGCTTCTTTCCCGGTTTAAGGACCGATTCGGAGAGAACCTTGCGCTCCTTCACAGCGGGCTCGGAAGAGGAGAGCGGTATGATCAATGGAGGAAAGTCTGGAGGGGTGAAGTGAAGATTGCCATGGGGGCTCGGTCTGCCATCTTCGCCCCCTTTAAGAACGTCGGAATCATCATTGTGGATGAAGAGCATGATCCGTCTTATAAACAGGAGGAGAAGTTGAAGTATCATGCCAGGGACGCGGCAGTGGTCCGGGCAAAACAGGGCGAGGCCACCCTCCTTCTGGGGTCGGCCACCCCTTCTTTGGAATCATTTTATAACACCGAGAAAGGGAAGTTTTGTCTCCTCAGTCTTCCGGAGAGGATCGAAGGAAAACCCCTTCCAAAGATAGAGGTGGTGGATGTGAGGAAGGAAGGCTCTCTCCTCTCAGAAAGATTGAGAGCAACACTGCAGAAAAATATCGAAGACAAAAAACAGAGTTTACTCTTTCTCAATCGGAGGGGATTTGCCAATTTTATCCTCTGTCCGGAATGTGGCCACACCTTCAAATGCCCGAATTGCAGCGTGACACTCACGTATCATCTCAGGGATCGCACTCTACAGTGCCATTATTGTGATTACCGAATCCAAGCCCCCGGAGATTGTCCGAAATGTCAAGGCCATCGGCTTCAGGGAATGGGGATCGGGACCGAGCGCCTGGAGCAGGAAGTTAAATTATTATTCCCGGAGACACAAGTGGGAAGGATGGATCGGGATACCACCTCCCGACAAAAATCTCATCTGAAGATTCTGAAAGGGCTCGAATCCGGGAGTATTGACATCCTGGTAGGAACGCAGATGATCGTTAAAGGCCATGACTTTCCCAATGTGACCTTTGTCGGCGTGGTCTCTGCGGATACATCCCTTCACTTTCCAGACTTTCGGTCGAGCGAGAGAACCTTTCAACTTCTTACCCAGGTAGCGGGAAGGGCAGGAAGGGGAGAATTTTCTGGGGAAGTGGTGATCCAGACCTTTAACCCGGACCATTACAGTATTCTCAGAGCAAAAGATCATGACTATATCGGATTCTACCACGAGGAGATTCAATTCCGAAAGGCCCTGGAATACCCTCCCTTCTCGCGGTTCACTAACTTTAGGTTGGTTGGAAACAGTGACAAAAGGACCAAAGGGATGGCAGAAGAAATGGGGAAGATTGGACAATCCCTATTGAAAAAGGGGTACGGAAAAGGAATTGAACTCTTAGGGCCAAGCACTGCCCCTTTCGCTAAGATGAGAGGAAAATTTCGGTGGCAGATGATGGCGAAAGGAAAGAGCCATCATCTCCTTCATCAATTTGCCAAGGGATTAGCATCCAGAATGGAAGGTGAGGTAAAGGGAACAGGAGTCCATCTCGACATTGATGTGGATCCTGTCTTCGTCCTGTAACAGGACACGCTGGCGGGTTCGCCCAGTTGGAATTTTCAAAGAATGGAATATTGGAATGATAGGTCAAATTGTTTAGAAAGTAACTTTCAAATCCCCCCAACCCCCCTTTACTAAAAGGGGGTAGGAGGGGATTTTCATTCTCGAAGAAGAGGTTGATTATGATCGATCGGTCGCGTGGTTATTTTCAGAGAGAAAAGGAGACGATGTCCAGGAAAAAACGAGAGGCCTATCTAAAGGATAACCTCTCCAAGATTCTTCGCTACGGATATCGTTATTCCAAGGCAATTCGGTCAAGGTTTGATGCCCTCGGAGTCAAACCTGAGAAGATAAGGGACCTCAGGGATCTGGAGAAATTGCCCATTACCAAAAAAACAGATTTGGTCACTTTCCAAAGACAGACTCCTCCCTTCGGGGGATTTGGGATCATCCCTAAAAAGGGGGTGAGAAGAATTTATATCTCACCCGGACCGGTGTTTGAACCCGGGGAGTGGGATTACAGCGATATTCGATGGGCTCAAGCCCTTTTCGCCTGCGGGTTAAGAAGAGGGGATGTTGTTCTAAATACCTTTAACTATCATCTCACTCCCTTGGCCCTCATGCTGGATGAATCACTCGAGATGCTCGGGGCGTCTGTTATCCCTATTGGTCCAGGAAATCTCTCGATGCAGATTCAACTCCTACGACAACTCCATGTGACGGGATTCCTGGGAACACCGAGTTTCCTGATGTCCCTTTTGGAGGCCGCCGAAGGAATGTCTCTTGACCTGAAAAAGGATCTTTCCCTGAAGGTTGGCTTTGTCGGTGCAGAAATGTTCCCGGAGTCGCTCCGCCAGAAGTTGGAAGGGAAACTTGAAATCTTCGTCCGGCAGGCTTATGGCACGGTCGATGTGGGTTGCCTTGGATACGAATGCCGGGAAAAGAAAGGGATGCATATCCCTGAGGACGTGATCGTGGAGATCGTTGACACGGAGACAGGAAAGCAATTAGAGATCGGTGCCACGGGAGAGATCGTGGCGACTACTTTCAGCAAGACCTTTCCGATGATTCGTTTTGCAACAGGAGACCTCTCCTATCTGATTGAAGATCCATGTCCCTGCGGTCGAACTTCGCCTCGCTTGGGAAAGATTCTTGGTCGCACAGATCAGGTGACCAAAGTTTGGGGGATCTTCATCCATCCCTGGCAGGTGGACGAAGTGATGGCAAAATTCTCGTGGGTGGCGGATTACCAGATCGTCATCACCAGAAAAGAATACCGTGACCAGATGACGATTTATATCGAATTGAAAGAGGAAGGTGCTGACCAGGGAAGCTTGAGAAGGAGTATACAGAGGGAGATGGAGGAAGTTCTCAAAGTAAAAGGGGAAGTGGTGTTTACCGGAAGAGGGGGCATTCCCGACCGAGCCAAAAAGATCGATGATCGGAGGATCTGGGAGTAGACCCCGTTAGAAGACCTTCGCCCTTTTAAGAGGGGTCAGGCGGGGCTTTAAACCTTAAGAAAATCTTATCTTGATCTGCGGTGCAAACAAAGGGACTTTCTAACGGGGTAGAAGGAATGGCGAGCGAGGCAAAGGTCAAGGTGGGCGGTATTATGGCGACTTCGGGGCTGGCCACAGTGAGTATCCTTTCGTTGCCCAATCGGCCTGATGTGGCCGGGACAGTCCTCCACGCGTTGGGAAGAAGGAAAATCAATATCGAATTTGTTGTCCATAACCTCGACCTGGAAGGAAATGGGAACATGACTTTTTGCATCGACCAGAAGGATCTGGAAGCTGCCTTGGGGGTGCTGGAAGGAGTCAAACCTCTGATTGAGGCGAAGGGGGTTTCTTATCATCCCAATGTGGCGGTGATCAGTGTTTTCGGTCCTCATTTCAGAGAAAGGCCGATGATTTCCGGTTTAATGTTCAATGCCCTGGGGACGGCAGGCATCAACGTATTGGCTATCAGCACCTCGATTTCAAGTTGTTCCTGCCTCATCCAGGCGGATCAAGCAGAAGACGCCATGAGGGCCCTCCACGAAACCTTTGAGGCTCCCCATCAGGTCACGAGATTTGCACCATGAGTAGAACGCAACGTCAACCTGCCTACCGGCAGGCGTGTTTGTGTGGCGTGTCCGTAATTAAACGAGACTAATAATCCCCCTTCTTCCCCCTGAAGCCGTCAAAAATTCGGAGACGGGGTCGAGCAGGGACATCTCCAAAGTTTTACAAATGCGATCATTTGAGAGGCAAGGCAAACGAAAGTCTGTAATTACCCAACAAACGTTAAGGTTTTTCATCGTCAGGAGTTAGCGTAAAGAGGTACCGCTGTAAAACTTTTCCGACATCCCTGCCCGCCCCTTACACTTGGGAACGATTTTTTCACACCTTCCCTATATGAAAGGGGAGTTATGAGTCTCCTCCCTTTAGTAAAGGGAGGACGGGAGGGATTATAAGCATGGAGACCCGTTACTGTGAAGTCTGCGGTACAGTCCTAGATCCGCACTTCTTTGAATTCTGCCAACAATGCAGAAAATATCTGTGCTTTGATCTCACGGGGAAAGAAAATGGGTGTGCGAAATCTCACCCCGGTCATATTGGATATTATTACTGCCCCGGCTGTCGGGATGACTTATTTCTTTGCAGAAACTGTGGTCGATACAGGACAAGAGAGGGTCGCTGGTCTCTTAAAGATCACCTCTGTGAGGAGTGTCGAATCAAAAAATGATCATCCCTTTTCTTCCCCTTGAGTAAAGGAGGGGTCAAGGAGTTCTTATGGAAAAAGCTCTTGAGAGAGTGGCGGAACAGATTCTCTCTCTTGATGAAGCCTCCCTGTCCAACCTGAGGGAGAAATTCCGTCTGAAAATTGAACACTTTGATGGAACAAAGGACTGGGAGAAGTCGGTGATCATCTACTGCATCATCAATGCCGTCAGCTTGAAGAATACTCTCTTCAACGAGAATTTGCTGAAGCGGGGCCGAAAAGAGGAGCGAAAACCTTCGAAGGGCCATCCTGGTCTAAAGCGGGTGAAGTAGGGACGGTTTAGGGCAATGTGCAACCCAACAGGAGGAAGAAGCAGTGAGCCTAAGAGAGAGTTTCGCATTGGGAGACTTAAGCCAGATCTACTATAAGTAGCCTTCCTCCCGAGCTTACCCACTACAGGTTGTGGCGTAGTCGAGAAAAAAAGAATTAAGGCTTGACAAAGAACTTTTTAAATGCTAAGATTGTGAAAAAATATCACAAGGTGGCTGGCATGGAGATTAGAAAATCACTCATAAGGATAGAGCATCCTCCTCACAGCCGTTCTGACAAAGGAGCCGACCGCTTGAAGCCGCCAGGTTGGGTAAGAATTGAAACGATACCCGAAGCAGTCGATTGTGATAAGAAATGTCTTCCCGGTCCCTCTAGTTCCCTCAAGTTCGTTCTTTTGGCAGTGGTCTTCATTCTCTCTTTCAGCCTCCCTTTCCCCCCCGTAATAAAGTATCTCCCTCGTGGGTTGGTGGGCTTCCTTTCGCCTGAAGTCGGGGAAAGGGATCAGGCAATTCGGGAGATCTTAGGGGTGCTGGAGAGATACCCCACAGACCTTGCCAACGTGACGAAGGAAGAAATTGCTGAGGTAATCTATGAAGAGGCCAATCGTCACCATCAGGACCCCAAATTCATCTTGGCTCTCATCGCCACAGAAAGTGAGTTCTACAACTGGTCCGTATCTGAAAAGGGTGCCAAAGGGTTAATGCAAATTATGCCATATGTGGCTCAATCTCTCGCCCAGGAACTGGGAATTGAGTGGAGCGGAGACCGGACACTATTTAACCCGTACCTTAACATAAGAATGGGGATCTATTACCTTTCCCAGCTCATCCTGGACTTCAAGGATGTCGAGATTGCCCTGACCGCGTATAACTATGGCCCCACGTATGTAAAGAACCTCATTGACCGAAAAGAAAGAATTCCACGCGACTACTACCGCAGATTCCTAAGTATCTACCAAAGCATCTGATTTTTGAGTTGATCGGATGAATATCCAGCATTCAGGGATGTAATTTGCGTGCGGATAAATCCAATCGTCCTCCTGTCCCGGGATAGAATTCCACAATATTTTGTGGTACCTTTTAAGAAGAAGCAAGATTTATCTCAGGAGTTATATCGCAGTGACTTTCGTTCCATCCTATGTCGGCCTGTACGAAAAAGGAGAACTCAACCATCGAATCCAGGTGCTGAAGGAATTTCTTAAACCGTGTCGGCTTTGTCCGAGGGAGTGCAGGGTCGATCGGTTGAACGGGGAAATTGGGGTCTGCCAGGCTGGGTCAGAGCCTATGATCTCAAGCGCCTTTCCTCATTTCGGCGAGGAACCTCCTCTGGTTGGGTATCACGGTTCAGGGACGATCTTTCTCACCCACTGCAATCTTCGTTGCATTTTTTGCCAGAATTACGATATCAGCCATCTGGGAAATGGTGGACGCATTACCTCCTCGGACATGGCGCAGGTCATGGTGAGGCTCCAAGAGATGGGTTGCCACAACATCAACTTTGTCACTCCCACCCACTATGCCCCTCAGATCGTAGGTTCTCTTCCCGAAGCGATAGAGAAGGGTCTTCGGCTTCCCATTGTGTACAACTGTTCCGGATACGAGTCCATAGAGGTGATTCGCCTCTTGGAAGGGGTGGTGGATATCTACATGCCCGACGTAAAGTTTATGGACAAGAAATATTCAAAGCAATTCTCGAACGCTCCGGACTATCCCGAGGTGATCAAGAACGTCCTCAAAGAGATGCACCGCCAGGTCGGAGACTTGACCGTTGATTCCAGAGGGATTGCTGAGAAAGGGCTTTTGATCAGACACTTAGTGATGCCTAACGGGGTCGCCTCTTCGGGAGAAGTTCTCAGGTTTATCGCCGAGGCGATCTCGGTTCATTCTTATGTCAATATTATGGACCAATACCGGCCGGAGTACCGAGCCCATGAGTACCCTGAGATCAATCGTCGCGCCACCCATAAAGAATATTCGGAAGCCGTTCAATGGGCTAAGCGCTACCAACTGCATCGAGGATTTTAGGTGAAGTTACAGGAAGCTCTCCGGGAGATCCAATCCCTGAAGAAGAAAGTCAGATCCCTCACCAAAGAAATCGATTCCATCAAAGCCGCTTCTACGGAAAACCGTTCTCCGGTGGAGAAGATGCTCAAGATGAGGGGGATCGACGTATTCCGAAAGAACCCCACCGACCGTCTCTTCTTCCCACGGGATCTTTCTCTTTTTCACAAAACGCGGTTCTACGAGATGATGAAGAAATACTCTTTTCGGCTTGTCCTGAGAGACATGATTAAATACCAGGATGGGTTTCGCATCCAGGATCTGACCCACTACTGTTCTCCGAAGGTGGTTCAAGGATATTGCAACCTGCTTTGCGAAATGGGGGCGGTTATAAAAATTGGAAGGGGAAAATATCGAACGCGCGTCTCTCCCCTCTACAGTTTCGGACCCACATTGGAATGGTTCATTGCGGGGATGTTTCAAAGAGAATTTGCCTCTCCCGCGATCTACGGAGTCAGCGTAAAAAACACGCCGTCCGGCGGCGACTATGATGTCATGGCTTGCTGGAACCAAAGGCTTGTCTATGTGGAGGTGAAATCCTCTCCTCCCAAAGGGGTTGAGCAAAAAGAGATCTCCACCTTCTTTTCCAGAATGGAGGATCTCCTGCCAGAATTGGCCTTCCTCTTCAACGATACACAGTTAAGGATGAAGGATAAACTGGTCGTGATGTTTGAGGAAGAGTTGGAAAAAAGATATGGAAGGGAATCGAAGACGCTGTACCCGGTGAAGAGGCTGATCGAAGAACTCTTTCATGTCCAGAATCGTATTTTTATTGTGAACAGCAAGAAGGATGTCGTGGAAAATTTCCATTTTTGTCTCAAACATTTTCTTCGGCACAAAATACAATTATCATGAAACTTAGAGCGTCAAAAATCTCAAATTCCCTGCCTACCGGCAGGCAGGCAAATTACAAATAGGTTCCAAATTCAAAATGACCGAGCAGCTTTTGTTTCGTGTTTGGGTGATTGGGATTTATTTGATCGCTCATCATGGAGTTGAGAGATGAAGAACAAAGAATTGGCCGATCTCTTTGAGAAGATGGCAAACGTTCTGGAATTTAAGGGCGAGAATCCTTTCAAGATTAGTGCCTACCGAAGGGCTTCGAGGATCATCGGAGATCTCACGCAGGACATTGGAGAGATCACGGAGCAAGGAGAACTCCGGAATATTCCGGGAATTGGCGAAGGGATGGCTGAGAAGATTGTAGAGTATCTTAAGACAGGAAAGATCTTCAAATTTGAGGAGGCCAGAAAGGGAGTGCCGGATGAATTGATCGCCATCATGGACATCCCGGGGATGGGACCCAAGACGCTTTCGATGCTTCATAAGGAGAGGGGAATCGGCAGCCTCTCACAATTGGAAAAGGCTGTGGAAGACGGGTCCTTGATGGGCCTTTTCGGGATAGGCGAGAAGAAGATCGAGAACATCAAACGAGGAATCCTGCTCCTGAAGCAGAGCAAAGGCAGAATGAATTTAGGTGTAGCCTTTCCTGTGGCCAAACGGATTGTGGAAGCGTTGAGGCAGAAGACAGGATCGAAAAAGATTGAATGGGCAGGCTCCCTTCGAAGGATGAGAGAGAATATCGGAGACATTGACATCTTAGCCACCGGCCCTGATAAGGAGAAAATCGTTCAGGCATTTACGCATTTGCCGGAGGTTAAAGAGGTCTTAGCCTCGGGAGAGACCAAGGCTTCCGTCATTGTGGAAGGGGGGACACAGATTGATCTTCGTGTGGTGGAAGAAGATTCGTATGGTGCTGCGCTGCAGTATTTCACCGGATCGAAGGGGCACAACATCCATCTGAGAGGAATCGCTAAGGCCAAAGGGATCAAGATTAACGAATACGGGGCATTTAAGGGAAAGAAGAAGATTGGCGGAAGGGACGAAAAGGACATTTACCGTGTTTTGGGAATGGATTGGATAGAGCCGGAGCTGCGTGAAGATCGCGGCGAGATCGAAGCTGCGCAGAAAGGCAGACTACCTAAGTTGGTTCAGGAACCCGAGATCAAGGGAGATCTTCATGTCCACTCAAAGTGGAGCGATGGTACGTCCTCGATTGAAGAGATTGCAAAAGCGGCCCAGAAGAGGGGCTATCAGTACGTAGCGATCTGCGATCACTCGAAGTCCCTTAGGATTGCCCATGGGCTGGATGATTCGAGACGGACGGAACAGATCGAGGAGATCGATCGTGTTAATGAAAAACTCAAAGGGTTTCGGATTTTGAAAGGGGCCGAGGTCGACATCCTCACCGACGGGGAATTAGACCTGACCGAAAAGCTTCTGGAAAAGCTTGACATCGCCGTAGGAGCTGTCCATAGCGGATTCAAACAGGATAGGGAGAAGATGACGAAGAGGATCGTTCGAGCTCTGTCGAATCCTTTCCTGACTATCCTTGCTCATCCCTCGGGCAGGCTTCTTGGGGCGAGAGACCCTTATGAGGTCGATATGGATGAGTTGATGGAGGCTGCAAAGCGATATGGCAAAGCTATAGAGATTAACGCAACCTTTGAACGTCTCGATTTGGATGATATCCATTGCCGTAAAGCAAAAGAGATGGGAATCCGTTTGACGATCGGAACCGATTCTCATCATTTGGACCAGTTGTGGATGATGAGCCTGGGAGTGGCGGTGGCAAGACGTGGATGGCTCGAAACGAAAGATATTATTAATACGCTCTCACTCAAAGAAATTACGAAGTGGTGCCATTACAAAGGATAATCTCAAGGCGCCGTGACGCAAGAAGAGTGCGAGTTAGAACCACTGGAAGAGCCGCTTAATATCCTCGACATATTCCGGAAACGGAACGGGAGTGAAGGAGAGGAAAAAAGCGAGAAAAATAAAGCCCCCGAGCAGTTTCCTTTTCCAATCCAGAGGTGTTTGATCATCCAGTGGGGGTGGGTGCCGGAATCCAAAGAGGATGATGAGAATGAGAAGGAGGAACCACCCTGGGTTGTAGAATACGGTGATGAAGGCCATTACGGTAATAGCTATGAGGTAAACGATTCGGCTTCTTTTTCCGAAGAGGCCGTAAACGATGTGACCTCCGTCCAACTGCCCAATGGGGAGGAGATTGAGTGAGGTGACAAACAGACCAACCCATCCGGCGTATGCAACTGGATGGAGAAAGACCACGTAGCCTGCGGGAACACTTTTCAGTACTAGTCTTTGGATCAAAGAGTAAAGCGGAGGTTCTGCGAGGATATCGATATTCCCCTCCATGAGATGGGATACGGGCACCGCCATAGAAAGGGACAAGCCGACTGCGATGGCAGGAATGCTGAGGCAAAGGCTGATCAAGGGGCCTGCCACGCCTGTGTCGAAAAGGGCCTTTCGGGAAGAGACCGTGCTCTCCATGCGAATCACTGCGCCCAAAGTGCCGAAAGGTTTAAGGGGGAAGGGCAAAAAAAACGGTAATGTCGCTCTTATCCCGTACCTCCGCGACATCAGATAATGGCCCATTTCGTGTCCGAAGAGGATGAGGATCACTGCAAAAGAATAAACAGGGCCTCCGACGAAACACGTGGAGGCCACTGTCAAAATGAAAAGGACAATATGGAGGGTATATCTTCGCATTAAAGATGATTATTTCTTTTTCTTATGACGATCACGGTCCAATTGTTTCTTGTGTTTGTGTTTCCGCATCTTCTTCCGGCGTTTCTTAACGACGCTTCCCATGAACTTCCCTCCTTTCCATGCCATCCAAATTGTAATCCAAATATCACGTTCCCCCCTCACCCTATCCCTCTCCCGCCAGGGGAGAGGGAATCTAATAGGATAATCCACTCAAGAATCCCTCCCCCTTAATGGAGGAGGGAAAGCCTGCCTGCCGGCAGGCAGGGGTGGGGGTGAACTATTAATCCACAATCACATTGGTCTGGGTTCTGAGGACACCGTTAAGCCCCTGAAGTTTGGTAACGATGAAATCGCCGAGAATATTGATGTCTGGGGCCTCTACCAGAACGATGACGTCATACGGACCCGTCGTCGCGTTGGCTCGCTTCACTCCCTGTATCTTCGAAGCCTCCTTCGCCACGTCCCTAGCAGCCCCCGCCGTGCACTCGATAAAGACATAGGCTGATATCGGCATACGACCACCTCCTTCTGAAAACAGAGATTATATCAAACCCGGTCTGATTTCAAGTTTAAAAACTTAGATCTTGTAATGCCTGAGCTGCGAAGCATTATTGGTTATGAAGTCATGCCTCTTTTCTCGTAGCGTCGGCATTGTTCCCGACGGACTCCGCCCTCAATAAGTGAGGGCGCTACAATATAAGGCTACCTCTAAGAATGTCATTCCTGCCCCGATTTTCATCGGGATAAACTCCAGCAGGAATCCAGAAGTCCTTACCAATGCTGGACTCCCGCCTGCGCGGGAGTGACAAACTGGTAATTATTAGAGGTTCCGATAAGAATTCCTCCCGTAACTGATGGGTTGATCCGACTCTTTCATTTGACTTTGCGCAACTCTTTCTCATCGATGTGGAAACTGTGCTGGTCCGTCGGAAATGTCCCTTTCAACACCTCTTCTCTGTATGATTCAAAGGCCTTGAGGATCAGTTCGCTCAGGTTGACATATCTCTTGGCAAATTTGGGCGTGAAGCGATCGAAGAGCCCTACCAAATCATGGACAACCAATACCTGCCCATCGCAATGGACGCCGGCACCGATTCCAATCGTCGGGACTTTCAGGCGTTCTGTAATCCTCTTTGAGATGGGTGCTGGGACAGCTTCGAGGAGAACAGAAAAGGCTCCGGCGTCTTCAAGAGAGAGGGCGTCATCAATGATCTTTTGTGCAGCCTGAGCATCCTTGCCCTGGACCTTGAATCCCCCGAGCATTGAAATGGTCTGAGGCGTCAGCCCAATATGTCCCATCACCGGGATACCAGCCTTCACGATCGCCCTCACGATATCCTTGACGCCTGCCCCTCCTTCCAGCTTGACGGCATCGGCTTGTCCCTCCTTCATGAATCGTCCAGCATTGACAATCGCATCTCTTTCAGAGGTGTTAAAAGACATAAAGGGCATATCGCCGATGATCAATGCATATTTTGCCCCACGGGTCACGGCTTTGGTGTGGTGAATCATTTCATCCATCGTAACCGGAAGGGTATTCTCGTAGCCCAGTACGGTCATCCCCAGGGAGTCTCCCACCAGGATGATTTCAATCCCAGCACGATCTTCGAGCAGGGCCATGGGATAGTCGTAAGCCGTTAGCATGCTGATCTTCTTTCCTTCCTTCTTCATCGTCTGAATGTCCACCGGAGTGATTTTTTTACGGTCCATGGTTTCCTCCTTCACCTTGCATAAGCAAAATGTCAAATGACAAAGTTCGCACGAAGTGACGAACTGAAAGTGAGTAAATGACCAACCAATGTCAAAGCTCAAATTTCAAGTTTGGTTTGGATTTTTTAACATTTGACATTTCTTTGGCATTTGGATTTTGAAATTTGAACTTGTTTTCTCAGAAGCTCTTTTCGATGGCTTTTACCAAATCAGTCACCGCCTGATTAAATGGAACGGGGATCCCCAATGGCTGAGCTTCTCTTACTACGGCTCCGTTGATCGCATCGATTTCAGTTTTCCTTCTGTGATCGAAATCCTGACCCATTGAAGACCGGTTTTCTCTCGTTGCCGCGGCTGCCTTTCGAACTTTCTCAATCGGATCTTCCTCGATACGGACTCCTTTTTTCCTGGCGACCTCTGCCGCTTCAAGCGTCAGTTTCTCCATCAACCTGGCACTTTCAGGATAATCCAGGAGTTGACCATTCTTAAATCCGGTCAAAGCGGTCAAGGCATTGATCCCTGCGTTGACCAAGAGCTTCCCCCACACCTGGTCATGGATATTCGAGGAGACTTCCGTCTCGATTCCTGCCTTACAAAACATTTGAGCAATCCGGTTGGCCCGATCCGTGATTCGATGATCCAGTTCCCCGATAAACGTCTTCCCCCATCCGGCATGGCGAACGCGTCCCGGTCGCAGGAGCGTTGCCCCTTGGCCGGTGACTCCCAGCATGACCTTTTTTCGATCGATCCTCTTGCAGATCACTTCCTCATTCCCAAGGCCGTTCTGCAAGGTAAGAAATACCGTATCTTCCTTCTCAAGGGCCAGGGCATCTGAAACCGCCTTTTCAGTATCGTAGGTCTTGACAAAAAAGATGACCAGGTCAGCTTTTCCGACAGAGGTTACGTCGGCAGTGGCCCTCATCGGGATGATTTGAGACCCTTCTCTCTCCTCAAGAGTGAGACCGACTGAGCGGATGGTTTCGACTTGTTCCTTCTTGTAACCGACCAGCCAGAGGTCTTCTCCCGCGCGGGTGAGGAGTCCGCCGAAGAGACTTCCCATGGCTCCCGGACCAATCATCGCTGTCTTCATGATCTTTCCTCAAATCATCGTAGACGAAAGTTAACCAAGGGGAATGGAAAAATCAACCCTTCAGCCACGCCGCGGGGTTCAAAACATTTGAACGATCAGAATGAGAGTGAGAGCAATCATCACGACGGAAGTCACCCAGGCGATGACGTTGAAGATTGGGCCATTGGTGTAATTCATCATCAACCTCTTATCGTTGATAAGAAGGAGCATGAAGATCAGGACGAAAGGAAGAACCATTCCATTGATCACCTGTGAAAAGTACATGATCGGGATAAGAGGGAAGTTGGGGTAAAGAATGATTCCTGCTCCTAAAAAGATGATGAAGGAATAGAACCCGTAAAACTGAGGGGCCTCCACAAACTTTTTGTCGATTCCAATCTCCCAGCCTAATCCCTCGCAGATGAGATAGGTCGTGGAGAGGGGGAGAATCGACGCCGCAAAAAGAGAGGCGTTGATCAGTCCGAAGGCGAAAAGGTAAGTGCAGTATTTCCCGGCCAAAGGAGAGAGGGAAAGCGCTGCATCTTTGGCTGTCTCGATCGAGACACCGTGCTTGAAGAGGGTCTCGGCGCAGACGAGGATAATGAAGAAGGCTACGATATGGACGGCAACCGCTCCCATGACCACATCGAAACGAGCGAATTTATAATCCTCCGCCTTAATTCCCTTCTCAACGATAGAAGCCTGGAGGTAAAATTGCATCCAGGGCGCAATCGTGGTTCCCACCACGCCGATGAGCATCGTCATTTCCGAGGGCTGAAGACTCAAATGGGGATGTAAAAACTGTTCAAAGACGTTTCCCCAATCCGGCTTCACAATGACACCGGTGATAATATAGGAGACATAAAACACACAGGCGCCCAGAAATACCTTCTCCACGGACTTGTAGGAACCTTTGACCACCATCAACCATACCAGAAACGCGCTGATCGGGACGGAGATAAATTTATTAACTCCAAAGACCTCGCATCCTGCTGCCACCCCTGCAAATTCGGAAAGGACGTTGCCCATATTCGTAAGGAAAACGCCGATGACCAGATAAAAGGTGATCTTTGCGCCGAATTTTTCACGAATCAAGTCTGAGAGTCCCTTACCCGTCACCACGCCCATGCGAGCGCACATCTCTTGGATCACGATGAGGGCGATCATGATCGGAATCAGGGACCAAATCAGTTTGAGTCCGTACTGGGCTCCCGCTAAAGAATAGGTGGTGATCCCCCCAGCATCGTTATCGACGTTGGAGGTGATGATCCCGGGTCCCATCAGAATAAAGAAGAGACCAATTGTTCTCCACAACGAGCGTCTCGACGTTGAAACCCATTTCATGTAGCTTGGCATGATGCTCTAATCACCCTATGTGATGAAAATGACAACCGCCAACCCCGAGTTCCAAATAAATTTTACATGACGAGTTCGTCACCCGCCAACGATGAAAATATGACTAAGTCCCCTCCCCCTCTGATGGGGGAGGGCGAGGGTGGGGGTAAACAATTGAGCTCATTTCCCCCTCACCTCAATCCTCTCCCACCAGGGGAGAGGAGGTATTTTCTACGGAATCCAATATTCAACTACCTAATGACCTAACGATGTTCGCTTCTTGGAGATTGAAAATTGATTGTTTGGATATTGGAGCTTGGATACAGGTACTTTGCTGTCTTACACAAATATAGCCTGTTCTAGGTGGCGATACCCAGGATACTGCGAAAGCTGATAACCCCTTTTAGATGGCCTTCTTCGTCCACGACGGGGACAGCCCTGAAACCATATTTTGAAAAGGCCTCTACGACTTCCCTTTGATCCTCATCCAATTTCATACTCACCACCCTGGGAGGTTGAATTTCAGACAGGGTTTGATGGGGATGGGCGGTGAGAAGATCGCGAATGCTGACCACTCCTTGAAGGATTTCCTCTTGGCCCACGATAAAGATGTAGTCCATGATGTCCAAATTCGGAGCTTCCGCCTTCAATCGTGCAACGGCCGCCTCGACGGTCACTTCCGGGCGTAGGGCAAGGTAAGCAGTGGTCATCAAGCCGCCTGCCGTCTCCTCGGAGTGGACGAGGAGTTCCCGCAGATCTTCCGCCTTCTCCTGCTCCATTCCTTCCAGGATTTCCTCAGCCCTCTCTTCGGGAAGATCGGCGAGAAGGTCAGCCGCATCACTGGGAGACATCTCCTCAACAATATCGGAGGCCTTCTCCACAGGGATCGTCTCGATTAAGGATTTCTGAATCTTCGGATCGATCTCCTCCAAGGCTTCCGCAGCGGTCTCTGCGTCGAGGGCGTGGAAAATCGCGGATCGGTCACGACCGCTAAGGTCCTCGATAATATCGGCCAAATCGGCAGGATGAAGATCGGAAAGTTTTTTCTGGGACACGCTGAGCTGTAGGGGACTTGGACCGGTCGGGAGCTGGACGTATTTCCAGGAGATAAACTGGTTGGGAAGGGCGTAGGAGAAGAACCAGCGGAGCGCCTGATCCACCAGCTTCTCCCATCCCACTCTCCTCATGAGACCACGAAATCCGACGTCCACGTGAACCAGTCTGAGGCGGGAATCGACCCGAAGAAAGTGGAGGTCATTGACCCTCACTACCTTTGCCCCGAAGGTGTCGACAATTTGTTTGTCCATCACCTCTTCCCGCAGAAGGATGATATCCTTTTCTGGAGGAGAGGTCTTCAGGTCCATAAGGCCTTTCTCAGAAAGGGTAAGCTGGGGTTCGACCTGAACGATCTTCTCCCATGGGAGAAAGATTGTTCTTCCTCTTGCACGGACCATCATCCCGATGATCATAGGGTAGGGCTCTGTCCTCTCTACCACCAAATCCGTTATTTTACCGACTCCCTGGCTGGAAGAGTGATAAACCCTCCGATTTAGAAATTCGCTCAAGAAGTAGAATTCTTTAAGACCTTGATCCATCCTTTGTTCCCCAAGGCTTCCATCAGGCTGCGGCATGAATTTTTAAGCTTCTTTATAACGACTTCAAAGAGAGGTGTCAAACCTAAAAAGATCTTGTTGCTCCACCCATCCCGCATCGTCCGGGTTTCGGCGACGCGGAGGGTGAACGCCTTGCTCCACGCGCGGCGCGAGTTTGGTTTTAGAGAAAGGGCGTCAAATCGAGAGGGTTCTCAATTCCCCTTCGGTCATTTCTTGCAAAGCTGTGCTGATCAATTTTTTTAGTAGATCACCCTCCAAATCTTTTGGATTACGGAGGGGCAGGAACAGGCTTTTGAGTTTGGCTAACCCCGTGCTCTCCATAAATTCTTGAAACTTCTTTTCCACTTCATGAGGATCGACCTTTCTTAAGTGGGCTAAAACTCCGCGGACCTCTTCCTGGCTGTATCGCTCTAAGATATCATGTTCTCGCAACGGGATTTGTGATTGAAGGTGGTCGAGAGAGAGAGAATCCCCACGGATCAGAAAGAGAGTCAGGGTTCGGCCGCCGGCCAACTCTCGCCTTTCCTCCCCGATTCCTTCGGGGGTACGTTCGTAATCCAATTCTGTCAGCATCCTCAGATTTTTTATAAGGGTGACCTGGTTCTCTTTGGAGCGAAACCACTGGAGAGGCTCGGCCGCATGATCCCCCTTGGGGGCGTGCTCTTTCAGCCTCTGGATGGTCTCTATCTGGACCATCGTAGACTCGAATTTGGAGTAACAGTTTTTCACAACGAATCCGAATTCGGCGATCTCTTTGTCGCGCAGGGCGTTCCGGCGATAGTATTGCCGATATTTCCCTTGAAGGAGTTGCTCGACGGCCTTAATCTCCGTCACTCGATTTCGAATCTCCTTGTACATCTCCCGGATATCGATGGCAATCCCTGCGGGAATATGCTTTTCCGGACTGACCATCCGACACATCTCCTGGAAGTCCTCGATCGATTCCTTCAAGTAGTGATGGTTGTTCTCAATAGTCTTCTCTAAACTCCTGACATACCTTTGAACCCGGTCCTGTTCGCTCATCCCGAACCTATTCTACGCCGATTCGTTTTTTTAGAGAAGAAGAAGCTTTTCCCCCCGAAGAGAGAAGATGCTTCCGAACAGGGTCATCGGCAGGCGGCATCGCCAATTTTTCCAGCTCCCTGAGCGTCACCCACCGAAGGTCATGACATCCGACGGGTTTGAGGGGGCCTTTCTCAACCCGACAACGATAGACCAGGAGAAGAATCGGGTATCCCGGATAAGAATAGAAGACCGCATCAAATATCATCCCCACCTCCACCTCCGCATCCAATTCCTCCCTCATCTCTCGCCGCAAAGCCTCTCTCGGCTCCTCCCCTTCCCTCACCTTGCCTCCTGGAAATTCCCAAAGAAGCCCATGAGGCGAATCTTTCTTTCTCTGGGTGATGAGAATTTTCCCTTCTTCGATGATCAAGCCGGCAGCGACGACCACGGTCTTCATCTCACCCCTCGATACGATTTCGGCCGCGTTTCTTCGCCCGGTAGAGGGCATGGTCTGCCTCGCGAATCAAATCCGTGAGGCCGGAGAGAGAAGAGGAAAAGGTGGCAACGCCGACGCTTACCGTTAAATGCTTATTGGGTTGGGCAGTCTCTTTGGGAAAACGAGTATCGGCCACATTTTTTCTCACCCTCTCCGCAATCTCTAAAGCCTTCTCTCTTCCTGCGTTGATTAAGATCGCTGAGAATTCCTCTCCCCCGTAGCGGGCGACGATATCGGTCTGCCGGACGCCCCGCTGGATAAGGATCGAAACGGCCTTCAGCGCCTGGTCGCCGGCCAAATGGCCGTTCGTATCGTTGTAATTCTTAAAATAGTCGATGTCGATCATGAGGAGGGACAGAGGAGCGGGATAGCGTTTTCGACGTTCCACTTCCAGGGTCAGTTGTTCAATAAAAAAACGGTGGTTGTAAATGCCGGTCAGGTCGTCGGTGTAAGAGAGACGGAGCGCCTCCTGTCTCATCCCTTCGATCTCCTTCAATTTCTCTTTATAGAGGTCCCTGATCACTTGAAGCTCTCGTGCGTACAGATCTCTTTCTCGAATCTTTTCCGTGAACTCTTTCTTTCTCCTTTCGAACTCCTCTTCGATCTCGACCCTCTCTCTCAAGTCCCTGAGCATCACGAAAAAAGCTTTATCTCTGTGGACCCCTAACACCTCGACAGGAATCCTTTCGCCCAACCGACTGATCACCCGTGCCCTGAATCGAACCCCTTGCCCTTGTCTCATCTCTTCAAACCCTTCTCGGATCGTCATGAGGTCTTCGAGGGGAACGAGATCCATGAAAACCCTCTGCCGAAGTTCTTCGGGAGGATATCCCAATATTTCCATCCCTTTTGGGTTGACCTTTAAAAAGTCTCCGTCTCCGTCGAGAACGAGAAACGGCTCCGGAATGGCTTCGAGGATAAATCTTTGGAGACGTATTTCTCTCTCCAGTGTCTCCACCTTCGTCCGGATCTCCTTAAGAGAAAGAGACGTCATAGACAATCCCTATCCATCAAACTCCAACAACCGATACCCAGATGGCCAGAGCGCTCGCCGATCCCTCCTGTTTTTCCCTCACCCAGCAGACGGCTTCATCGGAACATCATTTCCATCTCGTAGACGCCTTCCTCACGCCTCTTCTTGATATCGAACCCCATCTTCTCAAAGAGATGGAGCATGGGCCTGTTTTCGGCCAGCACTTCTGCGTAGAAACCCAGGAGTCCCTGTTTCTTCGCCAGATAGGTCAGGTAGGAGAGCAACTCTGCTCCGATTCCCTTGTTCTGATGCTCATCCCTCACCGCAAATCCCACCTCTGCCGTGTGGATATCCTGGGCAATTCCATACTGCCCGACGCCGACGATCACTTCCTTCTCCTCTTGTTGAATCACTGCAAGAATGACCATCTCTCGCGAGAAATCGATGGCCACAAATTCCTGAAGACGCTCGTGCGGCATGTCCTTCCTCACCGAGATGAACCGCCGGTAGAGGCTGTTCTCCGAGAGAGAGTAGAAGAAGTCTTTGAGTAATGGTTCATCGCTTATCCTCACCGGTCGGAGAAGGATCTCTATACCCATCTTGGTCGTTCGATAGGTTTCCAACGCCTCAGGATACTCCCCCCTCTCCCCGGGGACGAATACCTGATCCTGATAAATAAGGTTCAGTTTCTTCGCTTCCTCGATCAGCCAGGGTCTGAATTTCGGATGGGAGATGGAGATTAATTCCATGGCACGCTCTCGGACATTCTTCCCTTGTAAGTGGGCGATTCCATATTCTGTCACCACATACTGAACATCGCCTCGATGAAGTGTCACCCCCGCCCCTTCTTTCAGAAAGGGGACGATTCTTGAAACAGTCCCCTTCTCCGCCGTCGATGGCATCGCCAAAATGGTTTTGCCGTTGGGCGACAAAACCGCGCCTCTCATAAAGTCCGCTTGACCTCCAACGCCACTGTAGAATAACTTCCCGATGGATTCGGCAGTGGCCTGACCGGTCAGGTCGATCTCCAGAGCCGTGTTGATCGCCGTCATACGATGATGCTGGGCGATGACCAGAGGATTGTTCGTATAGTCGATCGTTCTAAATTCAATCGCGGGGTTATCATGAATATAGTCATAAGTCTCTTTCCTGCCCATGCAGAATGCGGCGACGGTCTTTCCAGGATGGATACTCTTCCTCGTGTTGTCGATCACGCGCTTTTTCATCAAGGTGACGATGCCGTCTGTCAGAAGTTCCGTGTGGACGCCTAAATGTTTCTTATCGTAGAGATTTGAAAGAATGGCGTTGGGGATGCTTCCGTATCCTACCTGAAGGGTTTCCCCGTCCCGGATAAGACGGGAAACATACTTTCCGATCGCCTGAGAAATATCGCTCTCTGCCTCGGAGACATACTCCAGTATCGGTTCATCGCGGGGGACGAAAAAATTCACGTCTTCAACATGGATGAACCCGTCTCCGTGAACGCGTGGCATATTTGAATTCACCTGAGCGATCACCAATGAAGCTTTCTCTGCGGCCGCCTTGACAATGTCAACACTTACTCCCAAACTCATGTATCCATGGTCATCGGGCGGGGAGGTTTGGATGAGAGCGACATCGATGGGGACAAGACCGCGACGAATCAAGTCCGGAACCTTCGACAAAAACATCGGGGTATAATCGGCAACTCCTTTGTTGACCGCCGCTCTCGTATTGTTCGAAATGAAGAAAGCGTTATGGCGGAAATTTGACTTAAATCTCTCCTCCGCGTAAGGAGCGAGGCCAAGGGTCCATACGTGGAACACCTCGGCATCATAAAAGGCAGTGGGATGAGACTCGACGTAACGGATGAGGGCCAGGACAAGATATTTAGGCTCACCACAACCGGTCCCGATAAATATTCTGTTTCCTTGATGGATGTGGCTGAAAATACTCACTTCCGACGCGAATTTTTCCGGATATTTTTTTCTCAATTCATCCATTTCTTTAATATCTGCAAACACCTTCGTGCACAGAAATGATATCAGATTTCTTGGAAAATATCGAGACTTCGGGAACTAAATGATTTTAACCGCTTAAGCCTATCCACCCCCCTCTATTATTGCGAGGAAGAAACCCAAATCCGTGATCGAAAAACATATCTTTGAGAGGCAGACAGACCGGACTTCGAAAGTTTTAGAATTGCGGTTCTTTGGCGTGTTAGGGGAGATATTCGTAGTCGTTTAAATGCAGACCTTTCAAGGGATTTTCGACGTTTGGGCTTAACTTATAAGAGGTGCCGCTCAAAAACTTACCCAGCCGGCCTGTCCGCTTCATGGGCCTTCGTTCAATCACGGAAAAAAGAGGATTACTTATTGCGAGTCTCTCTTGAGATATTTTTCCGGAAGTGTTAATTTGAAGGTGTTCCCGTTAACGTAAGCCCTTGGAAAAGGAAGTGTTTTTTAGATCCTCTCGAAATCTCCTTCGCAAAAAAGCTTGTCATGCTCGCGGACTTCGTACGACGCAAAAAGAGAAGAAGGACAAAGACGCTGACCTTGTCCGGAGGAAATTCAGGAGAATAACGTGCCCCCCAGGAAGATGACGGTAGAAGACTTGAGGGCCATCAAGAATCGAGTCGCAAAGGAAAGAGCGCTGCGAAAGAACGGCTTCAAGGCAAGGATAACCGTTCACATGGGCACCTGTGGGCTTGCCTCGGGTGCGCAGAAAGTGATGGATTGCCTCCTGCAAGAGACATCGGAATCTCGCCGGTCGAATATCGCTGTAAGCACGTCGGGATGCATTGGGCTGTGCAGCCGAGAGCCGTTGGTCACTGTGGAAGTATTGGGACAGGAGCCGGTGATTTACCAGCGCATGGATGAGCCGAAGGCGAGGCAGATCTTTAGGCAGCACATCCTGGGCGGGAAGGTTCAGGTCGATTTTGCACTCGCACGAGGCAGGGCAGTGAATGAAGAGCCAGTCCCATCTCAATCGGAATTAGAGGGAATCATTCCCCACGTTTCGCAGCTCAAGTTTTTTGCCCTTCAGCAACCCCGGGTTTTTCGGAATAAGGGCTTGACCGATCCTGAAAGAATCGATGACTATATCTGGCGGGACGGTTATCTCGCATTAGCCAAAGCACTGCTCAAGATGACCCCCGCGGAGATTATTTCTGAGATTAAAAACTCGGGTCTTCGAGGACGGGGAGACGGGGGATTTCCGACGGGGATTATGCTAGAACTCTGTGCTAGCTCCAAAGAGGATGTGAGGTATGTTCTTTGCACCCCTGAGGAGGGCGATGGCGATCCTGAGGCTTTTGTGGGCCGGAACGTGATGGAAGCAGACCCTCACGCTCTGCTCGAAGGGATGATCATTTCGGCAAGAGCGATCGGCGCGCGCCAGGGCCATATCTTTTGCCGTGCCGAATACCCTTTGGCGAGGAAAAGGCTTGATGTCGCTATTGGCCAGGCCAGGGCCCATGGGCTCCTTGGCAGGAACATTCTTAAGTCGGGGTTCGCTTTCGACATCGAGGTGCACCAGGAGAAGGGTTCGTTCGTGTGCGGGGAGGAGACAGCACGGGCGGAGGGGGCCAAGACAGGCCCTCCCACCGGACGCCCTCCTTTTCCCGGTCCATCGGGATCGTGGAAGAAGCCAGCCCTCCTCACCAGTGTGGAAACCTATGTGAACCTGCCTCGGATTATTCTCCTGGGCAGCGAGGCCTATGCCGATTTGGGAACAGAATCTTCGAAAGGTACCAAGCTTCTCTCCTTGGCTGGCAAGGTGAATAACGCCGGCTTCGTTGAAGTGCCTATGGGCACGAGCGTAGGGGATATCATCTTCGATATCGGTGCGGGCATTCCCGGGGGAAAAAAGTTTAAATCCGTCCAGGTAGGAGGGCTGTCCGGAGGCTGTCTCTCCTCGGAGCACCTAAATACCCGCATCGACTATGACGCCCTCAGCAAGGTTGGTGCGGTCATGGGCTCTGGTAGCATGATTGTGATGGATGAGTCCACCTGCATGGTGGACATGGCCCGCCACTTTATGGAATCCTGCCTGGACGAGGTGCGCGGTCAGTGCCCCTCCTGTCGAGTGGAAGCCGAACAAATGTTAGAGATTCTCCGGAAAATCTGCCAAGGCGAAGGCCGCCGGGGAGACATTGAACTCATTGAAGACTTATCACAAAGGATCAAAGACATCGCTCCTTGCCGCCTGGGCCAAGCCTTGCCGAATCGAGTCCTGAGCACCACCCGGTACTTCCGGCAGGAGTACGAAGCTCACATCCTCGACAAGCGCTGCCCCGCTGCGGTTTGTTCGAAGCTGTTTAAGAGTCCTTGTCAGCACGCTTGTCCCGTGGGTATGGACGTTCCCGCCTACATTGCCCTGATCCGTGCCGGCCGCATCGATGACGCTTACAAGATGCTCAAACGGACAAATCCATTTCCGAGTGTGTGCGGTCGCGTCTGTGGAGAGGACTGTCAAAGGAAATGCCAACGAGAGCACGTCGACGGGCCTGTGGCGATCATGCACCTTAAGCGATTCATCACCGACCATGCGAAGCGACCTAAGGTTAACCCTTTGCCGATCCTTCGGAAGGAGAAGGTGGCTGTGGTCGGCGCAGGGCCCTCCGGGTTGAACTCTGCCTTAGAGCTCAGGAAACGGGGATACGGGGTAACGGTCTTCGAGGCGCTGCCCCGACCGGGAGGCCTGCTTCGCTGGGCCATTCCTGCCTTCAGACTCCCCCGCCGTGAGCTTGACCAGGAGATTGAGGATATCCTTCAAACGGGCGTGCAACTCCTCACCAATCACCGCGTAGGACGCGACGTCACTTTTGAAGAGCTGGACAGAAAGTTTGATATCATCTACTTGGCGACGGGCGCGCAAAAAAGTTGTTCATTAAACATTCCCGGAGAAGACGCCGAAGGAGTGTACGGCGCCGTTGAGTTTCTTCGAGCACACAACCTGGGCAAGGGAATCAGGATGGCCAAGAATGTCGCTGTGATCGGCGGTGGAATTTCAGCCTTAGACGCCGCTCGCACCGCCGTCCGTTTGGGAGCGAAAAAGGTCACCGTTTATTACCGCCGCGATCGCAATGACATGCCCGTACAGGAGCGGCAGATCAAGGCAGCAGAGGAAGAAGGCGTACGGATCATGGATCGGGTGGCGCCCGTGAGGGTGATGACACAATATGGGAAGGTGAGAGGGATTGAACTGACCCAGATGCGACCCGATCGGTTTGACCGAAGCAGCCGGAGGCAAGCCAAGCCGATCTTGGGCTCGGAATTTATCGAGAAGGCAGAGATGGTTATTGTCGCTATAGGCCGGGTAGCTGATCTCGATTTTTTGCCCAACGGGAGCGGCATCGAGATAAGCCAAACCAGAGTCAAAGTGGATCATCATCTCAGTACCACGAACGCGAAGGTGTGGGCTGGAGGAGATTTGGTAACAGGCCCTGCCATGGTCGTCGATGCTATCGAAGCCGGCCGAGCCGCAGCCCAAGCCATCGATCGTACCATTCGGTTGACCAGGGGGGAAAAGCCATGGGTCGCTCCGGAAGAAGAACTCGTCGCGATCCCTTTTGAAGTGGAGAAGGAACTAGGGGAGAAGGAGCCAGTGGAGCGGCCTCAGATCTCGATGCCGGAAGCCCCGCCCAAAGTACGACGGACCGACTTTCGCGAGGTGGAACTGGGCTATCCCGCAGAGATGGCCCTGGCCGAAGCCCGGCGCTGCCTTCGCTGCGATACAACCGGGACGTTTGATGCTTCAGCTCCGTTGGCCGTGAAAGGAGGCGCCATGGAGACCAAAGGCGAAATTCTTCTCGTGGACGACGACCCTGACTTTCGCGATTCTCTCCGGATTATCTTGGAAAACCACGGCTATACAGTCCGGACCGCGGCAAACGGGACGGAGGCCCTTGAAGCATTGAAAGGCAAGAAGCCCGACCTTATGATTTTGGACGTCATGATGGCCACGGATACCGAGGGGTTCGATGTGGCTTACGAATTGAAGAGGAGACCCGGGTTCAAAGACCTTCCCATCATTCTCTTAACCAGTTTCCTTCAAAAAGTCCGGCAAGAGGGCCCCGACAAATTCCGACACATCACAGAAGAAGAATGGCCCGCCAGGTGGATGTTCGAAAAGCCGGTGGACACAAAGAAGCTCATCGCTAAGATCGAGGGCATCCTGGCCGGAGGTTAAACGGCACCCACCATCGGAGGAGAGACATGGCCCAACCGGCAAAGGGAACAGGCCTGCTCAACTTGCCTGATGAACTCGACAAGCGGAAAAAGATCATTCTGGGTGAACTGAAGGAGAGAACGCTTTGGTTCATCAAATTGCGCTGGTGCGTCCCCATCGGCATGGGATTGGGTGTCGCCGTTGCCCGTTGGATCGGGGTCGAGTTCCACGCAAGGGCCCTGCTGTTTCTGGCCGGTTTTATTTTGGCCTACAACGTTATTTTCTTTTTTCGGAGCCGGCGGCTTAAGAGGGAATCCCTTTCGAAGCAGTCAATCGAACGTTTCACTTACTGGCAGGTGGGTTTTGACTATGGCACCATGTTCCTCCTCATCCATTTCACAGGCGGCCTGGCCAGCCCCTTCATCTTTTTTTTCGTTTTCCACATCACCTTCTCTGCCATCTTTCTCCCCCGTCGTTCCACTTACAGTTTTGCAGCCCTCGCCGCTGCGGGCGTGGGCCTGATTGCGGGAGTCGAACACCTGGGTTGGGTTACCCACCACGATTTGCTTTTTCAAGGAAAGACCATTGACCTGAGACATCAGCCTTTCCACCTGATCGTGATTTTCGGATTTTTTTCCGGCTTCGTCTTCATTACCGCCATCTCCATAACGGCTGTGATGCGAATGCTCGGGAAACGAATCCTCGACCTCGCGGAGCTCACCGAAGCGGTCACAACGCTCAATGACAAACTGAATACCCTCTATACCATGACCCAAGCCATTGGGTCCAAGCAGCATCTCGAACAGGTTCTTAATGTTGCATGCTCTGAATTAGCCCGCGTGATGGAGGTGCAGGCGATCTCGGTCAAACTCCTGAGTGTGGACGGAAAATTCCTGCAGTTTGCCGCGGCCCACGGATTGCCGGAGGAGATTCTTAAACATAAGGAGGTCGAGGTAGCCAAAAGCCCCCTCAACCGCAGGGTCATCGAAGGCGAACCCTTCGTCAGCGGCCATGTGACCGAGCCGGAGTCCTTTCAGTTTGGAGAAGATCTGGAAGCAGCCCGATTGCAATCGGTCCAATTTGTGCCCTTGATCGTCGAGGACCGGGTGATCGGCATCTTGGGAGCTTATTCCACCCGGCCAGAACAGTTTGGCCTGGATGAATTGAACTTCTTCCGTCAGGCAGCGGGGCTGGTAGCCATCGCCATCGAGAACGCCCGAGCTTACGAGGCGATCGAAAACTTGATCCTCGAACGATCCCGGTTTATGAATCGCGCTGCCCATAACCTTCGGGCACCACTGGCCGCCCTGGCCAGCATGCTGGAAGTGGTTCGAGACGGCTACCTGGGTAACATGAGTGATGACCTACAGAGACATCTGAGCCGGATTGATCAACGGGTGCAAAATATGCTTGTCCTGATCAACGAGCTCATGACCCTGGCAAAGAGTCAAAGCAGGCAGCGGCGCAGGGAATTCGGGTCGGTGGACCTCAAAGCGGTTACGGACAGGATCCATCAAACCTTCCAGGAAAAGACCGCCGAGAAGAGGCTCTCTTTCACCGTAACCGTTCCTGAGGATTTGCCCAAAATTGAGGGCGATGAGGAGATGGTCGAACAGATGCTGGAAAATCTTGTTTCAAATGCCGTCAAATACACGCCCGAGGGTGGACGCATCGGGATGACCTTTTGGCCGGGCGTGGACGAAACGGTCCGTATCGTTCTCAGCGATAGCGGTATTGGAATACCCAAGGACGAAATTCATCGTTTGTTTACGGAGTTCTTTCGGGCCTCGAATGTCAAAAACGTGATTGGCACAGGCCTCGGGCTGACCATCGTTAAAGAGATCGTAGACCAGCATGGCGGCCAGATTCAGGTGGAAAGCGAAGAGGGCCTCGGCACCACCTTCGTCATCCATCTTCCTTACGCCCCTCCTCTTGCATCTTAATTACTTGTTCAGCGGGATTTCCGAGGAAGCTTTCGAAAGAGGTGTTGGTTTTTGGCCTGTTTGAAGCCGCGCCGTGAGTAGAAAGCCGATGCTTTCTGGTTTGCCGGTGTTGTCTCTACGTGTATGCCTTTGAAATTCATCCTTTTAGTCCTGGTAATGTGCTTAAGATACGATGAACCTGTTCCTTTGTTTCTCCACGATGGCTTGACGTAGAGCTCGTCGATATAAGCGATATTCCCACCGTATTCGTTGCTCCAGTAATAAATAAGGATCGCATATCCGGCAATGGCATCACCCACTTGCATGATCGTGATGGCACCTTTTTCTGGGTGTGTAGACAATTCTGTAACGGTGTGTCGGATCTTTCGAGGGGACATCCGCTGGCCAGGAGGATCCTCTCGGTACAGGGCAAAAATCATCCTCCGGAGTTCCGGCAGGTCCCTGTTCTCAAGAGGTCTGAACTCAGGGATTTTTCTTTTTGGTCTGGAAAGATGGATCATAGGTTTACATTCTGACAGTGAACGAGTTGCATAACCTGCGCGGGGCAATCGGTCATCCCAAAGCGTTAATTTCTTAGATTAGTAATCGCAAAATATATTCCTCGGGTAACTTCGGCCATTTTTGAAAAATCGAGCGTCTCAATCGTATCAGACGTCTCATGATAATTGTGATTCCTGTAGAATGAAGTGTCAGTGATCATTATCGCTTGATAGCCAAATTTCCAATAATTTTTGTGGTCAGAAAAATCTACCCCAGGAAGAAGTGAGGGTGCTGTTAGCTTCTCGCTTTTTATCGATGTTTGTCCCATGTGATCGTGAAAGTGATTGACTAGTTTCTTGCTCTTAAAATTGCCGACGACAGCTATGAAATCCCCTTTGGACGGATAAAAGAGTTTCATGAGAAAAAACGGGTAACGCTGAGACCTTTCCTTGCTGGAGAAGTACCCAAGCATTTCAAGACTGGCCATTCCAATAACGTTTACGTTTTTGTCTTTCAAACTTTTCGCATGTACATAGCTACCCATGTTCTTAGTTCTGAAAAATGGTGGTTCTTCCAGCGTGAACGCGACAAACTCTATTCGAAATGGCAAGTCAGGCTTTTCTTGCGAAAACCTTTGAGCCCAACTAAGTAATGAAGCTACTCCTGATCCATTATCATCCGCACCAGGTTGATCACCACACACGTCATAGTGCGCCCCAATAACAAAAACAGGTGCATTGGGGTTTCCAGACGAAGCGATGATGTTTCTGTATTGCTGGCCTTCTACTTCATATGTCTGATGTTTAGGTGAGTACCCATACTTTATAAAATGGCGTTCTATATATTCTGATGCGGCGTTGAGAGACTGAATATTCTTGTAGTTTCTGGCAGGAGTTAACTCTGAGAGGAATTTCACGTGTTCTTCTAATTCTTTTTGGTCAAACATATACGGTATGTTTTTGTGGTTGTTTGCCGACATACACACACTCGAAAGTAAGATTGTAAGTGCAGTGGTTATAAATGGGAGTTTCACATATTTCATGGGCTACCCCGAATTCCACCATTTACACATTCACCGGGTTCACCGAATTATTGACTTGTACCTTTCTAAAATACCAGCGCTCCTATTGAACCGGCAATCAACAACTGGGCGGCGAAATATGTGGCCAGGTTCAGGGCGCGAGATGGTTTGAACGCCCCTCGGAAGCGATCGATCGCCAGAATTGTGTCCGAAATAACAAAGAGGACCGCCCCGATAGAGGCCAGAAGCCCTCCGCTTTGACCCGTTTGGCTCCAGCGCTCCCAGGCTAACCAGGCCATAATCAGGATAACTACAACATAGATGAGGACTGGGAATCTTAGTCTGCCGAGAGAGGGGGCAAGAATCGTATAGATAACAATTCCGTAGATGACAAAAGGAATCAAAGGCCACCATATCAGTGAACTGATTTCTGACGCAAAGGCTGCTAGGTAGAATAAATGCGCGATGAGGAATGCAACCAATCCGGCTACGAATCGATCCGAGGGCAGCATCAAGAAAACATCGCCCGTCAGGGAAAAGACAAGGCCGAAGATGATCATATACTTGTAGAACGGCGAGGCGGCCTGGCCCAGCATGGCGATCAGCCAGATAAACAGCATCGTCAGGGGTTTAAAGATGTAGATGTGCTGCCGCGTGCCGCGATATTCCGCCCGAATGTGGATGGAGGCCGAAACTATGACGAATAGGATGAGTATGTATGTCAACATTGTCCCCCCAATAACGATAGAAATAAGGCGCGGGGGCACTGACCTCCATAAAAAGTACGAGCCTATCACCCGTCGCCTTCACATACTATTATCTTTTCCCGGTATCGCCCGTCTTTGACTTGCCAGAGCCTTCCTTGATTCCCTACGCAATCAAAGATCAGCATGAGACTATTATTCTCCGCGTATTTCCCATCGTTAGGGCCTGGTGCCGCCTCTGATACCGGATGAGAATGAAATATACCTACGATTTCTATCCCCAATTTACCCGTGATCTTTTCGAGCTCCGTTACTTCACTCGTGTAATACGAGAATCCTCCTGGCGTCTTTCGTCTGTTTTTGGTGAGCCAGAGGTGAAGGTAGTATCCGTTGTCGATTAAAAAACCACAGACCCCCCTGCCGAATGTCTCTTCGTTTCGCGGCGAGATAGAAATAACAATTTTTTATAGTCATTGCGGTGTATCTTCCAGAGCGTTTTCATAATATTTCAGATATAACAATTAATAGACGAAGTTCTTGTTTGTGGCCAATCGACTCTTCTAAGTCCACTTTCTTATCACTTTTGAACCCTTCTGTCTATGAAATTGTACATAGTTCTTGATTCTACTTCGTGTTTTCCCTATAATACCACGAAATGCGAATTTCGTATAACATTGCAGTTCCTGGTAAACCTCAGGGTTGAATGGCGGGGCCGGTCAAATACGGAGACGTTTTTATGAATCACGTTTTTATGAATCATATGAAGCTAAAGGTTCCCTTAGCTGGTGTAGTGTCTTTAACGTTTCTTTACAATGATCCAAGAGTTGTCATTCCCGCAAAAGCGGGAATCCAGACTAAAAACACTGGATTCCGGATCAAGTCCGGAATGACAAGATGTGTAAAGCTTTTTCTGAGACACTACACTGCCTTCTTGATCGTCGTCTTTTTTCTTCTTGCGGCATGCGTTCCCAGGCAGCGCATCGTTTATGAGAAAAGAACACCTCCTCCTGAAAAAGGCGTAACGATCGAGAAGAGGGAGTCGCGCGGGGTACAACAGGGGGTTGCCTCCTGGTATGGAGCGGATTTTCACGGAAAGCAGACATCGAGTGGCGAGGTTTATGATATGTACCAACTGACCTGCGCCCACAATACCCTTCCCTTAGGCACAATGGTCATGGTCACCAATCTCGAAAACGGAAAATCCGTTGAGGTGAAGGTCAATGACAGGGGGCCTTTTGTAAAGGGTAGGATTATCGACCTCTCGTATGCTGCCGCACGGATGCTCGACATGCACGAACAGGGAACAGCCCCGGTCAGAGTGGAAGTGATCGGTACAGTCCCCGAGCTGGTTCAGCGATTCACGGTCCAGGTGGGGTCTTTCGTCGATGAAACCAATGCACGGAATTTAGCTGACCAGCTCCGGAAAGATTTCGATAACGTCCAAATCACGACGCTGGAAACATCGACCCAGAAATATCACCGGGTGAGAGTCGGACAATTCGACACAAGAGAATCCGCTTTGATCACGGCAGGAAAGCTTTCGCAGATGGGTTTCAAGGTTTTGGTGACGAACCGGTAGTCTGTGCCTTAAATTCTTAAACGACTTTCCAGCATCGGACTCCATGGCCCTCACCGACCTTATACATTTCAATCACTCCAACCCGGCAGCGGTCTTCAACGATGGGGCATCTTCCTTGAAATTTACACCCAGGAGGCGGGTTGAAAGCGCTCGGTACCTCGCCTGAGAGTGCTTTTGGTTCATGTTGCTTATCCGGGTCAGTGGAGGGCACGGAGGAGAACAAAGCCACGGTGTAAGGGTTCAAGTAATGCTCGTAGAGCTCGTCGGCCGGAGCGTATTCCATAATGTGGCCCAGATACATGACTGCGACGGTATCGCTCATGTAGCCCACCACGTTTAAGTCGTGGGAAATGAAAAGGTAGCTCAAATCCAGTCTGTTTTGCAGTTCCTTGAGAAGGTTGAGGATCTGGGATTGGATAGAAACATCGAGTGCTGACACGGGTTCATCACAAACAATCAACCCAGGCTCCACACTCAGGGCTCGGGCGATGCCGATTCTCTGTCTTTGTCCGCCGCTAAATTCGTGGGGATAGAAGTCCGCCGCCTCAGGAGCAATCCCCACCATCTCTAAAAGATCCTTGACCCGAGCCTTCCTCTCATGAGGGTCCTTCGCATCCCAGGTCCGAAGGCCCTCTTCAATCGATTGACCTACGGTCATCCTAGGGTTAAGAGAGCCAAAAGGGTCCTGAAAGATGATTTGCATCTCTTTTCGCAACGGTTTCAGATCGCCTTGGGTCAGCGCGCTGATATCCCTGTCCTTGTAAATGATGGTTCCCTTATCGGGCTCCAGGAGCCTCAAGAGGAGCCTGCCGACTGTGGACTTTCCGCAGCCGCTCTCTCCGACCAGCCCCAGAGTCTTCCCCGGCAAAATCTCCAGGTCCACACCGTCAACGGCCTTCACCCAGCCGATGACCTTCTGAAGAAAACCCCTTCGCACGGGGAAATACTTTTGGAGCCCTTCAACCTTGAGAAGGGCATGAGTAGACGGACTGCTCTTTTCCATTCCTGGGGTTCTCTCGCTGGTACAGGACAGGACAGCGGCTTAGGTGACCTCCTCCGTAATCGCATAATGCTGGATAAATGCTTCTGCAAGGATCGATGGCGTGAGGGCATCGGGGATGAAAAGGACATCCCGCAGGCTTGTAGGCCGGGTTAGGCACGGTTCCGGGAATACTGTAAAGCGCCTTTCCTCTCTTAGCGCGGCTTGGTAGCGACGCCAACAGGCTCTGAGTATAAGGATGCTTCGGTTCACGGAAAATGTGCCCGGTATTTCCTTGCTCTGCGATGATCCCGGCATACATCACATATATCCGGTCGGCTATCGTTGAAACCACCCCGAGATCATGCGTAATGTAGAGAAGTGACATGTCACGTTTTTTCTTCAACTCTCTAAATAGGCTCAGGATCTGGGCCTGGATCGTCACATCCAGAGCCGTCGTCGGCTCATCAGCAATCACAAGGTCGGGATTGCATGCGAGGGCCATGGCGATCATCACACGTTGCCTTTGCCCGCCACTGAGTTGATGAGGGTAATCCTTCAAGCGCTGTTCCGGCGACGGGATGCCAACATCTCTAAGAAGCTGAATGCATCTGCGACGGACTTCTTCTTGATCGATTTTTTCGTGTACCATGATAGCCTCTCCGATCTGGTCTTCAATGGTGAACACAGGATTGAGAGAGGTCGTCGGCTCCTGGAAGATCATGGCCATTTGTTTTCCGCGGACCTTCTGCATCTCTTCTTCATCGAGATCCAGAAGATTTCTGCCCTTGAAGAGGATTGTTCCTCCCATGATTCTGCCCGGAGGCATCGGCAGGATTCGGAGGATGGTCAGCGCTGAGACCGTCTTTCCACAGCCGGATTCTCCAACCAGACAGACCGTCTCCCCTTTCTCGATCTCATAGCTTACCCCGTCGACGGCGCGAGCGATTCTCTCATCGCTGAAGAAATAGACCTTCAAATCCTGAACGGAAAGAATCACGACCGCTCCCTGAGCCGCGGATTGAGAACATCGCGCAGGCCTTCGCCGAAAAGGTTGAAAGAAAGGACCACAATCAGGATGGCAATCCCCGGGACAAAGGTCAGCCAGGGTGCATCGAAGATGTAATTTTTCCCGTCGGAAAGAATGTTTCCCCAGGTGGCATGGGGAGGAGGCACACCTAAACCCAAGAAGCTCAAGCCTGCCTCGGTTAGAATCGCGCTGGCGATTCCGATCGTTGCTGAAACGAGGACAGGGGCGATGGCATTGGGCACCATGTGACGGAAGATGATCCGCCAATTGCCGATGCCAAGCGCGCGTGCCGCCGTCACAAAATCCTGATCCCGGAGCGACAGAAACTCTGCCCGGACAAAACGAGTAGCCCCCATCCAGCTGGTCAGGCCGATCACGATCATGATGTTGTAAATGCTGGGAGGGAGGAGTGCCACCACGGTCAGGATGAGGAAAAAGCTTGGGAAGCAGAGCATGATATCGACAAACCGCATAATGAGTGCGTCGATCGAGACCGTTGGAATCGAAAGGATCCTTGTCCACCCGGTCTCGGCTCGTGCCCGGACTTTTCGCTTCAACCTTTGGGATAGAACGAAAAAGAACCCTCCGGCCGTCAGGAGCAATGCCCCGAGGGTAGCCATCCTGACCACCAGCAGGATGGCACCAGCGATGGCAATGGCTCCGGCAGACACCTGATCGGCTGTCGCTGTATTCTGGCCGTAATACCCGGAAATGCCTCCCAGAATGATTCCCACCAGCACCGATATGCCGACCGCCACGAATCCAACCGTGAGAGAAACCCAGGCCCCCTGCATCATCCTGGCGAAGACGTCGCGCCCCAGGTCATCGGTCCCAAAGAGATAAATGCCGAGGCGGGGGATCGCCCCGGGAGTCAAAGTCTCCTGGTGCGGGCTCGAGAGCGGAGGGCGCAATTTTTCGTCAAGTCGTACGATCGCAGGATCGAAAATAGGCTTCGATCCCGATGTCAGCGCGAGCCCGGCCAGCGCGCTGAGAAAGAAGAGAACGAAGATAAGGAGGCCGACGAAGGCGAGCTGGTTTTTCCTGAAGAGACGCCAGAACTCGTGCCACCTCGACTCTCTAGGCGCCAGGGGTTTTTCCATGGGCTCCTTGCGGAAGGTTTCCATCTCAGTCCAAATCACAGTCGTATCCTTGGGTCCACAATCATATAGAGCACATCCGAGACGAAGGTCCCGATCAGTACCAATACTGCGGCGATGAAGTTCTCGGCCAGGATGATCGGATAGTCCCTGGCGAGAATGGCTTCGTACGCCATCCGACCCATCCCAGGCCAGGAGAAGATATACTCGATGATGACCGACCCTCCAATCAGTCCAGGCAGAACCAAGCCAAACATGGTGACAAAAGGTAACAGGGCATTGCGAAGGGCATGCTTATAGTGAACCTTTTCTTCAGGAAGCCCTTTGGCGCGAGCTGTCCTCACGTAATCCTGGCTCTCTACCTCAAGCATCTGGCTCCGCACATATCGTGACAGGATCGCAATCCCTCCCGTCGCACCCAAGAGCGAAGGGAGGAAGAGGTGCCAGATCCTATCCATCCCCTGACGGTACCAGGGGACGTTTCCCAGTCCAAAGGTATCCATCCCGATGACAGGTACGTGAAGACCTTCGACCACCAGGATGATCAGGATGTAGGCGAAAAAGAAGCCTGGGATGGATATCAGGAAATAGGAGAGGAAGGTCATGCTGCGATCATAGGCCCCCCCTCTGAAAAGAGCCGAACGGATTCCGATTGGGAACGACAGCGTCCACGTCAAGAGGGTTCCCACCACGAAGAGCAAGAGGCTGTTCTTGAACCGAACCCAGATCTTTTTGAGAACCGGCTCACTGTCCTTCCAGGAAACACTCTTCCCGGTAAAAAAATCCTGGAAGAAGTAGACATATTGAGCATAGAGGGGCTCATCGAGATGAAATTGCTTCCGAAACCTCTCTACCATCTCCGGTGTAAACCTCGGGTTCAAAGGGTCCACCTGGCTGGGTTTGCCCGGTGCTAGGTAAACGACCAGGAAGGAGATGACCGAAACAAAGAACAACGTAATGATCTTTTGAACTGCGCTGCGGGCGATGAATGAGAGCATTGCTATCCCTCTGCGGCGAAGGTGGGCACCTGTGGAAGCTTGATCCACTTGTTAAAATAAAACATATAATTCCCTGTCTTTGTGGGCGTGATCTTCTTGTAGACGACCTTGCCTTCCGAGTTCGTTTCCTGAAGGACAATCCGTTTGTCCAGGACTGCCGTCCATTTCGTCACATAGAGAAAGGTGTACGGCTGCTCCCGGGCGATGATCTCATGAAGTTGGTGGCAGTAGGCCACCTGACGTTCGTGATCGTACTCCTGTCTGATCTTCACGATGAGGTCGTCCGCCTCATCGTTCTTAAATCCCACAAAATTGAGCTGAAACGGGTGCGTCTGGCTGGAGTGCCATATTTGGAAGAGGTCCGGCTCGATTCCCATGCTCCAGCCAAGAACGAGGGCGTCGAAATCCGCCTTATCGACACGCTCTTGGATGAAGACCGCCCATTCCAGAAGGTCGGTTCGCACGTCGATCCCGATCTTCCTCCACTCGTCCTGGGCCACGGTCAAAATGGCTTTGCGGAGATCGTTTCCGTTGTTTGTGATCAGCGTGAACTGAAATCTTTTTCCGTTTTTTTCCAGCCAGCCCTCCTTGTTTCTCTTCCAGCCTGCCTCCTCCAGGAGCTTCAGAGCCTTCTGGGGATCATAGGGGAGCGGTTTCACTGCAGCATTGTAATAGTCTGTTTGCTTGGGGAACGGTCCGGTAATCCGTTCCCCCTGGCCGAATAACACGTACTGGATGATCTTGTTCATGTCGATGGCCATGCCAAGGGCCGTCCGCACTCTGCGGTCGTTGAAAGGCTCTCGTCTCTCATTGTAACCGATGTAGGTGTACCCGAAGGCAAGGCCTGAGAAGCTTTGATAACTTGGGTTCTTCTGGAAGCGGGCCACCTGGTGTGGGCGAACGTCGTAGGCGTCGACTGTGCCTGCATAGAACTCCATCTCCTGGGTCAAGGGATCGGGGATGATCCGGAAAAAGTACTGGTCGTAATTCGGAGGACCCTCCCAATAGTGAGCATAACGGTTCAGCTTGATGAACTGGTCCGGCTTCCATTCCTTGAAGACGAAAGGACCGCATCCGATCGGGTGTCGATTGAAGGTAGCGTCGCGCATGGAGAATTTTTCGAGCCCTTTCCCCGCTTGGGTGGCTTCTTTCCTCAAGACCTCATCGTTCAGAAGATGCTCGGGGAGTAGTCCCATCTGCCAAGTTCCGAGCGCCGGGGAATAAAGCCGTTTGTATACGACCCGGACCGTTAGGGGATCGATCACTTCCACTTCCTTGACCGGTTCGTAATCGGCAAGGCGAGGAGAGAGGTTTTTGGGATTCATGATGGCCTCATAGGTGAACTTCACATCCTTGGCTTCAAAAGGATGGCCATCATGAAATTTCACACCAGGCCGCAGGTGAAAAACGATAATCGGATTGTGTTCCGTTGCAGGCAAGACCTCGCTTGCATATTCGGCCTTCTTCTTCGGGTCCACGTCAGGATCGAACTGAACATATTTCTGGGCGTTGAATGTCTTGAAATAATCCTTCCCCAGAATCTCAGAAAGGCTTTCGAACAGAAACTGGTCCACGTTCTCCAGAACAAGCTTGATTCTGGCGGGGCTCATTACGCGGACCTTAACTTCTCTTTCCTGGGAGGCACCTTTTGCGGCTTTCTCCTGTTGGATCAGGACATATTCCCTGGCTGGGATGACCGAAAGTTCCCGGATGTTCTCAAACGACGGTCTCGCCTGGCGACTCAGCGAGCCAACTTCTTTCTTTCTATTCTGAAGGATCTTCAGGACTCCTTCCGCCCCAGTCCTTCCCGTGTTTGGGATGGTGGCATTTTCGTTGATACAGAAGAAAGCCTCCTCGTGGATTTCCCAGGAGGTCGCCAGGCGTCCCCTGAAACGCAGGTTCTCGTCATAATCAATGAGTCCCTCGAAAACGAGGCTTTCTATGGTGCTGCTTGCCGAGTCCGCGGAGAGGATCGGATTCAGAATGGCGGCGTCTCCGATCGAGGCTGAAATATACTCCTCCAACCGGTCGGGATTGCCTTGGGACTGCTCCTCGTAAGTAGGGACCCAGAAATAGGACTGAAGCAAGACGACGATCACCAAAATCGGGATAATGATGAGTATCTTACGGATGGTCACAGATTTATTTCACCTTCGAGTTATCGGATACCAAAGGAAGTGGCTAACCTGCCTTGTTTAACATATCACTGAAATAGTATTCGATTCCCAAAGCGGTGTCAATTCGATTGGTAGGATACGAATGATATTCAACTTTTATTTTTATTGGAGCTATGAGATCGATTCGTAGAAAGATCCCGCCTGCCATTTGATTTTTTCTGATAAGATATATTAATATATAATGATTAAATGCTGAGACCTCTCTCCTCTTGAGGAGTTTGAGTCATCCAAAGGAGAGTTTAAGAATGGACCAGGAAAAGCTTCTCTATTTTAAAGGACTGCTTGAGGGAACGCTCCATGACCTGTTGGTGGAAGCCGGAAAGACATGTACCGGCATGCGCCAAGACAGCAACGGGGACTTCCCCGACCCAACGGACAGGGCCTCTTTGGAATCGGACCGGAACTTCCTCTTGAGGATTAAGGATCGGGAGAGAAAGTTGATCATGAAAGTCAAAGAGGCATTGGACCGTATTGATAATGGAACCTTTGGGATTTGCGAGTCCTGTGGAAGGTCCATTTCCGAAAAGAGGCTGATGGCCCGACCGGTGACCACTCTGTGCATCGAATGCAAAACCGAAGGAGAGAATCAGGAGCGATTGGAAAGACAGAGAGGGACAAAGGTTAAGAGAAGTTATCCCTTTTAGCCGGGTGCTCTCTTCGGAAAAGATTCCTCTATGCCTGAACTGAGAAAAGATCCCATTCATGGAAGATGGGTGATTATCTCCACAGAGAGAAGCCGAAGACCCTCTGATTTCGTGGTGGAGGAGCGAAGACCGACGGGCGGATTCTGCCCCCTCTGTGAAGGAAATGAAGACCGAACCCCTCCCGAGATTGTTGCCTTTCGAGACAATGGCACCCCGCCTAACTCTCCCGGCTGGAGCCTTCGCGTCGTCCCCAATAAGTTCCCGGCCCTTAGAATAGAAGGAGATCTCGACCGAGAAGGCGAGGGGATTTATGATAAGATGAACGGAATTGGTGCCCATGAAGTCGTGATCGAAACACCCCGACATGAAGAGACTCTGGCCACCCTGCCGCTCATAAATGTGAAGAATGTCCTGCTGGCCTACCGTGATCGGATCATCGATCTCAGGCGCGACCAGCGTCTTCGACACGTCCTCGTCTTTAAAAACCACGGCGTCGCAGCAGGGGCGTCTTTGGAACACTCCCATTCCCAGATCATCGCCCTTCCCATCATCCCGAGGAGGGTGAGCGAAGAGATCGAGGGAGCCAAGACGTATTTCCATTACAAGGACCGTTGCGTCTTCTGCGATATCATTCGACAAGAGCTTCAGCAGAAACACCGCGTTGTCACTGAAAACAAATCTTTCGTCTCCATCGCCCCCTTCGCCTCCCGGTTTCCGTTTGAAACCTGGATCCTTCCCAAAACCCATCATCCCAGCTTCGAGCACTTGGACCCTACCCAGTACGAACAGGCAGCTCAAATCCTCTCCGATACCCTCCGGAGAATCAATCGGGTGCTCACAGATCCCCCTTATAACTATATTATTCACACTTCTTCCTTCCCGGAACTGGATGCGGAGCACTACCATTGGCATCTTGAGATCATGCCGAAGCTGACCAAGGTGGCCGGATTCGAGTGGGGGACAGGATTCTACATCAACCCCACCCCGCCCGAGGACGCGGCAGAGTATATGAGAGAGGCAAACTGATTCTTTATGCCCAACCCAGTCCGTCCCTACGATCTTCTCAAGTCGATTGTCCGGCTTTCCAATGCGTCGCTTCCTATTCCCGTCAAATTGGATCAAATGCTCCAATCCATCTCAAAGGCTTTTCAATCGGACGGATGTCTTCTCCTCGGGCCGGAAAAAATTATTCCGAATGGATTTCTTGACCGACTGGCCCTTGAAAAAAAACCTTTATGGGTAGAGGAAGCATCGTCCTTCCAGAAGGAGCATGTCCTTCCGGAAGAAGAGGACCTCCTTTGCCCGGCCTTCGCCTGCGTTCCCTTGTACGATGAAACCTCCTTCCGGGGGATTCTCTATCTTCGTTTCTCAAAGCACCACAGGTTCTCCCCTGAAAAGATGGATCTCCTCCTCCTGGTCGCAGAGGAGATGGAGAGAGCGATTCGAAACGACGATTTTCAGCAAATGGTTCAGAGGCATGAGAAAAGAGTGAAAGAGCTTTCTACCCTGTGGGAACTCAACAAGGCTCTTTTGACCACCGTGAACCTTGAGCGGATCCTTCACTTAACGCTGACTGCCATTACGATCGGGGAAGGGCTGAAGTTTAATCGGGCCATGCTCTTTCTGGTCAACGAGAAGGATCGTGTGTTAGAGGGGGCCATGGCTGTAGGACCGGATAATGCCGAAGAAGCGGGAAAGGCCTGGGCCTCTCTCTCTCGAAGAAATGGAGCCCTGTCAGACCTGATCACTCAACTCGACCCCGAAAGCCACTCAAACTTAAACTCCGTTGTCAAAGGAATTCGGGTTCCCTTGGAGCAGGAGCAGCAGTGTATTCTCTCGCGCACCGTTCTTGAGGGAAGACCGTTCAATACCCAGCTTCCACAGTCCAAAGAGGGATGGCTGCAAACCCGGTGCGAACGGGGTTGCCATCTGGGTTCTGAGGTCGGATGTTATGTGGGCGAGCACCTGAGTCGGGATCCCAGAGTTTATTCTTTCGCCACAGTGCCCCTCATGGGAAAAGGGAAAGTCATCGGCGTGGTTCTGGTGGACAACCTTTACAACCAAAACCCCATCACGGAAGAGGATATCCACTTCCTCAGCATGTTCGCCAACCAAGCGGGTTTGGCCATTGAGAACGCTAGCCTCTACAGAAATTTGGAGGAAGTCCATCAGGAACTCAAAGAGACCCAGACCTTTTTGGTCCATTTAGAAAAGATGGTGGCGTTGGGCGAAATGTCGACCACCATCGCCCATGAGATTAAGAACCCCCTTACGTCCATCGGCGGGTTTGCACGCCGTCTGGATCGGAGCTTTCAGGAAGAATCCCAGGAAAAGAAGTATTCTCAGACCATTATCAAAGAGGTCAGCCGTCTTGAGAAGATTCTCAAAGACCTCCTCAGCTATACCCGGGATGAATCCTTTATCTTTAAAGAGTTGGATCTTCGGGATGTCTTAGAAGAAAGCCTTTCCATGGCGATAGGGGGAATCCGTTCGGGAGGGGTTCAACTCGTCAAGGAGTATGCAGAAAAGATTCCCCTGATCAAAGGGGATTCCCTTCAATTAAAACAGAGTTTCTTTAATCTGATCAATAATGCCAGTCAGGCGATGAAAGAAAGAGGGACCCTTTTCCTGCGGGTCTTTTCCTTTTCAAAGAATGGCTCGCCTTGCGTCAGGGTGGAGGTGGAAGATACAGGGAAAGGGATTGATCCAGAAAACCTCCACAATATCTTTAACCCTTTCTATTCCACGAAAGAATCCAGCCTGGGCTTGGGCTTGGCCATTGTCCACAAAATCATCGCATCCCATCGGGGCCAGATCGAAGTGGACAACCACCCGGGAACAGGGGTAAAATTCATTATCACACTGCCGGCTTTCGAGAAAGAACAAGAGAATTGCTCTAATAACGTCTGACGCTTCGGCAGAGCGTTAAGTGTTAAGAGTTTCTCTAAGGAGGGGAAGCAGACCCATGAAGAAGATTTTAGTCGTGGACGACGAGGAGAGCATTCGCTTCCTCTATAAGGAGGAGCTGGAGGAGGAAGGGTACGTTGTGGAGTGCGCCAAGGACGGGGAAGAAGCGATCGAGAAAGTCTCGGTCTTCAAACCAGACCTCATCTCCCTCGATATCAAGATGCCTGGCATGGACGGCATTGAAGCTCTCAAGCGAATCCGTGAGAAGGAGAGACAACTCCCGATCGTCCTCTGCTCGGCCTACGGGGAGTACAAACAGGACTTCACCACGTGGGCGTCGGATGCGTATGTCGTCAAGTGCGCCGACTTGACAGCCTTTAAATCCACGATCCGAAGACTTTTGGGGTTGTCATGAAGGTGCATTGCCTTGGGATTTTATTTTTTGTCATTTTCGGACACGGAACACGAGTCACGTGTCACGTTATTTTGACGGGGCAGTAGCTCAGTTGGGAGAGCGCCAGAATCGCACTCTGGAGGTCGGGGGTTCAACTCCCCTCTGCTCCACCAGTCACTTCAGTGGGATAAGGGTGCCGTCTCGCGGGCGAAACCTCCGCATCTGCTCAACCAATCCTGTAGACTGAAAAAAGAGTTCAATTTCCCGCGTTTTACGGTTATCGCAAAAAAGACAGGAAAAATGTTGACAAATAAAAAAAAACCTGGTACATTTATAAAGTTTTTTCCCTGATTTTCTACAGGAAAATTTTTGGCTTTTAACCTATTGAAATAACTATTTTTCACTCAAACAGGGTAAGTAATGCCTACAATCAGTCAACTGGTTCGAGAAGGGAGAAAAGGCCTCAAGAGTAAGACTTCTGCCCCCGCTCTTACAGGGTCTCCTCAAAAGAGGGGGGTTTGTATTCGAGTCTATACAACCACTCCCAAGAAACCTAACTCCGCTCTTCGAAAAGTTGCCCGAGTGAGATTAACGAATGGAATTGAGGTGACCACTTATATTCCAGGGATTGGTCATAACCTCCAGGAACACTCCGTCGTCCTCATCCGAGGCGGAAGGGTAAAAGACCTTCCCGGAGTCCGTTATCATATCATCCGTGGCACCTTAGATTCCGTGGGCGTCCAAGACCGTAAACAGGGCCGTTCCAAATACGGAGCCAAGAAGCCTAAATAGCTAAATTTCTCTTCCATACCCATCCATCAACCAGGGAGAAGGAGCTTTTATGCCCAGAAAGAGAGAAGTCAAAAAGAGGGGGGTATTGCCGGACCCCAAATATCACGATACGCTGATCGCCAAGTTTGTCAACGGGATCATGCGTCGCGGAAAGAAGAGCTCCGCAGAAGGCACGTTCTATCGTGCCCTGGATATCATCAAAGAAAAGACCCGTTCAGACCCGGTGAAGGTTTTTGGTCAGGCGATGAATAATGTGAAGCCCCTCATTGAGGTGAGACCCAGGAGAGTGGGAGGGGCTACTTATCAGGTTCCGGTGGAAGTCAGGCCGGAGAGGAAAGTTGCTTTGGCGATTCGGTGGATTATTGGCTTTTCAAAAGCGCGATCCGAAAAGACGATGGAAGAGAAGCTTTCGGCAGAGCTGATCGATGCAGCCAATAACCGCGGAGCCGCCATTAAAAAGAAAGAGGATACGCATAAAATGGCCGAAGCCAACAAGGCTTTCGCCCATTACCGGTGGTAGGGAAGCTACTGGAATGTTGGAAGACTGGAATACCGAATTTCAAATCGTAAATTGCAAATTTCAAATTGAATTTTCAATCTGAGATCTGAAATTTGAAATCTGAAATGAGTTCATCATTGAATTGAGGTTTATTGTGTCGAGCGTAGCATTGAAGGAAAAAACACGTAACATTGGCATCATGGCCCACATCGACGCCGGGAAGACCACGACGACAGAGCGAATTCTTTATTATACTGGCGTCACCCACAGAATAGGGGAGGTCGATGAGGGTTCTGCCACCATGGATTGGATGGAGCAGGAAAAGGAGAGGGGGATTACGATCACCTCTGCTGCCACCACCTGTTTCTGGAAAGATCACCGGATCAATATCATCGACACCCCGGGCCACGTCGATTTTACCATCGAAGTCGAACGATCCCTTCGGGTTCTGGATGGAGCCGTGGCCGTTTTCTGTTCGGTCGGAGGGGTAGAGCCTCAATCCGAAACCGTTTGGAGACAAGCGGACAAATATCAGATTCCAAGGATTGCCTTCGTCAATAAGATGGACCGGACGGGTGCAGACTTTGAGGGTTGTATTCGGATGATGGTGGATCGCTTAAAGACCGTACCCATTCCGATTCAGCTTCCCATCGGAAAGGAAGACGATTTCCAGGGCGTGATCGATCTCATCACCTTGAAGGCCATTATTTATGACCCCCACAGCCTCGGCGCCCAATTTGAGATTTCGGATGTCCCGGGCCCTTATTTGAAAGAAGCATTGAAGCAACGGGAGCATTTAATCGAAAAACTGGCCGAGGGGGATGATTCTCTGATGGAGAAATTCGTCGAAGGTAAGGAGATTTCGGAATTGGAGTTGAAAAGAGCGGTCAGGGAGGTGACCCTCCGATTAAAGGGGATTCCTGTGCTTTGCGGTGCCGCCTTCCGAAATAAGGGTGTCCAGCCCCTTCTCGATGCCATCGTTGATTATCTCCCCTCCCCCCTGGATATCCCCCCCGTAAAAGGGGTAGACCTTAAAGGTCAGGAACTCACTTTCTCTGCCAACAACGGACACCCCCTTTCGGCACTTGCCTTCAAAATTATGAACGACCCTTACACTGGACAACTGACCTTCTTCCGGATCTATTCGGGATCGCTCAGGTCCGGGGACTCCGTCTTCAATCCCGTCAAGGGAAAACGAGAGCGGATTGGTCGACTGGTTAAGATGCATGCCAACAAACGGGAGGAGATCCAGGAGGTCTCGGCGGGTGACATCTTTGCTGCGGTAGGCCTCAAGTATACGACCACGGGAGATACGATCTGCAACGAAAAACAGCCGATCATTCTTGAATCGATGAATTTTCCCGACCCCGTGATTTCCATTGCGATTGAACCGAAGACAAAGGGCGACCTCGAGAAGCTCGGGACCTCCCTCCAAAAATTGACTCTGGAAGACCCTTCGTTCAAAGTGAAGACAGACGAAGAAACAGGGCAGACGATACTCTCTGGCATGGGTGAACTTCATCTGGAGATTATTGTGGATCGGCTGTTAAGGGAGTTCGGCGTAGAGGCTAACGTGGGAGAGCCCCAGGTAGCGTACAGGGAAACGATTACGAAAGCGATCAAGTCGGAGGGCAGGTTTGTTCGTCAGTCAGGCGGCAGGGGTCAGTACGGTCATGTCTGGTTGACTCTCGAACCGCAGACGCCGGGCAAAGGCTTTGAATTTGTCAATCGGATCGTAGGAGGAGCCATCCCCAGAGAATACATTCCCGCTGTGGAAAAGGGTGTGGTGGAGGCCATGGAGAAAGGGGTACTTGCAGGTTACCCCATGGTGGATATTAAGGTGACCCTGATCGATGGGTCGTACCACGAAGTGGACTCCTCTGAAATAGCTTTCAAGATTGCCGGCTCTTTGGGTTTCAAGGGAGGGGCGCGTCAAGCCAACCCCATCCTTCTCGAACCTTTGATGACCATCGAAATTATTACACCGGAAGAGTTTATGGGCCAGGTGGTCAGCGACATTAACTCAAGAAGAGGCAAGACCACAAAAGTGGAATATCGCGGGGGGACCAATGTGATCGTTGGGGAAGTTCCCCTAGCGAATATGTTCGGATATGCAACCGACCTTCGGTCCCTCACTCAGGGAAGAGCAACCTTTACTCTGCAGTTCGCTCATTATAGCCCGGTACCAGCCTCTGTGGGTGAGGAGATCCTTTCTCAGTTGAAAAGGGCCGTCTGAGTGTACCCCTAAACCTAAAGGAGGGATGGAGCGATGTCGAAGCCGAAATTTGAGAGGACCAAGCCGCATGTGAACATCGGGACGATTGGTCATGTGGATCATGGGAAGACGACGTT